>NZ_JAMZNK010000149.1 GCF_027980145.1 Flavobacterium azizsancarii | reverse complement strand
ATGCCATTTCATAATACTATGAGGTATTAATCCAAATTTCTCTGGGCTATCCCTCTGTAAAAGGTAGATTGCATACGCGTTACGCACCCGTGCGCCGGTCTCTAGTTCCGAGGAACTATACCCCTCGACTTGCATGTGTTAAGCCTGCCGCTAGCGTTCATCCTGAGCCAGGATCAAACTCTTCATCGTATATTGTTGACCTAATCACTTAGATCGTATTGTTATTCG
>NZ_JAMZNK010000148.1 GCF_027980145.1 Flavobacterium azizsancarii | reverse complement strand
CGAATAACAATACGATCTAAGTGATTAGATCAACAATATACGATGAAGAGTTTGATCCTGGCTCAGGATGAACGCTAGCGGCAGGCTTAACACATGCAAGTCGAGGGGTATAGTTCTTCGGAACTAGAGACCGGCGCACGGGTGCGTAACGCGTATGCAATCTACCTTTTACAGAGGGATAGCCCAGAGAAATTTGGATTAATACCTCATAGTATTATGAAATGGCAT
>NZ_JAMZNK010000147.1 GCF_027980145.1 Flavobacterium azizsancarii | reverse complement strand
TTTTGCAAGTATTCAGTTAAACGAATCTAATATTGTTTGGTATACTGCTTTAAGTGGCGGAACATTGATTCCAAATACAACAGCTTTAACAAGTGGTACTTATTATGCAGCTATAAAAGATGCAACATCACTTTGCGAGAGTGCATTAAGACTGGAAGTTGCGGTAATAGTAACTGATCCGGGAACACCAAGTTTGGTAACTGCAGGAACACAGAATTTCTGTCAGTC
>NZ_JAMZNK010000146.1 GCF_027980145.1 Flavobacterium azizsancarii | reverse complement strand
TGTTGTATTTGGAATCAATGTTCCGCCACTTAAAGCAGTATACCAAACAATATTAGATTCGTTTAACTGAATACTTGCAAAAGTTGGCAAAGTGGACTGACAGAAGTTTTGTGTTCCTGCAGTTACTAAACTTGGCGTTCCAGGATCTGTTACTATTACGGCAACTTCCAGTCTCAATGCACTCTCACAAAGTGAAGTTGCATCTTTTATCGCCGCATAATAAGTACCA
>NZ_JAMZNK010000145.1 GCF_027980145.1 Flavobacterium azizsancarii | reverse complement strand
ATGGTACTGCAGTTATGTGGGAGAGTATGTCGTCGCCTTTCTTTTGAAAACCCTGTTTCTAGCGAAACAGGGTTTTTTGTTTTACAAAATACTGCAGTAATGCGCGAGCCCTTATAGCTATCGGGAGTCTGTCGGATCAAACGCAAAAGTTGGGGATTAGGCAAAAAGATTAGACAATCTGAATAAGAAGAAATCTAGGATCAAACGCAAAAGTTGGGGATTATGCAAAAATATTGCATAATCT
>NZ_JAMZNK010000144.1 GCF_027980145.1 Flavobacterium azizsancarii | reverse complement strand
TCTGTACGAAAGTGTTCTCCGTCACCTATCCGAGGATATCAAAGAAAAAGAAGCTGTTTTCATATTTGAAAACAGCCTCTTTTGATAAACGGTTACTTTTTCAGTGCCCTCAGAATTTCTGAACAGCCTTTTTGGTTGTGTGCCCAGCATGGGCGATAACTCTAGGGTGTAAGTCCCGAACACGCCTTTACAGTGGGAAGTGTTAGCTGAATGCAAGGGTGTCCATCGCGAGGTGGAATCTGAAG
>NZ_JAMZNK010000143.1 GCF_027980145.1 Flavobacterium azizsancarii | reverse complement strand
AATTGAACCGAAATAGTGGCACTATTCAAACCGAAATAGTGGCACAAATTCACCGAAATGGGTGGCACGGTCCGACCGAAATCACTGGCACAAATCGAACCGAAATATCCAATACTAAACTTCACTTAATTCACTACTGGATATTCCGCTGCAAAGGTCGCCACGATTCCGCTACAAAGTACACCACCCATTCCGCTTCAAAGTACGCCACGATTCCGCTGCAAAGGTCGCCACTTATTCCGACG
>NZ_JAMZNK010000142.1 GCF_027980145.1 Flavobacterium azizsancarii | reverse complement strand
GCAGATGGTGTCGCAGGTTGTGCATTGAACACAACATTACCTGATGCAGCAGAAATACAGCCTACAGCATTTGTTACTGTAAAGGTATATGTAGTTCCTGCCGTTAATCCTGAAATTGTCGTAGAAGCAGTACTTCCTGTAATATTTCCTGGGTTGATGGTCCAATTCCCTGATGGTAAACCATTCAAGACAACACTTCCGGTAGCAACTGTACAGGTTGGATGTGTTATGATTCCAACTGTTGG
>NZ_JAMZNK010000141.1 GCF_027980145.1 Flavobacterium azizsancarii | reverse complement strand
AAAGATTGTCGCTAATTTGTACGGAGTTACTTGATGAGATTCCTCGTTCTTCTCAATGATGTCGCATTTTTGTCATTTCGACCAAAGGGAGAAATCACATAAAGTGGCTCGGCAAAGATTATCGCTAATCTGTGTGGAGTTATTTGATGAGATTCCTCGTTCTTCTCAATGATGTCGCATTTTTGTCATTTCGACCAAAGGGAGAAATCACATAAAGTGGCTCGATAAAGATTATCGCTAATTTGTACGGAGTT
>NZ_JAMZNK010000140.1 GCF_027980145.1 Flavobacterium azizsancarii | reverse complement strand
AAATGGCGGAACATTGATTCCAAGTACAACAGCTTTAACAAGTGGTACTTATTATGCAGCGATAAAAGATGCAACATCACTTTGCGAGAGTGCATTAAGACTGGAAGTTGCGGTAATAGTAACTGATCCTGGAACGCCAAGTTTAGTAACTGCAGGAACTCAAAACTTCTGTCAGTCCACTTTGCCAACTTTTGCAAGTATTCAGTTAAACGAATCTAATATTGTTTGGTATACTGCTTTAAGTGGCGGAACATTG
>NZ_JAMZNK010000013.1 GCF_027980145.1 Flavobacterium azizsancarii | reverse complement strand
TCAATGGAAAAAGATCTTGCTGGTGAACCGAATGAGGCTTAAAAACTGGCTGCATAATCATTGATTTTAGTACTTAAATATAAGAAAAATCAATGTGTAAAACAAAAAAAAACTGCCCGAAATTACTTTTCGGACAGCCTCTTTTATATTTCTATTCTAATAATTAATTTAATTTCTTTACATTACTATCATCAATTTTATACTTTTTAATAACTGCGTTGTAATCTGAATAATCCGCTACATTAACTGATTTTTTAGTATTAAATCCATCATCTCCAGGTACTATTACAATGCGAAATATTTGATCAACCACAAAATCTGCTGGAATAGGATTAACATTTAAATCAAAACCTTCGGTAAAAATCCTAAAATTATCTTGTGTAAAATCAAATTTAAAGGTAAAATAAAGCTTACCATCAGTGTAATAATGAGATTCTGGAAGCGGAGTCCATATATCACGCTTTGTTTCAGGATCAGCTCCATCATATCTGTAAATTAAGATAACATCACCAGAATATATTCTGGAATCAAAATCTACATATATTTCAGAATTTGAAGTTGGGCTAAAATTTGCTTTGTTAACTTCAAAAACATAACTGATTGTATCATTATCATCGTTATTTGAACATCCCGAAAATGCAAACAGTCCAACGACTGCAAAAAGTGTAAGTATCTTTTTCATGGTATTTGTGGTATTTATTGTTTTTAGAATAAATTATATATATAAAGATATTCCAAAAATCAAACCAAAAAAAGAATTTTACTAATTTCTTGTTAGAATTTTCTTTTATTTTTTTACAACCTGCTGATTTTTAAGCAATATTTTATTAAAAAATAACATATGATACGGCAGTGAATTTTCCCAATAATCCCACGTATGTGCTCCCGGACGTTCAGTGTAATCGTGGTCTACTTTGTTATAAACTAATCTTCGGTGTAATTCTCTGTTGGGTTCTATTAAGAAATCATCAACTCCGCAATCTATAATTAAGGGTAGTTTATTTGCTTTTATTTTATCTAACATTCCCATTACGGCATATTGGGCATACATTTCTGAGTTGTCGCTTTTGTCCCCAAAAACAGGCTGCATCAATTTTACTACCTGAGCAGATGATTCACGATTGAGCATTGTACTCATATCTACTGCTCCACTCATGCTTCCGGCAGCACAAAACAATTCAGGATGTTTGGCAGACAAGTATAATGCACCATGACCTCCCATAGAAAGTCCTGTAATTACTCTTCCGTTTCTGTTGCTGATCGTTCTATAGGTTTTATCGACTTTATGAATGACTTCTTGTGTAATAAAAGTCTCAAACTGACTTCCTTTATTTACCGGACTGTCCAGATAGAAACTAAAGGTCTCGCCTTCAGGCATTACGATGATAATATTATATTGATCAGATAAGTTCTGGACTAATTTTTTGTTGGGCGTATTTTTTAGCCAATCACCAAAATGACCATACGCTCCGTGCAATAAATACATTACCGGAAACGCCACTTTACTTTTTGCATACGAATTGGGCAATACAACAGCAGCTTTGTAGGTTTTGCTCATGGCTGCACTCGCAACTTGCAAAGTATCTACTTTTGCCGCGTAACTCATTGATGAAACGCACAAAAGAATAGCAAACACTAAGAATTTAAAGTTTTTCATATTTATTTATTTTTTTGATTAGGGATTGTAAATATACTTTTTTCTTCATTATACTATAATGAAAAATACAACCGGTTTTTTGATGGTAAAAGGTTGCCGCGAATTGCACGAATTTTCACGAATTGGATTATGGGTAATTTGTTGCGAAAAAAAAGCCACAGATTAAAAAATCATTTTAATCAGTACAATCCGTGGCAAAAATATAACAAAAAAAAATCCGCGACAAACCAGCTTAACCCGCTCAATCCGTGGACAATTATATCGTAAACAAAAAAACCATTCGCCGCAACGAATGGTTTTATATAAATGAGAATTTTATTTTTTACCAGATTACTACTCGTAAACTATCCGGCTGATACATCTTATTTCCTTTTTTGACATTGAATGCCTTATGAAATTCCGGAATATTGCTCAATGGTCCGTTGACTCTAAATTGTTCCGGTGCGTGAACATCTGTCATGATCTGGTTAATTTTTGACTCATCTCTTCTATTGACCATCCAGGAATAAGCATAGGCAAGGAAATAACGCTGTTCCGGAGTTAATCCGCTAATTTTTTGCTTGTTCTTAAACTGTTCCGTTTTTTCGAATGCTTCGTAACCCATGATAACACCACCTAAATCAGCAATGTTTTCGCCTTGAGTCGCTTCACCATTTACCTGTTTCCCTAAAATAGAATATCTGTTGTACTGATCTACGATCAATTGCGTTTTGGCCTTGAATCTTTTCAAATCTTCTGCCGTCCACCAATTGTTCAGGTTTCCTTTTTCGTCATATTGACTTCCCTGATCATCAAAACCATGTGTGATTTCATGCCCGAAGAAAGAGCCACCTAATATTCCGTACAAAATAGCATCGTCCGGCATACGTCCTTCATAACCCGGAACAATAATATTACAAGCCGGAATCACGATTTCGTTGTTACTTGGGTTGTAGTAAGCATTATAAGTCTGTGGCTGCATACTCCATTCGTTTCTGTCTACCGGTTTTCCGTATTTATTGATCATATAATTATAATCCCAAATATAAGCTTTCATAACATTCACACAGTATGATTTTCTATCGATAGAAAGTTGACTCATATCTTTCCATTTATCCGGATATCCCAATTTCATAACCATTTTACTTAGCTTGTATAATGCTTTTTGTTTGGTAGGCTCGCTCATCCAATCCAGCTTTTTGATATGCGAAGCAAATACATCACGAATATTGTTTCCTATTTCCAATAATTTCTCCTTTACGCCTTTTGGCATATAATCAGCCACATAAACCTGCCCAATTAATTCTCCCACAGATTGATTTGTTTGCGTTACTACTCTCTTCCAACGTGGCTTTTGAGTCGTCACGCCATTCATTATTGTAGAATAGAATTTAAAATTTTCTTTTTCAATAGCGGCGTTCAAATAAGGCGCATAAGCACTTACAAGATTCCACTTAAGATAGGTCTTCCAATCTTCGATTGTATATTTTTTGATCGTCGTATTTAATGCTTTAAAAAATTCGGGCTGTCCTACAATAATCGAATCTGCTTTTGCAATACCTAAAACCGGCAATACTTTTTTCCAGTCAATATCCGGAGTAATAGCATTAAACTGATCAACAGTAAGCTTGTTGTAATTTTTTACAGGATCACGAAGAGCTTCTAATTTTCTAGATGATTTTGCCAGTTCAGTTTCAAGTTTCAGTACTTTTTCGGCATTTTTTGAAGCAACAGCTTCTTCTTCACCCATAAATTTCATCATCGTTTTAAGATGTGATAAATAGGCTGTACGAATCTCTACATTTCGTTTGTCAGAATCCAGATAATAATCTCTTTGTTTCATTCCTAAACCGCCTTGTCCTAAAAACACAGCATATTTAGTACTGATTTTATCATCCTGCGAAACATAAAACGTAAATGCCGGATCTGCCCCTACAGTTTGCAAATGTGCAATTGTACTGATCAATCCTGAAATATCCTTAATTTCGTTGATTTTTTTGATTTCATTATTTAGTGGAGACAAACCTGCTTTTTCGATGGCAATCGTATCCATTCCTGAAGCATAAAAATCACCAATTTTTTGTTTGTTACTTCCTTTTCCAGCTGATTCGTCTTTAGCAGCATTTTCGCAGATACTTTTAATTTGTCCATTAATAGTATCCATAACAATTCTCATTATTCCGTTATTGCTGTCGGTAGGCAAAATGGGATTTTTTTTGAACCAGCCATTATTAGCATAATTAAAAAAATCGTCTCCAGGATTTATCGTTGTGTCGCGATTGGTAATTAATGGATCTGAAAATGCTACATCCTTTTTATTGCAGCTCAAAAATGTCATTCCGATAAGGAGAAATGTGAGAGGTTTTCTAAATAAATTCATTCAGTTATAAAATTTGTTAAGGAAATTAAATCAGACACTTGTTATATTTTAAAAATAACAAGTCTGTAAATATAATTTTTATAACAATAACAAAGAGTAAAAAAATCCAAATTTAAAATTTAAAATTCTAAAAAGTACAGCTTTATATATATTAAGGAACAACATAATAAATGATTTAATAATATAAAAAGCTTGCCACGAATTAGGACAAATTTTTCTCTGTAAATAAGAAATATTAATTCGTGGAAATTCGTGTAATTTATGGCTAAAATTTAAGTTTTTGTGATTACCGTAAAAAAGGCTTCGACTTCGCTCTGCCTGACAAACAATACAGTGAATAACTTTATATTGTAGAAGAAAAAGCTTGCCACGAATTCCACAAATTAGCACCAATTTTTTCTCTGCAAATGAAAAATATTACTTTGTGAAAATTCGTTGAATTCGTGGCAAAAATTTAAGTTTTTGTGATTGTAGAAGAAAAAACTTGCCACGAATTGCACTAATTAGCACTAATTTTTCTATGTAAATGAAAAATATTACTTTGTGAAAATTCGTGGAATTCGTGGCAAAAAAAAAAATCCTGAAGCTTCTTCTAAAGTTTCAGGATTCTTAGCCATACAAAAAGTCTTTAGCTAATAATTATCTTGTGTTCGTGACGATATTGCGAAGCGCTTTTTCCGGTGTATTGTTTGAAGGACTTACTAAAGTGACTGAAATTATTAAATCCGCTTTCGTAACACACTTCATTGATACTGATTGGTTTTTCGGCCAATAATTTTGATGCGTGAACCAAACGATATTCGTTTACGAACTCTGTAAAGGTTTTATTTGAAATCTTCTTGAAATATCGGCAAAAAGAAGGCGTAGTCATACTTACCAGACTCGAAACCTCATCGATAGCAATTGATTCCTGAAAATGATCTTTAACATAATTAAAAATTACATTGATACGGTCATTATCCTGGGTTTGCAATTCTAATGAAAAACCGTCAGCATTAAGAACCGTATAATCCTTTGAAGAATCCAGTTCATCTAAAATACTTAGAAGCGTAAGCAAACGTTCAAACGGAAGTTGGTTTTCCATCATTTCGATTTTCTTACCTATTTGTTTTTTAGTCTCTCCGCCAAAAGCGATTCCGCCTTTAGCCTGACTAATAATATTTTGAACCTTTCTCATTTCGGGAGCAACAAAAAAATCATTCCCTAAAAACTCCGGTTTAATATGAATAACGGTTTCTGTTGTGTTACCCGTTTGTTCGTTCGTAAAACCGCAATGTGGCAAATTAGCACCTATCAGTATCAAACTTCCATTGGTATAATAAGAAACATGGCTTCCTATTTGTCTTTTCCCTGCCCCACCATTTATATAAACCAACTCAATCTCAGGATGATAATGCCATAGATGAGCTTTACTATTGGTCTTTTCGGCGTGCTTTGCGTAGGTAAAAGAACTTCCGTATGAATTTGATATCACTTCAAGAGCTGGGGCAATTGTCTTCATGATAAAATCTTTAAAAAATAATAGCAAATTTAACAAAATCACTTAATATAATTTAAAAATTAACCTATAACGGTTTCGTAAATACAGATTTCGCATCAAATTCCTTAAAAACCAAATCTTTAAATTACGGTAATTGAGTTATATTTTTAAGTACCCTTATTTTTACTCCTAATTTTTTTAATATATCGTATTTAATCCAGTCCTTTTATAAACAAATCCTATACAGGTAAGAATTTACTTTGTTTTGCACAAATGTTAATTTTTGTAAATCCTTAAAAAATAATAGCCTAATTAACAAAAACACCTAACATAATTCAAAAATTAACCTATAACGGTTTCGTAAATGAGAATATAGCATATAAATTGGAAAATACAGTTGTGAAAAAATCACACATCCCGGAGTAATTTAGCATCAGAAAATTAGAACTAATAATTTAAAACGAAGCGTTATGAAAAAGATATTAAAATTAAGTTTAGTATGTGCAGTACTTTTTACAGGAATGAGCACTTATGCAATTGATGGAAATGATAATGGAAATGCAGATTTTAACCTACACGTATTAAAAGCGAATGGAAAGCTGATTACGTTTGCTCTAAATCAGGTAAAGAAAGCAAGCATTAGTATTTATGATAAAAACAATAGTTTGATCTATTCTGAGAATGCTTCAGGTAAAGAAGGAATCTTAAGAACTTTTAGTTTAGAAGAACTTCCTGCAGGAACTTACTTCTTAGAAGTTGAAGACAGTGCAAAAAAAGTAAGACACGAAATTACAATTACTGATGATAAATCTATATTGTCATCTAAAGCAGTTTCGTCAGCATACAAAGCAGGTTTCTCTGCTCAAAATTCAAGCGTAGCAGTACGCTAAACAAGTTTATGCTCTCATAAAGTATAAAAATGAGGTTAGATAGTTAGTAAAGTTAAAAACGTGATTGTTTTGAAACAGCTCTTTGTGGTTATTGAGCTGTTTTTTTTGTGCCATACTTTTTTGGGGTTGCCACAAAGGCACTAAGGCGCAATGTTTTATTTTTTGCTGTTTTTTTACCGCAAAGAGCGCAAAGATTTTCTACCTATATATACGCTCAGAAAACACAAAGCTCACAAAGCTGAATCATTCAAAGCTTTGCGAAATTTTGCGTTTACTAAAAGCTCCAGCATATAAAAAACTTTTGCACACTTTGCGGTTAAAACAGTTCCCAAAGTTTATTCGACACAAAGCTTTGCGAACTTTTGCGTTTACTAAAAACCCAGAATATAAAAAATCTTGCGCACTTTGCGGTTAAACAGTTCGCAAAGTTTATTCGACACATAGCTTTGCGAACTTTTGCGTTTACTAAAAACCCAGCATATAAAAAATCTTGCGCACTTTGCGGTTAAAATAGTTCCCAAAGTTTATTCGACACATAGCTTTGCGAACTTTTGCGTTTACTAAAAACCCAGCATATAAAAAACTTTTGCGCACTTTGCGGTTAAAACAGTTCGCAAAGTTTATTTGACACATAGCTTTGCGAACTTTTGCGTTTACTAAAAACCCAGCATATAAAAAACTTTGCGCTCTTTGTGGTTAAAACAGTTCCCAAAGTTTATTCGACACATAGCTTTGCGAACTTTTGCGTTTACTAAAAACCCAGCATATAAAAAACTTTTGCACACTTTGCGGTTAAAACAGTTCCCAAAGTTTATTCGACACATAGCTTTGCGAACTTTTGCGTCTACTAAAAACCCAGCATATAAAAAACTTTTGCGCACTTTGCGGTTAAAACAGTTCCCAAAGTTTATTCGACACAAAGCTTTGCGAACTTTTGCGTTTACTAAAAACCCAGCATATAAAAAATCTTGCGCACTTTGCGGTTAAACCTTCAAAACAAATCATTTGTAAGAAATACAGATTAATTTACATTATCTTAATTTAAGCAAAACATTAAAAAATAATAACCTAATTAACAAAAACGATAAAAATAATTCAAACTTTAACCTATAACGCTTTCGTAAATGAGAATACAGCATCGAAATTGGAAAATAGAGTTGTGTAAAAAAATGCATATCCGAAGTAATTTAGCATCAGAGAATTAGAACTATTAATCTAAAAAACAAATGTCATGAAAAAGATTTTAAAATTAAGTTTAGTATGTGCAGTGCTTTTTTCAGGAATGAGTACTTATGCAATTGACGGGAATGAAGATTTTAATCTTCATGTATTAAAAACCAATGGAAAGCTAATTACGTTTGCCCTTAATAAAGTGCAAAAAGCCAACCTTGCTATTTATGATAAAGATGGTACTTTGATCTATTCTGAAAGTGCTTCTGGTAAAGATGGAATCTTGAGAACTTTTAGTTTAGAAGAATTTCCTGCCGGAACTTACTTCTTAGAAATTGAGGATAATGTAAAAAAAGTGAAACATGAAATTACAATTACTGATGATGCAACTTCATTATCAAGAAAAGCAGTTTCATCTGTTTATAAAGCAGGATTTTCTGCTAAAAATACAGGCGTAGCAGTACGCTAAAAAGTTATACTGCATACAGTATAAAATGAGGTTAGATAGTTAGTAAAGTTTTAAAACGGGAAATCGTTTTTTTTAAACAGCTCTTTGTGGTTATTGAGCTGTTTTTTTGTGCCCTTTTTTTTCATGAAATTTATTTCGATTTCATTTTTAGAAAACTATTCTTAATAAATCTAAAAATCTGATTTCTAAACCATTAAAAAAATCACAGAAAAAAAATCCAAGAGCCCAGTAATTACGTACATAGTTCAGTCAAAACACCGAAACATCTTTGATTCAGCAATTTACACCTATAAAAAAGTGCTTTTTTTGCATAAAATTAAATTTCAATTTGTAGTTTTGAGCGTTCCACAAACAGTAATAAACAATTAAAAAAAACATGACAAATTTTACCAAAATGGGCTTAGTTGTTGCCGTATTTTTAACAACGATCTTTACTTATGCAATGGATGGAAAAGGGGATTATATTTTGAATATAAAAACCGGAAACGGAAAAGTAGTTAGCATTACTTTGAACAACCTTGAGAAATCAGTTTTTTCTATCTTCGACGAAAACCACAATTTAGTGTACACAGGAGAATCTGCTACAGACAAATTAGAGATTTCGAAAACCTTAAGTTTAGAGGCATTTCCTGCCGGAACTTATACCTTAGAAGTAAACGAAAATGGTAAAGTTGCGAAACACGATATTGCTGTTTCTGCAAAAAAATCAAAAACTATTAAGCTTGACGAATCAGTAAACGAAAGTCCTGGTTTCCGTCGTTAATTGTTTTTTACTTAAAAATTGAAAAGCATCGGCCGTGGCTGATGCTTTTTTTGTTTCTACGCAGTTTCCCAAAACTAGTTCGATATCACTTCTGCTTTTGTTCGTATGAATGATAATTGCGATTATAATCGTGCTGAATGGATATCCATCCCTACAATATGTTCTGTTCCTCCGGAATACCTAACCCGATTCATTGTAGTAACTCTAGACTTTAAAAATTAAAAAGCACCAACCGTGGCTGATGCTTTTTTATGAATGAACTTCTCTAGAAATTATTTCACTTGAAGTAATTTTTCTAAATATTCGTTTTTATCTTGTTCCGCTTTCAGCAAACGTTCGTAAAGTTTTTTATTTTCTTCTACTGCTTCCATTAATTTATCTAATGGATTGAATGTACAAGTATTGTAATGATTGAAATTATTATCAGATTCATTAAAAGTGTTGAAATAATTAATTGCCAATTCTTCTGAAAAATTCTTAATGGCTTCAACCGTTACACCAAGTGCTTTTGCTACTTCGATAAGCCTTTCTTCTTCTATGGTTTCGCTGTTTTCGATAGAAGATATTGTTTGCTGGCTTATTCCTAAAGCCTGTGCCAAAGCTTCCTGTTTCATATCACGAAGTTCACGAATACGGCTAATCTTGCGCCCTATATGATTTGGTTTTGTTAGTGTGCTCATAATTCAAAGATAATAATTTAGTGTGATAACCTGCAAAATGTAAAAGACATATTTCTGATGTAAGGAACACTAAAAAATGTTTTCATACAGAAAAATCTATCTCTTTCTTCGCTGAGTCAAACAAAAGTACAATTTTTCTTATAACAAAATAATAAAAGTCTAATTGTAAAATGATTAACTCAACTAAAAAATATACGCCATGGAAACCAATGAAATTAAAAAATTAGAAAGCCTTAGAAAATTAACTGCCAAATATTGCAAGACTCTACTCCGCCTAATGATAAAATAGGAACTCATACCGCTCAAATTAAAATGCTCAATTATTATGAACTTGGCTGTACCATTACCGAACTCCTAAAATTATGTATTGTAGCATTAGAGCAAGACGCGCATCAAACCTCAACTACCATTAAATATTCGCCTATAAATGTTGCGCTTATTCTAGAAATGGTGTTGGAGATGTTTCCTCTAGATGAATTTGAATTGATTACGGAAATTAGTGAGGTGTTGGTTGGGGATTGAATTCTAATTCTTAAATCTGATAAAGATCTACTCGCTATTGTCCCGCTATAATTGTTCGAACCTGCTGCTCTGTAAGAGCCTTGGCAACAGCATGGTGCGAAGCACTATGAATGCAAAACGATTTTTGTTTTAGCCCTGAAAGGGCGGAAGCCTAATCGCAAAGAAAATTTTCATTAGGTTACATTGTTATTTTATAACAAAGTTTTCCTGTTTTTAGAATCTATATCGTTTATTTTGCTTTTGCCCTTTCAGGGCAACATATAGAACTTAATTATTCTGTAGTGCGTTGCACCACGCTATTGACTTTAGGCTTTCAGCCTATTTTTTTGAGGGTTTCGAACATCTGGCGTCCCGCTCTCGCCAGCAGATGTTTTATAGTTTTCAAACCTTGAAAATTAGTGACGGTTTCATCTGCTGGCGCGAGCGTCTCGCTCGTGCACACACAGCATATCAATTGTTATATCAACTTTGCGTTCACGAGCGAGACGCTCGCGCTAGCGGGAGATCCGGATTCCCTTTTTCATCAACTTGCTTCATAGGATCATAGCCCCAAGTGTAAATTTTAAAACCTACAAATTTATTATCTCCTACATCAATAAAATTTAATCCCCCTTCATAAACAACCCAGTGGGAGTCTGTTGTCAAATCCTTTAGATTATAATTGGGTCACTCTCAATGATAATGAATTATTTTTTTTTAATCGTACCATCATTAGCAGATATGACAATATTTACGTCATTATTTTGAATTGATTTATTCCCATTTACGGTCATAGAATAAATACTGTAATTTATATAATATTTACGCCCCACTGAAAAACTATAAAAACTCGTATCTAACTTACTCTTAATATCCTTAATTTCATACTCTATATCATCATCAATGATTAATTTTATGTCATAGTTAATCTTGTCGATATAAGGTTCATATGGACTAATAATTATTTGCTTATTTATAGAATCGCAAATAATATTAAAACTAGAATCTTTCTCAATTATATTTTTAAAATTTGAATTTTTTAAATATTTTTCAAAAATAATTTTTTTAGGACAATTAGAAAAATTCCATTGCTGAAGCAAAATTGTATTGAAAGAGTGGCGTTCGTCATTATATTCATTGCAACTTATAAATAACAAAATAAAAGATAAGTAACTAAAATACTTCAATGTACCCATAATAATTGGATTTAAAAGATTCAATCTTGATTCTCTGATGTGCATGAATTAAAATCTTACTAGACGGAGAAGGCTTTTTAAATTCATCAATTTGATTAACAGTATCATACCCCCAAGTATAAATTTTAAAACCAACAAACTTGCTTTCTCCTACATCAATAAAATTTAATCCCCCTTCATAAACAACCCAGTGGGAGTCTGTTGTCAAATCCTTTAGATTATAACCCGGTTCATCATCAATCATACTACTGTCGATCATCATCAAAATAGTATGTCCTTGTTTATACTTTCGAACAATATTTTTAAGATGCATAATATCAATATCACCAAGAGCATCATATAATTTTGCAGATATTCCTTTTTTTTCAGCAATTTCCAGCAAACCTAAATCAATTGCTTCAACAGAACTAAAACCGGCAACTTCCTTACACATTCTCGTTAGCATCTCAGGCCAGCTTATACCTTTCATCATGTCTATGTCACCATTTTCAAAGCCATTGTAAACAAATTGACTATTTAGACTTTCTTTGCTTCTTGTTGTGGCAAGAACAATCCAGTCTATGTCTGGCATTTTCATTGCTTTATAATTACGATCTGACGGATTTGTTTCGTACATGCTTAAAGCTTTATCGTGCGGTTTTAGCACATAACTCCCAATATGATATTCTCCTGTTCTAAAAAGCTCTTTTGCAAGTTTTTCGTAAGCACTTGCATCTTTCTTAGCCATTGCATAATATAAGGCCGCCATACCGCATAGAGAGCTATTTCCCTGATTAATTTTCCAAGGATCTTTAATACGATCCATTATTTGTTTGTGAACTTTTGTTCTGTCAAACCATAGAAAACGATTGTGTTTCCACTGTTTATATTCCCCTTCGCTCTCTGGATCTTGTATATAGGCACGAAGATAAATAAAACGTCCACACATATCTTTGTCATTCATTGTGATTATTACAGAATCTCCTTTTACAGAAAGAGGGATTTCCAACCATTTATTTTGAGATGGGCTATGGTATTTCAACATCCATTTAATGTCAGCAATATTTGCAGGAGGATTTTGAACATAACTTTTTACTTTAAAATGATACGCCTTCCCAAAAACCATTCCGTCTTGAAATGTAGTACTGTTAATGTTATTATCGTTTTTAGAACCTTTATCTAAAACAGTTAAAAGCTCAATTTCTTTAACTTTGTCTATTTTATTTGTGGTTGTTGCTACTTCTTCTCTTGCTACAAAATTTCCAAACTTTTTCCCTCCGTTTTTTCCATAAAAATTTATCCCTTTTGGAGAAATGAAGTTCAAGTCTCCTTCAGAGGCATGTATTATAATAGACTCTGCTTCTTTATAAGACCTTCCAAATACGTTACGAATGATATTTCCGCCTTCTTCCATATTTAATAAAATTTGAATACTCGCCTTAGTTGGCAATTATTTTTTCTGCTACTGTAAACTACTGTATTAGTTTGTTTTAAAGGACGCCTATTTTAATCATTACGGCTGTACACCAATATCATTTGTAACCTTTGGATCCTGCATCAGAGGTAATATCTTGTACAGTATCAAACTACATATTTTTTAAATACTTGATTTTTAATCCCTAATAAAGTCGATCTAGTAAATTAAAATCAAAAAAAAGCATTCAATGACTGCAATACGTTAAACAAATAACAGAATAGGACATTTATTAGTTTTTTCATTTTCAAGCACAAAAAAAACCTCCCATTATCTGAGAGGTTTTTCCATAAATCTAAAATTTCTACATATTCCTTCTATACTGCCCGCCTACTTCAAACAATGCCGAAGTAATTTGACCCAAAGAACAAACCTTTGTAGCTTCCATTAAATGGTCGAATAAGTTTTCGTTTTTAATGGCTGCTTCTTGTAATTTGTTAAGATGCTCGTTTACTTTTGCTTCGTGAAACTGGTGCAAGTTATCGAGCATCGTAATCTGATATTGTTTTTCTTCTTCGGTGGCGCGAATTACTTCTGCCGGAATTACCGTTGGAGAACCTTTTGAACTCAGGAACGTGTTGACACCCACAATTGGGAAATCTCCGTTGTGTTTCAGGGTTTCGTAATACAAACTTTCTTCCTGAATTTTAGAACGCTGGTACATCGTTTCCATTGCACCAAGAACACCTCCACGTTCTGTGATTCGGTCGAATTCTTGCAGAACTGCCGCTTCTACCAAATCCGTCAATTCTTCGATTATGAAAGATCCCTGAATTGGGTTTTCGTTTTTCGCCAGACCTAATTCTTTATTAATAATCAACTGAATTGCCATCGCACGACGCACAGATTCTTCGGTTGGTGTTGTAATTGCTTCATCATAAGCATTTGTGTGCAATGAATTACAGTTGTCGTAAATCGCATACAAAGCCTGCAAAGTGGTTCTGATATCATTAAAATCAATTTCCTGCGCGTGCAACGAACGTCCCGAAGTCTGAATATGATACTTTAGCATTTGTGCTCTTTCGTTGGCCCCGTATTTGTTTTTCATGGCTTTTGCCCAGATTTTACGTGCCACACGACCAATAACCGAATATTCAGGATCTACTCCGTTCGAGAAGAAGAACGATAAATTAGGTCCAAAATCGTTGATGCTCATGCCGCGGCTCAAATAATATTCTACGTAAGTGAAACCATTAGAAAGCGTGAATGCCAATTGTGTAATTGGGTTCGCTCCTGCCTCGGCAATATGATATCCTGAAATCGAAACCGAATAGAAATTACGAACGTTTTTGGTAATAAAATATTCCTGAACATCACCCATTAATCTCAATGCAAATTCGGTGGAGAAAATACAGGTGTTTTGCGCCTGATCTTCTTTTAGAATATCGGCCTGAACCGTACCACGAACTTGCGATAATGTTTTGGCTTTAATATCATTATACATTTCCTGAGGCAAAACCTGATCTCCGGTAACTCCCAAAAGCATTAATCCTAAACCATTGTTTCCTTCTGGTAAATCGCCTTGATATTTAGGGCGTTCTAATCCGCTTTCTTTGTATATTTTGTTGATTTTAGCTTCAACTTCTTTTTCAAGTTCGTTCGCTTTGATATAATATTCGCATTGCTGATCGATCGCCGCATTCATAAAGAATCCCAACAACATTGGCGCAGGCCCATTTATGGTCATACTTACCGATGTCAAAGCATGAACCAAATCGAAACCTGAGTATAGCTTTTTGGCATCATCAAGACAACAGATCGAAACTCCTGCATTTCCAATTTTTCCGTAAATATCAGGACGAATATCCGGATCATTTCCGTATAAAGTCACACTATCAAAAGCTGTCGAAAGTCGTTTTGCCGGCAATCCTGCGCTCACATAATGAAAACGTTTGTTGGTTCTTTCCGGTCCACCCTCGCCTGCAAACATTCTTGACGGATCTTCGCCTTCACGTTTAAAAGGATACAATCCTGAAGCAAAAGGAAATTCTCCCGGAACATTTTCCTGCAAATTCCAACGCAGGATATCACCCCACGCTTCGTATTTAGGCAAAGCTATTTTAGGAATCTGTAAATGTGATAAACTCTCTGTATGTGTCGCGATTTTAATTTCTTTATCACGAACTTTAAACGTGTAAACCGGATTTTTGTATTTGTTTACTTTCTCGTCCCAATTCAGGATAATTTCCCAATTGTAGGGATCTAAGTCCATTTTTACTTTATCAAATTGATTCAGTAAAAGGTTAAGAAAGATTCTATTTTCGTCAAGTCCTTGCGCTGCACTCAGGATGACACTATCGTCATCGATTCCTGCTTTATTGATTTGCGGAACTTTTCCTGAAACCGATTCTATGGTTTTAAAGATTCCGTATAGTTTCTGCGCTACTTTTTGTTGCGAAAGTGCACTTTCGTCATACGATCTGTTACTCTCTGCAATTTCAGATAAATAACGGGTTCTGTGTGGTGGAATCACGAAGATTTTCTCGCTCATTTCGCGTGTGATCTCAAAAGTCGATTTTAATTCAGAATCTGTTTTTTCGACAATCTTATCCATGATCGCTTTATAAAGCGTGTTCATTCCCGGATCGTTAAACTGTGAAGCAATGGTTCCAAATACCGGCATTTCGTCAGGATTTTTATCCCATAAATTATGGTTTCTTTGGTATTGTTTTTTAACGTCGCGAATTGCGTCAAGTGCGCCTCTTTTGTCAAACTTATTCAACGCTACTAAATCAGCAAAATCAAGCATGTCGATTTTCTCCAATTGTGTTGCTGCTCCAAATTCTGGCGTCATTACATATAAGGATACATCAGAATGATCCATAATCTCAGTATCTGATTGCCCAATTCCTGAAGTTTCCAAGATAATCAAATCATATTTTGCTGCTTTTAGAACCTGAATCGCTTCGGCTACATATTTTGACAAAGCCAGGTTTGATTGACGTGTTGCCAATGAACGCATATAAACGCGAGGATTATTTATGGCATTCATTCTAATTCTGTCTCCTAAAAGTGCTCCGCCCGTTTTACGTTTCGAAGGATCGACAGAAATCAATCCGATAGTTTTCTCCGGGAAATCAATCAAAAATCGACGAACCAATTCATCTACCAAAGATGATTTTCCTGCTCCACCAGTTCCGGTAATTCCAAGAACCGGAATTTTAGAGTTGGTATTGCTGGTATGTATTTTATCAAAAACAGGTTTTGCAATCTCAGGGAAATTCTCCGCTGCCGAAATTAATCGTGCAATGGCGGTTGGAATTTTGTTTTCGATGTGATCGATTTCTCCGTTTAGTTTATCCCCAATAGGATAATCTGAACGTTCTACCAAATCGTTGATCATTCCTTGTAAACCTAAAGAACGACCATCATCAGGAGAATAAATTCTGGTAATACCATAATCCTGTAATTCAGCAATTTCGCTTGGCAGGATTACACCGCCTCCACCGCCAAAAATCTTAATATGTCCCGCTCCTTTTTCCTGAAGCAAGTCATACATATATTTAAAGTATTCATTGTGACCTCCTTGGTATGAAGTCATTGCAATGGCATTTGCATCTTCCTGAATAGCGGTATTTACCACTTCTTCGACACTTCGATCGTGACCCAGATGTATCACTTCGACTCCGGTTGACTGAATAATACGACGCATGATATTGATCGCTGCGTCATGGCCGTCAAAAAGAGATGCTGCTGTAACAATTCTTACTTTATTTTTAGGAATATATGGTATTTGTTGCTCCATTTTATGAATATGATAATTTTAAGGGAGCAATTTACAAAATATTTTAATATTTGGTTATTGTTATAGCTTTATGTTAACAAAAAAATAAATGTTTTTTTAATCTATACGTGTAACTATTTCAATCGTTATCGTATATATCCTATACAAGTATTATAGATTTTTTGATAACATGGTAATCTTGAAAAATTTAAACAGAATACAACAACTTGTTTTCCAGCATCATAAAGTAATTTAGCAGGGTAGAAAAGCCCCAAATTTTTACCTAAAACTTTTACATTAAATAGTAAACGTAAAAATTTAAAAAAATGAAAACATTATATCCAATCGCCCTAATTTTAAGCTTGAGTTTTTTTGTATCTTCTTTTAAGACATCTGAAAACGAAATCCTTTTACACAAAAAAACTTCAACTATTGCAACCGTTTACAACTCAGATTCTGATGTAGACGCACTTTCGAATGATTTCTTTAAAAGATATTCGGATTTAAAAAAATATAAATCTGATGTAATGTCATTATACAAAAACAGAACTTTGGGAACTATATGGTTCGATGAAGATGACATTAACGAATTTGGATCTGTATTATATGAGAAAGCAAAAAAAACGAATGATTTAGCTATTCCTTATCAAAATGAAATTGACGCGCTTTTTTCTTCATCAGAATCAAAACTATCAAAAACGGATGCAGATATGCTTTTGAGTTCTTTATATGTTGCTTATGCAAAAAAAACAAATTCAGACTCTAAGAAAAAAGTGTCCTATGATGCTATGTTGAAAGATTTTTTAAATTACAGCACGATCGAAGAAGCAACTGCTTCAACAACAACTGTAGATGCTAAAGTAGAATATGATCAGTATTATAAATTGCAGGACGTTCTAAAAAAATATAAAAAAATGGAACGTTCTAATAAATGGAAACCTATTGTTCCGGAAGAAACACATTATAAAGATTTACGTCCGGATGCCGTTTCGAAAACAATTGCACAGGTTAGAACCCGTTTGTACTTATTAGGAGATTTAAAAACTAACTCTAAAAGCGATGTTTATGATCGTGAATTGATGGATGCCGTAATGAAATATAAAGTTCGTAATGGTTTTAAACCTAACTATATTTTAGCAGAGGAACATATCAAGGAAATGAACGTACCGCTTTCTGATAAAATGGAGACGCTAAAACTTAATATGGAAAGATGTCGCGCTATTTCGGCTCAGATTGCTGCCAGCGATGAGTATGTTTTGGTAAATGTTCCGTCGTATGAATTAATTTATGTTAAAAACGGAAAGGTACAATTGACCTCAAGTGTATTTGTTGGCGCGCCATTGACTAAAACAACCATTTTTAACGGTGAAATTGACAGAATCGTTTTTAGTCCTTACTGGACTGTTCCGCAAAGTATTGTAAACAATGAATTGAAAGGTAAAATTGCTGCAGATAAAAATTATCTTGCAGATAAAAATATGGAAATAGTAAATGGTCAGGTAAGACAAAAACCGGGACCTGATAATTCTCTGGGATTGGTAAAATTTATGTTTCCAAATCCAGATGATATTTATATGCATGATACACCGTCTAAAACATTGTTCGATTTCGAGAAAAGAACTTTCAGCCATGGTTGTATCAATGTAAAAATGGCAAAAGAACTAGCGATTGCAATGCTTAAAGATTATCCGGAATGGACTCCCGACAAAATTGATAAAGCTATGGAAGGTAAAACAGAAAACAGTTTTAAATTATCTAAAAAAGTGCCTATTTACATCACTTACTTTACTTCATTGGTAAATGAAAATGGAGAAATTGGTTTCTATCAGGATGTTTATGAAAGAGATAGTGATTTAAGTAAAACTCTTTTACCTCAGTCAGAAGTGGTGGCTAACTAACAACATAATTTAAAATATTAAGTGGCTTGTTTCTTTTTTGAAGCAAGTCACTTTTTTTATGTCATTTATATTTCAGCTTTATATTTTCTAAGATAAAATCAGAATCGAATTTAGTCTTAAAATTATATCTATCAAAAAAACTTACTTCCCTGAGCGTCATCTGTAAAAATAAAAAAATACCCTAAATTATTATTTTAAAAACTTTTATTGATAATAATACTTAGTAATTAAAAAGACTTTTGCACTATAAATTGATAATGAAACTAAGATTGCTTTTTCAAGACAAAAATATCTTACGATTACCAGTCAATTTTAATTAAATGGATTTTTAATGAAGACATCAAAGATTATAAAAGTTATAATTTCTTTACTGCTTATTATCCTCTTGGTATGGATCATATCTTCGATGGTAGTTCCTTCCAGCGCTCAGGGCTTAAATATAATGAGCATACTTCTTATCTCTCCTTATATTTTTTTAGCAATATTACTTTTTTCGATTATAGCGATATACCGCAATAAAAAACAAAAAACCTGGTGGGTTATTTTAGTAATAACGATTGTACTGCTTGCGATATCGATTATTTCTTTATCGGTCTTTTTAGGATTACCATTTGGAGCCGGAACAAACTAATTTTTGAAGATGAAAAATAACAAAAAAATTGCCCTAATCTTAAGTCTGATCTCTCTGGTATTATTAATTAGCACGATGATATTTAGCTATATAGTAATAGAATCTGACAATGTAGATATAAATCCTATTAGTGCAGCTTGTATATATCCTCTTCTTCTTTTATCAGCATTGCTATTATCCATAATAGCGGTTAGCCTAAACAAAAAACAAATTCTGGGATGGATAATATTAATATTAGTTCTAATACCATTTATAATGTCAATTTATTTATTTGCGGGCTTAGGAGATCTTCCGCTGGGAGCTGGAACTCGCTAAACTTTATACAATAAAACAATAATTAAAATGCAAGACAAACATAAAAAAGCAAAAATTCTAAGTACAATTTCAATAAGTATAATTGCTGTTTTGGTATTGTTGGTATTGATCGCACCAACCGGATTTGAATATTTTAGCAAAATAGCAATATTGACCAATTCTATCGTTCCGCTTACCGTTTCATCTTTATTAACCATAATAGCACTATTTCTAAATAAAAAACAAGTATTAGGTTGGCTCTCATTAGTATTTAATATCGCTTTCTTTTTAGTAGCGATTTATTACATAGTTCTGATGAGCCGACTATTTTGCTAAATAGACTTTTATTTTTTTTCGAATAAAGAACAAGTCATGCACCCGGAATATTATTTAAAAAAGGAAAAATTGCAATTGTTAAAAAAACACCCAAAATGAGAAAATTCGATTTAGAAGCATTTGAAAAACATAAAAAAGATAACAATACCTACTGCCGATATATTACTAAAAATACTAATGGCGATACTATTGAAATTTTCCTTACAGAACATAAAGACTCTTATCAACAAACGATTATTTACTTAAATACACCTATAAAACAGAGATTTATGTATCATAAAAAAACGTTGACTCTAATAAAAGAAATAGAAAGTTTTTATGATTGTATTATTGGTTTTCAAAGAGAATACGATGATGAACAGGAACTTATAAAAGAAATCAATAATGATGAGCCTTATAAATTTAGCTGGCAGGACTTGGTAAACAAAATGAAAAACGAATACCAAATAGACTTGATGGATGAAAAAGAACAAATTAAAAACAATACTCAGGTGACATTTTTATCCAGAAACTCTCAAACAATGAAGTATTCTATTAGTATGCCATGCGAATTTACTCCACATGGAGTAATTGAAGAAAAATTCGAGATTGACGCCATTACAGGAAATACCATTTATCATATTGGGAACAAAAGAAACAAACATTCCGATTTATTATAAATATTATCATAATAAAAGAAACAGCATATAAATTGCGATTCCTTTTCAAAATAATCAGTTTAACATCGAGTTCTTTCTCAAAAATATTAATAACAAAACCTTTTAAACCATGAAAATCACAACCATTAAATCATTTTTATTCTTTATTGTTTTAGGCTTAACAGCTTGTTCTTCTAATGATTCTGACAATGACGAAACTACTATTCCTAAACAAAATTCGTACGATTATTATGTTGATGCAGCAATGCAAAAATCAATCAACCAACTTGGTATAACCATTCACAAAGGTTCGACTCCTCCTAACGTAGAAGGCATTTATAAAATTGATCCCTTTCGCTGTACTATGTCTAATTTTACTGATGCATTGTTAGGTGTCACTCTTGGTACATCAACACTTACATTATCCAACCAAAATACAGCCAAATTAAGTGTTGATTTCAAAAATCTTACTATTTACACTAATGACTCTACAAATGAAATATGGGAAGGAAAAGGTTCTTTTATATCTGGTGAAGGCAATAAATTCTCAATCCTGCTGCATAGCAATGGCGAACTAGACAGAGGCTCTTATATCGCAAAATACCAAAATCTGATTATTTTATCCGGAGAACTTGACATACAAAACAATCAGATTAAAGGAATCAAAGATGTACAAATGGCATCGATTATGTCTGATGATTATGGCGATCCACATACCACTTTGATAGAAATTGGACAAGGCCGTTTGTTTACTAATAGTTATGCCGCCGTGAAGTAATTAAAATTCGTTTAAATAGAATTATCTTGATTTTCAATCTAAAAATCATTTGTATTTAAATCTTAATTAACAGTATCTTTCTATCTTTAAACCTGAATCTAAAATAAAATTTATTTATGGAAGACGATTATGTTGAAGTAAGAAAAAGTTGGTGGGAGAGAAACTGGAAATGGTTTGTACCAACAGGATGCGTAAGCCTATTGTTGATTTTTGTACTGTTTATAGTCAGTATTTTCTTTGGAGTTACCTCAATGATGACAAATTCTGATGCTTATAAAGAAGCAATGACCAAAGCACAAAAGAACAAAGTGGTAATTGAAAAACTGGGAAGTCCCATTGAAGATGACGGAATGACTTCGGGCAGTATTAATACAGCAAACGGCGACAGCGGAAATTGTGATTTACAAATTCCGATCAAAGGACCTAAAGGAAAAGCGACTTTATTTGTTGTTGCTGAAAAAAAAGGTACCTGGAAGTATAGCGAAATGACGGTTGTTATTCAAAATACAAAAGAGGAAATTGATTTACTCAAAAAATAATTACATAAAAATTCAGGCAGATTTCTTTAATTAGGTATCTGCCTTTTTTATTGATAAAATAAAACCAGATATAGTATCTTTATAGGCAACAAATTTCCAATCATGAATATCCGCCTAATAGCTTTATTATTTTTTTTAAATTTTTATCCCTCAGTATTTTCTCAAACAAATACCATAATTCATAAAACAGTAAACCAATCCTCTGCAGAGAATGACAATCAGGATATTTATATAAAAATATTGTGGTTAGACCAAAACGGTAGTCTCCAGCTTAATACGAATTATATTAAAACATTAACAGAGCCGCAACGCGCAGCCTTAGGATACATTGCAACTGATGTTAGTAATGAATGTTATTGGGATGGAGAAAAAAAAGCAGATGAAAGTAATTTAAAATGTAAATTTCTCTCGGCGCTAAATTTAGGTTATCAATGCTCTGAAAAACATGTATCATTTTTGAAAAAATGGTTTAGCGAAGATCAAAAAGTTTTGGCAAGACTGCAATATTGTCAAAAAACAGAATCCTCATCAAAAATTCAGGATCGTTTTTCCGAAATTAAAATGATTACTACTAAGGATACCATCAAAATTCTTTACAGTGCAATTGGTGAAGATTCTGAAAAACAAAAAATATGGAGATGGCAAGAAGAATCAACTTATTCTTTTACAAAAACCGGAATTAAACAAATAAACCGTAAAAACATTAATGGCGAGTATAACTAAAACTGTATTTACTGACCAAAAACAAATGAAATTATTTTTGTTATATCTTAGTTTTCTGCAATGTATTTGCGCAACTGCACAATCTGACGCTCAGTATCATGCCTACACAAACAGTATAAAACAATTCTCAAAACCTGTCCGGATTTTATCTAATTATATTAATAAAGAAGGTAATGGCCCGATTGAATTTACAAATGCTAAAAAACAAATACTACGTTTTAGGGTAATGAATCAAAAATTACAAATACAACATGGCGGCGTTGTTTATCAGCTTTTTTATTATAAAAATGATTATTTACAGCGAATTGAAACATTTGATATTAATGGCAATTTAGCAGGAGAAAGAGAATCAAAAAATGAAGCCGGAATAACGTTTATTATTGAAAAGCCAGCTTTATACTTAAAGAAAAAGAAACTCATTGATGCTGAAGAAGGAAACATTGATTTAAAGGATGATACCAGCGAAAAAATTATAAGGGTAGAATTATTCGATCATAATAATCTGCCCATAAGAGAGTTTCAACCTACTTATATCTCAAGCAAAATGTATTGGAATTATAATGTCAGGATGTATTGGCCGTAATTTTAAGGTTCTGAGTGGCTAAGATTCTAAGTTATTTCAAACGTAATTTATCTCATTCCGGAGATAAAAGATCACAAAACCTTGCAAAATTAATTAGATCAAAATTATGGCAAAAGAGCTAATCGCTGCCCAACTAACTTCTCTTTGGATTGGTGGTTTTTTCTTTTGGATCATAAAAGGTTTCAAAGGAAAATTAAAGGACCAATTTATATTACAATTCGAAAAAAGAAACATTTGGTCGGGTTATGTTATCCAACTCCTACTTGTAGTGATATTTGCTTTTTTAATGATTCGACAAGAACTTTAAAAATACAAAAACCGTAATATAATGAGAAACATAAATCTTCTAATCCAGCCCAATAGAACTGAAAATCCTTTTGCTTTTTCCTTTAAAAAGTATAAGAGCACTTCACTTAATATTTATTTTATTTGGTGTTCAGTGAACCTCGTTTAAAACGGACGCCAGCACTAATGTTAATTTTAAAACAAATTGTTTGTTCTGCCTAAAGAAAATTGTGGCTTTGTTTTTGAATAAGTAGTATTTTTGAAACTTAATAAAAACTACTAATGAAAAAGATTTTAATATTATCTCTTCTATTTTCTCTAATTTCCCATGCTCAGGTAAAGGAAACTTTAGCACAAAAACTATCAAAATTATCTACTCAACTTTCAGGAGTTGGCGGAGTTGATATTGCTTCTGGATTAAAAGAGGCTTTAAATAAAGGAATTACACAACAAGTGAGTAAATTGACTGCCGAGGATGGTTTTTATAAAAATGAAGCTGTAAAAATATTAATGCCGGAAGAATTGCAAAAAGTCGATGCTACATTGCGCAGAATCGGATTATCATCTCTTGCTGATGAAGGGATTAAAGTATTAAATCGTGCTGCTGAAGATGCTGTAAAAGAAGCTACTCCAATTTTTGTTTCGGCTGTAAAAAACATGTCGTTTACAGATGCTAAAAACATCTTATTAGGAAATGAAAGTGCTGCAACCAGTTATCTGCAAAAAGGTACTACAACTGCTTTGTACGGAAAATTTAATCCGGTAATTAAAAGCTCTTTCGCAAAAGTGGGCGCTGATGTAGTCTGGAAAAATATCATCAATAAATACAATACTATTCCTCTGGTAAAAAAAGTAAATCCTGATTTGACTGATTATACAACGAATCAAGCATTGGCGGGTGTTTTTAAAATGATTGCTGTCGAAGAAAAAGATATTCGTACCAATATTAATGCAAGAACAACGCCTTTACTACAAAAAGTATTTGCAATGCAGGACAAAAAATAATTTTTTTGTCGTTTAAACCGTTTTATCCGTAATTACCGGTCGTGCATTTAAGCGATTAAACAAATTAACAATTAACCGATTAACTATTAACTTGAAATGCAAAAAATAACCATTCTGATTCACTGCAAAGACCAAAAAGGAATTATCGCCGCAGTGACGACTTTTATCGCTAAAGTAGAAGGAAACATAATCTATATCGACCAACATGTTGATGTAGAACAAAATGTATTTTTTATGCGATTAGAATGTGAACTGACCAATCATAATATAACAATTGAAGGTCTGAAAGCTGATTTTGATAAAACTATTGCGTCTGATTTTAATATGTCTTGGGATTTGTACAATCAGGAACAAAAACCAAAAATGGCATTGTTTGTATCTAAATACGACCACTGTTTATTCGATATTTTAGGACGTTACAGTGCCGGGGAACTAAATGTTGAAATTCCGGTAATTATAAGCAATCATAATGATTTAAGATCGATTGCAGAACGTTTTGACATTCCGTTTCACTGTGTACCTTTTACAAAAGAAACTAAGGAAGAAGGCGAAGCCAAACAAATTGAATTATTACAGCGATATCAAATTAACTTTATCGTTTTGGCCCGCTATATGCAGATTATTACACCTAAACTGATTGCACTTTACGAAAATAAAATCATCAATATTCATCATTCGTTTTTACCTGCTTTTCCAGGTGCAAAACCGTATCACTCCGCTTTTAAACGTGGTGTGAAAATTATTGGGGCAACCAGTCATTATGTTACGGCAGAATTAGATGAAGGTCCGATTATCGAACAGGATATTGCGAGAGTTTCACACATACATTCCGTTGATGATTTTATCATGAAAGGTCGTGATTTGGAACGTATTGTTCTGGCTCGCGCTATAAAGCTGCATGCAGAACGTAAGACAATGGTTTATAGTAACAAGACAGTTGTTTTTTCTTAGTAACAACTAAGTTTCTAAGTTTTTTTTAACCGTAAAATACGCGAAAAGTTACGCAAAGGCCGCTAAGTTTTTTATGTTTAATGTTGATGATTTTACGAAGATCGCAAAGCTTTGTCTATAATTATTGGCCACGGATTAGGCAGATTTAGACTGGTTTTCACTGGTTTTCACTGGTTTATTTTCTGTAAATCTAACTATTAAACCAAACTGAATCCGCCCCCTACACTATAGATAAAGTCAAAGGCTTTTATAGTTCCGAAGGAACAAATTATATTGTAGGGCTGGACTTTAGTCCAGTTTACATAAAAATATTTATTTATATCAAATAGCAAACCCGATAAATTTTAAAGATCTATCGGGTTATTTTTTTGAAATATGTTGAGGATTTAGAAAACCGAATCTTTGTCAAAATTTAAAACTTTGATAAAGATTGTTGTCTCTATAAAAACCTATCTCACTTCGATTAGTAATCTTGGATCAGAAAAATTATTTACTTCCTCCATGGTCATTCCCAGCGCATTTGCAACTCCTGTTCCGTATGCCGGATCAGCTTTATAGCAATTTCTGATGTGACGTACCTGAATGAATTTCTGCGCCCCTCCTACTTGTCCGGCGGTATTTTTGAACAACAATTGTTTTTTCTCATCGGTTAGTAAACGGAATAATAAACCTGGCTGAGTAAAATAATCGTTATCATCATCCCTGAAATTATGCGCATATGCATCGCCATGAAGTGCCAATGGTGGTTCTTTGAATTCAGGTTGTTCCTGCCATTCTCCAAAACTATTTGGTTCGTAATGTTTACGTCCTCCATTATTTCCGTCTACACGCATTGCACCATCTCTGTGAAATGTATTATACGGACATCTGGATGAGTTTACGGGAATTTGATAATTGTTTACTCCTAAACGGTAACGATGCGCATCTCCATAAGAAAACAAACGCGCCTGCAGCATTTTATCCGGCGAAAAACTAATTCCGGGAGGTACGTGCGCCGGATTAAAAGCAGCTTGTTCTACCTCAGCAAAATAGTTTTCAGGATTTTTATTTAATTCGAACTCTCCAACAGGAATTAAAGGAAAATCTCCTTTTAACCAAACTTTAGTCAAATCAAAAGGATGGAAACGATATGTAGATGCTTGTTCTTCGCTCATGATTTGAACGAACATTTTCCATTTTGGAAAATTACCTTCTTCTATCGCATCAAACAAATCTCTTTGATGACTTTCTCTGTCGCCACCTACTAACACAGCAGCTTCTTCATCAGATAAATTATCAATTCCTTGTTGCGATACAAAGTGAAATTTTACATAATTTCTTTCGTTTTGAGCATTCAGGAAACTAAAAGTATGACTCCCAAATCCGTGCATTTGTCTGTACGATCTCGGAATTCCCCTATCACTCATTACAATTGTAACCTGATGTAAAGATTCAGGTAATAAAGTCCAAAAATCCCAATTGTTATCAGCACTTCTTAAATTAGTTCTTGGATCACGTTTTACAGCGTGATTTAAATCTGGAAACTTCATTGGATCACGAAAAAAGAAAACGGGTGTATTATTACCTACCAAATCCCAATTTCCTTCGTTTGTATAAAATTTCAAAGCAAAACCACGAATGTCTCTTTCGGCGTCAGCGGCACCTCTTTCACCTGCAACTGTTGAAAAACGGGCAAACATCTCTGTTTTCTTTCCAATTTCCGAAAATATATCAGCTCTTGTGTATTTTGAGATATCATGAGTTACAGTAAAAGTCCCATAAGCCCCGGACCCTTTCGCATGCATTCTTCGTTCCGGAATTACTTCGCGGTCAAAATGCGCCATTTTTTCTAAAAACCAAAAATCTTGCAATAAAACAGGTCCACGAGGTCCTGCTGTTTGAATATTTTGATTGTCCGGAACGGGAGTTCCTGTTGCAGTTGTTAATTTTTTGTTTAAATCCATATTGCTGATATTTAATGTTTTATCAAATATACAAACTTATATATACGATATTCATAACCAAAATTGATTGTTATTATATTTTAATAATTAAAAACTATTTAATATTACAGAAAGCTCAGAAACAAGTATTCTAAAATCTTAACTTATGTTCAACAAAGTAATAACAAAACCTTAACAGCTAAACGTTCATATATATCTGATCTTTGTAGTGTAATAAACTGGTTATTTATTATTTTGGTTTTGGTTAGTTAAATGATGCCGGCGTCTTCGAGATGCCGGCATTCTTTTTTTATAGCAAGTTTTGTTTTTTGCTCCAAGTTTTCTTTGTTTCAGGTTTTCTTTGTTTGCTTCGCCTGTTCGGCTTTCAGCCTCGGGTCAGGTTGCTTGACTTTGAACTTAGTTTTACCACAGAGTTTCACAAAGTATTTTCTATTATACAATATAGTATACATAAAGCTTTGTGAAACTCTGTGAAATCTTCGTGTTACTCTGTCGTAAAAAAATGTGGTAAAAAAACTATCCAACAACTTGAAACCTGACCCGAGTCTGAATACAACCTGAAACTTCCTTTCCTCATTTTGGATACAACTACAAGAGATTTAGATACTTTATAAAAGTAATACTCACGGATCTTTGTCTTATAATTTTCAAACTAAAAACTTAAAACAGAAATTATGAGTACTATCCACAAAATAAAATTAGGAAATCAAGGGCTTGTTGTTCCCAATATTGGTTTAGGCTGTATGGGAATGACTCAGATTGCCGGTGCTGACATTTATGGTAAGGCCGATGAAAAAGAAGCGATTGCTACTATTCACCGTTCGCTTGAATTGGGCGGAAACTTTTTAGACACCGCAGATTTGTATGGACCTCTACACAACGAAAGATTAATTGCAAAAGCCATAAAAGGCAATAGAAACGCTTATAGTATTGCTACTAAATTTGGTTTTGAAATTGACGATAACGAACAGCTTACCTGGAAATTTAACGGTAAAAAAGATTATGTAAAGAAAGCGGTAGAACGTTCTCTAAAAAACTTAGGAACAGATTATATCGATTTGTATTATTTGCACAGACTTGATCCAAATACACCAATCGAAGAAACTGTTGCTGCTATGGCAGAATTGGTTAAAGAAGGAAAAGTAGGTTATATTGGCTTATCTGAAGTTTCATCCCAAACCATTCGCAAAGCCCATGCAGTTCATCCTCTAACTGCTATTCAAACCGAATATTCTTTATTTGAAAGAAGTGCCGAAGATGATGGAATATTAGAAACCCTTAAAGAATTAGGAATTGGTTTTGTTGCTTATTCTCCGCTTGGAAGAGGTTTTATTTCGGGAGATATTAAAAGCCCTAATGATTTCCCGGATGATGATTTTAGAAAAGCGTTACCTCGTTTTCAGGGACAACAATTCGAGAAAAACATTCAATTGGTAAATGAAATCAAAAAAATGGCTGAAGAAAAAGAAATAACAGCTTCTCAATTGGCAATTTCATGGATTGTTTCGAAAAATATCCTGCCTATTCCGGGAACAAAACGAGTAAAATATGTCGAAGAGAATATTGCCGCAGCCCAAACAACGCTAACTAAGCAAGAAATGGATCGTTTAGAAAAAATCATACCACTGGGAACCGAAACCGGAATGCGTTATGATGCCGCTAATATGGCTTCTGTTGACCAATAATACTTTGAGATGGCGCGCAGATGGTACTGATTCGCTAAAGCGAAAACGCAGATTTATAAAGATTTTTTTATCGTAAATTTTATTGTTTGCGTATTTCAGGCAAAGCCGAAAGTTTGAAAGTAATCATAAAACCAAATCATTAATTTCTTAGGAAAAGTTATCTTTACGATAGCTTTTCCTTTGTATATTTTATTTGAATATCCTATCTCTCTTATCATGAAAAAAGAAGCCCATATTCCGTATACTATTCACTCGATTTCAGAAATGCATTCCCTGCTAAAGATTCCAAAGCCGGAACATCCTTTAGTAAGTTTTGTCGATTTAAGTAAAATAAGCTGCCATTTTGATGACAATCTAAAAAGTGTTGTTTATGATTTCTATACGGTTTGCATTAAAAAAGGTTTTACCGGAAAAATGCGATACGGACAAAATTATTATGATTTTGATGAAGGCGTAATGACTTTTATGTCACCCGGACAGGTTATTTCTACTGAAGTTTCTGTTGACACTTCTGTGTATGGAGCCATGTTGGTGATTCATCCTGACTTTATCCAAAACTATCCTTTGGCCAAAAACATTAAAGATTACGGCTACTTCTCGTATGCAGTAAATGAAGCTTTGCATCTTTCTGACAAGGAGGAAACGATGGTTAGAAACATTATGCAAAACATCGAACAAGAATACACGTCCTCTATTGATGCTTTTAGTCAGGACGTCATGGTTTCGCATATCGAATTGCTTCTTAATTATTGCAATCGTTTTTACAACCGCCAATTCATCACCCGAAAAAGTGCCAACAACACACTTTTGACTAAATTAGAAACCTTGCTTTGTGACTATTTTGAAAGTGATAAAGTACAGCAATTCGGATTGCCAACTGTCGCTTATATCTCTGATGAATTAAATGTTTCCCCTAATTACCTTAGTGATATGTTACGTTCTCAAACTGGTCAAAGTACACAACATCACATTCATAATAAAATTATCGAAAAAGCAAAAGAATTGCTCAGTACCACATCTTTAAGCGTAAGTGAAATGGCGTATCAACTGGGTTTTGAATATCCGCAATCTTTCAATAAATTATTTAAAAGCAAAACCAATGTCTCGCCTTTAGAATTCAGAAGTTCGTTTAATTAATTTTTAAATTAAAAAACCTATTTTATTCGCAAAGATTCGCAAAGACTTACGCAAAGTTCGCAAAGGTTTATTTGATAATATATAAGTAGGTAAAGTTCGAAAAGCTAAATCAACACAAAACTTTGCGAACTTCTCTTTTTTATAAAAACTTAATAGTAAAAAACTTTACGGACTTTGCAGTAAAATTATGTTCTAAGTCATGCAAACCTGAAACTTGAAACAAGATAAACCTGAAACTAATTTTTCAGTCTTTCGTGCAGAATTTTAAAATACGGAAAAGCCTTGAGTAATCTACTCCCGTGCCAGGAGAACATTTCGCCATCTACAAAAATAGTTTTGGCGTGATGTGTAAATCTTCCAATCTCAAAAGCGTCTTCTTCTTTAAAAGGATAGGGTTCTGATGAAAGTAAAACCAAATCAGGATCACCTTCAATGCGCATTTTTTTTATTTCGACTTCAGGATAACGCCCTTTGTCTTCGTAGATATTCGAGAAGTGATTTAACTTTAATAATTCATTAATATAAGTATCTTTTCCTGCTACCATAAACGGATTTTTCCAGATAAAATAAGCTGCTTTCTGTACCGGAATATCCTGAACATATTTTTTGAAATCGCTTAAAGCGAAAGCCAGTTTGTCATTCCATTTTTGAGATTCTGTCCTGCAATTAAAGAGTTGTCCAAAATCTGAAATCATTTGAAAATTATCTTCTATCGTAATAATATTCGTTACCCAAACCGGACAAATCGCACTTAATTGATCGACGATTTCCTGTGTGTTTTCTTCTTTATTGCAAATAATAATATCAGGCTGAAGCAATTTAATCTTCTCAAAATGGATTTTCTTGGTTCCACCCACCATTTTCTTAGTCGATTTTAAATGATACGGATGTACACAAAACTTGGTGATTCCTATGATTTTTTCTTCTAAACCTAAATCATACAGTAATTCTGTTTGAGAAGGCACTAAAGAAATAATACGTTTAGGGGTTTTCTCAAAAGAATGTAAAGTACCAAGCTGATCAGATAATTGTTTCATTTGAATTTTGTTTCAGGTTTTCTTTGTTTCAAGTTTTATGATTGTGTTTTTCTACCACAGAGTTACACAAAGTTTTTCACAGAGAAACTCGAAGAAAAATAAAGCAAAAAACTTTGTGAAGCTTTGCGAAAAACTTTGTGTAACTCTGTGGTAAATTGTGTTCAAAGTAAAACCTTAAACCTGAAAGTTTAAACGAATAATTTCTTCCATTTCCTTTTGTACTTTCAATGCTTCTTCTCTTGCTTTTTCGGCAAAGTCAGTTCCTTTTGAGGCGTAGATAATCGCTCTTGCTGAATTTACTAATAAACCAACTTGATCGTTCATTCCGTATTTGCAAACTTCAGATAAACTTCCGCCCTGAGCGCCAATTCCGGGAACTAATAAGAAGCTATCCGGAACAATTTTTCTGATATCAGCAAAATATTCGGCTTTTGTAGCACCAACCACATACATTAAATTGTGGCTATTTTTCCATGTTTTAGAAGTTTCTAAAACCTGTTTGTATAATTCTTTTCCGTTTGTTGTCAACGTCTGAAAATCAAAAGCACCTTCGTTAGAAGTTAGTGCTAACATGATAGTATGTTTGTTTTCGAAAGCCAAAAATGGCTCTACCGAATCTTTTCCCATATAAGGAGCAACAGTTACACTATCAAAATTCAGGTCTTCAAAAAAAGCTTTCGCATACATGCTGGACGTATTTCCTATATCGCCACGTTTTGCATCTGCAATCGTGAAAATTTCAGGAAAATTCTCATTGATATAGTTGATTGTTTTTTGCAAAGACATCCATCCTTTTATACCATAAGCTTCAAAAAATGCAGTGTTGGGTTTGTATCCCACAGCCAAATCATGTGTAGCATCGATTATGGCTTTATTGAATTCGAAAATAGGATCTTCGGTTTCTAATAAATGAGATGGAATTTTACTTAGATCGGGATCTAATCCAACGCATAAAAATGATTTTTTTAAAAGGATTTGTTCGTGTAGTTGTTGTGTTGTCATTCTTGTTTTTTTAGTTCTTCTACTACTTTAGAAAGGATTCTATTTTAGAAGTACGCAAAAATAAAAAAAGCCATTCAATTACGAATGGCTTTTTAGTTTTATATTCAATTCAGGCTTACAAATTACCTAAATAAACAATTTCTGTTCTTCTGTTCTCTGCTCTTCCGGCAGCAGTTTTATTAGATGCAACTGGTTTTGTTGCTCCAAAACCTTGCGAAGTCAGATTATCCGGATTTACTCCTTTGGCAATCAAGGCATCCATAACTACTTTTGCTCGCGCTTCAGATAATTTCTGGTTTGCTTTAGGATTTCCAACATTATCAGTATGTCCGTTGATCGCAAATTTAGCATTTGGATAATTTTTCAAAATCTCTTTGATCGCGTCTAACCTTCCTGAGGTTACACCTTTTTTAGCATCGCTTAACGTTGCTTTTCCTGTAACGAAAAAGATCGATTTAGCTTCTACTTTTAATTTCTCCAGAGTAGCTTTTGTAACCTTAGGACAACCTTTATTTTCTGCAGGGCCAGCAATTAGCGGACATTCGTCGATATTATCCGGAACTCCGTCTTTATCTGCATCTAAAATCGGGCAACCTTTATTTTCTGCAGGACCTGCAATAGTTGGGCAAGCATCATCTTTGTCTAAAACGCCATCTCCATCTGTATCCGGCCAAGGACAGCCTTTGTTTTCTATCGGACCGGCAATTGTTGGGCAAGCATCTACATTATCGAGCAGCGTATCTCCGTCAGAATCTTTCCAGGGACAACCTTTATTCTCTGCAGGACCAGCAACATCCGGACAGGCATCGTCTTTATCAAAAACACCATCTTTATCTGTATCCGGCCAAGGGCATCCGTTGTTTTCTACAGGACCCGCTACTTTTCTACAAGCATCTTCTTTATCTATGATTCCGTCTCCGTCTGTATCTTTGAATTTCTTTTCATAAACCGGAATTTTCATCCCTAGATAAAAATCAGCTGCTTTTGAATCTTTCGAGGCTAAATTGGTAAGAATAGAACCAGAACCAATAAAGAAAGCTCCAGCGCGTAATCCTGAACCAACCTGCATTCCGCTATACTCCATATACGTTATTGGCACATAAAAACTGAACCATCTGCTTTCGTAGCGAGGTGTCAGGGTGATACGATCAGCGATTCCGTAACCATTTATTTTATTGGCAGAAACCATATTGATATCTCCGTTAAGATTCAGGTAGAATTTCTTGTACATATTCCAGTCTACATCAGCGTGAAGTGCTGTAGGCAAGTTTGTTTTTGTACCTTTTATAGAAGCTATTTTAGTATAATGCTCATTCAGGAAATCATAGAAATTGCCCGCATCATTAATCATTTCCTGAGTGATGGTACCATTTACATTGTAAACATCCTCTCTTGAATTTTTATAATTAATTGATCCGATATCGGTAACAGATAATCCAAAACGTAATTTGTATTTGTTTAAATCCCTAAAATTATTGTCGGCCGATTTTGCCTTGCTCAAATCATATTGATCATAATCCGGTCTCCATTCGTACACCAATCCAAAATCAAAACCAAATCCCATTGACTTTGGGTCAAAATCATAATCCTCTTTTGCTTCGAAATCCTGACTTGTTCCCACAGTAATTTGTCCGTTAGAGACAAGAGTTCCCTGTTCAGGATTTACTGTATTTTCATTATAGACAACACTAACATCCTTGCCTTTTACATATCCGTTTACACCACCCTGCAAATATTTGGCTGTTAAACCTCCTTTTAAAAAATGCTGGTCTTTTTGGTATAAAACTGTTGCATACGAAAGTCCAACTTCTGCCCAGGTGTTTGAAGCTCCGTTTGGATTACCGGCATTAAAATTAAAATCGCTTGCTTTATCCAGACCGTCTTTTACCTGATCTACAAGGCTACCGTTTATATTTCTTAGATTAGTCACAGATCTTGCGCGCGTAAATAACGCAATAGTATGCTTGGGAGCAATATTGAACATGAAAGAAGGTCCCATAATATCAAAATTAGCAATACCATTATTGGCACTTTTTGGCGTTATTTTAGACTGGCTGTCAAAATCATATCCTTTCTTATAAGTATCAAAAATGTTTACTCCATATAAGTCATTTCCTACTGAGCCGCTTATAGAAAACAAATTAACATCAGTTTTAAAACGAGAATCGGCAATAGAAGCCGGATTAAAAAGCACACTTTGTACACCTGCATAATTATCATGCGTATACCCAATATAAGACTGGGCTGTGGCCGAAAATGAAATTGCAATAAGTATTAAACTAAGTAATTTTTTTTTCATTAAAATTTTGGTTTTTATATAAATTCGGGGGCAAAACTACACTTTTAGATCTACACAAAGGTTACCGTAACATTGAATTCATGTAACATCTGGTATTAATTATGTAAGAAAAATTTAATGGTTGTATTCTATTTTTGATAACGAACATAAAATCAAACAATTATGACTCCACATATCGGAATAACGCCAGAAAACTTAAAGAAGAGTACCTCTATATTAGCCACGATTTTATCTAATGAAATGACGCTTTACGTAAAAACGAGAAAATTTCATTGGAATATTTCCGGAAATAGTTTTATGGAGTTGCATAAATTGTTTGAAGAACAGTATCGAATTTTAGAAGCTAATATTGATGAAGTTGCTGAACGCATTAGCCAGCTTGGCGAAAAAACGATTGGAACAATGAATGAGTTTATCGAAAATTCTACTCTAAAAGAATCTCCAAAAGAATATGCTTCGCAAAAACACATGCTTGGAGAGCTTTTAGAAAACCATGAACAATTGGTAACCGAATTTAGAGAATATGTTCCGGCTTTTGAGAGTGACAATAACAATGATATTGGTTCTGCTGATTTTGTGACTGGTTTGCTTCAACAACACGAAAAAATGGCTTGGGTTTTGCGCCGTTATCAGGTCTAAAAAAAACATCAAATGTGAATTATGAAACGCTTTTCAAAATTCATATAACAAGCAAACAAAGAAGATTTCGGAATTTTACAATATTATAAATACAAAAAACTATATCATGAATACTACAGAAATAAAAGGTAACTGGAATGAGTTAAAAGGAAAATTGAAACAACAATATGCAGATCTTACTGATGATGATTTGTTGTACGATGAAGGAAAAGAAGACGAAATGTACGGAAAACTTCAACAAAAACTCGGAAAAACTAAAGATGAGGTTCGCAAAATCATTGCAGATTTGTAAGACCTTATAAATCAACTACAAATACCGTCTAGTACAACAATATTAGGCGGTATTTTTTTGAGACTTTTATTTAAATTCATTCATATGCTTCATTGCTTGCAAGCATTAAACTCTGTAACCAAAAATAAATTAATTATCTTTAACAAAATTTCTATAAAATGAAACTATTTATAAAGTTCGACATCAACACTATTTGCTCACTTTTTTTGAAACAAAACCTGGAACAACAAAATGTTAATTTTACAACTCTGGGATTTGGCGAGATAGAAATTGCTGACAATATAGATGCTGATGCACTCGAGACTTTAAAAAATAATTTATTGCCTTGTGGTTTTGAAGTTGTTGAAAATCAGAAAAGTGTTCTGGTTCAAAAAATAAAAGACGCTATAATCGAGCTTGTTTTCATGGAAGACAGCAATAATTATAAAAGTTCTGTGTTTCTAGCAGAGAAATTAAACCACAGTTACGGCTATTTATCAAATGTTTTTTCGGAAGTGACTTACTCGTCTATCGAAAATTTTATCATTTTACAGAAAATTGAAAGAGCCAAACAATTAATTATTATTAATGAAATGAGTTTGACCGAAATTGCTTTTTTACTTAACTACTCGAGTGTTGCGCATTTGAGTACTCAGTTTAAGAATACAACCGGAATTACGCCATCGGCTTTTCAGAGGATAATTAAGAAACGTAGAGAAAATTTAAAATAAAACCCAAATACCACACTAAAATGCAAAAAAACGCATTATACATTTTATTGGCTGATGATGATGAAGATGATCGTCTTTTTTTTAAGGATGCTTTTGAAGAAATAAAAATTCAGACAAAAGTAGACTTTGTTCATGACGGAATGCAATTAATGGAGCATTTGATGGATCCAAATGCGAAATTACCCGATATATTGTTTCTGGATTTGAATATGCCTAAAAAAACAGGTAAAGAATGTTTGATCGAAATTAAAAAAACGGAACACCTTAAAAATATTATTATTGCCATTTATTCTACTTCATCATCAGAAGAGGATATTGAGGATACTTTTATTCAGGGTGCCAATATTTATATCAAAAAACCAAGCGATTTTAACACGCTTAAAAAAATAATTAATGAAGTCGTTACAGTAAACTGGCACTACCATACCTCTGGGTTAAACCGTGATAATTTCCTGCTTCGATTAAAATAATAGCATACCAATGAAATGGATACCAAATTTTAATTCTTCAAACTCATTGAGAGTTATTTTTGTAATCGCGGTTTTCATTCTGTTATTTCTTTCATCTATTGCTTACAAACACAATAAGGATTTAGACGAATCCAGCAAAGTTGTAATGCATACGTACGAAATAAACATTCAATTAGAGCGATTAATGTCGGCGATTAAGGATGCTGAAACAGGGCAGCGTGGTTATATAATTACACGAAATGCACGATTTTTGACGCCTTATATTTATTCGCGTGATAAAGTAAACACTTCATTTATTACCTTAAAAAAACTTACTACGGACAATCCGAAACAGCAAAAAAATCTTGAAAAATTATTTAAGCTAATTATTCAGCGTTTTGTTTCTTTTGAAAATTGTCTAAAATACAGCGATCCTAAAACATATGATAAGCGAAAACTCGACAATCATATGTTTGGTGGTCGAATCCTGATGGAAAACATTCGTTTTCAGGTGGACGAAATGAACGATATCGAGAAAAATTATCTGGCAAAAAGACTTAAGATTTATGCTGCAGAAATTTCCTTGAGTCCCCTATTTTCTATTTCCCTGTTTTTGGTTGCGTTACTTTTTATTCTGTTGGCTTACAGACAAATTAGCCGTGATTTTGAACGTTTGAAAATCTACAATAAAAAACTTTTGATTTCGAGCGGACTAATGGCTGAATCTGAAAGCATTGGTAAATTCAGCACCTGGCAATGGGATTTAGATTCTGACAAAATCGATTATTCAGACAATCAATATCGTTTACTGGGTTATGAGCCAAATGCGTTTGTGCCTGTAAAAGAAACTTTTCTTGAGTTTGTACATCCTGATGACAAAGAAAAGGTAGCGAAATCTATGGAAAACATTGTCGAGAAAAAACAACTACCATTTGTTTACTATAAAATTACACGTCCGGATTATGAAATAAGATATTTTAAATCTACCGGAAAACTTTTGACGGATCAACAAGGAAGCAAAATTTTACTTGGAATTAATTTTGATATTACCGATGAACATTTACTGAACATCGAACTTCAGGAACGTAACAGAGAATTAGAAAAAAGCAATAAAGAACTGGCGTCATTTAATCATGTTGCAAGTCATGATTTGCAGGAACCTCTTAGAAAAATACAAACTTTTGTATCCCGAATTTCTGAAGCCGATAAAGCGGTTTTATCTGAAAGTGCCAAAGCTTATATTTCTAAAATAGAAGTTTCGGCAAAAAGGATGCGTGTTTTAATAGACGACTTACTTTTATTCTCGAGAACGAATACAACCAAAAAAGAGTTTATAAAACTAAGCTTAAATGAACTTCTTGAAAATGCCGAGTCTGAACTGGCTGAAATCATCGAAGAAAAGAAAGCTGTTATTACAGTTTCTAAATTGCCTAAGCTGGCGGTTATTCCGTACCAAATCGAACAGCTTTTTATAAACCTGATTGGAAATTCCTTAAAATACAGTCAACCGGATACGGTACCTGAAATTAAGATTGAAAGTGAAAAAGTAAACTCGGCAGATTATCCGGATTTATTAGAGCCCAATGTAAAGAAATTTCATAAAATTACCTTTACTGATAACGGAATGGGGTTTGATCCTCAGTTCAAGGAAACCATATTTGTTTTGTTTCAGCGTTTGCACTCTAAAACAGATTATCCCGGAACCGGAATTGGCCTGGCGATTTGCAAAAAAATCGTAGACAATCACAAAGGTCATATTATAGCCGATAGTACACCTAATAAAGGTTCGGTTTTTACAGTGTTTCTTCCGGAGTAGTTTTTTTTAGTTTACAGTTTACTGTCGCAGTTTACAGTTTAAAAAAAAATTGCAGTCACAGCTTACAGTCACAATTTTAAACTGATCACTGAGACTGATTACTGACACTGATTACTGAGACTAAATACTGATCACTGAGGCTGATTACTGAGACTGAAAACTCCCCAAAAAAAAATCTGTAAGAAAAAGAATTTTACTTTATTATAAAAAAATATAAAAGGAAGCCATCAGTCGAACTGATGGTTTCCTTTTTTTATGGACAAATTTTTCTTCAATAATTACCTGTAAAACAAAGAACTGAAAGCGCAAATAATCTCATTATGGGAATTATATAAACATTCGTTTTTATGCTGTAAAGCAAAACGTTTGATTCGTTAGCATCTTTGTAATGTAATACTTTATGAAGTAATAATGAAAGCAGCGCCCCAATTGAAAGCGATATTTTTTAGATTTTTTTTATTGATAATTTTAGTTTGTATTTCATCATGCAAGAAAACCAATCCAATAGAAAATTCATTAAAAAGTGAAGCTTTTGTAAAAACGGAAAAAGAAGAAATCGAAGCTTTCTTTTTTATTGCAACAGCAAATGTGACTAAATCAATTATTTCAAAAAGCCAAATTGCACAACAAAAAAGTTCAGATTTTGCGATACAGGATTTAAGTCGAAAAACAGAGATCGAACAAACAGAATTGTTACAGGAAGTTTCAAAATTAGCCAATAAAAAGCTCATTATTATTACTGAAATAAATGCAACACACAAAAGAGATTTATACGATTTGATCGATTCTAACATTACAAGTTTTAACAAAATTTATTTGACTTCTATGGCTGAATCTTTAAAAGAACAAATTAATCTGTTTGAATCAATTTCGAAAGAGACGAACGACAAGGAAATACTAAAAATTGTATTGCACTATTTACCTGAACAATATCAGATCTTACGCGAAATGCAAAGGATCAACAACGAGATTATTTAAATGCCTATATATCTATTATTAACTAAATTATTTTAACTATGAAAATGCAATCAAATTTTTTATGCGCCTTAACACTTTTTTTAACAGCTTCATTTGGAATGCTACACGCTCAGGACAATAATGTAAACACAGAATTTGGTATAAAGGGAGGATTCAATATGTCGAACCTATATCAAAGCAATGCTGATGACAATAATGTATTATACGGATTTAACGCCGGGGTTTATGCAACATTACCTATTTCTGATTATATCGCCATTCAACCAGAGATTTTGTTCACTACAAAGGGTGCAAAATTAGAATATGACAGTGCTTTACTTTCTGGAGACGCAAAATTCAAACTTAATTATATCGAAGTTCCTTTATTAGTAAGAGTAAATATTACTAAAAACTTTAATATTCATGCCGGTGGTTATGCTTCATATTTAGTAAGTTCTAAAGTAACTGGTAGCGGAGATGTTAGTTTTGAACAAGACATTGACAGAGATGACCTCAACAAGTTTGATGCTGGTATTGCAGCAGGTGTTGGAGTAGATTTTGACCCAATCAGTATTGGTGTACGTTACAACTACGGATTAACAAATGTTGGTAAAGAAAGAACTGATGCAATAACAGGAACAACTTATACATTTCCGGATGCAAAAAACAGCAACCTGACTGTATACTTATCATACAAGTTAAACTAGAAAACAATTATTAACCCCTTAATATAAAAACCATGTCTAATTTATTATATACAATCGCAGTAATTCTGGTTATTCTTTGGGCTCTTGGGTTCTTTGTTTATAGCTTAGGAAGTATCATTCATATATTATTAGTCATTGCCATTATCGCAATACTATTCAGACTTATCAAAGGTCGTGAAGTTTAAAAAAAATCAACATTATAAATAATAATTATATTAATCACTAAATCAAATATTATGAAAGCAAGTAACACAATTTTAGGAATTTTAGGAGCTGCAGCTGCAGGAGCGTTTTTAGGTGTATTATTCGCACCGGACAAAGGATCAAACACTAGAAAAAAAATCAAAGATAAATCGAAAGATTACGGAGATGATTTAAAATCAAAACTTGACGGTATCGTTAGTACTCTTTCTTCAAATGGTAAAGAAATCATCGAAGAAGGAAAAGCAAAATTCAACCAGGCAAAAGAAGATTTTAATGCTGTCAAAGATGAAGCAAAAAATGTAAAAACGAACTACTAAGAAGTGAAATTTTTAAATCATAAATACCCTCTATCATGGAATCAGATGCAACAACAAACGAGAACTTAAATCTTTATGAAAAAGCAGAAAACTATACCAAAACGAGTTTAGAGTTAATTAAACTCAAAACGGTATCAGCCACAGCAGATGTCTTATCAACATTAACATCAAGAATAGCAGTTGGCGCTGTTGTTGCATTTTTTACCTTGTTCCTGAACATTGGGATTAGTTTATGGCTTGGAAAAGTACTTGGAGAGTATTATTACGGTTTTTTTGCCGTGGCATTATTTTACCTCATTGTTGCCATTGTCATGCACAAGGCGCAGCATAAGCTTATTAAAACTCCTATTGGAAACATGATTGTTTCCAGTATTCTTAAAGAAACTAAAAAAGACATTAAATCTGATTCAAATTAATCGAAAAACTAAAAAAGACTGTTATGGAAACTATTTATACACTTGATTCATTAGATCAGAAGATACGTTTATTAGAAGATCGACAGGACGCCGAGTGGTGCGCCATTAAGGATGAAATCGATGAAATTAAGCACAACTTAAAACCTCTTAACCTCATCAGGAATACCGTTGAAGAAATCAACGAAACAGTAGGTTTCAAAAGCAATCTGGCACAATCTGCCATAAGCATCGGGATAGGTTACCTCGCAAAAAGATTTGTTGTAGGTAAAAGCACTTCGATGTTCAAAGGCATTTTTGGATCGCTATTGCAACTTGTCGTTACTAATTTAGTTTCTAAACCACATCATGAATCCCCAAACGAGGAATCATCACAAAAAGAATAATCAAAAGAGTAATTGTCTAACTAAAAATTATATATTATGGAAAAGCTTAGCGAAATAGTATTAAAAAATGGTGTGTACATGTACTCAAATCTATATAAATGTTTTGAATATACGAGAGTATTTCTAGGTATCTAACTTGCTTTATACGTTTTATAAACAAACGGTTAAACAGTTAATATCCTTCACTATATATTTTTTTATTAAGGTTCAAAGGTACTAAGTTACAAAGGCGCAAAGGTTTCTTTGCAAGTCTAAAATAAGACTTATTACTGAACCAAAAAAGAGACTATTTCATATCTGAGATAGTCTCTTTTTCTTTAGAAGTGCAAAGGAACTAAGGTTCAAAGCGACAAAGGTTTCTTTGTAATCGTATAATAAGACTTCACTTCTTTTTCTCTATGGTTTTTTCGTTGATGAATATCTAAGTAAAAAAGATAACAAAAATCAAATCATTCGAACAAAAAAACAGCCTGTTTCACACAAGTGAAACAGGCTGTTTTTATAATTTAAAGAACTCCTAAAAGACACATTTGCTTTGCCTCCCTAAAACCTTTGAACCTTTGAACCTTCTTTAGAAAACTTCCGAAGCTTCTTTCAATTTCTCCATATTGTTTACCAATTGTAACTCGGCAACAATTTTCTGAATGTCACCATTCATAATATTTCCTAAATCGTATAATGTCAAACCAACTCTGTGATCTGTCACACGACCTTGTGCGTAGTTGTAAGTACGAATCTTAGCAGATCTGTCTCCAGAACTTACCTGAGATGTACGTTTTGTAGCATCTTCGGCCTCTTTCTTCGCCAATTCTTGTTCGTATAAACGAGAACGTAAAACCGTTAAGGCTTTATCTTTGTTTTTATGCTGTGATTTCTGATCCTGACACTGCGCCACTAATCCCGTAGGAATGTGCGTTAAACGTACCGCAGATTTCGTAGTATTTACAGATTGTCCGCCAGGTCCTGATGAACAGAAGAAATCAACACGAACATCGTTCATATCAATTTGTACATCAAACTCTTCCGCTTCCGGCAAAACCATTACCGTTGCTGCAGATGTATGCACACGACCCTGAGTTTCTGTCTGAGGAACACGTTGTACACGGTGTACTCCGGCTTCAAACTTCAAAGTTCCGTAAACATCCTCTCCGGATACCTCAAAAATAACCTCTTTGAAACCTCCAGAAGTTCCTTCGTTCATATCAACCACAGATGTTCTCCATCCTTGGTTCTCGCAATACTTTGTATACATTCTAAATAAATCTCCTGCAAAGATACTCGCTTCATCCCCACCCGTTCCGGCACGAATCTCGACCATCACGTTTTTAGCATCTTCTGGATCTTTAGGGATCAACATAAACTTGATTTCTTCCTCAAGTTCTGGCAATCTTTGTTTTGCTTCATCTAGTTGCATTTTGGCCATTTCGGTCATATCTGCATCACTTCCATCCGCAATAATTTCGTTTGCCTCATCTATATTAGCCATCAAAAGCACATATTCATCACGCTTTTCAGCCAATGCTTTCAGGTTTTTGTACTCTTGATTCAATTGCACATAACGTTTCTGATCAGAAATAACATCCGGCTGGATAATTAAGTCTGAAATCTCGTCGAAACGTTGTTTTACTATTTGAAGTCTATCTAACATTTTCTAATTCCTTTTATTGGAGTGCAAATTTACGAAATTTTTGTTTAAAATTCTATTATTGATTTATTGTGTTTTTTGAGGGGGAAATTTAGTGGGATTGTGATTGTTTTTAGGAGCCTGTTTCCTGCTATCCGTTACAATCTTTTGTTCCGAACCCCGGCACAAAAGGATTTTCACTTCTATCAGGGCTAGGGGTTTTATATCCTTTTCAGTGGTTTTAGAAATGAAGATTACAAAGTAGTTTTAGGATCAATTCTATTTTTAGCATTAAGTATATTCCTCCACATTCTTAAACTTCGCACGGTTAATGAAATTATTGTTGTAGAAGATGGTTTACAAAAAACAACTTTAGTTTCAGGTAAGGTAGAATTTATTCCTTTTTCGTCAATTGTAAGTATTCAAACAGAACGCATTCAAGGATTTTATAGTGAGTTAGGACAAATTACTATAGGTTATTTTGAAAGTACAGTTCTTCTTGAAAATGGTACACAATTATTTATTAACCCAGACTATGACAATCATCTGGAGATTGTTGTCGCAGTTAGGCATAATATTTAAAAAATGAAAACTCATTTTATAGACTCGTTGACTAATGAAAATTTTAAGGAAATCCAGCCGCAGTCTGTTTCCACCCGATTACGAAGTATTGCTGCTTAAAATCGTAATCATATCTGTAAATTCGAAAAAGCTAGATTCCTATTGTCGCTATTTTAAATTTGAATAACTTCACAAAATACAAAAAGTCTTAAATTTAAAGTTCGAACAGCATTTAGAAACAGTTTATGAAAAACAATTTTACATTGGGAATAATAGTCTTTTTAATAGGTATTATGACTAGCTGCAAAAGCGAAAATCAGGATTTTAAATTGTATTCCTGCGAATTTGATCAGTTTCAATATAACGACTCCCTCAACTACAGCAAATGGATTGATAACAAAGAAGATGCCCTGAAGACAAAACTTAATTTTGGTTCAGCACTCGACAAAAGAAATCTGGATAGTTTATACAAAGAAACTGCACAGTTTTTATTTATAGTTGGCGGCGGCGGAATCTATGTAGATATAGGTGATTGCACACCGAAAATTAAAAATGATACCTTACTTATAAAATACAAAGTAGATTTTACTACTGGTGCTGTAGGCGAAGCAGCTGCAACTTTTGCTTGTTTAGAAATCAACAAACAAAAATATCCAAACTACAAAAACATGAAAGTAATATATGTAAATCAGGATTTATAAAATGAAAATTATTCTGGAAAGAAATTTAGATTTCAAACAATTTCAAAATTTAATTGCTTTGACTTTTGTCACGGGAATGATGTTTTTGGGAATGGTTAACTCGGTTGATTTTAAATCTTATTATAGTTTTGAGATCATTTTATTTTTTTTGACTGCAATCTTCATTTCGATCTTATTTACCAAGAAAGGTTTATTTATAGAAAACCATAAACTTTATAATGTAGTTTTTTTATTTGGATTCAAGCTTCGAAAAACCCTTATCGAGATCTCAGATTTTCAACAACTTTTTGTGACCCAAGGAAACCTTTCAACTAATTATGCGTATACTTACAACATAAAAGCATTACGTAATTGGGAGCCGGATTTAAACTATTCGATACGTTGTTTTAATATATTTACGGCTGACGAAAATAAAACTAATAAAAAAAAGATTTTGACTTTGACTAAACCTGAAAAAGTAAAATTGGCAATTGATTTTATCGTTAAAAACACAAAACTAAATTATTAGCAAAACCATACTATTAGTGCAACTACGACCCCCTGACTACGAAGTATTTCTTCTTAAAAATCATAATCACACCTGTAGAGTCTAAAAAGCTGACATTCCTAATTGGCGCAAGCCTTATGACAACCTAAAAAAAAATACATTGGCAGAAACATATTTGACATCAATAAAGAAAAAAGAATATTGGACATATTATGTTTTAGGGATTTTAGCCTTTTTATCTCTAGCCATATTCTGTTTTACTAAATATACGCCCGAAAATCATTCAAGAAACATCTGCCTTATTTTATCCATCGTATTTATAATTATCTCTTTAATTTGTAGTTATAATCTAATTTCAATAAAATCCTTTTGTATTGCAAACAACAATTTAACTGTTACGTTATATGGAAAAGTAATAAAAAATTATAATCTGAATGATGTGGAAAGTTGCACCCAAAAACAACATAAAGGAAGATATGAAAAATGGGAAACCTTAACATTGTATATTAAAACTGGTGAAAAAATAAAAATTTCAAGCAGTATTTATGATAATTATTTCGAACTAAAAAATGAACTTACAAGAAACAAAGTTCGAAATTTCAAGATCGAAGAATTAACGGAACAAAAATTCGGTTTAAAAGTAGCTTTGTTCTTATTACTAATAGGGTTTTTATTCCTTTTCGGTGCTTACAATTCATCACAAGTTAAAGATATCAACGTCCAAGATATTATTGTTTTTGGTGATAAAACTTCAGAACATATTCAATACATTAAAAATAAAAATAGCTATATCAAGATTAATGTAGAAAACTACCCTAATTTAAACTTCATAATAAATGGCAACGAGATAAATGCTACTTCTAGAAACGATTTAATGGATAAGATAAAAGTAGGAGATTCTATATTTATTGGAATTAATAAATCCGAATATAAACGAAAATTAATTAAAGTAGACTCCTTATCATTTGCTGACAAATATTTTTTTAATGAAAACATTAACATTGTTAGTTTAAAATCATCAAAAAAAGATTACTTAAAATTATCGGATGTAAATACTATTCAATCAGATCGTAAATATTGGAACTTTGTTATATTTGGCTTTTTCGGACTAATAATGATTCTGGCAGGAATATTTGGAATACAAAAATCAATAGAAAATCAGGATTTGTAATTAACATCACCAAAATTCCAAAATAAACGAACTAAAAACATCATGAAAAAACTATACTTTAACCTTTTATTACTAACGCTTTTTCCGTTGCATTCCTTTTGCCAACAAAACCTAGTTAATTCTTCTTCGATTAAGGAAGAGATAATAGATCACGAAGACGGAAAAATTGAAGACGGCAAGTACAAATGCAACTTATTCGATTGGCAAATTGAAATTCCCGAAGGCTTTATAATAACATCAAAAGAAAGAGCAAAAGAATTAGAAGACAAAGGTTACGAAGCTATGAAGGAACATGCCACAGAAGGAAAAAATATTACCCGAACTAGTACAACTTTAATCAGTTTTGAAAAAGACAAATTCAATATTTTCAGCGCCAACTACGAGTCTTTAATCGGTAAAAAAAAGATGACGTTTGATGAATACAAAGCTTTTATGCTTAAATTACTGGATGAAACCTATTCTGGTAAAGGAATAAAATATGACATTGCAAAAAGTGATTTAAAACTAGGTAAATATGACTTTAATAAAATTTTAGTTCATCTGTATCATCCTAAAACTGACGTACTAATTTTAACTCAGGAATTTTACAGTTCTTATATAAACAACCATTTGTATACGGCTGGTATCAACTATCAAAGCGAAGATTTAGGTTATATTCTAAGCTACAATTTTATTAAATCTTTTAAATCAGTGCAATAGTCATTCTTGGGTAAAAAACTCCCCGCTCTGCGATCGCCGTGGCGAAGTCTCCCGACTTCATGCCCACTTCAATAAACCACAAAGAAATAAAATCATATTATTGCAATAAACTTTAGGCAAAATAAAAAAAGCTACCAGAAAATAATTCCGGTAGCTTTTATAAAATAATGAAATCTTTGAACAAGCTTTTACAACTTTGCGTTCTTCGATAAGATATAATCGTTGTATTAAAGAGAACTTATATAAGTAGCACTTGTATCTTTATTTGGTTTCCAATTAGCATTTGAATACTCTACATCATCTACTATTATTTTAAGAGTAGGCGCGTTATCTAATAAATTAATTCCATTAATTTTTTTGTTATTACCATTTTTTAAATTTAATATAGTTAATAGATTGTTATTACAAGCAAAATAATTTCCCTCTACCGCCGCAACAAGCGGATTTTTAGAAAGATCTAAAGAAATCAATTTATTATAAGGACAATGAAAATTGGTTAGTTTTGGATTGTTGCTCAAATCCAAACCAGAAATAAGATTGTTTGGACAATATAATGTTACAAGGCTGACATTTTTACTAACATTTAATGTCGTTATTTTGTTTCCACTACATGTAATCATAAATAAAAGTGTGTTCGCACTCAAATCTAAGGTTGTTAGATTATTGCCATCACAAGATAGATTTTTTAGAGCTGCATTTTTAGAAAGGTCTAGCGTAGTTAGATTGTTGTTCTCTGTCCATAAGACTTCTAAAGCAGTATTTTTAGAAACATCTAACGCATTCAATTTACCACCTTCGCTAAATAGCTTTAATAGTGCTGTATTTTTAGATAAATCTATAGTAGTAATATTACCACTGAAACTTAATTCTTTTAATAAAGTATTCTTAGAGAGATCTAAAGTAGTTAGCGGATTTTTGCTACATTGTAATGTAGTCAAAGCAGTAAGATTTGAAAGATCTAAATTGGCGATTAAATTATCACTAATTTTTAATATTTCTAAAGCGGTATTTTTAGAAATATTTATTGTCGTTATTTTGTTGTATGAAACATTTATTTCTTTTAAGGCAAGATTTTTAGAAAGGTCTAATGATGTTAATCTTATATTAGAAGTAGTGTATAAGTTTGAATAAAAGAAACTTTCTAAAGCTTTAAAATCCTGAATCCCTGTGAGATCTGCAATGCCTGAATCATTTATATTCAACTCTTTAACCTTACTAATTTTATAAGTTGGTATACTTCCGTCAACAGGGGCAACATCATACCCATATTTAATTAATACTTCTTCAAATTTAGCATCTGGTATTAGGGTCTTTAGGGAAGGATCACCTCCCATAATTACCGATACATTTATTGTCTGTCCGGCTAGTACAACAGCTGGAGTAGTTTGACTAATATACAAAGGAAAGGAACTTACCAAACTAATGGTTCCTGCTGGTATGTTGCTAAATGTAAAATTACCATCAGCTCCAACAGTAGCACTTTTATCTTCCTGACCTGTTTGTTTTAAAATTACAGTTACGCCTACAAGATAATCACCATTTTCTACTGTAGTTATATTTCCTTTTACTGTACCAGGAGATGGTTTTATTACATCTGGAGCGTCATCTTTATTGCATGAAGTAGTTAAAGCAAATAGTGATAGAAATAAGAACAGGATCTTGCTTAATTTTTCAAATTTAAAAAATTCAATTGTGTAATGTTTTGTCATAGGTTTTGAGGTTAATTAGTTCGCATTTTTGCTAATTTCAAAACTAGGGTAATTAATAGACATTTTTTTACGGCTTCACGTAATGAACTTAAATTCAAACCAATTACTTTTGATAAAACCTTTTGATTCTTTTTTTTAACCAACAAAAAACCAAACTAATGAGACTATTACTAACAACCTTATTTTTAATTTTCAATCTAACAATATTCGCACAATCGAACAATTTCGCTGGCAATTATACGCGTTCACTAGACGAAGAAGGAAAACATATCATAGAATATAAACTGACCTTAAATCAGGACGGAACATTCGAATTTCATTCGTATTCGAAAATGCAGGGCGGAACTCCACCGGAAGTCAATAAATACGGAAAGGGAAAATGGAGTGCAAAAGATAATATGATTACTTTTTCTTCTAACAAAAATGAAGATTTTGATGAAAAATATACGCTGGATTTTAATAAATCAATGGCAAGATTCATAACCAAAAATCCAAGAGACAAAAGTGACAAAATAGTAAAAACAAAACTTCAGTTTTTAGAATCAGGAATTGACTGGATGGAAAGAATCGATGTTTTTAAAGTATAAATAATTCAATTTGTCATCAGTAAAAAAAAGCCACAAGAAAAACTTTTTGTGGCTTTTTTATAACAGGAAAAAATCAATCTTTGTGTAAACGGGAGACTTTGTTTTGCATACATATAAATTAACAATAATTTTATGAACGACCGTAATAAAATAAACATAAACCAGAAATGAAAAATATTATTACAATACTTCTTTTATTAAGCACTGCAATGTTTACAAGTTGTTATGGACAGACCAAACCCATTGGAGAAGAACCTTTAAACTTAGAAAGCTTTGATTTTGATACCAAGATATTAGACTTATATCCTGAGAAAAACAAGAGTAAAGAATATAACGGTTATTATGAAATAAAAGGAACGGTACATTCTCAATTGGTCGCAAAAGACACTACTTATATAAATGAATATTCAGAAAATAAAAAAGCAATTGGTTTAGAGTATTGTCAAAAAAGTTCAACCTCAATTGATACAATGGCAGTATTTGAAAATCAGCAGTTCCAGAAGGTTAATGTAGCCACAACAATAAATGGTACAATAAAAGTAATAAATGCTGTTGCTGATGAAATTACGTCAAAACAATGTGATGGATTAATTACCAAATTAGTCAAAAAATATGGCAAGCCTAAAAAATTGAAGAATAATTGGAATGAAACTTTTACAATATATGAGTGGACCACTAAAAACAAAATTATAAGGTTTGTGTCTGCTTTTGATGATGAAAGCACAACTATGAAAATAGTAATTCATAAAGAGAATAAAACGATTGCATCGGGAGAGAAAGAACCACACTATGTTGGTTATTTGTTCATCATCAACCCTTTATTAAAAGCCGAAGTTTTTGGTAAAATGAAAACAGGAGATTTTGTTTATCTTGACGAAAAAATGGACTAAAAACTACCTTCACAAAAAATGAAAAAAATTGTATTTAAGTTTTGGATAATTAATTTCCTGATAAGCGTTGCATTATTTTTTATCTATAATATGGTGATTGCAGCAACAAAAACGGTGGATGGAAATTTATTCGAAAAATTGATCCAGATTTTAGAACTGTTATTAAATATGGGATTTGCATTTATATATTTTATTGCGATGGCTATTTCTTCTTTTGTACTTCTTCTAAATTTGGTAGAAAAGATTAGAAATAATTTCTATCTGTCACTTTCAACATTTTTAGGAATACCACTATTTTGTTTTATCCTTATCATTAGTAATGTATTGATTGATATTCGCTTACATAATTTTACTATTTTGACAACGCTTGCCATTTTTTCAACAATTGGTTTGTTGCTTACCACAATACAATTTTTATTGTTCAGAAAAAGAATTAACAAAATACAAGTTCAATAAAAAAACTGCTTACAAAACGAGTTTTTGTATCAAACAGACTGAAGTTTAAAATTTAACAACCCTTTTTCAATTGAACTTTAGTAACAATATTGGCTTTATACTTCAATTTTTTGACTGATCGCAAAGTACCTAAATCATTATATACAAACACAATGAGACATTATATACTTACAACCATTTTACTTTTGGCTTTTTGTGCTTGTAATAACCTTGACAAACAAAAAAAGAATGTTGCAATAATCTCTAATGATAGTTTTTTGCAAGACAAAAATGACAGTACAAAGACAACAAAGCAAATTCTTAATAAATTATTACCGAGTGTTTTAGCATTAGCTAAAGCTGACACTTCCGCATTTTATTATGGTAAAAATGTAATCGAAAAAGACAGCTTATCGAGGCAATTATTAGTGGGTAAATAGTAACTTCGTCATCCAGTAACATGAATGGCAACTCGTGGAAAGAAATTTATTATTATTCAGACAAAACTAATACGATCAAATATGCAGGTTCGTTTTCAACTGACTATGAAGTAAAAAAACAAAAAAAGCAAATCGAAGAAACATACGAAGGCAGCTGGTATATGGATCAATCCAAAACACTTTATGAGTGGCGTAGCGAGAAGTTAGTTCCAATAAAACAAATTATCCTGGCTCACGAGCAAAATACTTATGAAAACGGAAAACTGACTTTTGAGTATTACGAAAATTCGATCAATGAAATTGAAGGACTGAAATTGAAATTTAAAGAACCTTACACCAGTGACAAAAAACAAAAAGATCTTTGGGACAATTTTTTTACCAAATAATAAAAGATTGCTTGCCTGTAACATAGCAACTTTTGTATAAATTCCCGACCACAGAAAAACATTTAAAAATCTGTACATCAGCTTAAAAAAAAAGTACCAAAATGAAAACACTTGTTCTTATATCAATTTTAGTATTCTGTCTTTCTTGTAATAACAAGAATACAAAAACAGTTGAAAAATCAGGCCATCCAAAAGAGGTAAAAAAAACAATTTATGAGACTAAAATTAAATCCGACAGTACTGTTATTAAAGATTTCCTAAATGAAGTTATGAAAGAAGAAGATATTCTTTTTAACGGAAAATTAAAAAGATATTTTTCTATAAGTGAATTTGAAGAAGTATTTGGAAAAGCAGACAGCATTAAATTAATATCAGAAGAGGGACCTTGCTTTTCTATTTTCGAAAACAAAGATGGAAGTTCAGATATGGAAGATAAATATCTGTATAAAGATGGTTCACGATTTGAAAACACAAAAGACAAAGTAGCCGTTGATAAATTTAGATTTACAGAAAATAATTTTATTTTGTTTAAAGGAATCAAATTAAACTCGTCTATACCAATAAGTGACTTACAAAAAATATTTCCGAATGCAACAAAAAGCATCGGAAATATGGATGTATATAAAGAAGGAAAACTACAAGTAATTCAGTTAAGAGAGGACGAAAATAATATTTATTACGGATACATAAATTTATTTATTAAAAATGGAAAATTATATTTTATGCATTGGTGGTATCCTTGTTAAAAATACCTAACATACAACATTGGCTCAGCTGAATTTAAAAAATACTCAAGAATAAAACACTAAATAAAAAAGCTACAAAAATTATTGCACTTTTTTGTAACCGGAAAAAACCAATCTTTGTCAAAACGGATTATATGTTTTATTATCTAAAAAAAAACTATAATTTTAAAAATATACAAATGAAAATACTATTGTTCCTTCTCTTTAACTTTTCATCTCTTTTTGCTCAAAATAAAAGTATTACAGTTTATAAAGAATATTATGAGAACAGTTCGGCAATTAAAGTTAAAGGTTTCATGTCTGACAAAGGCACTAAAGAGGGTTTATGGAACTCATATACAAAAAATGGTATGCTGGTAATAACAGGGAATTTTGAAAATAATCGAGAAATAGGTGTTTGGAAAGAATTTTACGACAGTGGAAAAATACTGAAAACCCTAAACTATATAAATGGGAAGAAAGCTTTGCAAAAATATTATTATGAAAACGGAACACTAATTTCTGAAACAGACTATATCAATGGAAAAAAGGAAGGTGAAGTAATTGTTTATTGGGAAAACGGAAAAATAAAATCCAAAGAGAATTATCTACATAATAATCAAATTGGTAAGTTCAGTGTTTTTTCTAAAAATGAAATTTTGGTAGTTGAAGGAACTTACTCAAACGACTCAAAAGAAATAGGAATTTGGAAATACAATTTCTCTGATGGAACCTTACGCCAAGAGATTGATTATACCTCAGAAATAGAAAAAAAAGAAACCACTTATGACAGTAGTGGGAAAATTACGGACATTAAGTACGAAAAACGATTATAGTATATTTTATAAGACACACTATCAATAAAAGCCAAAAAACATGCCCCAAACCACTACCGAAACATTAAAACCAAAACAACATTTTGAAATCCTGGACGGATTAAGAGGAGTAGCCGCTTTGGCAATTGTCTTTTTTCATTTTATGGAAATCGTTTATCCTCCCAAAGAAAATTTTATCGCCCACGGTTTCCTCGCAGTTGACTTTTTCTTTTGTCTCTCGGGATTTGTTATTGCTTACGCTTACAATGACCGTATTGACAAAATGAAACTTACCGACTTCTTTAAATTAAGATTAATCAGATTACATCCTTTGGTTGTTTTTGGCTCTGTATTGGGTTTGTTGACTTTTTTATTTGACCCGTTTGGCGGACATCCTGAAGCCTACGAAACCGGCAAAGTGATATTGATCTTTCTGGCTTCGGTTTTTCTAATTCCGTTTCCGGCAATGGCAGATCGTTATTTCAATTTATTTGGTTTAAATGCGCCTGGCTGGTCCTTGTTTTGGGAATATGTGGCTAATATTTTTTATGCCCTTTTTCTATACAAACTAAGCCGTCGTTCCCTTTTTATATTAACCCTTTTTGCAGCAGCAGGAATATGTTTTGTCAGTCATCGTGCGGGAGGTTCCCTAATGGGCGGATGGAGCGGAGAAACCTTTTGGGATGGCTGTGCCCGTATTTCGTACTCGTTTTTAGCAGGAATGCTCATCTACCGCTCCAATTGGATTATTAAATCAAAACTGGGGTTTATCGGTTTATCTGTATTATTGCTTTTAACGTTCTTTATCCCTTTTTCAGATTTCAATTGGCAAACAGAACCTTTTGTAGTACTACTCTATTTTCCATTACTGATCGTATTAGGCGCCGGAGCAACTCTAAAGCCCGTATTCAGAAAACTATGTATCTTCTTCGGAAAAATATCGTATCCGTTATACATGACGCATTACGCAGCCATGTGGATATTTGCCAACTATTACACCAAATATAAACCTGAAACAGGTCAACTGGCTTTGATTATGTTTATTGGAACATTGCTTTTATTAGGTGTTGCCTATTTGACAATGATTTTCTACGATATCCCTATTCGAAAATATCTTACGGATAGGAGAAAGAAGATTTAAAATACATTTCGCGTAAAGTTTTATTTAAAGCCACTGATTAAAAGGATTGAAGTGATTTTTTTGTTTCACGCAGATTTAAAAAAATATTTAAGCAGATGGTCGCAGATTTATAGAATCAAAATTAGATATGACTTAATTTGCACGATCTGCGCGAAAACAAAAAACTTTGCAACTCTGGGCGATTAAATTTTAAGCATATTAAACTTAGTAATCTGAGAATTTGGCGCAAAGTTCAAAATTTTAACACAGAAAAAAATTAAGTTTCGGCAAGATTAACAAAACTGCTTGAAAACTTTGCGCCTTCGAGCCTTTGCATGATTAATTTTCAATATCTTTTAATCCCACCACTTCCAATTGCATCCCAAAACTCCAATTCAAAAAAAATATAAAGAATATTTGCGTCTCTGATCCCGATAGCCATCGAGATTCGAGATCGTAATATAAAAAAAAGTGCCTTAGTGGTAAAAACAAATAAACTAATGAAAGTAAAAAACTTATTGATCCTGATTTTTCTAATATTTACAAAACAGGTAAAATCTCAAAATAAGATTGATGGAATTTTCAAAATAAAAATTGAAGAATCTATGATTTCGAGAGGAGACAATTTTCCTGATTTTGAAGTACAAAAAGATAGTTTAGATAAGCTTTTATTTGCGCTTCATAAAGGTTTCTCCCTAAACAATTTTCAAGATTTCGCAAAGTTTGATGATGAAAAAATGTCAAAGTTAATCGCCTTTTTAGAATCTAAAAATTGGCTTCATAAGATCAATAATCAATACAAACCCACCGTTTTTATTTCTGATGCAAAAGACGGAGAGTTACTTTATAAATATGCAAAACCAATTTCAAAAAAAATAACTAAATCAATCTTTAAAAAATTACCGGAAATAAAATCGTTATTCGAAAAAACGGCAATTTCAAAAACTGAAAGTTTTGAAAAATGGTCCTTTCTTATTTTAAGTGATGTCTTACTGGATTCCTGGCAAATTAATAATGTAGAAAAAGAATTTCTTAAACAAAACAACAGGCCTTTAAGAAATGGAAACCATTATTATTTCAGAATCAGCGAAAATACAAATTCGCAAATTGAATCTTTTGGAATTTACGGTAATCAAACGAAGGAAATTGATAATAAATATATCAGTGTTTATGGCAATAACAGAAACAATCTGAAAACTGCCTCGATCGAAAATAATATTACGAAATCAGCAAAAAGACCTATGTAAAATTAGGTTACAACAAAGAGATCTCTTTTGAAGAATTTTTTATTTGGCGGTATCATTTCATTTATACACAATCGACAAACGAAATGAACAAAAATGGAATTCTAACAATCCCGGCATATGGCAATTTTGAATATATTTTAGAAGAATAAACAAATACTCAAAGAAATATTCCTTTTGGCAAGATTGAAAAAAAATCACTTCACACAGATTATACAGATTAAAGTTTTCTTTCACGCAGATTTAAAAAGATTGAAGCACATGCTCGCAGATTTATATAATCAAATTTAAATCTGCCTTAATCTGCACGATCTGCGTGAAATAAAGAAAAAAAATTGCGTCTTTGCTCCCGATAACTATCAGGATTGCGCGATTAAAAAAACCTTTGTCCCTTTGCCTGTTTGCCACTTTGTCCCTATATAATTTCAATACCAATTTCTAAATCCCTAATTTCGCATTCAAATAAGAAGGAGAAAAATGAAGGTCTGTATTGCTGAAAAACCAAGTGTAGCACGCGAAATCGCATCCGTTTTGGGAGCCAATACCAAACATGATGGATATTTTGAAGGAAACGGTTATGCGGTGACCTACACATTTGGGCATTTATGTACCTTAAAAGAACCAAACGACTATAAACCGCACTGGAAAAGCTGGGATTTGAACAACTTACCTATGCTTCCGGAGAAATTCGAAACCAAAGTAGTTCAGAATTCAGGAATCCAAAAACAGTTCAAAATTGTAAAAAGCTTATTCGACAAAGCCGAGTTGGTCATTAACTGCGGGGATGCCGGGCAAGAAGGAGAACTGATTCAGCGTTGGGTTATGAACGAAGCCAATTACAAAGGCGAAGTACAGCGTTTATGGATTTCGTCCTTAACAACCGAAGCGATAAAAGAAGGTTTCGAAAACTTAAAACCCTCTGAAAACTACGATAATTTATTCTACGCCGGATTTTCAAGAGCCATTGGCGACTGGTTATTGGGTATGAATGCCACACGATTATACACCGTAAAACATGGTGGATACAAACAAGTTTTGTCTATTGGCCGTGTACAAACGCCCACATTGGCAATGGTTGTAGATCGCTGGAAAGAAATTGAAAATTTTAAACCTCAACCCTATTGGGAATTACAGACTCTATACAGAGAAACCCTTTTTAGTTATGAAGATGGTCGTTTCCTGAAAAAAGAAGATGGAGAATTATTAGCCAATAAAGTCAAAGAAAGCGAATTCGAAATTGTTTCGGTCGAGAAAAAGAACGGAAATGAGTTTGCGCCTAAACTATTTGATTTAACGGGTTTACAAGTATATTGCAATACCAAGTTTGGGTTTTCGGCAGATGAAACGCTTAAAATCGTGCAGACTTTGTACGAGCAAAAAGTAGTGACGTATCCCAGAGTTGATACGACTTTTCTACCCAATGACATTTATCCGAAAGTACCGGGAATTTTGCAAAAATTAACCAAATACGCCGAATTAGCGCAACCTCTTTTAGAAAAAAAGATTAAAAAATCACCTAAGGTTTTCAACGATAAAAAAGTTACGGATCACCATGCTATTATTCCAACCGGAATAGAAAGTAATTTACAATACAATCAGCAGCAGGTTTACGATATTATTACAAGACGTTTTATTGCCGTTTTTTATGATGATTGTCTGGTGGCCAATACTACAGTAATTGGAAAAGCAGCCGAAGTACACTTTAAAACCACCGGAAAAGAAATCCTAAAAAAAGGATTCCGTGTTGTTTTTGAAGACCCGAATGCCAAAGAAAAAGAAGCCGATTTGTTACCGAGTTTTGTTGTGGGAGAAAAAGGTCCGCACGAACCTTCGTTTTTAGAAAAAGAGACCAAACCACCCAATCAGTTTACGGAGGCAACTTTACTGCGTGCCATGGAAACTGCAGGAAAACAAGTAGATGACGAAGATTTGCGAGAATTGATGAAAGAAAATGGTATTGGTCGTCCGTCTACACGTGCGAATATTATCGAAACACTTTTTAAACGTCAGTACATTGTTCGAAATAAAAAACAGGTTTTACCAACACCAACAGGGATTCAGCTTATTGATACGATTCAGAATGAATTGATCAAATCGGCTGAATTGACAGGTTCCTGGGAGAAGCAGCTTAAAGATATCGAAAAAGGCACTTTTACCGCTGGAGCGTTTATCAAAAACATGAAGCGAATGGTCGAGGCTTTGGTTACCGAAGTACGAAGCGAAACCCGACATGCTAATATTTCGCATGCTGCCGCTACTCAAAAAGAAGTAGTGAAAGTTGAAAAAAAGAAAGCTGCAGGAATTCTGGCTGAAACTTGTCCGAAGTGCCAGAAAGCAACTCTTATAAAAGGAAAATCAGCCTACGGATGTGGAAACTATAAAGCAGGTTGTGATTTTTTACTACCGAATACTTTTGCAGAGAAAAAAATATCCGAAAACCAATATTTAAGATTGGTTCAAAAAGGATCAACCGTAAACATAAAAGGTTTCAAAACCGATGAAGGAATTGTTGAAGGCTTGATTCGTTTTGAAGAAAACTACAAACTAAAATTAGAAGTCAAAAAAACAGCTCTAAAAGCCAAACCTGTCGCAACAACAGATTCTGATGCCTTAACGTGCCCAAAATGTAAAAAAGGAACGATCATGAAAGGAAAAACGGCTTATGGTTGTGGAGATTATAAACTGGGTTGTGATTTTAAAGTGACTTTTGATGATGTTAGGGCAAAACTAAAAAATCAAAAACCTACTAAGGAATTGGTATACGCTATATTGAGCGAGAGTATATAATTTTTTTAGCCACGAATTGCACAAATTAGCACGAATTTTTTTTTACGCAGATTTAAAAAGATTTAATTTTGATTTAATTATATAAATCTGTGAGAATCTGCTCAAATCTTTTTAAATCTGCGTGAAATAAAATCATTTCAATTTATAGCGAGTTTTCTATTTACAATTTGAATAATAATTCGTGGAAATTAGTGCAATTCGTGACAAACTTTTTTTTAATATCTTAGCTTCTCAATTTAACATCAAAAACCGTAAATATGTTTCAGAAAATTACTCTTTTAATGCTTTTAGTTACCGTTATTTCTTGTCAAAAAAAAGAATCTGTAGAAAAAGATAAAATCAAAATAGCAGATTGGCTTATCGGAAACTGGGAAAACAAATCTCCGGATGGTGTTATAACAGAAAGCTGGACAAGACTTAACGATAGCTCTTTTACTGCCTCTTCTTATTTTATTAAAGGAAAAGATACTTTGCATTTCGAAACCATTGTTTTAGCTCAAAAAGGAGAAACACTGACTTATTTTGCAACCGTAAAAGGTCAGAATGATGATAAACCGGTAGCATTTCCTTCAACCGCCGAATCTGACAAGCAATTGGTTTTCGAAAATCCAAAACACGATTATCCTCAAAAAATCACTTACACAAAAGGAGCTGATAATACTTTGACTGCAGAAATTTCAGGAAAATTAGATGGAAAAGTAAGTTCTGAAAAATTTGTTTTGGTTAAGAAATAATGATCTCACGAAGTCTTTTTTTGACGCGTATAATCATAATTTAATTTGACTTTTTTTAATGCACATAATCGTAATCGAATTTGATATTTTTTTTAACTGGACTTCAGTCCAGCCCTAGAATATTGGTCGAGCCTACGGCTTTTTTTGGAGTCTTAAAATTTCTTAGGAATCGATTATAGTATAGCAATGTCTGAAACTTCGGGATTATAATTAGACTTATAAAAGCTTCTTATTAATCTAATTTCAACCAAACTCTAGTATATAAAGAACCTTCGGTTCGATTCATTTTGTAAGGCTGGACTTTAGTCCAGCGCAAAAAAGTCGATAAAAAAAAACTACTCATTCTCCCCAATCTTATTCACCATCAAAATCATCAGGATACCTAAAAGTGCCATGATCAAAAACGCCCATTTCATACTTAAGTATTCAGAGATAAACCCCACCATTGGCGGCACCAATAAAAAACCAAGGTAACCAATAGTAGAAATCGATGTTAATGCAGAACCACTGCTTAGTTTCGACGATCTTCCGGCAATACTAAATACTAACGGAACCACACATGAAACCCCAACGCCAATTAATACATATCCAAAAATTGTTGGGTAAATAAAAGGCAATAGAAAACAAACTAAAAACCCTACAGTGATAAAAATACCACTGTAAAGCAAGATTCGTTTCGTACCAAACTTCATCACTCCATAATCGCCAAACAAGCGTCCTAAGGTTACCGCAGTAGCGAAAAATACAAATGCAGCACTGGTTAACTTTGGAGAAGCGTGCAGTATATTTTCAAAATAGATCCCACTCCAGTCGTACATCGTATTTTCGCAAGCCATAGAGACAAAGCAAATTATGGCAAACTTGACCAGATTTTTTTCCGGCATCGAAAAGAACTTCTTTTTTACCGGTACAGGCTGATTATGAATACTCAATGGATAAAAACAAGCCGTAAGACCGAGCATAAAAATACTTACTCCCAATAAATGTTCTGATGGTGCAATATGCTTGGTTACCATAACATATCCTAAACCAGCTCCTGCAAAAACGGCAATACTCCAAACGGCATGAAAACGGGTTATGATCGATTGCGGATATAATTTTTGAACCTCAAGCGATTGTGCATTAATAGACAGATTGAAAATATTACGAGATGCCCCAAAGATTAAAAGGATAATCACCAATTGCCATACAAAAGCAGCTAAACCAGGCAAAGCCAATACAATATTAAACATGATGGCTCCTAACAGCATCACATACCGACTACTGTATTTATTTAATAGTTTTCCTGTAAACGGCATTGTGAGCATTAAACCAATCGGAAAAGCAAATAAAACAGTTCCAAACTGAGCTTCAGATAAATGCAACTGTGCTTTTATATGCGGAATTCGGGAGACCCACGAAGAATATCCAAATCCGGAAAGGAAAAAAAATACAGTGTTGGCTATACGGAATCCCCTGGGGGTGTTTTGTAATTTTTTAAAAAAGGGTAAAATCATGAAGAGCATTTCTTTATAAGGCTACAAAATTAAGGTTTTGAAGTGTAACTTCTACCCTTTTCATGTTTTTTAATAAAAGCCCGAAAATATTATTTGTCTTGTTATTTTGAATAAATTCTAAAATAAAATTGACAAAATATGGCAATAGGCAGATTAAATCAAGTCTTTGCAAAACCAATTAAAGAGTTCAGAATTTGATACAGGTGCAAATTATTTAGATAAAATTCTATGTTCGAAAACAATGATTTTTTACATTTCATCGTGCATAATGCTAAGCTAATTTATCATGACCAGAAGTGCTTTTGATCTGGGAGAAAAGTCAAGATTATAACAAACGAAATTGTATTGTTACTCTTTTTTTAAGTTTTTATTTTTAATTATTCTAAATAAGACTTAAGTTTGTGAAAAATATTTTAATTAATAAAATTTAAACTTCATCCTATGAAATCTAAAACTTTAAAATCAATAGCATTTTTACTTTTAATGTTGGTTGCCACCCCACAATTATTTGCTCACGCTCTCTGGATCGAAACCAAAGCTACCGGAACAAAAGGAAAAGCTCAGGAAATTTCAGTTTATTTTGGAGAATTTTCAGATAATGACATTACAAAAGCAGACAAATGGTTCTCTGATTTGAAGGACTTTACTTTGGTATTGGTTTCTCCTTCAAAAAAGGAAACAAAACTTACTTCAAAAGCTTTAGACAATAAATATCAAGCGTTTTTTACTCCGGATGAAGATGGAGTTTATACTGTTGTAATGCACCACAAGGTAAAAGATGTTTACGGAACTATGGTTTTAGATTACAATTCAAGCGCTACTGTTGTAGTTGGAAATAAAACTGCAGGAAATTATGCAACTGCCAACAATAATGTTATTGGTGTGTTTAGCGAAAATGCTGACATAGCAAAAAAGAATGTCAAAATTGATGGTTTTGCATTATATGAAGGTGTTGCTGCAAAAGAGCAAAAAATAAAAGTAATTGCTCCCAATGGTTGGGAAAAAGAATTATGGACAAACGACAAAGGTCAATTTTCATTTACACCAATCTGGACTGGAAATTATATGGTAGAATTTGCTTATACTGAGAAAGCTGCCGGAGAACACAATGGCAAAAAATACGATGAAATCTGGAAAATGGCTACTTACTTTGTTACAGTTAAATAATTTTCAAACTGCTTTTTTCAGCTAAAAAATAAAGAAATTTTTCTTCACTCAAAACCTTGTTCTCTTAACAAGGTTTTTTTGTACAAAGACGTGACATAATTCAAAATATTATTTAGAACTATTCTTTATTAATAAAGAATTAAAATCGGAATAGCAAAATCTTAAGCTAATCTTAATAAAAAACTAAGAAAGATTTAAGCGAGAAAATGTCTTGTTAAATTTTGTTAAAACATCTATGTGCCCTTATATTTGCAAAAAAAATAGTTATTCTTATTCAATCTAAATAAATACCATGAAATATAATTTACTACTCGCTTTATCCTTGCTTAGTTTTGCCTCATATAGTCAGGAGTACGCTGCTGCAGAAAATACTTCGGCTGTAAATGATACTGTAAAAAACAAAAAGGGAGAAACTCTTAATGAAGTTTTAATTACTACAAACAAACCTAAAAAGCCAATTGAAGCTGCTCGTTCAGGTATTAAAGTAATGGACTTGCCACAAAGTGTTCAGATTATTGGAAATGATGTTATCATACAACAACAAGCTATCAGACTTAGTGAAGTGGTAAAAAACCTAAATGGTGTTTATGTAGGATCAGCTCGTGGTGGTGCTCAGGAGTCATTCTTTTCAAGAGGTTATGATATGGGTGCCAATAATATGTTTAAAAACGGTTTTCGTTTCAGCAGCGGATCTATGCCTGAAGTTTCTTCTTTAGAAAAAGTAGAATTCTTAAAAGGAAGTGCTGCTTTATTATACGGTAACGTTGCTCCGGGAGGAATCCTGAACATGGTTACAAAAACACCTCAGTTTACAAAAGGTGGAGAAGTTTCTATGCAAATGGGAAGCAATTCTTTTTATAAACCATCAATTGATATCTACGGGCCATTAAATAAATACATTGCTTTTCGTTTTACAGGTACGTATGAGAACTCAGAAAGCTTTAGAGATATCGTAAAAAACGAACGTTATTACATCAATCCATCGTTTTTATTTAAAGTAAGCGACAAAACTCAAATTACACTACAAGGAGATTATCTTAGTTATGACTGGACTCCGGATTTTGGAACTGGAATTATTGGTAAAGAAATTGCTGATGTGCCACGAAGCAAATACTTAGGAGCACTTTGGTCTTACGGAAAAACAACTCAAACAAGTATTTCTGCTTTAGTAAACCATAATTTTAATGATAACTGGAAATTGAATTTCAATACTTCATTCCAAAACTATGACAGAACTTCTAAAGGAACTGAACGTGTTTCTATTGATATTACGATCCCGAATTATAAAGATGGAGATTACATTCGTCCGTTAGGTCAAAATCACAACTTTGAGCAAATCATGGGACAACAATTGAGCTTACAAGGGATTTTTTATACTGGAAAAGTGAAACATCAGGTTTTTACCGGTGTTGATTTTGAAAACTCATTTACACAAGCCTATACTTATGCCTTTGATGAAAAAATGGTAAAAGATGCTAAAGGAAAATTCATTACAAATGCATACGATCGCGTAAATATTTATGACCTTATTTACGATAATCAACGTATGGATATCCCAAATGCAAATGCAACTAAACTTGTAAATACAGATTCGAATCGTTTTGGGGTTTACGCTCAGGATTTAATCTCGATTACAGACCAATTTAAAGTTTTAGCAGGATTACGCTGGTCATGGCAGGAAACTCAAGCAACAACAACTGATTATACTAAAACACCAATTACAGTTGCAGAAGGACAAAAACTAACAGATCAGGCTTTTTCTCCTAAAGTAGGTTTAGTATATCAGCCAACAAAAAACACGTCTTTGTTTGCAAGTTATTCTAACTCATTTACGCCAAACACAGGAACAACTGTTGATTTACAACCAATAAAACCATCTATTATTGATCAATACGAAGCAGGTATCAAGAAAGATTTCTGGAGAGGTTTATTGAGCACAAACGTTACAGTATACCAGATCACAAACAGCAACCTGGCACAAACAGCTGAATTTAAAGCTGACGGAACGCCAAACTCAGATACAAACGTAAAAGTATTAAGTGGAGAAACTAAAAGTAAAGGTGTTGAAGTTGATATTACAGCAAGACCAGTTGAAGGTTTGAACATTATTGCAGGTTATAGCTACAACGATATGCGCTACACAAAAACTTCAGGATTAAACGGAAGTTTTATCGAAGGGGATCGTTTAGTAAGAACACCGGCAAACACGGCAAATTTAAGTTTCTTCTACACGCTGCAAGATGGTTTCCTTAAAGGTGTTTCTGTTGGAGCAATAGGTAATTATATCGGAAAAAGAACCGGTGGATGGAATAACCTAATAGTAATTAACCCTACTACAGGAGTTCAAACTATCAATGATAGAGAAATTCCTTTAGAAGCTTACACAACAATTGATATATCTGCAGGATATACCTGGAGAAAGATCTCAATATTATGCAAATTATCAAACATTACAAACGAATTGAATTATACGGTTCACGAAAATTATAGTGTGAATCCAATTGCACCACGTCAGGTAATGACAAGCTTAAGATATAAGTTCTAAAAATTTGAATTAGATTTTAATCTGCCAGGGCTTTTTCTACCTTTTTGAAGAATAGAAGAAGCTTTTGGACTTTAATACAAAACCTCATTTATTATCGTTAAATGAGTTTTTTTGTTTTTAATCGTCAAAATTTTAATTCGTGAATTCGTGACAGAAAATATTCATACAAAATAAAACCCGACACATTCAAAAAAACATGTCGGGTTTGTATCTAAAAAGTAAAACTGATCTTATTTCAATCCAGCAATACTTTGCTCTATAGTAGTGATTTTTGCTAAAGCATCAGCTTCTTTTTGTCTTTCGTTAGCCAAAACTTTTTCCGGTGCACCACCAACAAATTTTTCATTTGATAATTTTGACTGAACTGATTTTAAGAAACCTTGCGTATACACCAACTCTGCAGTTAGTTTTGCAATTTCAGCTTCAACATCAATATTTCCTCCTGAAATTGGAATGAAATATTCATTTGATTTTACACGAAAAGACAATGCTCCGTCTACTTTAGCAGAAACATATTCGAAAGCCGAGATATTTCCTAGTTTCGTTACGATTGTATCGAAGTAAGTTGTAAGACTCTCACTATTGATTCCTTTTAATTCGATAGCATCTTTAAACGGAATATTTTTATCTTTTCTAATGGTTCTGATTCCTGAAATTACTTCAATAGTACTTTCAAAATCAGTAATTAAACCTGCGTTAAAAGGTTTTAATTCTGGCCATGTCGAAACGATCAAAGCTTCTTCAGGAGTTCTGTCAGCAATTAAATGCCAAATTTCCTCTGTTAAGAAAGGCATGAAAGGATGAAGTAATTTTAAATTACTTTCTAACATTTCGATCGCTTTATCAAACGTTGCTTTGTCAATTGGCTGTTGGTATGCAGGTTTGATCATCTCTAAAAACCAAGAACAGAAATCATCCCAAACCAATTTGTAGATCGCCATTAAAGAATCTGAAATTCTGTATTTTTCAAAATTATCTTCGATATCAACTAAGGTTTGCTGCAACTTGGCTTCGTACCATTCGATGGCTACTTTTGATGATTCCGGTTGTGGAATAGTTTCAGAAACTTCCCATCCTTTTATCAATTTAAAGGCATTCCATATCTTATTAGAGAATGCTTTTCCCTGATTACATAATTCTTCATCAAACATAATGTCGTTTCCTGCAGAAGCACTTAAAAGCAATCCTACACGAACACCATCTGCACCAAATTTCTCGATCAAGTCTAAAGGATCAGGAGAATTTCCTAATGATTTAGACATTTTACGACGTTGTTTATCACGTACTAAACCTGTTAGATATACATTTGTAAATGGTTTTTCACCAGCATATTCATAACCGGCAATAATCATTCTGGCAACCCAGAAAAACAAAATATCCGGACCTGTAACCAAGTCGTTTGTTGGATAATAATACTTAAAATCTTCACTTTCAGGATCCATGATTCCGCCAAAAACTGACATTGGCCATAACCAGGATGAGAACCATGTGTCTAGAGCATCAACATCTTGTCTTAAATCTTTTGTTTCAAGTTTTAGGTTTGAAGTTCTTTCTTTAGCTAAAGCTAGCGCCTCTTCGATAGTTTCTGCAACTACAAAATCTTCTTTTCCGTCTCCGTAATAATAAGCCGGAATTTGTTGTCCCCACCATAACTGACGGGAAATATTCCAATCACGAATATTGTTTAACCAATGTGCGTAAGTGTTTTCGAAACGTTTTGGGTGTAATTTAATATCTCCATCAACCAAAACAGATTTAATTGCGGGTTTTACTAAATCTTCCATTTTCAAAAACCATTGATCTGATAATCTTGGTTCGATTACCGCTTTAGTTCTTTCAGACGTTCCAACTTTATTTAAGTGGATTTCGGTTTTTGCCAAAGCTCCAATTTCTTCTAATTCTTTTGCAATTTCGATACGAACCACAAAACGATCTTTCCCTTGGTAATGCAATCCAAAACTATTTAATGTAGCATCTTCATTAAAAATATCAACGATTTCAAGATTGTGTTTCTCTCCTAACGCTTTATCATTCATGTCATGCGCCGGAGTTACTTTTAAGCATCCGGTTCCAAATTCTACATCTACATATTCATCTTCGATAATCGGGATTACTCTTCCACAAATAGGGACAATCGCTTTTTTACCTTTCAAATGAGTAAAACGTTCGTCATTTGGGTTGATACAAATAGCAGTATCTCCAAAGATAGTCTCAGGACGTGTTGTCGCAATAGTCAAGAAATCTTCTGAACCTTCGATTTTATATTTCAAGAAAAATAATTTTCCTTGTTGTTCTTCATAAATAACCTCTTCGTCAGACAAAGTTGTTTTTGCTTCAGGATCCCAGTTTACCATACGGTACCCTCTGTAGATTAATCCTTTATTATATAGGTCAACAAAAGACTTAATTACAGAAGCTGACATATCAGGATCCATAGTAAATTTCGTTCTTTCCCAATCGCAGGAAGCACCTAATTTTTTAAGCTGATCCAGGATTACTCCACCATATTTATCTGTCCATTCCCAGGCATGTGCCAAAAATTCTTCGCGGGTTAAATCATTTTTATTGATTCCTTCTGCTTTTAATTTTGCTACAACTTTGGCCTCAGTTGCAATAGAAGCGTGATCCGTTCCCGGAACCCAACAAGCATTGAAACCTTTAAGACGTGCTCTACGAATCAAAACATCCTGAATGGTATTGTTCAGCATATGCCCCATGTGCAAGACTCCAGTGACATTTGGTGGCGGGATTACAATTGTATAAGGTGTTCTATGATCTGGTTCTGAATGAAAATAGTTGTTTTTCATCCAGTAATCATACCATTTATTCTCGATCGTCTTAGCGTCAAATTGTGCTGGAATACTCATTTATTATAGATATGTTTAATCGTTAATTCGTTTTAATTGTTTAACCGTGGATTTGTTTAACTGTTTGTTTTTTTGCGTCCGTAACAAAATTTACAGAACTTCAATTGATTAAACAAATTAACATTTAAACAATTAAACAAAAACTTGGTTCAATTTTTGTAATTATATTTGACAGCAAAAGTAAATAATTAAGTACACTATAAAAAGAGAATTAATAATTTGTGTGTTAATTAAAAGAATGTATATTTACTTACAACTTAAAAACAATTTCAAAATGAAAAATGTAGCCTCTTTTATTGCTGTCGTATTGTTTAGCGCAATAGGTTATGCACAAAACGGCCCAAAAATTGAATTTGCAGCCCAAGACAATACCATTGATTATGGTAAAATTTCAAAAAGTGACAACGGAGTTCGCTCTTTTGAATTTACAAACACAGGAGATGCACCGCTTTTAGTAACCGGCGCAGAATCTACAGTAAGTTCTATAGTAGTCACCAAACCCGCAGCAGCAGTAATGCCCGGTAAAAAAGGTAAAATTGATGTAAAATACAACATGGCTTCCGGTCCAATTCGCAAAACAATTACCGTTGAAACCAATGCTGTCAACTACCCTGATGGTAGAGTCGCCTTAAAAATCAAAGGTGAAGTTTTATAACAAAACAAAAATCTAAAAATAGTAAAAGCCGTTCTTAAAAGGAACGGCTTTTTTTGTAACTATATTTTAAATTAAACCCGACAGGTTATTGAAATCTGTTGGGTTTGCTTATAGATAGTGAGTATCTAAATTGTCAAATCTTTGTCAAAGTTCTAAAACTTTTAGTAACAGCATTACTTGTGTGATTTCTCCTCTGTCGAAATGAACAAGATTGTGGCTAGTTTTGTGCTTTCTCAACGCATTCAGAAGTTGAAAATTTATATTTTACACGATCAAAATCGATAGGTTTATCTTTTACCAAATAAGTAACGCCCATCGTAGTTTGCATGGTTCCGTTTCCTAAAATAAGTTGGTTGTCACGTTTTAAAAATGCCATCGGATTTTTGAACGTCTGATTTTTATTTGTTTTTTCCTTAAAAGTATAATCTACAAATAATGTATCTCCTTTAAATTCTCCTTTAAGTTCTCCTATTTTCTCTGGCGCATTAGCAACTTTCATTACCATATCCCCTCCAATTTTACCGTTCTTTAAAGTATTTAATTTTAAATCGATTGTATCTTTTTCATACACCGCTTTATAGCATTCTGTACTTACGACTTTTTCAGCTTCGGCCTGAGCAGCTTCAGCTTCTTTTTTTTGTTTTTCATCATTTTTACAGCTTTGCAGTCCAATCAAAGACAAAAGCAAACAAGATATGACTAACTTTTTCATAGATTATTTTTTAGGTTCGTTGTTATCTTATAAAGTTAAATAAAAAAGAAGCTAAAAAAAAGACTTCTGAATTAAAATTAAAAAACTAACAAGTTTTAATCCCGAGGCTTCGGGCAATGTCATTAAGTTAATGAGAAATCAAGAAAATTATTTAACCGTTTAATCAAGAAAGTAATTAGAAAAATCCATTTTTATCAGCGTTTTCGCTTTAGCGAATCAGTAAAATCAGCGTCTAATTTTGACGCGGATAAAACAGATTTACTTCGTAAAAACGCAGATAAAAAACAGATTTGATTTGCAATAATTTTATTTTCTAAAAACTTAAATTAATGAAATCGGGTTTCAGGACTTTTAGGTTAACTTATTGTAAGTAAAAGAAGTCTATAAATTCTTAATAACAAATTCAGATCTTCTGTTTAATTCGTGCTCTTCCTCTGAGCAGGCATCATCTGTTTTGCATTTTATGATAGGCACAGATTCTCCGTAACCTTTTGCCTGAACTCTCTTTGCATTAATCCCTAATTCTATGATAAAATCCCTGGTTGAATTAGCTCGTTTTTGAGACAAATTTTCATTAAACTTTTCATTTCCCCGAGAATCTGTATGAGATCCTATTTCGATAACCATGTCAGGATATTTCTTCATTAATGCTACAACACGACCTAAAATAACTTTAGATTCTTTACGGATGTACCATAAATTGTAGTCAAAATAAATAGGATCCGTTTTTATGATTAATCTGTCTTTGTTGTCTTTAATAACGTCCTTTTCTTCTACTAAAATCTGTTTTATTTTTTCCTTTTTCTTGATTTCTGTTGCTGCAGCTTCTTCAGCTTTTTCTTTCTTCTTTATTTCTGCTGCTGCAATCTGATCTTCTTTCGTTTTTTTCTGCGCTACTTTTAACGCAATAACATCTAATGCTTCCCTTTCTTTTTTACGTCCTCTTTCAAGTTCTTCCTCTTTCTTTTTTGTTTCTGCAATTTGCTGTTGTTCTAATTTTATAATCTCAACAGATTTCAATGCCATCGAAGCATCATTGCTTGCGTTTCTGGTTTTCCCAGAAGATAATGATCTCGATTCGCTAGTATACTTTTCTTTAGAAGCCAAAACCGTAAACGAACTCTCGCAAGAAACTGTAAAACTAAATTTTCCGTCTGCTGCTGTAGTAACTGTCTTCAAAGTCTTTTTATCAGTATCCTGCAAGATTACAATTGCATTCTCTAAAGATAAATGAGTATCAATATCTGTAATCGTTCCTGCAATAAACTGTTTGCAATCTTCTACAATCAATTCTTTAGTTTCTTTAAACCAATAAATATCGTCACTCCCTTTTCCGCCTTCCCTATTCGATGCAAAAAAACCTTCTTTAGTATTTGTATCTATAATAAACGAAAAATCATCGCGATTTGAGTTTAATGGCAAACCTATATTTACAGGTTTCGAATATTCATTTCCGCTAATTTCCGAAACAAAAACATCAAGAGATCCATATCCTAAATGCCCATCCGAAGAAAAATAAAGTTTGTTATCTGACGAAGCAAAAGGAAACTGCTCTCTTTTATCTGTATTAATAATAGGCCCCAGGTTTTTGGGTGTATCAAATGCTCCTTTATTAATATTGACTGAATAAATATCGAAAGAACCAAATGTTCCCGGCATATCTGAAGCAAAATACAGTACTTTTTCATCAGTGCTCAGAGCTGGATGTTCTACTGAATAATTAGGACTATTAAATGGTAGTGATACAACATTTACCCATTTTCCATTAATCAATTCAGCTTTAAAAATTTGAAGGTTTGAGATTTTTTTATCGTCTGTTTTCTTGCTTCCTTTTTTAGAATTATTTCGCGTAAAATAAATTGTCTTGCCATCTTTTGTAAAAACAGCGTTGGATTCATGCATTCCCGTTTTTAATTCTTTAGCAAAATAATGTACAATAGAATCGGCTGAATTAATATTCTTTATCGGAATTTCGACTAAATTCAAATAGGTTTCATTGTCCCATTTGAACTTTTTATCAAACAATCCCGGTTTGAGTTTTACGCCTGCAAAAACCAGATTATCATTATACTTTACAGCTCCAAATTCAGAATTTGGTGTATTGATGGCTAAATTTTTAATATCAAATCGTTGCCCGATTGCAGAAACATTTTCTAATATCTTAATCTCTTTTTCAAAATTAGCAATATCATTAGCATTTGCAGATTTTGCATAATATTGTTTCAAAGCCGAATTTGCATCTTCATAACTATTGCTTGCTTTTAAAGTCTGCGCATATCTGAAATAATAATTTCGATCTAAATCAGTATTATAATTTTGAATTAAAAGTCTGTAATAGCGTTGCGCTTTTATCAAATCGTTGGTATAAAAATAAGAGTCAGCAAGATTTTTCACAACTTCCTGTGAAGGTTTGTTCTCAATCAACTTTTCATATAAAACAATTGCTTCACTATAATAAGTTTTGTCAAAAAATCTTTTTGCCCTTGCCAATTCAAGATCCTGAGCATTTATAAACTGTATTGAAAATACGAATATAATAACGAATAGTTTTTTCATATTTTTCATTTTAGAAGAATCTTGGTGATTTATCATATCCTTTTCCTAATAAATCCAAATTAAAAAGCAGCATAATTTCATGTGTTCCGGAATTAAACTGCCCCATATTCGAAAGTGTATGATCATACGCATAACCAACTCTAAGCGACGGCGTAACATTAATATTCATTAAAGCGCTCACGGCATCGTTTACTCTGTAAGCAGCACCTAATTCGAACTTATTATTATACAAAACATTGGCTGTAAGGTCTACAGAAATTGGAGCGCCTGATACAAACCTTGACATAAACGCCGGCTTTAACTTTACCATATCATTGATCTCAAAAACATATCCTGCAGTCAAAAAAGTATGAATTGCTTCTGATCCGTAAGCATTAATCCCTGATTTCTCTTCGATGTGTTTTGAACTTAATAAATTTGGCGCTGATAATCCTACGTAGAAGTTATCCCTAAAATAATAGGCACCTACTCCAATGTTTGGTTTGGTCACGTTTATATTATCGGCGAAAGCCAAATCTGTTTCCGCATCACTAAATTTAAATCCGTTAAAATTGGTTTGAAGCGAAGTAAAACCTGCCTTTAGCCCTAACGAAAGTTTATTTTTTCCGCCTAAATTTAAGACATAAGCAAAATCAGCGTAGAAATTATTTTCCTTTTTAGCGCCGTCACCAATATCATCTGAAACTAATGACAAACCTACCTCGACTTTATCAGTCACAGCAGTATGCCCAAAAAAAGTAAATGTTTTTGGAGCACCAACAGCGCCCACCCATTGCGTTCTGTACAATCCACCAAGGTTTAACATTGCAGGAACTCCAGTTGCATAGGCCGGATTTACAACACTCATATTGTACATATAATGGGTATATTCCGGATCTTGTTGCGCTGAGGCTGATGTTATATAAAAGAGAAAAGATATAAAGAGTATTATTTTTTTCATTTGAAAATTATATTAAATAATATAAAAAGAAATTATCGGTTTAGGTAAAGTCGGCCTTGTTGCGCTTTTCTATTGTCTTTATTAAAATTGACAATATAAAAATAGACTCCATTTTGCGCTATTCCGTCACCAAAACCTGCCGATTCAGAATTTCTTCCGTCCCAATTGGCTGTATTTGCATTTCCTTTAAACATTACATTTCCGTATCTATTGAAAATTTCAATCGTATAATCCGGATATAAAAATTCAATATCAGGAATCCTGAAAGTATCGTTTACATTATCTCCGTTTGGTGAAAATCCGTCAGGAATAAAAAAAGCATATTCTCCCGGATCACAATCGATTAATGAGACTATAACTTCTAAGTTATTATCAGAAATACAATCTGTTAAGGCCGAAAGATCAAATCCGTAATAAGTCGCTTTATGAACCAATAATGTTGTCGAAGTCAGTAAATTTCCATTATTTTCAGCATCATACCAGGCAACGCTGGCAGCCACATTGGTAGCTTTTGATAAATCAGCAACAGTTGGATTTTTCAAACCACAAAAATCTGCACCTCCGGGATTCAAAATGGGAGCCGGTACATCATTTACCACAACAGAAATCATATTAGGTGCTGATGTACAACCTGCAGGAGAAGTTTCTCTTATATAATAATCTTCTGATTTCAACACATAGCTATCAGCAAGCGACGTTGTTGACGTTGCAGAACTATACCATTTATATTGAGAACCCCGTGGAGTTAAATTTGCAATTGTCGCTCTGTCGACTTTGCAAAATTCCTGATTTCCGGCAATTGGCGCGACCGGAATAGAATTTATTATAAAACTATCTAATACACTTACCAAAGTACTACCACAACTTGTTGCATCATTTGTTACATAAGTAATCGAGATTGTAGTAGAACCTGTGTTTACAAGTAAATTTGATGGAATTACAAAACTGGCATTTCCGTTTAAAACATTCAAATCCACGTTTTGTTCTACGGAAGGATTACTCTCTAAAAGCAAATAAGAAAGTTTTGCTTTGGCTAAATTTTCTAATCCTGAAACTACAGCGGTAAACACTCCGTTTAAACAATTATCATTGACTACTATTTTTATATTTGCAGCGGCAGGCAAAGGATTAATAGTCAGGTTGCCAATAACATTTGCTGTATTACTACATTGCGGAGTTGGGTTTGTAATATTGGTGATAGTAGTAATAGTAATTACAGACAATCCGCTTTTTGCGTTTAAGTTTCCAGGGATTTCAAAAGTTGCTTTACCACCCACAGCCTTAATATTTGCCGTTTGCGCTGTCGCTAAATTATCGCCATTGATATTGTAAACAATACGATAATCACCATCCGTTAATTGAGTTGCATTCGAAATTTGAATTGTTGCATTATTATTTTGACAAACTGGACTGGCGGTTATTACAGCATTATCTAAACGCGACAACGGATAAATATTTAAATCAGAAGAAAAAGGACTAAACATATTGGCACATAATCCTTTGCCACTTAACGGGATAATGCTTGTAACAGTTACAGTATATTTACCGACTCTTTTAAAATAAGAAGATTCGATTGGAAAATTAGCTATTCCGTTTATGAAATTTGCTGTTATACTTTCTGATCCTCCAGTTGGTCCTGCAACACTATATGTAATTTTATATTCTCCATTGGGAATATTCTGAGGTCCTTGCGTAATTTTTGCAGAATAAGCAGCAGTAGCAATATCGCTTTCGCAAATATCCTTAGCTATAGCAATTTTTGTACCTGTAAAATCAATCTTTTTTTCAAGCGTAATAGTTACATAGGCAGTTTTATCTTTACAAACATTCTGGTTAGGAACGGCAAAAACAGTATACTCATAATTATATTGGCTCGCACCGTAGGTATCAAACAATTGCTTAAGATTGATATTATGATCGGATCTTGACGTGATATCAGGACCCTTCCAAACACCGTCAGGATCTTCACCTGTAAGCAGTTCGAACATATCAAAGTTAGTGTAACCGTCCAGATCAGTAGTACCGCATAATCGTAATTCTATTGATTTTCCCTGTTCAGGTGTCCTTACTATAGTTACAAATACAGTTGTAACGAGTGGTGTTAACGGGCACTCTGGCACGACTGGCACTTCATACGTAAATTTACGGGTTATTGTTTCTTCTATTTTTCCAATTTCTAATAAGGACGATCCTAAAATTCTCCCTGAAGCATCTCTCCAGATTCCGTTTTCATGTGGTCCCATAACTGTACTATCAAATGCCGTAAAAAGATTAAAACCTCCCGCTTCACTACATACAGTAGCTTTAGAACCAATTCCTGCATAAGCGCCAATAGTAAGAGTTATAGTCGATTTATTATCTACACATCCTGCAACATCGGGAGCAGTATACGTATAATGATAAACACCACCTTTTCTAATAAGTTGTGCGTTTAGATTTCCTGTAATTGAGTCCAGGCCTCTAAAGTTATTATCGTCAGACCATTTTCCTCCTGCAGTAGGAGAACCGTCTAATAATGAAAATAAAGAAAGGGTTTTATTAGCTGGATCCTGAATATCACAAATTATTTTTTGTGCATCATTCCCTGCACATTGTGCAGCCATTTGTGAAGGTAAAACCGATAAAAAAACAAAAAACAATACAAATCGTAAGAAATTAGTGTAGTTTTTGATCATAAAATGCTATTTTTCGATAAACATAATAAAATAATAATGTTCATACATCAAAAAACATGATTTAATAGTCAAATTTTCACAAAATTTAATCAATTCCGAAAATATACATTAATCACAGATAATTTTGTTTAAATCTTAAACAATTATGAATAAGTATTTTACAACTCATCTTCAAGCTTAAATCTGAATTTTAAAATCACACTATTTCTTTCTACTTCGAGATTAATCCAAATATCTTCTTCTGATTTTAAAAGTGTATTGATCTGTTGCAATGAATATTTATAGGGAACATTTTTATTGATACTCACTATAATGTCCCCTTTTTGCAAACCGCATTTTTCTGCTGCAGAATTTTTACGAATATTTACAATCTCATAAACAGGTTTTAAGGAAAACTTATATTTAAACTCCCCATCTTTTTTATTATCAGCTTGAACTTCCTCTAAAGTCGTCGCAACTTTTACCATTTCTAAATGAACTGTTTCCTGCACCCATTGCAGTCCGTTGTGCTGAATGGTAATTCCACTTTTATTATATGTGAAGGGTTCTGAAAATTTATTGTTTTTTTTAAGATATAACTTCTTATCCGCATAATCTAAAACCACTGTAAACCTTTTTAGAACTTCCCCCCCAACAGACCCAATCCGATCCGGAACCATATTTACGTTCTTGATAGAACTTGAATCCGGAAATGATACAATTGGCTTTTTAAAATTAAAGTCGGCAATTAAAAAATTATCAATTTTAGCGCGATGCCCTTCGATATCTCCACTAAAACCTTTTCCTAAAAAATCAGGAAAATTCTTTTTAGGCAACTTAATTTTATTGTTTTCAAAAATCCAAAAAGCATCACTATTTCCTATATCAATAAGTAGTTTTGCAGGTATGGTAACTGTATCTACAATTGCTTTGGCATAAATATAGGGCTTAGATCTTTCGATAGTTATGGGAATTGCTTTAAACTTCTTATCCAGCCTTTTACGAGTTTCCTCATTATTAAGATAAACTACAATTCTCTTTTTTTGATAATTGACCTCTACTATATTATTTTTAAAAAATTTGTAACCTATAATACCGTTTACAGGAATCCCAATATGTGAAGACAAATTGAAGCTTTGATCTAAAATTATATACACCAAATGATTTCCTGACTTTAAACCATGCGTTTCTAAAATATTATTGGTCGATTTTAATCCTTCGATTTCTACTTCACTCCCTAATCCTCTCAGTTTTATTTTTTCAATGTTTTTAAAACTCACTTCCTGTCTTTCTTCCATACTGAACAAAATTGTTTCTTCGACGCCGGAATCAAGTAGAAAGTTTAATTCAATGCCGTTTACTTTTATAGGAATAAAAACAAGGTTATTAATCAGCTTAAAAGGAATAGTAACCTTCTTATTGCGGTTTTCGATTAAGAAATCACCTTGGGCTAAAAGCGTAAAAGATGTTAAAAGCCCAAAAAACACTATAAAATATTTTTTCATTGATAATATTTTATGATAAAATTACTAAAAATATTGATATTTGACACATTTTAATAAGTACCCGTAATGTTTACGTTAAATTCGAAAAAAAAACGCAAATTTGCACTTCAATAATAAAACTCATGCCAACAATTTCTCACAAAGGCAGAAACATGCCCGAATCACCGATACGCAAACTTGCTCCTTTTGCAGATGCTGCAAAACAAAAAGGAAAAAAAGTGTATCATTTAAACATTGGTCAACCGGATATCAAGACACCCGAAGTGGCCATCGAGGCGGTAAAAAATATTGATTTAACTATTATAGAATACAGTCCGTCTGCCGGATATGAAAGTTATAGAAAAAAATTAGCAAATTTTTACCAGCGTCAAAACGTAAATGTTAACTCAGAAGACATCATTATTACTACTGGTGGCTCTGAAGCCTTATTGTTTGCATTAGCCACAATTACAGATCCGGGAGATGAAATTATTATTCCTGAACCTTTTTATGCGAACTACCATGCATTTGCCTCTTCTACGAGCGCAACTGTAGTTCCTGTAATTTCGACTATCGAAAGTGCTTTTGCTTTGCCAAGTATCGAGACGGTTGAAAAATTGATTACACCAAAAACAAAAGCGATATTAATTTGTAATCCCGGTAATCCAACGGGTTATTTATATTCAGAAGCAGAAATTAAACAACTAGCAGGTTTAATTAAAAAACACGATTTATATTTAATTGCTGACGAGGTATATCGTGAGTTTTTATACGATGGAGATGATGTTCATTTTTCTGTAATGAATCTTGAAGATGTACAGCAAAATGTCATCATGGTCGATTCAGTTTCTAAACGTTACAGTATGTGTGGCGCAAGAATTGGCTGTCTGGTAACAAAAAATAAAGACGTACTGTCTACAGTAATGAAGTTTGCCCAGGCGCGTTTAAGCCCGCCTACAATTGAGCAAATTGCCTGCGAAGCTGCAATAGACACACCACAGAGTTATTTTGATGAAGTAATCTCTGAATATAAAGGACGCCGCGATACACTAATTACTGAATTGAATAAAATTGAAGGTGTTATTGTCACTAAACCAAAAGGGGCATTTTATTGCATTGCACAATTGCCAATAGAAAATGCCGATGATTTTGCACAATGGCTCCTTGAAACTTATGACCTGAACGGAGAAACTGTAATGGTTGCTCCTGCTGCCGGATTTTATTCGACACCGGGGATGGGACTTAATCAGGTAAGAATTGCCTATGTCTTAAACAAAAAAGATTTAATTACTGCTGTAAACATTTTAAAGGAAGCTCTTTTAGTTTACAACAAGAAATAATAACAAAAATCAAAGACTTGCAAAAGACAATAACACCTTATGTTATTGTCTTTTGTATTTTACAACAAACACCTTTTTGATTTTAATTTAAATTATATCCAAAAAGGAATAATTAAATAGTAAAAACGATAGAAAAGGTTTCCTTTTTATTAATTATCTTTACCGCCTTAAAAAGATATACCCATATTAATAGTAGTTTTTAATGATAAATAACGAAGATTTTTTAGACGAAATAGGAGACAATCATTTTAGCAGTAACGCACAAAACCCTGTAAGACAGGATGCTTTCGACTTAAGTGATGAAGAAAAAATAGAAAAAATAAAAAAAGATGTTGAAAACATTCTACAAACTTTAGGAATGGATTTGACGGACGATAGCATAAAAGGTACTCCAAACCGAGTTGCAAAAATGTTTGTTAAGGAAATTTTTGGAGGTCTTAACCCTACAAAAAAGCCAAAAGCTTCAACTTTTGACAATAATTACAAATACGGCGAAATGTTGGTAGAGAAAAACATTACTGTTTATTCTACCTGCGAACATCATTTATTGCCAATTATCGGACGTGCGCATGTTGCCTATATTTCAAGCGGAAGAGTGATTGGTTTGTCTAAAATGAACCGAATTGTAGAATATTATGCTAAAAGACCTCAGGTTCAAGAGCGTTTGACGATGCAAATTGTTCAGGAATTACAAATCGCTTTAGGTACAGATGATGTTGCCTGCGTTATCGATGCCAAACACCTTTGTGTAAATTCAAGAGGAATTAAAGATATCGAAAGCAGCACTGTAACGTCTGAATTTGGTGGAAAATTCAAAGATCCTCAAACAAAAAGAGAATTTTTAGACTACATTAAATTGGATACACAGTTCTAAAAAAGTTTATTGTTTTTAGTTTATAGTTTGTTGTTATGGCAAAAATAGAAAAATTCGAAGATTTAGAAATTTGGAGATTGGCCAGGACAATCTGTCAAAAAATCGAATTCCTAATCCAAAATACAAACTAAAAAACAAATTATTCTTTAAAAAATCAAAGGATTAAAATTCAAATAGTTTTTTTCCGACTCAAAACTAAAAACAACAAACCATAAACAACAAACGATAAAGTAAATATGCCACTATACACAAGTCAACATCTAAAAATATACAATTCACTTTCAGGTGAAAAAGAAAATTTCAATCCTATTCATGAAGGAAATGTTGGAATGTATGTTTGCGGACCTACAGTTTATAGCAATGTGCACTTAGGAAATGTGAGGACTTTTATGTCTTTTGACGTGATATTCAGGTATTTTTTACATCTTGATTATAAAGTTCGTTATGTTCGAAATATTACGGATGTTGGACATATTGTAGATGATGTAGATGAAGGTGAAGATAAGATCGCTAAAAAAGCGCGTTTAGAGCAACTGGAACCTATGGAGGTTGTACAGCGCTATACGGTAGATTTTCATGATATCCTGAAATCTTTTAACTTTTTACCGCCAAGCATCGAACCAACAGCGACTGGACATATTATTGAGCAGATCGAAATCATCAAAAAAATTATCGCTACCGGAATTGGGTATGAAGCCAACGGATCTGTGTATTTTGATGTTGTAAAATATAATGAAACAAATAATTACGGAATATTAAGCGGTAGAAATATCGAAGATATGCTAACGAATACCCGTGATCTTGATGGACAATCAGACAAAAGAAACCCACAGGATTTTGCACTTTGGAAAAAGGCAGAACCAGAGCATATCATGAGATGGCCTTCGCCATGGAGTGATGGTTTCCCGGGCTGGCATCTTGAATGTACTGCTATGAGTACCAAATATCTTGGGAATCACTTTGACATTCACGGAGGTGGAATGGATTTAAAATTTCCTCACCATGAATGCGAAATCGCTCAGAACGAAGCTTGTACAGGTCAGTCTCCGGTAAATTACTGGATGCACGCTAATATGCTGACTCTGAACGGAAAGAAAATGGCTAAATCGACTGGAAATAACATTTTACCAGGCGAAATTTTAAGCGGAAACAACAACATTTTAAGCAAAGCTTTTTCAGCATCGGTAACTCGTTTCTTCATGTTGCAGGCACACTACAGAAGTATTTTAGATTTTTCTGATGATGCAATTGTTGCTGCCGAAAAAGGATATAAAAGATTAATGGAAGCTGTTGATGCTTTGCCTGCTATTTCAGCAAGCGCAACGAGCTCTATAGATATTGCTTCCTGGAAACAATTATGTTACGATGCAATGAACGACGATTTTAATACCCCTATTTTAATCGCACAATTGTTCGAAGCTGTTCGTTATATCAATTTATTGAAAGAAGGTAAAGAAACTATCTCTGCTGAAGATTTAACTTCATTTACAACCGCAATGAATGCTTTTGTTTTTGATGTTTTAGGCTTAAGCGATGAGAAAGCCGCCGATGCCAATAATGATAAATTAGAAGGCGTTGTCAATATGCTTATTGGAATGAGAAATCAGGCAAGAGCAGACAAAAACTTTGCCCTTTCTGATCAGATTCGTGATCAGTTGATCACTTTAGGTATTCAGCTGAAAGATGGCAAAGAAGGCACAAGTTTTTCTATATAACTATTTATTTTCTAATAAACCATGAAAGTAACTACTCCATTTGTTTTATTAGTACGCTTTTATCAAACTGCAATTTCGCCTTTTACACCGGCAAGCTGCAGATTCGAACCTACATGCTCGACTTATATGATTCAAGCCTTGCAAACACACGGATTATTTTATGGCGGCTATCTGGGAATGAAACGAATTTTGAGTTGTCATCCCTGGGGAAGAACTGGCTACGATCCTGTTCCTGAGAAGAAATGTTCACACAAACATTAACTTTTTATAAAGAGGAACTCTGTTTTTAATATTTATTTTTACAAGACACAAAAACAATTTAATATATGACACACTCCTTAAATATCATTTGGAATCCTTCAGAAGGAATCGACTTAGGATTTTTTATGATTCGTTACTACAGTTTAATGTTCGTAATTGCTTTTGGCTTAGGCTGGTTCCTAATGAAAAAGATTTTCGAACGCGAAAATGAATCTATCGACAAATTAGACTCTTTATTTGTCTGGACTGTATTAGCTACTTTAATAGGTGCTCGTTTAGGACATGTATTGTTTTATGACTGGGAATATTTTAGAAATCACTTACTTGAAATAGTTTTACCTTTTAGATTCGAACCAAAATTTGAATTTACAGGTTTTCAGGGATTAGCAAGTCATGGTGCGGCAATCGCCATTATCATTGCAATGTACTATTACAGCAAAAAAATCTTAAAACGTCCGTTATTATGGATTTTAGACCGTGTAGTAATTCCAGTTGCAAGTGGTGCTATCTTTGTTCGTCTGGGAAACTTTTTTAATTCTGAAATCATTGGAAAAGAAACTGATTCTGCATTTGGAATTCGTTTTTTACACGATCAATTCAGCAAATCCGAAGCTGTAAACGCAACAGGTATTGCAGATCCAAAAGCGGCTTATACAGCAATTGCAACAGACCCTAAGTTCGCTGATTTATTAGCTCAGGTTCCTATAAAACATCCCACACAATTATACGAAGGTATCGCTTATATCTTTGTTTTTGCTATTCTGTATTTCTTGTACTGGAAAACAAATGCAAGACTTAAATCAGGATTATTATTCGGATTGTTTTTAGTTCTTTTATTTGTAGTACGTTTTATCGTAGAGTTTGTAAAAGAAAGCCAAGGCGGTTTCGAGAACGAATTAGGCATTTTCTCAACAGGACAATGGCTAAGCATACCTTTTATCATTATCGGGCTTTTCTTTATCATCAGAGCACAAAGAAATCCTTTAGCAGCATCTTAAAATTTAAACCTCAATATTGTGATAAGCCCGATTTTTGTATCGGGCTTTTTTTTTGCACAAAAACAAATATTTCAGTCTTATTTTTCCAGCAGTTACGATAAGAATTTCATTATTTTAAGAAGCAGAGATTATCCTTGTCAAAACAACTTTCACTCCCGCTGTACACTATATCTTTTCCCTCCTAAAGAAGCAGGAAAAAGGATATCGTTTCCATCCTACCGTGTGGACACAAGTACAAAACAAACACGAATTTCACTAATTGACACTAATTTAGTTTGTGGAATTAATTTCACAAACTAAATTAACCTATTAAAATTTGTGCAAATTCGTGTTCAAAATTGATTAATAATATTTGTGTCCAGACGGTAGGTTTCCATCGGGGCTAAACCAGAACTTTCTGTTTGCAAAAGACGTTTTAGTAAGACTGCATACAAACTTTTCACAATCAACATTACCATAAATCAATACAGAGAAACATACACATAAACAGAACTGTAACTTTCATCGAATAAAAAATATAATGCGATAACAAAGCACAAAAAAAAAGATCCGGCTTACGCCGGATCTTTTCATATAAACTAAGATTTTAATTAAACCTTATTATGCTTGTCTTCGATTGTATGTTTTTCATCACCTGAAATCGTGTCTACCAATACTGGTGTAGCGATAAATAATGAAGAATAAGTTCCTACAACAATACCAATCAACATTGCGAAGATAAATCCTCTGATAGACTCACCACCAAAGATAAACATTGTCAATAATACAATGATCATCATTAATGAAGTATTCAACGTTCTTGATAAAGTAGTATTAATAGAAGCGTTTACAATATCTTCAAAACTACCTTTACGGTTTCCGATGATAAACTCTCTAACCCTGTCAAATACAATTACAGTATCATTCATAGAATAACCAATAACGGTAAGAATCGCAGCGATAAAGTGCTGATCCATTTCCATGTGGAAAGGCATGAATTTATAACATAAAGAGTAAATTCCTAATACAAAGATAACGTCATGCGCTACAGCTGCGATCGCACCTAATGAATATTGCCATTTACGGAAAGAAACCATTAAGTATAAGAAAATAGCTGCCATTGCACCAAGAACCGCCCAGTAAGAGTTTGTTTTGATATCCTCAGAGATAGAAGCTCCAACTTTAGACGCTTGCAAAACACCGATTTTTTTACCATCAAACGAGTTGATGAATTTATCGTAAGAAGTGTTTGGGTAATACTTTTGCAATGCATTGTATAACTTTTGATTCACTTCTTCGTCGATAGCAACACCATCTTCTTTAATCTTATATTTTGTAGTGATTTTTAATTGATCATCATCACCTAAAATTTTAGCTTCAACAGGAGTTCCAAAAGCCGCAGATAACTCATCTGAAACTACAGTAGCATCTACCGGTTTTTCAAATTTCACCTGGAAAGTTCTTCCTCCAACAAAATCAACACCTTCATCTAATCCGTTAACGAAGAAAATAGAAGTTAAACTTACCACAACTACAATTGAAGAGAAGATGTAAGTGAATTTTTTGATTTTAATAAAGTCAAAGTGAAAATTAGTAAACCAGTTTTTAGTAATTTTTGTAGAGAAAGTTAAATCTCCTTTTCCAGCAATATTTCTGTCGATAAAGATTCTAGCGATAAAAATTGATGTAAACATTGAAGTTACGATACCAATAAGTAAAGTTAATGCAAAACCTTTAATTGGTCCTGTTCCAAAAATAAACAAGATTGCTCCAGTTAAAACGTGCGTTACGTTCGCATCAATAATAGAACGCATTGCTCCGTGCCATCCGTAAGATTCAGCAACCGCTTCAGATAAAGATTTACCTTCACGCAATTCTTCTTTTGCTCTTTCAAATATAATAATATTCGCATCTACTGCAGTACCTAATGTAAGTACGATACCTGCAATACCTGGTAATGTAAGTACAAAACCAAAACTTGCCATAATTCCGAATAAGAAAAGTAAGTTTAATAATAATGCAAGATTAGCATACCAACCTGCTTTACCATAATAGAATACCATCCATAAACAAACTAATAAAAATCCTAATACAGATGAAACTGTTCCAGCATCAATTGCAGCCTGACCTAAAGATGGTCCTACAACAGTTGATTGAACGATATCTGCAGAAGCCGGTAATTTACCTGCATTTAATATGTTAGCTAAATCTTTAGTTTCAGCAACATCAAAAGAACCTGTAATTTCAGATCTTCCTCCTGCAATTGGTCCGCTAGTTACACCTGGAGCAGAATAAACAATATCATCTAAAACAATAGCAATATAACTTTTTTGAGAAAAAGCTCTACCTGTTAATTCTTCCCAAACTTTAGCTCCCTGGCTGTTCATTTGCATAGAAACAGCTGGTTTTCCTAATTGGTCAAAAGTATCTTTTGCATCAGTAACAACACCACCGCTCATCGCAGGAACGTTATCTCTGTTCCCTTTTAATGCATATAATTCAACAGCTTCAATACTTTTTCCTTTAGCATCATTTATAGTAGTTGGCTTACTCCATACAAATTTTGCATAGTGTTGGTCAGCTCCTAATAAAACTCTGATATCTGATCTTTTTAAATACCCGTTTACTACAGCAGTATCTTTTGGAGCGAAATAACCTAAAATTGGTCCACCACCCTGACCTAACATTTTGTCAAATAATGGGTTGTTTCCTTTTTTAGTATCAACTGAATCTTTAGCATCTGTTAATAAAGCATTCAATGAATCTTTAGCAACAACTTTAGTTTCAATTTTTTTGATTTCAGTCTTTTTTAGCGCTTCGTTAGCAGCTACTAAAAAGTTTCCAATTTCTTCAATTTTATAAGTTTCCCAAAACTCTAATTGAGCTTTACCACCTAATAATTTTTTAATTCTATCTACATCCTTAGCACCTGGAAGCTCTACTAAAATTCTTCCTGTTTCTCCTAATTTCTGGATGTTTGGCTGTGTAACACCAAATTTGTCGATACGCTCTCTTAATACTTTAAAAGCACTTTCAACAGACTCATCAACTTTTCTTTTAATTACTTTTTGAACTTGCGAATCTAACATTTGAAAATCGATTCCGCCTTCTCCCTGCAAACTTCTGTTTGCAAAAATATCAGGTGAAGCTAATTTTACAGTTCCTTTTGAATTCGCTTCAAAAGCTTCAAAAAACTTACTTAAATAGGTTTTATTTCCTTCTAAATTTGCAGACGCATCGGCTAGTGATTTATTAAATACCGGATTTTTAGAATTATTAGCTAATCCTTTCAAAACATCTTTAATAGAAATTTGAAGAATCACGTTGATTCCTCCTTCTAAGTCAAGACCTTTGTTTAGTTGTTTATTTTTTACTTCATTGTAAGTAAAATCTGAAAAACCAAGATTAAACACTTTTTCTTTACCAATAGAGTCTAAATATTTTAGCTCTTTATCAGGATTATCTCCTGCAAAAGCTTTAGCCTCACTTTTGACATTATTTGCCACAAAAGTGAACGAGAGTTGGTAAATACTTACCAATGCAAATAGAATTGCGAAAAATTTAATAAGTCCTTTATTCTGCATTATTACTAAAAATTAATTATGTTTTATAGTTTGTTTTTGTTTTAAAGTCCCATAAAATAAGCCCTGACATGAATTTTTAAAACTAAAAAATCGAGATCACGAATTACCACATTTTTTTTAAACCGAGCAAATATATAATTAACGAAAAGATTAACCAATTTATTTATTAATTAATCTTAAAAAAAAGACTGCAAAAGTGCAGTCTTTTCCCTTTTTTACGAAAATCGTTATACTAAAATCGATTTTAGAGCATCATTCATACCTCTAACTGCATCTGCACTTTTTGCAAACAGAGCTTTTTCGTGGTCATTTAATTTGATGTCTAAAATTTCTTCAACTCCATTCTTTCCAATTATACATGGAACTCCAATACATATGTCATTTTGCCCGTATTCTCCTTCGACAAAAACAGAACAAGCAATCATTTTCTTTTGATCGTTTAAAATACTGTCGACAAGATACGCAACAGAAGCTCCTGGCGCATACCATGCTGATGTTCCTAAAAGACCTGTAAGAGTAGCTCCGCCAACCATTGTATCAGCAGCTACTTTTTGCAATACCTCTTCTGAAAGAAATTCTGTTACCGGAATTCCGTTGTAAGAAGCCAAACGAGTCAAAGGAATCATAGTCGTATCACCGTGACCACCAATAACCATTGCTGAGATATCATTTGCAGGCTTATCAAGAGCCAAAGAAAGATATGTTCTGAAACGAGAACTATCTAACGCTCCACCCATACCTATAATTCTGTTTTTTGGTACTCCGGTAGCTTTTAAAGCTAAATAAGTCATAGTATCCATTGGATTTGAAACTACAACTATTATAGTATTTGGGGAATGTTTTAGTACATTTTCAGCAACTGTTTTCACAATTCCTGCATTTATGCCAATTAATTCCTCACGAGTCATTCCTGGTTTTCTTGGAATTCCTGATGTAATTACTACTACATCACTTCCGGCAGTTTTAGAATAATCGTTAGTCACGCCAGACACTTTGGTATTAAAACCTGTATTTGTCGCACATTGCATGATATCCAACGCTTTCCCTTCGGCAAAACCTTCTTTAATATCCAACAACACTACTTCGCTTGCAATTCCTCTATAAGAAATAACATCTGCACATGTAGCTCCAACATTTCCTGCTCCTACAATGGTAACTTTCATATTTTATACTTTATCGGTTATTAATTAATTTATTTGATAAATAAACAATTCGTTTAATCGTTTAAGTAAATTTAAACAATTAAACGAATTGATGACTAAATATTATTATGCATCGATATTAGCGTAGACTGCATTTTTCTCGATAAATTCTCTACGTGGCGGAACTTCATCTCCCATTAACATTGAGAAAACTCTATCAGCTTCAGCCAGACTATCAATAGTTACCTGACGTAAAGTTCTAAAGCTCGGATCCATTGTAGTTTCCCACAATTGCTCTGCGTTCATCTCTCCAAGACCTTTATAACGCTGAATTCCGGCGCTGCCTCCCATTCTTTCGTTTGCCTGATCGCGCTGAACATCATTCCATGCGTATTCTTTTTTGTTTCCTTTTTTAACTAAATATAAAGGTGGTGCTGCGATATAAACGTGACCTTCTTCGATCAATTCTTTCATGAAACGGAAGAAGAATGTTAATATTAAGGTAGAAATGTGACTACCATCGACATCGGCATCACACATGATGATTACCTTATGGTATCTTAGTTTTTCAAGGTTTAATGCTTTACTATCTTCTGCAGTACCTACGGTAACTCCTAAAGCGGTAAAGATGTTACGAATCTCTTCGTTTTCGAATACTTTATGGTGCATCGCTTTTTCGACATTCAAAATCTTACCACGTAATGGTAAAATCGCCTGAAATGCACGATCACGACCTTGTTTTGCTGTTCCACCAGCCGAATCTCCCTCGACAAGATAAACTTCACATCTTGCAGGATCCTGCTCAGAACAATCTGAAAGTTTTCCCGGTAATCCACCGCCACCCATAACGGTTTTACGCTGTACCATTTCACGTGCCTTTTTAGCAGCATGACGGGCTTGTGCAGCCAAAATTACTTTTTGGATAATGATACGGGCATCATTTGGATTTTCTTCCAAATAATTTTCTAACATTTCTCCAACTGCCTGAGAAACCGGAGAAACTACTTCTCTGTTTCCTAGTTTTGTTTTGGTCTGACCTTCGAATTGAGGTTCTTGTACTTTTACCGAAATAATAGCCGTTAATCCTTCACGGAAGTCATCTCCCGAAATTTCGAATTTCAACTTGTCCAACATCCCGGAAGCATCTGCATATTTTTTAAGGGTTCTTGTTAAACCACTTCTAAAACCTTGTAAATGTGTTCCTCCTTCGTGCGTGTTGATATTATTTACATAAGAAAAAATATTCTCTGTATAACTTGTATTATAAATTAAGGCAACCTCAACCGGAATCTCACCTTTTTCGTGGTCCATGCTGATTACGTGAGAGATAATTGGCTCACGGTTACCATCTAAATAACGAATGTATTCTTTAAGACCTTCATCTGAATGAAAAACTTCTACTTTAAATTCGCCTTTTTCATCGACTTCTCTTTTGTCCGTAAATGTGATTGTAATTCCTTTATTCAGGAAAGAAAGCTCACGCATACGAGCTGATAGAGTATCATAAGAGAACTCTGTAGTTTGCGTAAAAATTGTTTCGTCAGGATAAAAAGTTACAATAGTTCCTCTTTTTGTAGTTTCTCCGATTTGTTTTACCGGATAAAGCGCTTTTCCTTTTTCATATTCTTGCTCGTACACTTTTCCGTCACTACTGTGAACAGTTGCACGCAAGTGATTTGACAAAGCATTTACTACTGAAACTCCAACACCGTGCAAACCTCCGGAAACTTTATAAGAATCCTTATCAAATTTACCTCCGGCACCAATTTTAGTCATAACAACTTCTAGTGCAGAAACTCCTTCTTTTTTATGTATGTCTACCGGGATTCCACGACCATTATCTTCGACGCTTACAGATCCATCTTCGTTTATTGCAACACCAATAGTATCACAATGTCCTCCCATGGCCTCATCAATAGAGTTATCTACAACTTCATAAACCAAATGATGCAGTCCTCGAACACCCACATCTCCAATATACATCGATGGACGCATTCTTACGTGCTCCATACCTTCTAATGCCTGAATACTATCTGCTGAATAATTGTTCTTCTTGATTTCTTCGCTCATATAATTTATTCTAAAAATGTAATTATTGTCTAACACGCAAATATATAAAAACGCAAATTATATATCCGTTAAAATACTGTTTAAAGCACTTAAGTTATTAACACAATTGTCTTAAAAACCAAAAATAAACTCCAAAAGCCAACTTTAAATTCCAAACTTCATAAATTCCAAATTCCAAAAATAGGAATAACACAAAAAAATCAAATAACAACATCTATTATAATCTTGAGAACAGGATGAAATAAAAAAATCCGAAACAACAATTTTAATGTCATTTCGGATTTAAGATTTGGAATTTAAGAAAATTGAAATTTTTCTTTTTTACTATTTCTTATTAAAATCTCCAACATAAATCGAGGTCATTTTATCCAGGCTCAAATACTTTTTCAAAACTGCATTTACCTCTTCTACTTTTAAGGCTTTTACTTTAGTATCCAGAGCATCATAATCTTCCAGAGAAATACCATATTGAAGATAAGTGTTTGTCAAACTCATTAAGGTATCATCAACTCCCAGTCTGGTTTTTCTCTCATTTTGCCAGCTAACCAAATTTGATTTTAATTCATCTGCTGTAAATCCATCTTTTAATGCTTTTGCAATTTCTTCTTTCGTCGCGGTTTCAACGGCATTCTTTTTTGTTGGATTTAAAAACGCATAATAACTCCATGAAGCCACATCACTTATCAACGGTACATCAATAAAAGAGCCTGCTCCATAACTTATTCCTTCTTTTTCTCTTAATCTCATAGGAATTCTTGCACTCAAAAACCCTCCGCTTCCCAGTATCTCATTCGCCATAATAAAGGCAGGATAATCAGGGTTGTTTCTGTCCATTTTAAAATTTATTCTTCCTATGGCAACAGCATTTTCTTTATCAGGAGTAATTACATCCTTGTCCAGTTTCGCTGTTTCAAAATAAGTAGGTAAAGCAAGTTCATATTTCGATTTAGAATTCCATTTTCCAAACGTATTTTCTAAAATCTCTGCTGTTGATTTAGCATCAAGTTCTCCTACAATACTTCCTACCCCATTATTTCCTCCTAAAATATTGGTGTAAAAATCAACTATTTCGGACTGTTTGATCTTTTTAAAAGCATCGATCTGTTCTTGAATTGTCAAGGTATAAAAAATACTTTCTTTAGGGTATTTTGTCGTTTGTCGTGAAATCTCTGTAAATGCGACTGACTGGGGATCATTTAAGTTCGATTCTAAATAAGTATTATAATCACTGATTGTTTTTGTTAGTTCATTTTCCGGAAAAGTAGAATTAACCAGCAAATCTCCCAAAATCTCCATTACCTCCTTAAAATTCTCTTTATAAGTACTAATATTAATTGACAGGGTTTGTCTTGTAAAATTAAAATTGATACTTGATTTTAACTGATCCAGTCTATCCTGAATTTGCTCTTTGGTTTTGCTTTTAGTTCCTGTTTTCAGTAATTGGGCCAGAATACCACCGGCATCCGTTTTACCTGCTAAATCTTTTTGATTGCTTACCGGAAATTTAAAATTAGCCTGAACTTTTCCTCCTTTAATTTCTTTTTTAATCAATCCGTATTTTGCACCATTACTTAGTTTTCCTTCAACTAAATTTTGTTTCAAATTTTTAATCGAAGCTTCAAATGCAGCTGTTTCTTTTTCTAAAGCTTTTCCTTTGTAATCTTTTGTAAAAGCAACTAATTGTTCGTCTGTATATTCAGCAGGCTTTACTCTTTGTTCGTCTTTTGACGGAATAAATACTCCAACTGTTCTATTGTTACTTCTAAAATATTTCTCGGCCACTCTTTGTATATCTTCTTTTGTTAAGTTCTCGACAGCATCCCTGTACAAAAATCCTAATCTGTAATCTCCTGCTCCAATAACTTCAGTAAGATTTATTGCAAACGAAATGGTATTGTTTTTTACACTTTCGATTTGTGTAATAATTTTAGCCTTCGCTCTGCTTACATCTTCATCTGTATATTTTGTCGAACCTATTTTATCCAGCTCGTCTCTTACAATTTCCTTTGTCGCCTTAATATCTTTATCATTTGGAACCGCTACCCCAAAATATAAAAAGCTGGCATCTCTTGTGATGGGCTGCCAAAAATAAATACTGGATACTTTTTGTGTTTCGACCAATGTTTTATACAAGTAACCTGATGGATCAGCCGTTAAAATCTCTCCTAATGCGTCGATTGCAGCATAATCTTTATCTACATAAGCTGCAGTATGATATAAAGCTCCGATATTTTTGCTGTCTCCTGCTCTTTTAAGCTCTACATATTTTTCGCCATCCTGAGCTGGTTCTATAGTATAAGTTTTATCTAAAACTCTTTTAGGTCTTGGAATCGCACCAAAATATTGCCCTACATATTGTAATGCTTTTTTCTCATCAAATTTACCGGCAATTATTAAAGTTGAATTATCCGGCTGATAATATTTTTCATAAAAAACCCTAAGTCTATTCGCTTTTACGCGTTCAATATCTTCTTTACTTCCAATAGTACTTCTGCCGTAATTGTGCCATAAATAAGCCGCAGAAAGTATTCTTTCCTGCAAAACCCCATCAGGATTGTTTTCTCCTATTTCAAACTCATTTCTTACTACTGAAAATTCCTTACTAAGATCCGTTTGCAAAATGGCCGAATTAACCATTCTGTCTGCCTCCATTTCTATACTCCACTTTAAATTCTCATCATTAGAAGGAAAAATTTCGTAGTAATTGGTACGATCTAACCAAGTAGTTCCGTTTGCATTTCCTCCTTTATCAGAAAGCATTTTTTTGATGTCACCTAAGTTTTTAGTACTCTTAAAAAGCATGTGCTCCAGTAAATGCGCCATACCTTTTTCTCCGTAACCTTCATTTCTGGAACCTACATTATAAACAATATTTACAATCATATTGCTTTGAGAAGCATCCGGAATCAACAGTACTTTTAATCCGTTATTCAATGAATACTCTTTTACACCTTCTACATTTTTAATGTATTTAGGAGTTTCAATCTTTTTTTGCGCATAAACCGAACTCAATGAAACAAGCGAACAGCATAAAATACTACTTAATAATAAGTTTCTCATAGATTACATTTAAAATTAATTTATTCTTTGGTAATCAAATATAGTATTTTTCTGAATATCAAATTCTAATTTTTATCCCTGAGTTTTGGGACAAAATTCTAAAAATGAGACATAAAAAAATCCGAAACAACATATTTCATGTTGCTTCGGATTTTAAGTATTTATTCTCCAAATTGGAAATTTTTTTTTCTCTTTTTGAAATTTACGCTACAACTCCCGCTTTAGAAATTTCAATATCCGCTTTTACGTGTGCAGCATTTGCTCTTCCGCTCGGATCCTGGTTTTCCTGCCATTTCGGGATCCATTTCCGAACCGTTTGTGCAGCACTAACCTGTGGATAGAATTTATGAAAAATAGATCTGTATAGGTAAGCTTCTTTTGTTGTTGGTGAATTGTATGGAAATTCAGCACTTGCTCCGGCTAATTGTTCATCAGAAACCTGGGTAGCACAATATTCAATTAATTCGTCAACCCATTTATATCCCACTCCATCAGAAAACTGTTCTTTTTGTCTCCATAAAATTTCAGTTGGCAAATATGGGTTTTCGGGGGTATCAAATGCTTTTCTTAAAATATATTTTTCAATACCATCATATGTCTTTGGTTGTTTTTCTTCTGTTTTAATTCGAATTGAAACATCTAAAAAATCTTTGTCCAAAAATGGAATTCTGGCTTCTAGTCCGTGAGCCATTGTTGTTTTATCAGCACGTAATAAATCTGCGGTAAACAATTTCTGAACTCTTTCGATTGTTTCATCCTGAAATTCTTCTGTAGATGGCGCATTTCTAAAATACAAATGACCTCCAAAAACTTCATCAGCTCCTTCTCCTGAAAGAATCACCTTAATTCCCTGATCAGCTACTGCTTTTGATAACAAATACATTGGTACGCCAGATCTTACCGAAATGATATCATAAGTTTCGATATGATAAATCACTTTTTCTAAAATAGCAACACCTTCTTCTACCGTAAAATGTATTTCATGATGTTCTGTTCCTAAAAATTCAGCTGCTTTTCTTGCTGCACTATTGTCAGGAGAATCAGCATCTAAACCAATAGAGAATGAATGTAGTTTTTCTCCGCTTTCCTTCAACAATCGCGCTGCAATTGCTGATGTTAATGAGGAGTCTAATCCTCCTGAAAGTAAAACACCTACCGGCACTTCGCTCATTAAGCGTTTACGAGTTGCCTGTATTAACGATTCACGAACCAGATCAAGATCTAATGCCTGATTAGCATTCGAATGATCTTCATAATCAGGATTATAATATTTTACGAAACCTGTTTTTCCTGTATAATAATGTCCCGGAGGAAAAGTTGAAAACGATTTGCACTGATCTGCAATTGATTTCATTTCTGACGAAAAATAGATTCTTCCTCTTTCATCCAATCCGTAATATAATGGTTTAACACCAACTGCATCTCTGGCGGCAATATAATTATCACCATCTATGATAACAAAAGCAAAATCGCCATCAAGCATATTACAAAACTTGTATCCAAATTCTTCATACAGATGCACAATTACCTCTGAATCTGATTTTGTTCTAAACGTATGATTTTTTAATACTGTATCTTTTAATTCCTGGTAATTATAGATTTCCCCATCATGAACCATCCAGGCTTTATTAGTTCCCTGAATTGGCTGTTTACCCGATTTTAAATCGATAATCGACAGGCTTTCATGACAAATAATACTACCATTCTCCATAATATGCAAATCACGTTCATCAGGACCACGATGCGACATTCTTTTAGAAAGCTCTTTTACGAGTTGCGGGTCTTTTCCTTTACCAATAACGGCCAATAATCCAGACATACTATTCTATTTTTTATTTATTTTAATTTTCGCTCACACTAAACAAAGTAAGCCGGGAATAATTTCCTTTATAATCTTCTAATTTTCAGTCCAAACTAATACCAAATAATCTACTTCCTGTAATTATATAGCCACAATACAGGTAATTTGTTTTATTTCAGCGAATGCCAAATATAAAAAAGAAACTTAAACAATTGCTGAAAAAAAAATTTAAGTATCTGAAATAATAGTTTTTAACATTATTAGACAAGAAAAACGTCCTCAATACTGAGAACGTCTTTCGGAAAAATAATATATACTAATTCTAATAATTCCTGTTTATGCTTGCGCGTAAGCGTCATCATGTACACTTGCCACTGCTCGTCCTGAAGGATCGTTCATATTTTTGAAAGCTTCATCCCACTCCAGTGCAATTTTTGTACTACAAGCAACACTTGCTTCCTGAGGCACACATAAAGCTGCAGCATCACTAGGGAAATGTTCTGCAAAGATCGAACGATAGTAATATTCCTCTTTAGAAGTTGGTGTTTGCAAAGGGAATTTGAATCTTGCATTTGCCAATTGCTCATCTGAAACTTCTTTGGCTACCACTTCTTTCAAAGTATCAATCCAGCTGTATCCTACTCCATCAGAAAATTGCTCTTTTTGTCTCCATGCTACACTTTCCGGCAACATATCTTCAAAAGCTTTACGAACTACCCATTTTTCCATTGGGTGCTCTTTGTTGATCATTTTATCTTGTGGGTTGATGCGCATCGCAACATCCATAAATTCTTTATCTAAAAACGGAACACGCCCTTCGATTCCCCATGCTGCCAAACTTTTGTTCGCACGCAAACAATCGTACATGTGCAGTTTGCCTAATTTACGAACGTTTTCTTCGTGAAATTCTCTTGCATTTGGTGCTTTATGAAAGTATAAGTAACCTCCAAACAACTCATCTGCACCTTCACCTGATAATACCATTTTGATTCCCATTGATTTAATAACTCTCGCCATTAACCACATTGGAGTTGATGCTCTAACCGTAGTTACATCATACGTTTCCAGGTTATAAATTACATCACGAACTGCATCTAAACCTTCCTGAATTGTAAATTTGATTTCGTGGTGAATTGTTCCGATATGTTTTGCTACAATTTGAGCTGCTGCTAAATCAGGAGAACCATCTAATCCTACTGAGAAAGAGTGCAGTTGAGGATACCACGCATCTGTAGTATCATCTGACTCAATACGTTTTTGTGCAAATTTTTTGGCTACAGCCGAAGTAATAGACGAATCTAAACCTCCTGAAAGTAAAACTCCGTAAGGAACATCACTCATTAATTGTCTGTGAACCGCCGCTTCAAGTGCTTCTTTAATTGCAGGAATACTTGTTTCGTTGTCTTTTACAGCATCATAATCTACCCAGTCTCTTTTGTACCATTGTACAAATTCACCGTCTTTGCTTGTCATATAATGTCCCGGAGGAAATAATTCGATTTTTGTGCAATATCCTTCTAATGCTTTCAATTCTGAAGCTACATAAAAAGTTCCGTGCTGATCCCAACCAATATAAAGGGGAATAATACCCATGTGATCACGAGCAATAAAATACTCATCTTTCTCAACATCATAAATAGCGAATCCGAAAATTCCGTTCATTTCGTCTACAAAGTGTGGTCCTTTTTCTTTGTAAAGTGCTAAAATAACTTCACAGTCACTTTCTGTCTGAAAGTTATATTTTCCTTCAAATTGTTTACGCAATTCTCTGTGGTTGTAAATCTCACCATTTGCAGCCAAAACCAATTTTTTATCTTCTGTAAATAAAGGTTGTTTTCCTGAAGCTGGATCTACAATTGCCAAACGCTCGTGTGAAAGAATTGCTTTATCATTGCTGTAAATTCCGCTCCAGTCCGGTCCGCGGTGACGAATGATTTTAGACATTTCTAATACTTGAGGTCTTAATGTTTCGGCTTTTTGTTTTAGATCAAAGGCACATACGATTCCACACATAACTATATATTTTTATTTGTAAATTTTTATTTTGATAAGGCAAAGATGCGGTATTGGTTACAATTGAAAAACATAAAAGTTTATTTCAGTTATAATTTAAAACCAAAAAATGACATTTACATATAAAATGTAAAATTTTAACAGTAAAAAAAGGCCTGAACTTGAAAATTTCAATTTATAGAGTAAACAAAGTACAAAACGCGGGGTTTTATACAGATCTTTGAATTAAATATTATGATATTTAAGAATCATTGAAAGATTCATAAACAGAAGAAGAAATGCGGTTTGGTAATTGTTCTTTTCATCAATTTTTAATTTCATCATACAAATTCCATCACCTTGTTTGTCATCTAGAGGAACGAGGGATGACAAGATTGTGTGGAATCTCTTTATTTATAATCCTGTGTAGTCCCTACGGGACAATTTCATCATGTGATCATTCTTTTTTCTACCGATATTTAACTCCTAAAGGAGTATATATTGTAGAGAAAAAATGTCGGTAGAAAAAACAAATATCAATATTTAATATATCTCGTAGAGATTAAATGTCGGTAGAAAAAATAAACGCGGGAATAAAATTGTCCCGTAGGGACTACACAAAAAATCAAACCTTACAAAACACTCTCAATCGTATAATGCGTCTTATTGATTTCAAATTTAAACCCCACTTTATTCCCCATTAAATGAGATCCAAGAGGAGATTGAGGAGAAAGTGCAATAACATTGATTCCGTCAATTGCAATTTTAGGAAGTGCCACGCTTACATACAAATAAATTCCGTTGGCTTTTACCAAGCTGCCCAAAATAATATTTTCAGTAGTTTTTGATGCGTCAATTTTATCTAAAATCGCTTTTTGGGTTATCGCTTCTTTTAGTTTATTGGTGAGTTTTTCCTGCTCGATATGCATCATCGACAAAGCCGTTTCGTGTTTGTCACCGGCAGAACCTTTGGCATCGTTTTTAGAATCTTCGGTCAAAGCCGAAATCATATCTCTGAAAACATCAATGCGGTCCTGAACCATTTGTAGGTAATGTGAATGTATTTTTTGTTTGAATTCCATATTGTAGTTTAACCGCAAAGAGCGCAAAGTTTTACGCAAAGGTCGCAATTTTTTTCGCCACGAATTACACAAATTTTCACTAATTATAAAAACAAAGTTCGCAAAGTCTGATATTGAATCAGCTTTGCGAACTTTGTGTTTTCTCAACATAATGTGAGATAAAATTCCTTGCGGTCTTTGCGGTTAGAAAACCTTAAAAATCAAATTTATAATTTGCTCCTACTAACACCTGAAATCCTTGTACAGGATAATTCAGCCATTTTTCGTACGCTTGGTTTCCTATATTATTCAATTTTAAGAAACAAGTCAAACGTTCGTTGTATTTGTATCCTAAATGTGCATTGGCATCAAAATAACTTTTAAGAGTTGTAATAACCGGATCAGTTCCTAAATTAAGATTCGATTGCATGTCTTTACGCTCTCCTACAAAGAAAACATTCAAACCTGCGTACCATTGTTTTGTAATGTTTACATCAAGATTTGAGCTTATTTTCATCGACGGTAAATTCCAAGCTTCAATTCCGTCGTATTTGTAACTATTAAAAGTTCCGTTGATTCCAAAAGATACATTTCTTGAAAAATCAGCTTTTAATTCCCCATAAAAACGAAATGTTCTAACGTCGTCATAAACTACTCCAAATGAGTTCCCAAAAGCATAATTTTGATTCGAGAAATCTTCTGTATAATCATTCCCTTTGTATAGTGCTTTATCTTTTTCATTCAGATAAGATCCTGTAAGGTTATAATTGATATTGTTTGCCAATTTACCTTTTAAACCTGCAAAAACAGTATATTGATTATTCGTAGGTTTCATATTTAATGTTGGCGATAAAAACGGATTATCGTTTACAAAATCAGCATAAGAATTTTGTTCTAAACCTCCATTTACTCCTGTGTAAAAAATCATCAAATCACCAACTAATTTATACGACGCATTTACTTTTGGATAGATATAAAACTTATTTCCACTGTTTTCAGAATCTAAACCATAGAACAATCCTGCTCCTAATTCTAATGTCCAGTCGTTTTCAAGAATAACAAAACTTGGTTCAATTCCAAAATTTGTCAAACTGTATTTTAGAGGTTGTGTATTGTCACGCGCATAATTATGTTCGAAAGATCCGCTTACGTGATCTACAATAATATTGGTGTTAATTGATTGATCCATAACTTCTACTTTGAAAGAAGGCTTTACATAAAAGCGATTCTCTGAAGAAGAAAAACTATCTGAAAAATGCGTGAATTTAGTTGATATTTTACTAAAAATCCCTTCATTAAATTCGACATTTCCTCCTAATGAAATAGTGTTATAAGAATGATTCGGGTTGATTCCTCTAATTAAATCATTACGGGTTTGTCCTGCCAAAGTCGAACCAAATTCAGCCGGTAAACCATACCAGTTGTACAATTGATTTTGGTATCCTAAATCAACATTCCATGACATGTCACGATTGTTTACGCCGTAACCTACATTTAATGCTGTATCATAAAACTCATCATTAAGGTCTACACCTTTAATTCCTCCCTGAGACGAATGGTGACGAAACATTCCTGCTACGTAATCATTATTTCCCAAATCCTGATTTACGAACAATTCAGCATTTAAAGTCCCATAATTACCAACTCCCAAAGTCGCATAATTATTAAATAGTTTTTCTCTTTTTGATTTCTCAACACCTTCTGCTTTTCCTTTTGAAGGCGTAAATGTAGAAGCTACGGGAACTGACAGAATACTATATTTTATAGTTTCTTTAGGCTGATTTCCTGTATCGTCAAGTGACGGAGTTTCTTTTATCTTAAAAGCATCCGAAATTGTTGGCGAATAAGGCTTTACCACATTTACCGTTTCTGTTCCTATAGTTTCCTCTTTTTTAATCTGAGAAAACGAAACCTGAACAACAAACAATACTAGTAAAATGATGATTTTATTATGGCAATTAATTTTCATATTTCTTTATTTTAAGAGTATAGAGAAAAGAATATAGAAAATAGACTATGCTAAATCCTTTTTATTCTACTCAAACTCTTTGTTCTTTATTCTAAAATCTATATTCTATTCTCTTTATTCTATTCTCTTTCAACTAAGCTTCCCATTCACCTTTTGCAACAAATTGAGCCTTTCCTCCTATTTGAATATCAAACTCGTTGTCGTTTAAACTTCCTTTAAAATAAATCTGAGAGGGACGACCGATATAGTCTCCCTGATAATTAATCAATTCAAACTCCGGTTTATGATATTTTAGCAAAAAAGCCTGCAAGCATGTACTCGCGCTTCCTGTTGCAGCATCTTCGACCAATTGATTGTGTTCAATACACAACATTCTGCTAAACAATTTAGAACCTTCTAAATAATAAAAATATAAAGCCTGATGAGCTGTTTTGCAATTATTTTTAAGCCATTTTTGTGTTTTATCTTTGTCTAAAACCAAATTTTCCAACGCTCTTTTACTGCTTAATCCAACCATTACAAAAGCACTTCCGGTGGTTACTTCCTGAATAGGAAATTGATTTTCAAAATCATGGTTTTCCAGATTACTAAACACTGTAATATCTTCTTTCGAAAAAACATCCCAAAATTTTGGCTGTGCTGCTTTTAACCAAATCAAACCTTCAGACTGATGAATTGCAATTGGCCCAATTGGAACATTTAATTTTATATTCTCCGGCGAATTATCAAATACTTTATTCATCAAAACCCATGAAGTCCCAATTATTGGATGTCCCGCAAATTGCATCTCCTGAGATGGTGTAAATATTTTTATCTCTGCTTTATTATTTTCTTTATCAAGTTTGGTTATAAAAGTGCTTTCGGCGAAGTTAATTTCGCGCGCAATTTGCTGCATTTCTTCAGCACTTATTTTTTCCGCATCCATAAAAACCGCCAATTGATTTCCGGCATATTTTTTATCAGCAAAAACATCAACTATATAAAAGGGTAAACTCATTTTTCTTAAAAGATTTTAAGAGAATAGAATATAGAGAATAGACTTTCCAATCTTCGCTCTTATATCTATTTTCTTTGTTCTATTTTCTTTATTCTTTGCTCTTTATTCTATTCTCTAAAATTCTTACTTATTAATCGACGAATTCGTTTTAGCTTCTTCTGCTTTAATAGCTGCCAATTCTTTTTTAGCTTCTTCGACAACATCCGGATAATCGGTAAAATTGTTGATTACGTTATCTAAAATGTAAGTTGCCTGATAACTGTCTTTTAATCCGTAGAAGTTTTTAGCCATTAAAACCAAACTCTTCGCTCCGTAATATTTATAAGCTGAATAGTTTTTTGCTAATTTCTGAACTGAAACATTCGAAGCGTCAAACTTGCCTTCTTTCGTTTTAAAATAAGCGTCATAAAACAATGCTTCTGCCGCTAATTCTCCTTTTGATGTTGCTGATAATTTAGCATAAGCAGCTTTTGCTTTGTCTTCATCACCAGTTTGCATTGCCGCACGTGCTACAATAATCTGAGCATCGGCTTTTACATTTGCATCAGCTTTTATATTTTGCGATACTTTGTCAGCATACACAACTGCATTGTCATAATCTTTTTTATCATAATAACATTTCATCAGGTTTGCTTGTGCAAAGCTTTTGTTTTGAGAGGAATCAGATTCATTTTCTAATCTTACTAAAACCGGAATTGATTTATCACAATCTTTTGCTTTCAGGAAAATCTGCGCTAATTTAGTTAACGATTTCTCTGTAAATTCGTTTCTTGGCTGATCAATTACATATTGATAATTGGCAACTGATTTTGTTTCTGAACCTTCTGTGTAATACAATTGTGCCAAATAATAATTAGCTTCCAGTGAATGTAACCCTGTTGAAAATTTAGTGATATAACCCACAAAACCAGTAATCGCCTGTTTGCTGTTATTTTGGCTGTATTGTTTAAAAGCAGCATCATAAGTATCATTATCCAGTTCTGCATCTGTAACGGCAACAAAGTCCAGAGTACGAACCCATGTTGCATATTCATCTACTTTTCCTGAGTCTACATAAATTAATCTGGCTGTCGAAACTGCTTCCAGAGCTTCCGGTGTTTTTGGGAATTCTGCGGCTACTTTTTTGAATTTTACCAAAGCCTGGTCCTCACGATCTGAGTTGTAATAAATCAAACCTTGTTTGAGAATTGATTTTGAAGTAAAGGCAGCGTTTTTATATTCAGAAATTAACTGATCATAGGTTTTTAGGGCAAGATCATTCTTTTTTTCTGCCACATAACTATTTCCTAATTCATATAAAGCATCATCACGATATTCTGATTTTTTATACATCTGAAGAAAATTATTCAACTCGCCGATTTTCTTATCATTTTTAGACATAAAACCGTACGACATCGCTTTTTGAAACTGAGCATAATCAGCATCAACACCTCTTGCTTCAATTGCTTTTGCGTAAGCTTCATTTGCTGCCGTGTATTTTGACGTTACAAAACGACAATCTCCTAAACGTAAATATGAATCATTCAAACGAACTTTATCTTCTTTAGAATTGTCGATTTGTGCCTGAAACGAATTTCCTGCCTGATCGTATTCTTTTAGTTTAAAATAAGTATATCCAATATTATAATTGATGTTTTTATACTCAGCTGTACTTTTTGATGCAGCCTGGCCTGCAAATTGTTTGTAACTCAATAATGCATTCTGAAAATCACCGGTAACATATTCTGTTTCTGCTTTCCAGAAAGTGGCACGTGCCGTAAACTCAGGTGTTTTTTGTTCGCTGATTGCGCTTTTGAACATTTTTCCTGCTTCCTGATATTCTGATTCGTTATACAATTCTATACCTCTGTAGAAAAGTACTTTTTGATAGGCAGTTTTATTCTCTGCCGATCTGTTTTTCTCTAATAAAACTAAAGCTTCTTTGTAATTTTTAGTCGAAATATAAGAATCTACTAATAATTTCTCTACTTCAGATCTGCTTGAATTGTTTGGGTATTTTTTTAGAAAATCAAGTAAAATTCCCGGAACAGTTTGATAAGCATTTCCGATATCATAACTTACTTTAGCATAATTTAAAGCTGCATCTTCCTGAATTTGTGCATTAAAATCCATTTCAGAAGCATTTTTAAAAGCATTTAATGCTTCTTGCTTTTTACCCGTATTTAAATAACTTAAACCTAAATGGTAATAAGCGTTTTGAGCTACGAAATCTTTTCCTTCGATAATTTTATTGAATTGAGAAATCGCTTTTTCATACTCTTTCTGCTCATAATACGCATATCCTAACTGGTAAAAATCAGTATTGCTCCACTTCCCTTTTTTACCTGCATATTGCTCTAAAAATGGAATCGCTTTGTCATATTGCTTTAGATTGAAATAACTTTCTCCTATAATTTTATTCAGTTCAGATTTTTCAAGTGCATTGGATTTGCTCATTGCTTTCTGCCCCAAATCGATTGCTTTCTGGAAATTTCCCAACTTGAAATTCATGTCAGCCTGATAGTACGAAAGCTTTTCTTTGTACTTTTCTTCGCCTGAAACTTCATCAAAATATTTGGTTGCTTCTTTATAATCATCACCTTCATAAGCCATGAAACCTAAGTAATATTTGGCCTGAGAACCAAATTCAGCAGAGTTTACGACTTTGTTAAAGTAGGTTGTAGCTTCTTTTTTCTTTTTAGCATTGAAATAACTGTAACCTTTCTGGAAATTAAATTTATCCGATTCGGATTTGCTCATGTAACTTTCGTCTACTTTATCAAACCATTGCAACGCTTTAGGATAGTTTCCCTGCTCGAAGAAATATTGAGCAACCTCGATATACGCCTGATTTTGCTTGGTACTTGTTGGATAATCGGTAACAAATTTTTCCATCAGAGCATCAGCATTTGCTTTATTGGTTCTAATGGCGCAATTGGCGATGTAATATGCACAATCAGACTGAACTTCTTCTGTCGTGGCATTGTTTTTTACATACTCAAAGATAAGTTGGGCCGATGCATATTGTTTGTCATTATATAAAGCCAGTGCTTTGTCAAAATCCTTTAAATCATAAGTATAAATAGCCGATTTTTGTGCCGAAACTATGGTCGAAATAAGGATAATTGGTAATAAAAAGAACCAGGAAAGTTTACGCATTTTAATTATATTTAGTATTCAAATGTATCATTTTATACCGTTTATAACGAAACGTTTCAAGCTTTTATTATGAACAAATATTTAACAATGCTTATTTATAAATTAAGTTCAAACCATATAAGACATATAAGTAATTATAAGTTAGGAGTTTTACGGACTTCTTTTCGATAGTAAATCATATACGTTGGTAGAAAGAATTTTTTCAGCATTACGTATCTAAAATGAACTTATATCACTTATATGGTTTAAAATTCATTTCGATATTTTATAAGAAATGATTCAAATTTATTTTGAATACAAGCGTTATCTTATTACTTTTACCAATCAAATCAATTTATTATGTCACAAACCGTACTGTCTCTTAAAGAAGTTACTATATATCAGGAAGGAAGAAAAATTTTATCCCATATTAATTTAGATGTTAACCACGGTGAGTTTATCTATATTATTGGAAAAACAGGTTCCGGAAAAAGTAGTTTCCTAAAAACTTTGTACGGGGATTTGCCTTTAACTGAAGGTGAAGGTCATATTGTTGAATTTGATTTGGCTACTTTAAAAGAAAAAGACATTCCGTATTTGAGACGTAAAATCGGAATTGTATTTCAGGATTTCAAATTACTGCCGGACCGTTCCGTAAAAGACAATATGCTATTTGTTTTGAGAGCTACAGGATGGATTGATAAAGAAGGAATGGAACGCAAAATTGATGAAGTTCTGGACAAAGTTGGTATGAAAGATTACACCAATAAAATGCCACATCAGCTTTCAGGAGGAGAACAACAACGTGTTGCTATTGCAAGAGCTTTATTAAACGATCCTGAATTTATCTTGGCTGATGAACCAACAGGAAACCTTGACCCACAGACCAGTTCTGAAGTTCTGGAAGTATTAAAAAAAATTAACGCAAACGGTAAAACCGTGATCATGGCAACTCATGATTATGCTTTATTGCTAAAATTCCCGTCTAAAACATTGAAATGCGAAGACGAAAGAATTTTTGAAGTAGTACAACGCAGCGTATAATTCTTTCTATTTTAATTCTAATTCTATCCTAATTAAATGTTTTTTGTGCTTGTTCAGCATTTAAAACTACAATTCTGTGATTTTAGGAATTCAATATAAAATCATAATCAGAAATAAAAATTTATTTGGGGAAACACTCTGATAAGTTTGTCATTCTTTTATTCCTTTTATCTCCAAATAAGCAAAGTAATTTTAAGAATGCATAATGTTGCGAAACAATTATTTGTGATCAAATGCCGGTAAAAACCATTTGAATTTTACTGCTAATAATCGAACGGTAATAATAACCACAGAAGTTACGACGTATAAAATATCGTTATCAAGATTCAGTTTTTTTAGTGCAAAAAAGACGATTCCGCCCAAAATACATATGGTAGCATAAATTTCTCTTCTGAATATTGTTGGAATTTCGGTACACAAAATATCACGTGTTACACCTCCAAAACAAGCTGTCATAGTTCCTAAAGCAATACAAATTACAGGATGCAGTCCCTTTTCAAGACCTTTTTCAAGACCTATTAAAGTAAAAACACCAAGTCCGATAGTATCAAACAAAAAAAGAGAAGTCCTTAATCTGTCAAACTTTTTTCTGAAAAGAATGGCGAAGCCAAAACCTAAGATTATTACATAAACATATTGCAGATCCTGCATCCATCCTACCGGAGTTCTGCCTATCAAGACATCACGAAGCGTACCGCCACCAACCGCCGTAACAAAAGCAATGATAAAAACACCAAACGGATCAAGCCTTTTATGCATAGCCGTTAAGGCACCTGACATTGCAAAAGCCATTGTACCGATAAGATCTAATAAATGAAACATTCTAATTTTTTAAGTTGCAAAGGTACAAAGATACAAAGGTTCAAAAACTGAATTGATTATTTAGTTTTTGAACCTATATATTTATTTCTATTTGAGGATTAACGCTCTTAATAGCTTCAATAAATCTAAGTCTGTCTTTTGGAGAGATCAAAACTGTATCAAACTGATTGTAAACAATCTCAATTCTGTCAAACGAAAGTGCTGGCGAACTTATAACGTTATAGCTTTTAGTTATTTTTTTTATACTCTGAATTTCAATTTTCAAATTAATAAAAAAGCCACATTTAATAGTCAACTTATCATTTTCGATTATATAATATGTATTCAAAAAGACATGCAAAATAAAAGCAACTACGAAGAGTATAAATACAAAACCAATCCACTTTTGATCGTACGCTAAATTAATCAAGACAGCACCAAAAATCACTACTAAAAATAGTATCAGCCAAACATCTGCTTTAGACTTGAATTGCTCCATTTCTACTTATTATCTTTTTACATAGATCGGACTTCTTTTCAATAAATATGAAATAGAATCGATCCAGCTGTCTTTTATATTTAGGAAAGGTTTACGGGTTTGTGAGTAAATTTTGGTTCCGTTTTTATACATATCAAAATAAACCATGTAGTTATAGTACGTTTGTGTACTGGCATTTGTTGTAGAAATGTCGCTTGTTTTTAATTTTTTATTATTGTCGCTTACTTTAGCGCTTCCACTGTTGTAAGTTGAAGCTGTTGAACCTTCTGTAATTGTATAAGAAACTTTTGCTGCAACGATATTATCTACTCCAAGGATTTTTTGAAGATCTTCGATTGGAGTTTCATCGATATTTTTATAATCAATTCCGGCTTTATGCAATAAACTATTTGTAACTCTTAAGTCCTGAACAGTTAACGGAAATAGATTTGCAGATTTGTCTAACAACTTATTATAAAGATCACTTTGCGCAAACTTTGCCATTTCTTCAGAACTCTCCATAGTACCTGAATTTACATACGGAACTGGTAATACAGCAATTGTATTGGGTTTCATTTCGGCAGAAGTTATAATATGACCTGAATCATCCGGAGAAACAGTGTTTGCATTATTTGCAGATATATCAAAAGTTTGAGAACGGCCACTGGCAAAATCAATTCTGGCAATTTGAGATACTTCAAGCGCTATTCGCATTGTTTCTCCCGGTAAAGAATATTCAACCTCTTTGTCAGACATTTTAGCAATCGTACATTCAATAATCTGATAATCTCTTTTTATTATTTTATCCAATTTTTTACCTCCTTGGGCGAAAGTAAAAACGGAAACAAACATTATTAATATTACGGTAATAACTTTTGTAAAGTTCATGGTATTTAAATTAAATTTTCCTACTCTTTGGCTTTTCGGATCCGCCTTTTCTAAAATATACTCCCTAAATTTATAAAATAGAAGCATACTCAAAGTTACGAAATTCAGAACAAACAGGCACAAAAAACCAAATTAACTACATATTCTGCGTGTAAAAATTGTAATCTTTCAAAATCACCCTTAAAAAATCGTTTTCGCTGCCGGATTGATTTTTAATTCCCGTTACAGTTTCAATCTTAGCTACCAATTTATAAATAACTTCCTGATCATTTCTTGCCTCGGCATTTTGAAAAGTCTCTTTAATAATTCGCATATCATTATCAGATAATTTAATTACCAAAGGATAAGTAGGCACGTACGACTCTCCTATTTCTTCGAGAATAGTATGACTGATGTTTATTTTATTTTTTAAAGTTATAACCGCAGTTCCCGCAACCATATCACCTAATCTTTGAGCTTTTTTACTCGAAATAACACTTACTACTGCCACTATACCATATAAAAGTGTAATATCTACCAGTCTAAAAAACCAGCGCATTAAGTAATCCCCAAATCCTGCCTGATAACCGTCTATTTTCACGACTTTGATCCTGACTAGTTTTTTCCCGATGGTTTGACCTTCAAAAATGCTTTCTAAAGTTAGCGAATAAATGAAAAATGGGAAATAAAGGATCAAAACTATCGAACCTTTTGACCAATTGTCTAACGTTTGAAATAATTTATCAAAATTTAACCAATAAAAAAAAACAAGGGAAACCACCGCCACATAAGCAACTTTGATAGCCAGATCTATAAAATAAGATCCTATTCGTTCTCCGGGAGAAGCGGCAATAAAATTTATTCGAACATTTTGTGTTGTATTAATAGATAATTCTGACATATTTTATATTTTAGCCTACAATGAGAGAAGTCGCCTTCATAAAACAAAATAAAGAAAAATGGCTTGAATTCGAGCTAGCAATTTTTGGTAAAGCTAAAAAAAATCCTGATGAGTTAGCTAATTTGTACATTCAAATGATGAATGATTTATCTTACGCTCAAACGTATTACCCAAAAAGTAAAACAGTAGTGTATTTAAACCATCTTGCCTCACAGATTTATCAAAAAATTTACAAAACCAAGCGTACCGAAAAAAACAGATTCCTGGAATTCTTTAAAACCGAAGTTCCTTTACTCCTTTATGAATACAGGAGGTATTTGCTGTATGCCTTTATTTTATTTTTTGCAACGGTTGCCATGGGAGTAGTTTCGGCACGATATGATCAAAATTTTGTCAGGTTGATTTTAGGAGACGGTTATGTCAACATGACGCTTGACAATATCAAAAAAGGAAATCCAATGGCCGTTTATGAGTCAGGAAGCAATTGGGGAAGTTTTATTGGCATCACGATAAACAACCTTTATGTAGGCGCAAGATGTTATATTTATGGAATTTTTGGCGGTCTGGGAAGTTTTTACATTTTTCTTCAAAACTCATTGATGTTAGGGGCTTTTCAGTACTTTTTTTATGAGCAGGGCGTTTTCTGGAAAAGTGTTCGCGGCATCTGGATTCACGGCTCAATGGAAATTTTTGCTATCGTAATTGAAACTGCTGCGGGATTTATTCTGGGAGCTTCTATCCTATTTCCTAAAACATACTCGAGAATAAACTCCTTTAAAATAGGGTTTAAAAACAGCTTTAAAATATTTCTGAGCACACTTCCTTTTACCATAAGCGCAGGATTTCTTGAAGGCTATATTACCCGATATTCTATCGATATGCCCAATTGGCTGAGCAGTTTTATCATTCTAATTACATTAGGGATAATTTCATTTTACTATTTAGTTTATCCCTTTATTGTTCACAAAAAAACAACCTCATTATAATGTTTGAACTTTTCAAGAAACGAGAACTCGGCGACTATATCATAGACTCTTTCACCTTTTTTAAAACTTTTGGAAAGCATTTTTTCAAGATTTTTTTCATAATCAATACAGGAATGCTTCTTGTAACGGGCGCTTTAATGTATTGGTTTCTAAAAATTAATTTTAGGTTTTTATTCAATGACAATCTAAAAGGTGTGCCAACAGATTATCTTTTAAAATATTTCAACAATAACTACCCGCTCCTAATTGCTGTAGTGGTGCTTTTTGTTCTTATCCTGTTAATTGTATCTCTGTTCAACTCATCCTATCCTATTTTATATTTAAAACTGATCGCCGAAAAAAACACAAATGATTTTACCGCAAAAGATATATTATCTGCTTTTAAACAGAATATCTGGAAAATGTTTAAGTTTAGCTTTGGTTTGGTTTTTATCCTGTTCCCTGTCTTGGTTGTAACTGTTCTTTTATTGTTTTTCCTGTGCTTTGTTTTAATTGGTTTCCCGTTATTAATAATTGCGATTCCGGCTCTATTTACTTTTATAAACTTTAGTTTTTATAGCTATCTTATTCAGGAAAAAAGCTTTTTTCAGTCTTTAAATCACGCTTATATTTTACTAAAAAAGGATTTCTGGGCGATAATTGGTGCCACTTTTATAGTAATGGTAATAATCCAAATGATACAGGGATCTATAACATTGTTCTTTTATTTTGTGGGAATATTTATTTTTCTGGGTACAGTATTAGTAAATCCTAATTTTGATGTAAAACCAGTTGAGGATTCGCCAATACTCTTATTCACGATTTCATTGATCTTTATTATACTACTTGCAATCAGTACTATTTTTAATAACATACTAGTTATTAATCAAGGGATTATTTATTATAGTTTAGACACAGAAAACAAAACTTCGACTACTGATATTGATTTAATTGGATCCAATGATGTCTAGAATTCTCCTTATCCTTTCTTTTCTTTTCTTCTGGGGCAATGTTATTGCTCAGGATTCTTTGGATACAGTTGATCCTCCAAAAATAACGGCTGTTCAATACACTGAAAAAGACATTCAAATTGATTCTGACACTGTAGAAGCGAAAACTTTTTCTAAAGATTTTAAGAAAAAATATACCGGTTCAGATTTTATGTACGAATATAAAGTTCCTGAAAAAGGTTTATGGCAACGTTTTGTCGAATGGCTTGCTAAAATTTACCGAAGTATTTTTAAGGAACACAATACAGAAACCTCCATCAATTATGTTGGGATTTTTCTAAAAACAATTGCAGTTCTAATTATTGTTTTTGTAATTTATTTAATAGCAAAAGCCCTGATTAATAAAGAAGGACAATGGATTTTTGGAAAAAACGCCAATAAAAGAAATATCTATTACTCAGATATAGAAAAGAATATTCATCTTTTGGATTTTGAAAAACTAATCAAAGAAAGCCTTCAATCCGGAGAAAAAAGGGTCGTTATTCGCTATTATTATCTTTGGTTATTAAAGGTTATGGCGCAAAATCATTATATCGAATGGGATATAGAAAAGACAAATTCTGATTATTTATACGAACTTCAAAAACCAATTCATAAAGAAGAATTCACCTATTTATCCTATCTATACAACTACATCTGGTATGGTGAATTTGATATCGATGAAACCTCATTTATAAAAGCCGAAAGCCGATTTAAAAATGCTATAAAAACCTTTAGTAATGGATAAAAGTATCAAAATATACATTGCTGTTCTGGTTTTTATTCTAGCCTTAATTTTAATAGCAGACCGTGATCAGCCAAAACCTATTGACTGGAGACCAACTTATGCTGTCAATGACAAAATTCCGTATGGATTATATGTTTTTGATAAGGAAATCAATGGCTTTTTTAAAAATCACAAAGTAGAGAGAGTTTCCGCTCTTACGCCTTATGAATTTTTAGACTCGAAATACGACGAAGACAGTCTTGCTCAAAATTATAAAATCAAAGGAACCTTCATCAACATATCTGAATTTAGTACCATTGATGATCAATCGGCTAAAGAACTGCTTTATTTTGTGTCGCACGGAAACAATGCTTTTTTAAGCATGAAAACATTGCCGGGACCTATATTAGACAGTTTGAAAATCGATATCGATTCTGATTCACAATACTTCGTAAATAAGATAAACACATTTTGGTTCGCAAATAAAAAATTAGATTCAAAAAAACACCATTTAGTCGGAGGAATGGGAGATTATTTTTTCTCAAAAATAGATACACTTAATACAGTTGTTCTGGGTTATCAGGGAAATACAAATAAACTAACGCCTAAATTCAAAGATGTCAATTTTATAAAAATTCCTTATAAAAACGGTTATTTTTATTTACATACACAGCCTGCCGCTTTTACTAATTTACACTTATTAAAAGGAAATGATTACGAATATGCACAAAGCTTGCTTTCCTATATTCCGAAAGGAGATATTTTCTGGTATACAAAAGGACAGCATAACGAAAGTATTTCCGGCTCGCCTTTGCGTTATATCTTAAGTCAGCCGGCATTAAAATGGGCATGGTATTTCTTTTTAATCGGAATGTTGATTTTTATTATTTTTAATGCCAAGCGAAAACAACGTATTGTTCCGATCCTGAAACCTTTACCAAATTCAACAATTGATTTTACAAAAACAATTGGAAATTTATATTATCAGGAAGGCGATCACAAAAATATTATCGATAAAAAAATCATTTACTTTTTAGAAAAAATCAGAACCGAATATTTGATTGATACTACAAAATTAGATGATACTTTTATTAAAAAACTGCATTATAAAACAGGAAAAAGCGAAACGGACATACAAGAACTTATATTTTTGATCAACGAACATCGCAATAGCTATCACGGCAGTCTTGAAGAAGATTTAATCAGAATTAATAATGCAATAGAGAAAATTATACATTAGATAAGAATAATACAATTTCTTGTCATTTCGACGAAGGAGAAATTACATACGAAGAGAACACAAGTAAAATAGCACAAAGAGAAAAACGGTGCGGAATATTGGATGTGATTTCTCCTTCGTCGAAATGACAAAAAGTAACCAAAATATATAAAGAAAACATACCAAACATGGACGATATCAATACAACAGAAACAGAAATCACAAATGAAAATGTGAATTTTGAAACAAGAATAAATTTAGGACCGCTTCTGGATCACGTTAACAGCATCAAGAAAGAACTTGAAACAGTAATTGTAGGACAACACAAAATGATCGATCAGCTTTTGGTTGCCATTTTATCAAACGGTCACGTTTTGCTTGAAGGTGTTCCGGGAGTTGCTAAAACTATTACAGCTAAATTGTTGTCAAAAACGCTGAATATTGGTTTTAGCCGAATTCAGTTTACTCCGGATTTAATGCCATCTGATATTTTAGGAACTTCGATTTTTAACCTGAAGAATTCTGAGTTTGAGTTTAAGAAAGGACCTATTTTCTCTAATCTGATTTTAATTGATGAGATCAATCGTGCTCCTGCTAAAACGCAAGCTGCTCTTTTTGAAGTTATGGAAGAGCGCCAGATCACAATTGACGGATTTGCGTATCAGCTTGAAACTCCATTTTTAGTTATTGCAACACAAAATCCAATTGAGCAAGAAGGAACCTATCGTTTGCCGGAAGCACAATTAGACCGTTTTTTATTCAAAATCACGATTGACTATCCAAAACTAGAGGAAGAAATCCTGATCATACAAAGAGAACATTTGTTGCAGGATCATGGAAAACTGGAAGCTATAAAAACCATACTTTCGGGAGCTGAAATAAAAGAATATCAGGCTTTGGTCAAACAAATCAGAGTAGAACAAAATCTATTGGAATACATTGCCAGAATTGTGGTAAATACGCGCGAAAATGCCTTTTTGTATTTAGGAGCTTCGCCTCGTGCTTCGATTGCGATTTTGAATGCGGCAAAAGGTTTCGCAGCCATTCGAGGACGTGATTTTGTTACACCTGAAGATATTAAAGAAGCAGCAACTCCGGTTTTGCAGCATCGCGTGATTGTAGCTCCGGAACGTGAAATGGAAGGAATTACAAGCTCTGAAATTATCAAACAAATTATTGAAACTGTAGAAATTCCAAGATAGTTTTAAGCCGCAGTTTTAAGTCGTTATATTTTAAATAATAATCTTTTTTTTAATGAAATTTTCTAAACTATTATTTTTATCACTTTTTTGTATTTCATTGGTAAGTTTTAAACCAATGGATGTTAAGCCTTTGAAAAAAATAAATGCATCAATCTATTTTTTAAGTGATAAGCAGCAGCTTGAATCCTTACTCAGAAAAACTTATGAATGGATTGAGACTAAAAGTTCGAAGATGGACTTTGATGTTGTTGAAAATAAGAAAGGAGACAAATACATTGGCCTGAATTTAAAAGCACATACCAAAAGATTAGAAGAACTAAAAAAAACGAACTTTTTTGCACAAGAATTTCTTGATAATTACAATAAGATCGGGTTAAAAATTGGCGACAATCTTAAAACTAATAAAATGGAATACCTTGTTGGAGATTTGCCTCCTTATGGCAATGATGCCAATATGTGGTGTGATTGCCAGGACAGCCCTGACGAATATTGGAAAACCATGAAGATCAGCATCGTGAAAATAGATAACAACAAAGCTACTTTAAATTGGACGTGGACGGAATGGAAGGATAAATCTAAATATAACGTAAAAGCAATTAAAGAAAACGGTATCTGGAAAATCTCCTACTTAGAAGGATTTGATTATAACAGCCTGACTAAAATATAGAATTAAGAAATTAAACTTTAAATATTTTTTAAATTGAAATTCATAAAAAGCCTTTACCTCAATAACTTCTTCTTCTATGTGCTTTTAGGCATTATTGGATTGTTTGTCTGCGCTTTTATTTTTCCTAATTTATACAATGCCGTTTGGTTTGTAGTTTTGGTTTTAGTTACTTTTTCAGGAATCGATATTCTGCTTTTATATATAACCAAAACGGGAATAGAGGCAGAAAGAATAACACCGGAAAAACTTTCTAACGGTGATTTGAATCCTGTAAAAATTCAAATAAAAAACCACTATACGTTTAAGATTTCAGCTAAAATCATAGACGAAATTCCGTTTCAGTTTCAGGTAAGGAATTTCAAAATTGTAAAGACAATTAAAGCTTCTGAGCAAAAAGAATTTGGATATGATTTACGTCCAACAGAACGTGGCGAATATTATTTTGGCTATCTGAATATCTATGTTTCTTCTCCTTTAAAATTAATTTCCAAGAGATATTCTTTCGATAAAGATAAAATGGTTCCCACCTATCCGTCTTATATTCAATTGAGAAAATACGATTTATTGGCTTTTTCGAATAATTTATACCAATACGGAATCAAGAAAATTCGCCGAATTGGCCATACCATGGAGTTTGAACAAATTAAAGAATATGTTCAGGGCGATGATCTCAGGACTTTAAACTGGAAAGCGACGGCAAAGAAAAATTCACTGATGGTCAATCAGTTTCAAGACGAAAAATCCCAATCGGTTTATATGGCGATCGATAAAGGCCGTGTCATGCAAATGCCTTTTGATGGATTGAGTTTACTGGATTACGCTATAAATTCGACTTTGGTTTTAGCAAATGTTATTTTGAAAAAGCAAGACAAAGCAGGTATTTTTGCTTTCTCTAAAAAAGTAGAAAACAGAGTTTTTGCAGAAAAAAAATCGTCTCAGATGCAAAAAATTCTGGAAACCTTATACAACATCAAAACTGACTTTTTCGAAAGTGATTACAGCCGTTTGTATGTAGACATCAAGAAAAACATTAACCAAAGAAGTTTAATCATTCTATATACCAACTTCGAAACCATGGACGGTTTAAATCGCCAATTACCTTATTTAAAAGGAATTGCAAAAAGTCATTTACTGGTTGTTGTTTTCTTTAGTAATACTGAACTGAATGCGATTATCAACAAAAAAACGGATACAATTCAGGAAGTTTATGATAAAGTAATTGCCGAAAAATTCATGTTCGAAAAACGACTTATCGCAAACGAACTTAAGAAATACGGAATACATTCTGTTTTGACACAACCTGAAAATCTTACTTTGGATGCAATCAATAAATATTTAGAAATCAAAGCGAGAGGAATTTTATAGAAGCAAAAATGATAACGCTTTTTTTGCCTATATTATTAAAACATCAAGTTCCTGACATCAATTAAAAATAGTTAAAAAATCTTTGAATCTTTGTTCTTTTGAACCTTTATAACTCTAAAAAAATGAAAAAACTGATTTTAATTCTATTCGTTTTTACAAGTCTTTTGTCTCATGCGCAAAAGACAGAAAATATCATTATTATTACTACTGACGGTTTTAGATGGCAGGAAATCTTTAAAGGAATAGATCCCGCAATTGCCAATGACAAAAAATTCAATCAGGGAGACAGCACTTATATTTATAAAAAATATGCCGCTGCTGATTTTACAGCATCACGTAAAAAAATCATGCCTTTTTTATGGTCTGAAATTGTTACGAAAGGTCAGATTTACGGCAATCGTGATTTAGGAAATAAAGTAGATGTTTCAAACCCATATTGGTTTAGCTATCCGGGATATAGCGAAATTATGACCGGAAACGTTGATGTTGCTGTGAATTCTAATAGTTATAAAGCAAATCCGAATGTCAATGTTTTGGAATTCCTAAACCAACAACAAAAACTAAAAGGTAAAGTTGCCGCTTTTGGCGCATGGGATGCTTTTGACCGAATTTTGAATGAACAAAGAAGTGGTTTTCCGGTAATTTCTGCCTTTGATAATGTGGGAGGAAATAAACCTACAGCAACTCAGAAACTATTAAACGAAATGCGTAATAATTCGTTTAAACCCTTTCATGAAGATGAATGTCTGGATGTTTTTACACACTATCAGGCATTGGATGAACTGAAAACAAAGAAACCAAAAGTAATTTATATCGCTTATGGAGAAACTGATGAATGGGCACATCACGGTCACTACAGATCGTATCTTGATGCTGCAAACCAAGTCGACAAATGGATTAAGGAAATCTGGGATTTTGTACAAAATGATCCTCAATACAAAAACAAAACTACTTTATTAATCACCGTTGATCACGGCCGCGGAGATAAAACAAAAGCACAATGGACAGATCATGGAGCTGATGTTCCGGGTGCATCTGAAATTTGGTTTGCCGCAATTGGGCCAGAAATTGCACCTAAAGGCGAAATAAAAACAGAATCTCAATTGTATCAAAAACAGATCGCACAAACCATTGCAAAAATTATGGGATACACATTTACAACCTCACATCCTGTTGCGAATGAGATTTCAGAACTGCTTCAGAAATAATTAAATCAATCCAAAATAATAATCAACCAAAACCAATTTATTCAAATGAAAAAAACACTATTGTTTCTTTTTTTAATGACCATTTTCACACCTCTTATTGCCCAGGAGCCTAATAACGATGAGCTTTTTGAGAAAACATTAAATTATCAATCAGGAAAAATTACGCTGCCGGAAGGAGACGGAACACTAAATGTACCAAAAGGTTTTAAATTTCTTAACGCAGAACAAACACAAGGAATTTTGACCAATTTATGGGGAAATCCGGAAGACAAAAGCGTTTTAGGCTCTCTTGTTCCTGACGGAAAAGGAGTTACACACAGCAATAGCTGGATGTTCGTCATTAGTTATCGAGGAGATGGCTTTGTCAAAGACGATGATGCCGGAGATATTGACTATGATGATTTGCTAAAAACAATGAAAGAAGATGTAACAGTAGAAAATGAAGAACGCAAAAAAGGCAATTATCCTGAAGTACAATTAGTAGGATGGGCATCAAAACCTTACTACGATAGTAATTTAAAAGTTTTGCATTGGGCAAAAGAACTAAAATTTGGAAAAGACGAAGCAAATACTTTAAACTATGATTTGCGAGTTTTAGGACGAAAAGGAATGTACAATATCTCTGCCGTTGCAGGAATGGATCAACTTGCAGAAGTAAAAGCCAGTATTCCGCAGGTATTAAAAAGTGTTGAGTTTAATGACGGACACAAATATCTTGACTTTGATGCTGATACAGATACTGTCGCAGCATGGACTATTGGCGGATTAGTTGCCGGAAAAGTTTTAGCAAAAGTAGGTTTCTTTGCTATCATTGCTAAATTTGGTAAAATCATATTTTTAGCTATTGCAGCAGGTTTTGCAGCCATGAGAAAGTTTTTCTTTGGCAAGAAAAATCAGGTAACCACAAGACCACAAGAAGAAGAAACGGCATTATTAGAAGAAAATAATCCTACAGAAGAATAAGTTTTTTTGCCACGAATTTCCGCTAATTTTCACCATCATTACGCAAAATATTAATTCGTGAAAATTCGTGGAATTCGTGGTATCTTTTTTTATAAAACAATGATAAATTAACACAATGATAGATTGGGATGAAATAAAATGGATTTTTGAGCCAGATGGAGCATTGATCGATATTTATGTTCAAAATGTAAAAATTGAAGATTGGAAAATTTTAATTAATTACCTCAATGCAAACCACATTGTGAATATGGTCTGTCAGGAGAAAATAAAGAGGTTAATAAAATTGATTTAGAATATTTAATTCAATATCTGAATGATAAAACGGGAGAATTTGAAGCAATAATTTCATCTATCATAATTGACGATATTATCATAAATCTTCATTTTTTTTCAGTTGAGGAAATTGAATTTGATATTGATCCGAAGGAAATATATTCATTTGATAATTATAAAAAGATTTTAGGTTTCATGAACCAAGTGAGTAAAATTTTAAATAAACCATTGATTTTGACTGGTGAAAACCAAAGTGATTTTCCACTAATAAATGTAGATTTTTCAAAAAACTTAATAAAGACTTTGACAAAAAAAGAAGCCAAAGAATTATGGAAGCAATTTAAACCTAAGAGATTTTAAAAACCTCGAAGGATGCAGACAAAAAACTTTGAACCTTTGGTGCTTTGTACCTTTGTACCTCTTTAAAAAATATCATTACCTGTAATCCCCATCCATCTTAAATGAAGAAAATACTATTGTTTTTATTTCTATTTTTTGAAATAATAGTTACAGCCTACGCTCAAAATGCCAATTTTGAAAAGCAAATTGATGCTCTTATTTCTGCTAAAACAGAAAAACCTTTTAACGGAATAATTTTTATTTCTCAAAAAGGAAAAACAAAATATTTTAAAGCTTTGGGTTATTCTGACCTGAACAAAAAAGCATCTTTACAGCTTAATGATCAATTTGTAATTGGCTCTATAAGCAAACAATTTACTACCGTTCTCTTACTTAGAGAATATGACAAAGGACGTGTTGAACTATTTATACCGATTCATCAATATTTACCTGAATTAAAACAGTCTTGGGCAGATACAGTTACGGTTCATCAATTACTGACACACATGCATGGCATCGTTGAATTAGATAAACCAACTGCTTTTAAACCTGGAACTCAATATGCTTATTCGCAAATTGGTTATGATTTACTCGCTAAAATTATTGAGAAAACTTCTGGTGAATCATTTGCAGGGCTATCAAAAAAAATGTTTAAAAAATGTGGAATGAAACATACTTTTCATCCTGACATTAAGCAATATAAAAATTTAGTTAAAGGATATACGGAAACTGAAAATGGTACAATTGAACTCGAAAATAAAAGTTTGCAAAATTATGCCGCTGCCGGCTCTTTTATATCAAACTGTAGTGATTTAAACTTATGGAATGAGCAATTCTATGGTGGAAAATTATTAAAAAAAGCAACCTTGAAAATGCTGGAAACGAAGCAAAAAAATGCGATACGTAATCATCCTATTTTCGGAAAAACGCCATATGGCTACGGGATAACAATAGATACAATAGATGGTATATTACAATATGGACAAACTGGGTTTTGTCCGGGATTTGTTTCTATGAATTATTATTATCCTAAAACTAAAACAAGTGTTATTGTACTTGAAAATATTGCCTACTATCCTGATGAAATAAAAAAGACCTTTTATTATCATACCGAAATCTTAAAAATAATAAGACCCAAGTTAAAAGGATAAATATTTTTAAACCTAAAGACTTTGAAAAACCTCGCAGGACAAAATCTTTGAACCTGTAAACCCTTGACGCTTTTTAAAAAAAATCTCAGTATCTTAGCGCCTTAGAAACTCAGTATCTTTAAGAATGAAACAAATTACTTCAATACAAAATCCGTTTATAAAATCACTCGTTTTACTGCAGGAAAAGGCAAAAGCCAGAAAACAAACCGGAACATTTTTGATTGAAGGCTTACGCGAAATTTCATTAGCAATAAAAGGCGGTTACGAAATAGAAACCGTTCTGTTTTTACCGGAACTGGTCACTGAAAATCAGATCAATAAATTGGTTAACACGCCGGTTCAGTTAATCGAAATCAATAAAGAGGTTTACCAAAAGCTAGCCTATCGCGATACAACCGAAGGTATTCTGGCTATAGCCAAAACCAAATCGATGTTATTATCTGATTTAAAATTATCAGATAATCCGTTGATTATTGTCGCCGAAGCACCTGAAAAACCAGGAAATATTGGAGCCCTTTTGCGTACGGCAGATGCTGCAAATCTTGATGCCGTTTTGATTGCCAACCCAAAGAGTGATTTATACAATCCAAATATTGTGCGATCAAGCGTTGGTTGTTTATTTACCAACCAAATTGCCACAGGAACAACGGCCGAAATCATTGCTTTTCTAAAAGAAAAAAAGATTGATTTTTACTGTGCTACATTACAAAATTCAACCTCTTATCATACACAGGATTTTACAACTCCAACCGCTTTGGTTGTAGGCACAGAAGCCACAGGATTGACACAGGATTGGCGCGATGCTGCAACTCAAAATATTATTATACCTATGCAGGGCGAAATCGACAGTATGAATGTCTCCGTTGCGGCAGCTATTTTAATTTTTGAAGCCAAACGCCAGCGAGGATTTAACTAAAAAAATCACATCATGAATTACAAATTATCTCTTTTAGCATTATTATTTAGTTTCTCCGTTACGGCACAAATAACCAATCAGGAAGTAGATGAATTGGTAAATCGTACCATAAAAGCTTTTGATGTTCCCGGAATTGCAGTTGCAATTGTAAAAGACGGAAAAGTAGTTCTTGCAAAAGGATATGGTGTAAAATCAGTTGTAACCCAACAAAAAGTAGATGCAAATACACTTTTCGGAATTGCTTCAAACAGTAAGGCTTTTACAACAGCTGCACTTGCAATGCTGGTTGATGAAGGCAAGATAAAATGGGATGATAAAGTAACCCAATATCTACCGGATTTTAAAATGTCTGATGATTATGTAACCCGAGAATTCACAATTCGTGATTTATTAACACACAGAAGCGGACTTGGACTTGGTGCGGGAGATTTGATGATCTGGCCTGACGGAAGTGACTTTAAAGCACAAGATATTATTCATAATTTAAGATATTTAAAACCCGTTTCCAGTTTTAGAACTAAATACGATTATGATAATCTAATGTATATTATTGCCGGCGAAATTATTCATGTTGTCACCGGAAAAACCTGGGCAGATTTTGTAGAAGAACGCATCATGAAACCTTTGGAAATGAATAACAGCGTGGCTTCTGTAAAACGTTTAAAAGACACAACAAACGTAATTACACCTCACGTTCCGCTTGATGGCAAACTAAAAACCATCAAACGATATGAAAATCAGCTTTTTGATGGCGCAGCAGGAATTTATTCAAGTGTAAATGATTTGAGCAAATGGGCTATTTTGCAAATTAATAATGGAAAATACAGCGACAATAAACAATTATTTTCAGAGAAAGAACACGATGAAATGTGGCAATTGCAAACCATAATTCCAACTAAAACAAAACCTCCTTACAATACTCATTTTAACGGATATGGCCTGGGTTGGTTTTTAAACGATGTAAAAGGATACAAGCAAGTTTCGCATACCGGCGGTCTGGAAGGAAATGTAACCCAAACCACTTTAATTCCTGAACTAGGTTTAGGAATTATCGTTTTGACCAATCAACAATCCGGAGCCGCATTTACAGCCATAACAAACACTATCAAAGACAGTTATCTAGGCATTAAATCTGATGATTATGTAACTCTTTACAGCAATAGGATGAAAGCCAGTGAAGCATCCGCAGATAAAGTTACTGATGAAGTTTGGGCGACTGTTGTAAAAAATAAAAAAGATAAAATAAAAGTTGATTTCTCTAAAATTACCGGAACTTATAAAGACAATTGGTTTGGAGAAGTTACCATTACCGAGAAAAAAGGAAAAGCCTATTTTGCATCAAAACGTTCGCCACAACTTGTTGGTGAAGTTTTTTTCTATAAAGACGGAAACTATCTCGTAAAATGGAATAACACTTTTTTTCATGCTGATGCTCATTTACTTTTCAAATACGACCAAAACGGAAAAGTTATTAACCTAAAAATGCTTCCAATTTCTGAGTTAACAGATTTTAGTTATGATTTTCAGGATTTAGATTTTACGAAAGAGTAATTTCAAAGTTTCAGGTTTCAGGTTTCAGGTTTCAGGTTTAAAAGTGGGCGAGAAAATAGTGCTCAAAAACCTGAAACCTGAAACTTTAAACAAAATAAACTCCTTCTAAAATCAACTCTCCATTCCCTTGCGTATATTCAAACTAATTCTTATTTTTAGTACTTGAACCATGCCGTTATGATAGAAATAGATATTGAGAAAGAAAACAAAGCAATTGCCCAAGAGTACAAAGAATTACTTCGAATCAGTTATCAGACTTTAAGTCCAACCGACAAAAAACTTATCCGTAAAGCATTTGACGTTGCTGTTGATGCACATAAAGAGCAAAGACGTAAATCTGGCGAAGCGTATATCTTTCATCCTATTGCAGTTGCAAAAATTGTAGCTTCTGAAATTGGTTTGGGAGCAACCTCTATTGCTGCGGCTTTATTGCACGATGTTGTAGAAGATACTCCTATGACAGTCGAAGATATTGAGCGATTATTCAACCCAAAAGTAGCTCAATTAGTCGAAGGCCTGACGAAAATTTCATTGGTTCAAAAAGATCTGAATGCTTCGATGCAGGCAGAGAATTTCAGAAAAATGATCCTGACGCTGAACGATGATGTTCGTGTAATTTTGATAAAACTGGCAGATCGTTTGCACAATATGCAAACTATGGATTCGATGGCAGAATACAAGCAGACTAAAATTGCCTCAGAAACACTTTATATCTATGCTCCTCTCGCCCATCGTCTGGGACTTTATAATATCAAAACCAAATTAGAAGATTTAGGTTTAAAATATACAGAACCTGCTGTTTACAATGATATTGTTAGCAGAATCAGAGAAACGAAAGAAGAACAAGATGCTTACATCAAAGATATTTCTGAAGTTTTAAAGAAATCTATGGATAATGAAGGCATCGATTATGTAATTAAAGGACGTCCGAAATCTATCTATTCGATTCGTCGAAAAATGCGCGCTCAAAATGTAAGTTTTGACGAAGTTTATGACAAGTTCGCTTTAAGAATTGTCTATAAATCAGACCCGCACGATGAAAAATTTGTCGCCTGGAAAATCTATTCGATCGTAACAGATCATTACAGACCAAGCCCGAGTCGCTTGCGTGACTGGATTTCTTCGCCTAAATCAACTGGTTACGAAGCTTTGCACATTACCGTTATGGGACCAAAGGGCCGCTGGGTCGAAGTACAGGTTCGAAGCGAGCGTATGGATGAAATTGCAGAGAAAGGTTACGCTGCACATTATAAATACAAAAATGGCGCAACCGAAGAAAGCGGTTTGGATGTCTGGCTGAATTTGCTTCGTGAAGCACTTGAAAATCAGGAAACCAATGCGGTAGATTTTGTAGAAGATTTTAAAATGAATTTATATTCAAAAGAAATCTTTGTTTTTACACCAAAAGGAGAAATTAAATCACTGCCTAAAGGAGCTACTTCACTTGATTTTGCTTTTAGCATTCACTCCGAAATTGGAATTAAAACCAGAGGAACCCGTGTCAACGGACGTTTGGTTCCCTTAAATCACGAACTAAAAAGTGGTGATCAGGTCGAAGTTATTACCTCTGCAAATCAAAAACCAACCATAAACTGGTTAGAATACGTAACGACTTCGAGAGCCAAAAATAAGATTAAAAACGTTCTAAACGAGAACACCAAAAAAATTGCCGAAGAAGGAAAAGAATTACTTACCCGAAAACTTCGACATTTAAAAATAACAATCAACGAACAAGTTATCAATGAACTGGTCAACTTTTTCAAACTTAAAACCAGTTTAGATTTATTTTACAGAGTTGGACTTGGAGCAATTGAAAATCAACAATTAAAAGATTACGCTGCGCAGAAAAGCAATAGTTTTATCAATTTCTTTAAAAATAAAATTAAACGAAATAAAGAACCAACTGCCGCAGAAGACATTCATAAACCTGTCATGAGCAGTAATTATGATATGTTGGTTTTTGGTACTGAACATGACAAACTTGATTATAAACTCTCGCCATGTTGTAACCCAATTCCGGGAGATGACGTTTTTGGATTTGTAACAATAAACGAAGGAATAAAAGTTCATAAAAAAGATTGCCCAAACGCAATCGGAATGCAGTCAAATTACGCTTATAGAATTATGAGCGCCAAATGGATTGATTCTTCACAAGAAGAATTCAAAGCAATTATCAATATTACCGGAATGGATGTTTTAGGACTTACCAATCAATTGACAAGAGTAATTTCGAACAATATGAGTGTCAATATTCAGAGTATTTCGCTGAGTACAGATGCCGGAATTTTTCATGGACAGATTGCAGTAATCGTTCAGAACAATACGATCTTAAAGAAAATGATCAATGCCATTAAAAAAATTGACGGGGTAGACAAAGTTACAAGAGAATACAGAACCTAAATCAACACTTTCCATTTAGAAACGGAATATAAATAGGATTAAATAATGGCAAACGATGATTTAGAAATTCCAAAAGTACATTTTGATCAAAATGGTGAACTTTTAATTATTGTTTCTGAATCTTCCTCAAAAGATGATTTTGATTTTTTTCAAGGAAAATCAAATATTCGAAATAAAAAATTAAAAAAGAGATTTGCAAATTGTACGGAATGGATCGAATTTCCCTCAACTCAGGAAATGTATAAGATTTTGAACGGAATTGGTAATATCGATAATTTTCTTACCACATTTGATGGTGAACCTTTTGAAGGAATGACGGTTAGATTATTTAATCCTCGCACAAAATTGTGGAGTATTTATTGGTCAGATTCAAATACAGGCGTTTTAGACAAACCGGTAGTTGGTTCTTTTGAAAATAAGATTGGACATTTCTATTCTAAAGATGTTTTTGAAGGCAAAGATGTATTACAGGTATTTCGTTGGGATGCCAGAGATAGTAAAAATCCAGTTTGGAGTCAGGCCATGTCTGATGATAAAGGAAAAACATGGGAATGGAACTGGTACATGTATATGTCTAAATAGACAAATGTTAGTTTTATCATAAATAAAAATAATTATGTTAATTAAGTTAGTTTGCGTAACGGAAATTTTATCAGCTCAAAAGCCTGCAAATAGTGCCTTATTGCTGATCAAATACCTCATGAACGTTAAACTTTAAACCCGAAACTTTTATTCATTAAAAATAAAAAATTATCTTTGCAGGATATGACACTCATTTCAACTGACAACACTAAGAATCAAGAAATTGTAAAAAATGTTTTTACAATGTATCTTGAGCAAAAAGGGCATCGCAAAACTCCTGAGCGTTATGCTATACTTCAGGAAATTTACGATAGCGAAGAACATTTTGATATAGAAAACTTATATATCAAAATGAAAAACAAGAACTATCGTGTGAGTAGAGCTACATTATACAACACGATCGAGTTATTGTTAGACTGCGCTTTGGTTAGAAAACATCAATTTGGGCAAAATCAGGCTTACTACGAAAAATCATATTTTGATAAACAGCATGATCATATTATCATGACTGATTCTGGTGAGGTAATCGAATTTTGCGATCCAAGAATTCAAACCATCAAAAAAACAATCGAAGAAATATTTGATATCGAAATCACGAATCATTCATTGTATTTCTACGGAAACAAAAAGCAAAAACAATAATCCGGAAAGGCATTATTTAAAAAATAAAAAAAAGAAAATTAACTACATTAATCAGTAGGGCAATTTAGATTGCCTCAACGCAAATTAAAACAGAATGACCGTAGATTTATTACTAGGATTACAATGGGGAGATGAAGGTAAAGGGAAAATTGTTGACGTTCTTACCTCTAATTATGACATTATTGCACGTTTTCAAGGAGGACCAAATGCAGGACATACTTTAGAATTTGACGGAATCAAACATGTACTTAGAACCATTCCTTCTGGAATTTTTCATAAAAATTCAATAAACATCATTGGTAATGGTGTTGTAATAGATCCGGTAGTTTTTCAAAAAGAAATTGAAGGTTTAGAGAAATTCAACCTTGACATCAAAAACAAATTGATCATTTCAAGAAAAGCACATTTAATTTTACCAACTCACCGTTTACTTGATGCTGCTTCTGAAGCATCTAAAGGAAAAGCTAAGATTGGTTCTACCCTTAAAGGAATTGGTCCAACTTATATGGACAAAACCGGTAGAAACGGATTACGCGTTGGTGATATCGAATTAGAAGATTTTAAAGAACGTTACAGAGCATTAGCAGACAAGCATGAAGCAATGATTGCTTTTTATGATGTAGCGATTCAATATAACTTAGCTGAACTTGAAAAAGAATTTTTTGAAGCTATCGAAGAATTAAAAAAATTAGATTTTATTGACAGTGAAGAATATATCTACCAAGCACAAAAAGCAGGTAAATCTATTTTATGCGAGGGAGCACAAGGTTCTTTATTAGATGTTGATTTTGGAACTTATCCTTTTGTAACTTCATCAAATACTACTGCTGCCGGAGCTTGTACAGGTTTAGGAATTGCTCCTAACAAAATCAAGGAAGTATACGGAATTTTTAAAGCGTATGTTACCCGTGTTGGTAGCGGACCTTTCCCAACTGAACTTTTTGACGAAGTTGGTGCTACAATGGCAAAAGTTGGAAACGAATTTGGATCTGTTACAGGAAGACAAAGACGTTGTGGATGGTTAGACCTTGTGGCTTTAAAATATGCTGTTCAGGTAAACGGAGTTACACAATTGATGATGATGAAAGGCGACGTTCTTTCAGGATTCGAAACTTTGAAAATCTGTACAGAATACAACTATAAAGGACAAAACATTTCTCACTTTCCTTATAACATCGAGCCGGAAAACGTAACTCCTGTTTATAAAGAATTTAAAGGATGGAAAGCTGACTTAACAGGATTGACCACTTACGATCAATTACCAATTGAGCTAAAAGAATATATTCAGTTTATTGAAGAAGAAGTTGGAGTGCCAATTAAGATTGTATCAGTTGGCCCGGACAGAAAGCAAACAATAACAAAATAATACATCTAAACGCTCTGATAACCAGAGCGTTTTTTTATACAAAGATTTCTAATTATGAAAAATCCAGAAATTAAAATTACTGACACAACATTACTTTCAGATAATTGGTACATATTAAACAAGGTCACTTTTGACTACCAAAAGAAAGATGGCAAAGTAGAATCTCATATTCGCGAAGTATACGACCGCGGAAACGGAGCTGCTATTTTATTGTATAACACTGCAAAGAAAACAGTTATCCTGACAAGGCAATTTCGTTTACCAACCTATCTTAACGGAAATAAAACCGGAATGATGATTGAGGTTTGTGCAGGACTTCTCGATCAGGACAATGCAGAACAAGCCGTTATTCGCGAAACCGAAGAAGAAACAGGTTATCGCTTACAAAAAGTTCAAAAAGTAATCGAAACTTATATGTCACCAGGTTCCGTAACAGAGATTCTTTATTTATTTGTGGGTGAATACGACGAAACCATGAAAGTAAATGATGGCGGAGGATTAGATGCTGAACAGGAAAACATTGAAGTTCTGGAATATACCTTTGATGAAGCTTATGCAATGATTGAATCCGGCGAAATTACAGATGCCAAAACTATTTTATTGCTGCAACATGCTAAAATAAAAGAATTGATATAAGATTTGTAATACACGATTACTTAAATGAAAATCAAACAAATAATTCAAGAAATTGTGTAATTCATATTAGACACTAATAAAATAACTTTACAGTAATAAAAAACCAGTTTATGAAAAAGTTATATTACACATCAAATATCGTACTTGTATTAATATTAGTTTTATTAGGTTCATGTAAAAAAAATGAATCAACTGAAACCTCAAAAAAAATAAAACCAAAAAAGGTAATTGAACATATAAAGCCAAAATCTGTATCCTATCATTTTGAAAAAACAAAGGACTGGCTAAAAGCAAATGAATCTGACAGTACAAAACTTCGTATTGCCTATGCCATAAACAGAACTGATAAAGCAAACTTTGCAAAATTGGATTCAGTTGTTGTTCCTGCAGATTTTACTGGCGATATTGTTTATTATCTGCCATTTCCTCTACATATAAAAGCTTTAGAAGAAGTTTCAAAAATAATTATCTTCTCCTATCCTACACAAGCATTTGCTGCTTACGAAAATGGAGAATTAGTCCGTACCGGGCCATCAAATATGGGAAGAAAAAAAGACCCTACTCCAACCGGATTATTTTTTACCAATTGGAAAGCAGAAAAAACAACCAGTACTTTTAATGACGAATGGGAATTAAAATGGAATTTTAATATCGAAAATAAACTGGGTGTCGGTTTTCACGAATACGCATTACCAGGTTATCCAGCCTCACATTCTTGTTTACGACTTCAAGAAAATGATGCAAAATATCTTTATAAATTTGCAGATGAATGGATTTTACAAGACAAGGAAAATGTAAAAGTAAAAGGAACTCCGGTAGTTGTTTTTGGAAGTTATAACTTTGACGGACCAAAACCATGGTTCGAATTAGTAAAAGATCCAAAAGCTCTTGACATTTCTGAAGCTGAAATAGAAACACAAACTCAACCTTTTATACAAAAGATTTTGGAGAATCAAAAAATTAGAGAAGCAGAACAAACTGCAACTCCCTAAATATTGTTATTAAAGAAAAAGCTGCTAATATAATTTTGACGAATTATATTAGCAGCTTTTTTATGTTTTATGGTTTTATGCTACGAAGTTTTTTTTAGAATTTCAATTACATTTGACTAAAGCCTATTTCTTTATCCCCTTTCGTCCTCCAGCTAAAGCTGACGACTATTCAGCTAAAACCCAATTTAGACATACTGCTTTTCGTCTCAACTGAAACCTTTGCTCCTCTGTTCCTTTGAACCTTTTTTTATAATAAATAAGCGAACGTTCATTTATTATTAATATCTTTGTACCATAATTAATTCGAACAATGAGAACCAGAGACACTAATAAAGAAGAAATTGTAAAGCAAAAAGCAATCGAAATGCTGGTTTCACAAGGCGTAGAAGGTTTTGGGATGAATCGTTTAGCCAGAGAATGTGGCGTTTCTGTAGCGACCCTTTATATTTATTATTCAGACAAAGAAGATCTTATCCGTAAAATTGGAATCGAAATTGGAAAAAATTTCTTTAATGAAATGTTAGTTGGTTTTTCTTCAGAAATGTCGTTTGTAGACGGTTTACGCAAGCAATGGGATAACAGATCTAAATACACACTAAATTTTCCACTTCAAACGGATTGCATCGAACTTTTGAAACATTCTACTTATGGTGATGCCATTTTATCTGAAATCACAACAGACTTTAAAGATGAAATGACAAAATTCATTACCAGGGCTATCGAAAAGAAAGAACTTCTCCCTATCACCTTCGAAGTTTTTTGGAGTATTGCTTACGGATCGCTTTACTCTCTTTTGGAATTGCACAGAGAAGGAAAATCAATGTCCGGAAAACCTTTTGCTTTTACAAAAGAAATTAGCAACGAAGCATTTAATCTGGTTATTAAAGCATTAACTCCCTGATAAAAATCGATCGTAATATCAATTGCAATATTAACCTCAATTTTAATGTTAATTTAAATATCAAAATAAACTCAATCACAACAATATCAATTAAATAAAAATCAAATGAACACTTCACTTATAAAAAATAAAAAGGTAGCCATCATTGGTGGCGGACCTGTAGGTTTAACAACAGCCAGAATATTACAAATAAACGGAGCTGAAGTAACAGTTTACGAAAGAGATTTAAATGCTCAGGCAAGAACTTCAGGCGGAACGCTTGACATACATGCAGATTCAGGACAAAAAGCAATCAAAAAAGCGGATCTAATGGACGCCTTTTATCAGTACGCAAGACCAACCGGAGAGAAAATGGCCGATATGCATGGAAATATTACTTCAGAAGAAATGCCAACTGAAGAAAATGGATATCAAAGACCTGAAATTGATCGAAATGATTTGAGAAAAATCATGCTCGAAAACCTTGAGGAAAATACTGTTGTATGGGACAGTCAATTGACGGACATTCAAAAAATCGATGAACAGTATTATCTGGAATTCAAAAATGGCAATAAAACAATTGCTGATTTTGTAATTGTTGCAAACGGAGGAAGATCAAATGCCAGAAAATTTGTTACGGACAAAGAACCTCAACTTTCAGGAACTTATATTATTCAGGGAGAAATTGAAAATCCGGATCGTGATTATCCTGAATTTAAACCTAAATACGGTGACGGAAACGTAATGGCAATGGGGGAGAAAAAAATGTTTTATACCCATACTTTACGCGACGGTTCCGTGCATTTTGGAGTTTCTTTTAAAGCTGATGAAAATTGGGTTTTAAATAACGAAATTGACTTTGAAGACAATGCTGCAGTTATTGCTTTTTTACTGAAAAAATTTGAGAACTGGAACGAGGATTACAAAAAATTCTTCGTTGCTTCAACTGATTTTACAGGATTGCCTTTGCGCCTATTTTCTCTTGAAGAAACCTGGAAAAAACATTCAAACATAACCCTTGTAGGCGATGCGGCACATGTAATGCCACCGTTTGCAGGCGAAGGTGTAAATATGGGTTTGATGGATGCTTATCAGTTAACAGAAAACCTAACAAACGGGCAATTCGAAACCTTGCAGGACGCTATTGACGATTATGAACAAAAAATGTTTGGTTATGCACTGGAGGCACAACGCACCACCTATCAAATGGAGGAATTACTTCATTCTGACGTGACTACTGAGAAAATATTAAATAGTCGTGGCGGAGTTTAATAATTTTCTTTCTTTGTTATTTATGTTCATTTCGACGAAGGAGAATCACACTCCATAATAGACAAAGATTGGCGACTTTCTTTGCGGACTTTCTTTGCGGAATTTCTAGTGTGATTTCTCCTTCGTCGAAATGATAAGATTATGCAAAACCTATCGGCTTTAAAATCGGATAGGAGCCTAGGGATTAATTCCCTAGGCGACCTTCCACACCACCCGGCATACGGATCCGTACCAAGGCGGTTCTTAATTTACGATACATTTTAAGATAGATAC
>NZ_JAMZNK010000139.1 GCF_027980145.1 Flavobacterium azizsancarii | reverse complement strand
AGTACCACTTGTCAAAGCTGTTGTACTTGGAATCAATGTTCCGCCAGTTAAAGCAGTATACCAAACGATATTAGATTCGTTTAACTGAATACTTGCAAAAGTTGGCAAAGTGGACTGACAGAAATTCTGTGTTCCCGCAGTTACCAAACTTGGTGTTCCAGGATCTGTTACTATTACGGCAACTTCCAGTCTCAATGCACTCTCACAAAGTGAAGTTGCATCTTTTATCGCCGCATAATAAGTACCACTTGTTAAAGCTGTTGTA
>NZ_JAMZNK010000138.1 GCF_027980145.1 Flavobacterium azizsancarii | reverse complement strand
TAACTGCAGTACCATCTGCGCAGGCGGGCTTAACTACTCTGTTCGGGATGGGAAGAGGTGAGCCCCGCCGCAATAACCACCTTAAGAAGTTATAATTGCTTTGGGCAATTTGTTCTTCAATTTTTAATTTTTAATTCAAAATCTATAATTGAAGTAATATCTTAACATACTGAGATAAAGAAAAAAGTATTGATTTAGAAAGTTTCTTCTCCCACCTTACGGTGGGAGAAAAGGGTGTACATAAGCTTACGGATTATTAGTACTA
>NZ_JAMZNK010000137.1 GCF_027980145.1 Flavobacterium azizsancarii | reverse complement strand
ATAAAGTTAAAAAAAGAACGATGGTTAAGGTTAGTGTTATCAGAGTGTTAAGAAAAAGTTTGTAAAAACATTGAAATTATACAACAAAAAGGCTTGTAAATGTAAACAAACCACCTACTTTTGTACCCGCAACAACGACAGACGTTCACTGAAATACTGACAAGTCTTACTAATCAAAACGAAAATTTATTTTCTAAAAAAGATTCTGAAAAGCTTGTGAGATTTGAAAACAGATGTTACATTTGCACCCCGCAAAACAACGGAAGTTCATTGATAG
>NZ_JAMZNK010000136.1 GCF_027980145.1 Flavobacterium azizsancarii | reverse complement strand
AATAATAAACGGGAAGCAGGTAAATACAGAACTAGAGTAAGACCTTTAGTGCTTAAAAATCAAAAAGATGCGATATGAAATTTTCTTAACTTAATGACATTGCGCTCGCGCCTGCATCTAAATATAGATCTCAGGAAATAATAAAGAATAAAAAAAGCCTTGATTTTTTAAGGAGGGCACTGAAAAAGTCCTTTAAAGTTAAAAAGGTAATTTTATAAGTAAAATAGAGGCTCTGAGAATCGTCTGTACGAAAGTGTTCTCCGTCACCTATCCGAGGATATCA
>NZ_JAMZNK010000135.1 GCF_027980145.1 Flavobacterium azizsancarii | reverse complement strand
AAAGCAAAAGAATCTTCGTGTCTTCGAGGTATAATCAGGCAAGCCCCGGCGCAGGGAGCCGAAACTAATATGTGATTACTATTATAAAGTAATAGAAAAACCTCGATAAGTCTGTAAAGTTCATAAAAATGGCAGTTCTTCAAGTGTTGTTATTATGAAAAGTACAATGTGCTTACGAAAATTCCGATAAAGTTAAAAAAAGAACGATGGTTAAGGTTAGTGTTATCAGAGTGTTAAGAAAAAGTTTGTAAAAACATTGAAATTATACAACAAAAAGGCTTGTAAATGTAAACA
>NZ_JAMZNK010000134.1 GCF_027980145.1 Flavobacterium azizsancarii | reverse complement strand
AGATTTCGAAAAGCTTGTGAGATTTGAAAACAGATGTTACATTTGCACCCCGCAAAACAACGGAAGTTCATTGATAGATTGGTTAGGAAATGAGAAGAAAAGGAAATGAAAGTTTCGAAAAAAAACTTCAAAATTTACTTGCCAGTTGAAAATAAATTTTCTACTTTTGCACCCGCTTTGAGAAACAAGCGAAACAAAAAAGAAGACACGTTCGTAGACATATTGAATTGACAGCCGTTTTAACAGAGATGTTAAAACAAAAGAATAAAGAGTAAGATAATCGAGAGATTAAAAAAGAACCGATAGAGAC
>NZ_JAMZNK010000133.1 GCF_027980145.1 Flavobacterium azizsancarii | reverse complement strand
AAAAACCGCTTTATATTTGCACCCGTAATGAGTCGCCAGCGTAGCTCAGTTGGCTAGAGCAGCTGATTTGTAATCAGCAGGTCGTGGGTTCGAGTCCCTCCGCCGGCTCAAAATAAAACCATCACTTTTAGTGGTGGTTTTTTAATAAAATAAGCAGTAAATTTATTTTGGAAAATACAAAAATCCACTTTATATTTGCATCAGTAATGAGTCGCCAGCGTAGCTCAGTTGGCTAGAGCAGCTGATTTGTAATCAGCAGGTCGTGGGTTCGAGTCCCTCCGCCGGCTCAACGGAAAACCATCACTTTTTAGTGG
>NZ_JAMZNK010000132.1 GCF_027980145.1 Flavobacterium azizsancarii | reverse complement strand
TAGATAACAACAAGATAGTAGCTGATTTTGATCTTTCAAAGTGGCACAAATCGAACCGGAAAACTATGACTTATTAACCGAGTGGCACAAATTGAACCGAAATAGTGGCACAAATCGAACCGAAATAATGGCACTATTCAAACCGAAATAGTGGCACAAATTGACCGAAATGGGTGGCACGGTCCGACCGAAATCACTGGCACAAATCGAACCGAAATATCCACTAAAACTCTAAAATCCTTAAATCGTTTAATATTTTCATTACTTTGGACATAATAATTATCTATAATTACTGAGGATAAATAATTAAAAACCTCAGGTTTTATCTTTTTCC
>NZ_JAMZNK010000131.1 GCF_027980145.1 Flavobacterium azizsancarii | reverse complement strand
ACTTTGCCAACTTTTGCAAGTATTCAGTTAAACGAATCTAATATCGTTTGGTATACTGCTTTAACTGGCGGAACATTGATTCCAAGTACAACAGCTTTGACAAGTGGTACTTATTATGCGGCGATAAAAGATGCAACATCACTTTGCGAAAGTGCATTAAGACTGGAAGTTGCAGTAATAGTAACAGATCCGGGAACACCAAGTTTGGTAACTGCGGGAACACAGAACTTCTGTCAGTCGACTTTGCCAACTTTTGCAAGTATTCAGTTAAACGAATCTAATATTGTTTGGTATACTGTTTTAAATGGCGGAACATTGATTCCAAGTACAACAGCTTTAACAAGTGGTACT
>NZ_JAMZNK010000130.1 GCF_027980145.1 Flavobacterium azizsancarii | reverse complement strand
TTCCATCATCTCCTTTTGGTCCTTTGATATTTCCTGTAGTTACCCAGGTATCTCCCTGTTTCACATAAACATCTCCTGTACTATTATCTACATAAGTATCTCCATCTTTTCCTGGGGTTGTTGCGCCTGGTGCTCCGGTACCGCCGGTAATTGATTTTCCATCAGCACCATCTTTTCCATCATCTCCTTTTGGTCCTTTGATATTTCCTGTAGTTACCCAGGTATCTCCCTGTTTCACATAAACATCTCCTGTACTATTATCTACATAAGTATCTCCATCTTTTCCTGGGGTTGTTGCGCCTGGTGCTCCGGTACCGCCGGTAATTGATTTTCCATCAGCACCATCTTTTCCATCATCTCCTTTTG
>NZ_JAMZNK010000012.1 GCF_027980145.1 Flavobacterium azizsancarii | reverse complement strand
ATAAAATGATGCCATTTCATAATACTATGAGGTATTAATCCAAATTTCTCTGGGCTATCCCTCTGTAAAAGGTAGATTGCATACGCGTTACGCACCCGTGCGCCGGTCTCTGCTTCCGAAGAAGCATACCCCTCGACTTGCATGTGTTAAGCCTGCCGCTAGCGTTCATCCTGAGCCAGGATCAAACTCTTCATCGTATATTGTTGACCTAATCACTTAGATCGTATTGTTATTCGAATCAGTCTCTATCGGTTCTTTTTTAATCTCTCGATTATCTTACTCTTTATTCTTTTGTTTTAACATCTCTGTTAAAACGGCTGTCAATTCAATATGTCTACGAACGTGTCTTCTTATTTTGTTTCGCTTGTGTTTCAAAGCGGGTGCAAAAGTACATAATGTTTCCGCATTTCCAATCTTTTTTATGCATTATTTTAAAGTTATTTTAAAACTTTTTCATAACACACTGACAACATACAATTTAAACATTACTTATTTTTCATTTTTTAAGGATTTTTCTCGGTTGGTATATTTTGCACAATTGATACTAAAAAACAAACGAACAGAGATAGTATAATTGAGTTGTGAATACTCTATTAGAAGACATAAACACCTAAAAGTCAAATGTTTTATTAAGAAAACATCATTAACATTGTGCACAGGCCTTATTCAAATAGCTTTTCATTTTAATTTTGGGTAAAGAAAAAATCTTCTTCTTCATAATTAAACCAAACTAGTCTAAGTTTGAATTTACCAAGAGTTAATAGGTGCGAGATTTGTTATTCTGTACAAAATCACAAATTAATCTGTATACAAAAGGTATTTTGCCCGTACAGCCTTAAACTTCTGCAATCCTGGTTCCCAACTTTTCCTGATTTCAGCTTCAGGCACTCCTGCGATGATCTGTTTTCTAAGTTGATCTGTACCTATACGCAGATCAAAAGGTGATACACCTGTATTGGCTCTTTCCTGATTAAAGAAACTAGCCTTGTCAGGATAAGCATTGTATAATTCAATTAGCCATGATAAATTAATCTGACGTCTATTTCGCAATTTGTCTATATTATAGTTATGAAGATCTAAACCATAACAAACGGCATCTTTGTGATTTGGTGCCTCACTCATTCCGGGAATACTTACAGGTTTGTATGAAAAAGAATATTTGCCCTTTAATTCGGGCGCTCCCAAAATAGTAAACGGCATATACGTTCCTCTACCTTCGTTGATTGCTGTTCCTTCAAACATACATAAGCTAGGAAAAAGCATTACAGCTTGTTGTGTATTTAAATTTGGTGACGGAGATATAGGTAATACATAAGGTATATCATGACTGTAATTGGCAACTTTTATAATCTTTATTTTGCATTGCTTCTTAAGATATCCTTCGCCATTAAGGTATTGTGCAAATTCTCCTATTGTCATACCATGAGTCATTGGTGTATGATGTATGCCAATAGCTGATCTGAATTTATCATCAGTCATTACCGGTCCGTCTACTACATATGCATTAGGATTTGGCCTATCAAGAATTAGCAGCTCCTTGTTGTTTTCTGCACAGGCTTCCATAACATATTCAAGAGTATTGATATTAGTATAATAACGGCAGCCTACATCCTGAATATCAAAAACCAAAAGATCAATATCTGCCAGCTGTTCTTTTGTTGGTTTCTCATTTTTACCATATAAAGAAATAATCGGAATACCGGTTTTATCATCTTTCTCATCACCCACTACGGCTCCATTACTGGCATTCCCTCTAAAACCATGCTCAGGCCCAAACACTTTTACAATTTTAATTCCAAGACTTACTAAACTATCGACACTACTTTTCTTGCCAATTATCGAACTTTGATTTGCAACTATTCCAATTCGCTTTCCTTTTAGATACGGCAAATATTTTTCAGTCTGATCGGCACCTGTGATAATTCCCGACTTGTTGGATGTACTGTGGGTTGACGATACAATTTGCGTGGGATGTTTAATATTACCAGTCACAAGAAATATAAAAAAAATCAGAGTTGTATATCTTATCATTATAGCTTTATTTATTATATACCATTAAAAATCAATTCATTATACCAAAGTATGCTTTTTTTATCAGAGACTAATAATAATTCTGCTTTAAACTTATAATTGCTTTAAAATTTTAAAGCTAGCTGTTGTTAAACATTTTCAAGTAGATTTTTTGCCTGATAATCAGAGACTGCACCTCTGATTATCAGCAATGTATCTTTCTATGAATCAAAAATGATGGCGCAAGAGGTACGATGTTAAAAAAACTGTTATAAAACCGTTATTTTTTTATTCTTGCTTGATTTTTTCAATTTGAATATGTAAATTAGTAGCTTGCTCGAGTGATAAAAAAAATTAACCATAAATCTTAAAGAAATGGGGAAATTTGTAATTATAAGAAAAACAGCAGGCAAGTATCAGGTACAGCTCAAATCTAGGGCTGGAACTCTCTTGCTGAACTCCCGGGAATATACAACTAAAATAAGCTGTAAAAAAACCATTGAATGTTTGCGGTCCTATGCTGGTCAGGCAAATAAATTTCAGAAAAAGACCAGTACTGAATGGGAACTTTATTTCTATCTCAAATCCAATAATGGAAAGACGATTGCTACAAGTGTCCTTTTTCCAAGTACGCTCTCCCGCGAGCAGGCGATAAAAAGAGTGCAGAAACTGGCACCAATAGCTGCCGTCGAAGACGAGTCATGAATTACCATTAAGACAATCGAATTAAACTAACGGTAATACATAAGAGTTATGCAACCGTTTAAATATTAAAGAATAAAACTCGTAATTGGAGCTTCATGCAATAAATTATTTAGGCTTGTTGCCGACATAACAGAGATCGACGATTGAAATTTGGTTTTTAAATAAGCTGTAAATGCGGTCTTATCTGCATGCTGACAATATCACATCTTTTGGGTTGCGATAAAATAAATAAGATACTCATTGCAATATCATCTGCGTCTAGCATTTCTAATTTTTCTATTTTTTCGCGTTGTTCTTTTTTGGTTCCGGGCTGCATATCAGACATTACGGCTCCGGGTTCGATTAAGTTTACTTTTATTCCAAGGGGATTTATTTCTTTACGAAGTGATGCCGTAAATCCACGAATCGCTGATTTTGTGGTTACATAAATTGTGCTTTCCGGATTTTTTCTCTCGGCACTCATCGATCCTACATTAACAATATGTCCTGATTTTTGTATTTTCATTCTTTCAACAGCTTGTTGTGCAAAATCAATGTATCCCTTGATATTTGTATCCACTACGTATTTCCAATCATCGTTATTGGTAATTCCTCCAGCAGATAGCGCCGCATTATTAATTAATATATCGATATCTCCCATGCTGAGATCTACAATATCAAAAATCCTTTTAATGTCGTTCTCATTCGTAACATCTGCTGATGTTCCAAACAATTCGGCTTCAGGATATTTTGAGGTAAGTTCTTCATAAGTATTATGGAAATCTTCATGATCCCTGCCGAAAATCAGCACTCTTGCTCCAAGAGAAAGCAGCAATTCAGCCGTGGCTTTTCCTATTCCTGTTGTACCGCCTGTAATCACGATATTTTTTTGTTGTATGTTTGATCCAAAATATTCATTTAAATTTTTCATAATAATAATTTTTTAAGTCGTGTAATAACATACTTTTAGTGAGTGATATGCTTTATCTGCAAATTCATTTTCAATACAAATAATTATTATTTTGCCGCTTTCGCTAATGATTCGGCCATTGCCTGGGCATCTTTGGCGTATGTTCTTTTATAATAATCCAAAAGCTGTTTTTTTGTCTTTTTAGAATCTTTAGAATGTCCTTCCCATATAACTCCCAAAGAAGTATACGGAGGAACTGTTACTCCGATACTACAGAAAAAATTAGCAATATTTCCTGTAATATGTTCGACTCCATCAGAATCTCCTGTGACGATCACGCCTCCTATTTTCCCTTCAAGCGGAGATTTTTCTCCCGCCAGAATTTTATCATAAACTTCATCAAGTCGTTCTATACATCTTTGAAGTTCAGATGAATGATTGTTCCACCAAATGGGCGTGGCAAATAACAAAATTTTGGCGTTTGTGATCTTCTCATAGATTTCCGGCCAGTCATCTTTTGTTTCCATGTGCGTATAAGTGCCCGGCAGAATGTTATGTTTTGCAAGTTTGATGACTTCGTATTCTATATTTTGTTTTTCAAGATATGGCTCTAAAAATTCGACCAGAGTTTGGGTATTTGATCTTCCGTTTTGTTTAAGTGTAGCTAAAAGTATAATCGCTTTCATATTTTTTTATTTAAAAATGTATCACTTTTCTAAAGGCATTTTAAGCATTTTATCTAAACATCAATCAGTCAACAACAGCGCTTAATATTCCGTTATTTAAAACTAAACATTCCTCTGGCAGAAAGTTTATAATTTTCCCAAATAACTTTTATATTATTTTCATTTACAATTAATTACATTACTTTGAATAACAAAAGTGATTTACCACACTATTTTTACCTGACTGTTTCCTTGTATCGTATAATGGAGCACTGTTGCTCCCGAAAATTCTTTTTCTATTGCTTTTTTATTTTGGGTAACTTTTAGATTTTTCGAAATTTTCTTTGGAAAAATAATCTTGACATTACAGTAGAATTCTTCACTTCCTAAGGTTTTAAAAGTTATTGTATTTTTAACTTTTCTAAAGCCTTTTATCGGATAATCAAAAAATATCAAAAAGTCTTCATCTTTAACCTTCCAATATTGTCTTGGCACGACACCAAAAGCCACACCTCCACCATAAACTTCCTGACCAACCTGACCGCTTTTTTCCCAACCGGTATAAAGATCCTCCAACGGAATCCATAATTTTGGTTGAATTTCTCCCGTTTTCACTTCATCAGAAAGCATATTTTCTGGCAATTTTAACGGATAATAATACGGCATTCTTGTAACGGAATATTTTATAAATTCTGGAATTAAAATTCTTAAGGCCGGCAGGATTTCAACACCTTCTGCTTTTATCATGTATTCGCAAAATTTGGCATAAACTTCATGTTCCTCGTATACGGCACTATATGGCGCATCGTTAAGCGGAAAAACAGAAAAGTAATTGGGATAATTTTTTCCAAAACCATATTGGCAATCCCAAATTTGCATGTTTTTAAATAATCCTGCGAGACAGGCATAACTCAAATCGAGATACATTTTTTCTTCGGTTATTTTATAAAGTTCTAAAAGTACGCCGGCAGAAAAAGCGGTATTGTTCGCCTGATAAAAAATTTGAAAGCCATGACCCATCAATTTTTTGACTGCTTTTTTTGCTTCACGCAAATAAAGTTCATCTTTTGTTAATTCATAAACCAAAAGCATTAAATGGGCATATGAGCCCGGTACATCATGCTCACCGCCTTGCCCGGGTACGGTTTCCTGTTTAATAACCTGTAATGTGTCCATTCTATAAAAAACGGGCCATTCGTAGTCAAAATGGCGCGCCACCTTTATAGCGTACTGGATAGAATCTAATAGTATTTTCTCGGCAAGTTTTTCTCCTTTTAAGGCAAGTCTGGTAAGATTCATTAACGGATGGTGCAGATACCAGGAATCCATTACCATTTTCTCTTTTTGTTCCTCTGATCCGTCCAGTTTATCATATAAAGCAGGAAGCCAGCGATTTATAGTTTTTATATTAGGATCGTAAAATGCCTGAATTCCTCTTTGCAAATCATCAAAAAGCTGATGTTTTTCTCCGGTCCATTCCATATATTCCTTTAAAGGCAATAATACAGCAAGCTGCACCATAATTTCCGATGGCGTTTTGTAATCGCACAAATAGGCATTCAAATACGGAACACCGTTTGTTTGTGTCCAACAGCCTTTGTTATTGTATAAATCTTCCTGACATTTCTGCGCAATTTTGGGCCATTTGTGATATTCGGTTTTCGGGTGTGGAAGCGATTTATACACTTCACCCAAATTATTTAAGAATTGATGTGTAACCTGAATATCATCTTCGGCAACTTGGTCTGAAAATAATACATAAGCATCTGATAAAACAAAATCTTTATCTGCCGGCAGAGGTTTATCTTCTGTCAACGGTAATTGAAAACCTATTTCCGGCCAGTCTCCTCCTACTGTTTCAGCCACCGACGTTTCAGTTGCTTCACAATATGCACTCATAGAACCTAAATCCTGAAAGTAAAATACCGATCCGGTTTTTGGCTTTGTCATACTCAGAAAAATAAGTCCTGAACGTGCTCCTACCTGATGTGTATGGATGTTTCCAAAGGTATTTTCGACATTTCCTTTTTCTGTTAAAGGCAAAATATCACGTGGCCAAAACGGAATCATGATCGGAAAATCTGATTTAAAAGATGTTTTATAATGCACTAATGGCGAGAAATCATTCGGGAAATCGATCGTGACTTCGTATTTTCCAATTCTCGTTGTCAAATTAATTACCGTCGTTTGACCATCGTCGAATAAATTGGTTATTTCAAAACAGCTGTTTAAACCAAAAGCTGCCCTAAAAGCCATTCTTCCTTGTTTGGGCCATAATGCAACGATCCATAACGAATCGCCAGTGTTGTATAATTGAAAGGTATACTCACGGAATTTCTTTTCCCACAAAACCGTGCTATTTTCCAGATCTGACTGCACTGTCGCAGCCCATGGTGAAATTGATTGCATGTAGTAATAATTTAATGGGTTAGTTTAACTTATTTTCTTTTGGATTAATGATGCTGCACGATCGGCAGCTTTGAGTACAATTTCTTCGGCATTGCCAGAAAACACTTCCTTGTGGCTTATGTTCCTGCTGGTGTTATTATATAAAGAAAAATAGTGCCAACAGGTTTTTCCTTGGTTTCACTGCCTCCAGGAGTTGTAAGACCTGTTATTGCTACTGTTATTTTCGAATTAAAAAACTGAGCGGTTTGTTGCGCCAAATACTTTGTCACCTCTATAGATTCCGGCGTAAATTCCTTAATAAGATAATGAGGGACGTTCAGAATTTGTTCTTTTACAAAAACTTCGTAACATACAATTCCTCCTCTTAAGATTTTTCCTGAATCTGGCGTAAGAGAAAATTCTGCGCTAAGTCTTCCCGGCGATGCACTTTCAGCAAAAGCAATATTTAAACCTTTTTCTGCAATAATTTTACTGCATTCCGTAATAATTTCTGATGGCATAATTTCGCTTTTTTTATCAATAATTATTTTTCAGTTTCCGTATTAAAGAATTAACGGGTGTAGTTTTTCGATAAATTAATTTTTATTACACGCAAAAAAGAATTGAGTCACTGATTGTTGTGAAAACATTAAAACTCAAAATCTCAATGCTATTAATCAAATATTTTAAAATTTAGAACGTTCTGCCATAATTATTTAGCTATACAAATTTCAAATCTTAAAACGTCTTTTGCTTACATTATAACAAATAGATTTTATAGAATTTTATTCCCTAAAAAACATATTCTTTTCAATTATTACTTGAAAAAAAATAACCCGTAGCATATACTACAGGTTATTTACAATCAAGAATTAATAAAAGCATAAGTAAGATGCTTAAGTTATTTACCTTTTGCAGTTGTTGAATCTGTAACAGTTCCGGTTCCGGTCGTGCCTGATGTTCCTGTTGCAACTGTATCTGTTCCCATTTCGGTAGTATCAACAGTTGTTTCAGTGGCTGTTGAATCTGTGTACTGATTATTTGTTGTAGCAGCGTCATTTTTTTAACATGAAAATGCAAGTCCGGCAACAACAACTAAAAGTCCCGTTTTGATTTTGGATGCTGTTTTCATAATTTTAATTTTAATAATTTATAATATGGTAAGTATTAGTTTTCAGTCGCAGTTTTTCAATCGCAGTTTTTCAGTCGTAGTCTCAGTCGCAGTTTTTTCAGTGATAGTATTTATTTATAATTTAAATAATACAGCGAATATTTACTGAAAGCTCAAAACTGTGACTGAGACTGAATACTTAGACTAAAAACTAACACCGAGTTCCTCCGATTATTTAGGAGTTCCCTGACCTGTTGGACGATTTATACTATCTCTAGAAGTAGAATTTGTCGACTTGTTTTTACCTTTTGTAGACTTAGATTTTGTTGTCTCAGTCTTATTGGTAGTTGTCGAATTTTTCTGGGTGCTTTTGTGCGTTTTTCCCTGATGGATTGTGTCCGTTGTAGTTTTCGATTTTGATTTAGGAGTTTCTTGTGCAGAAGCATATCCTACAATCATAATCATTGCGAATGTTAATAATAACTTTTTCATAATATTGATTTTCAAATAATTAATAAATACTTTTTAATTCATTAAAAGCAAATTTTGTATTTAAAAATAAAAAAATCTTACATTTTAATTCATGATACTTATATTATTTCCATTTGTATTTTTTTTCTTTTTTAAGGAGTTTATCAATGTCAGAGTCTTTTTTTTTAATTAAGACATTTTCTATCGTTCTATTACATAAAAAACACATAGCAACATTGTGTTTACCAATAACATAACAAGCTGACAATTATACAATTATTCCTTAAAATCTTATAAGTAAACCCTTTGTTACTCTATTAGATTTGTAAATATTAATTAAATGTAAAATCATGGATACTTCATATCATAAAAATAGTACTGCTACAAGTGCAAGAGCATCAAATAAAAAAGTTGCTTCTAAGACTACCTCATCGAGAAGCAATGAAAAGTCAAATATCGAAACTAAGAAAGTAGCACAAATCAAAAAATAGTAATACAAATACCTTTATTATGAAAACAGAAAATAACAAATTTAATAGTACGGAAGATCGTAATTTTAAAAATTCGGATTCTCAAATTACTGACGAGGCAACTGAAAATTTGAATAACAATCCTTATGATTCTGAAAATCTGGATAATGAATCAGACAGTGAATTAAAAGACATCACTGAACAAGACATTGAAAATGATTTGAAAAATAACGACCTGTTTGAATCTGATATTAATTTAGAAATTGATAATCAAGACAGAAAATTAGGAAGTAACGAATTAGATGATAGTGAATTGCATCGCAAAGAATTCGAAATTGGAGAATTGAGTAACGAACAAATTCAAAATGACGAATTTATCCGGGATGAGACTAATCATGACAAATTTAGAAAAAATGAATTCGATAGTGATCTCGATATCGAAGAAGAAGATCCTAAAAGTAATAAAAACAAGAAAGACCGTTAAAACTAACGGTCTTTTTTATTTTTTGAAATTGATATAAAAACAATTAAATAAAAAAACCTGTATCAATTATTTGACACAGGTTATCAGAAATTATTTTTCTTCAACTTCATCATCAGCGGCATCAAAATTTATGGTATTGTACGCGGCATCTGTTAGTAAAGTGTCTGCTTCTTTTTCTTCTTCGAGTGTTGCTTTCAATAATTCTACAGCTTCCTGCTCTCCTAATGTTTCCGCAAATGCGGCTAAAGTTCCGTAAGTAGCGATTTCATAATGTTCGATTTTTTGAGAAGCGGCGATAATTCCAGCATCACGAACAGGACCAGGTTGTGTTTCTTCCATAATGCTTTCGCCTTCTTTGATAAGTCCTTCCATCGCATCGCATTTTTTTGCTGCTGCTTTTTCTCCTATAATTTCAAAAACTTGTTCCAGTCTTGTTATTTGTTCCTGAGTCACGGCCAAATGATCGTTGATGGTAGTAATTAGATTTTCTGAAGTTGCATTTTTTGCCATTTTTGGCAGCGCTTTGGTTAACGCTTTTTCTGCCCAATAGATATCTTTAAGCGAATCTACAAAGAGTTCTCTTAATCCTTCGGCAGCGCTTGACTTCGCTTTAACTTTTGTACCAGAAGTTGCTGTTTTACTTTTACTGGTTGTATTCTTTGTACTGGTTGTACTTTTTGTTGCAGTTTTCATAATTTTAAATTTTTAAGTTATAATTCAAATTTAAAGAAGCTGATTTTCTATCGTTTACAAATTTATTTTTCATTTTTACAGGATTCGCATTTTCAATACGTTGTCCTTATTTTATAATAAATTGTGAGATTATAGTATAATGCAGATGCTATAAATTCAATACTAAAATCTTTTGTTTGTTTGAATTTATAAAGTGATTATTGCCATGGATCGAGTACCACTTTTACACAGCCGTCTTCACGTTTTTTGAAGATATCATAAGCATGCGAAATCTCAGACAACGGAAGTCTGTGTGTGATAATATCATCCAGTTGTACTTTTCCCTGAACGACATATTCTAAAAGTTTGTCGATATGTTTGTGTGCCGGAGCCTGACCGCCTTTAAGGATTATTCCTTTATCGAAAAATTGCCCAAGCGGAAAATTATCATAATTCACAGGATAAACGCCTAATACCGAAACAATACCGCTTCTTCTTACAGCGCTCATACAAGCTTCTAATACTTTAATAGATCCTTTTTCGAAATTAATCGTCGCTTTGATTCTGTCGCCAAGATTACGTTCCGGCTCAAACCCTACGGCATCAATGCAAACATCTGCACCACGTCCTTGTGTGAGTGCACGAATTTGCTCGACAACATCTTTGGCGCCATCTTCCCATAAAATAGTAGTACATCCTGTTGTGGCTTTTGCCTTATCCAGTCGGTATTGAAGTGTATCGACAACAATGACCTGAGCAGCTCCGCGAAGCCAGGCACTTTTTGCAGCCATAAGTCCCACAGGTCCAGAACCAAATATGGCAACGGTTTCTCCTCCTTTTACTTCTCCCCAATCTACTCCTGTATATCCGGTTGGAAAAATATCCGTTAGAAATAATAATTGTTCATCTGTCAGACTGTCTGGAACAACTCTTGGTCCGTAATTGGCATAAGGAACCCGAACATATTGTGCTTGTCCGCCATCATAACCGCCGTAAAGATCTGTGTAGCCAAAAAGTGCTCCGCCTTTTTCAGTCAGGATTCCTCCTTCCGGTCCGTAATGTTCCGGATTACTGTGCTCACAATTTCCGGGAACATCGTGGTTACAAAAAAAACAATTTCCGCAGGCAATAGGAAATGGTACAACAACGCGATCGCCTCTTTTAAGATGTGTAACTGCTGATCCCGTTTCTTCGACTATTCCCATAAATTCGTGTCCCAGAACCATAGGCCTCGGCTGTGGCAAACCACCTGAATAAATGTGCAAATCTGATCCGCAGATTGCTGTAGAAGTTACTTTAAGAATAATATCGTCATTGGCCTGTAATTTCGGGTCATCGACCGTATCGTATTTTACGGAACCCGGTCCGTGTATAACTGCTGCTTTCATACTAAGCTTTTTAAAATTAATAGGCTTGTAAGTAACTCATATTAAACCTCTTAATCTTATACTTTATTCAAAAATCCTTACATATAAAACAACTGGTAATCATATAAAAGTCCTACAATATTTTATAAACCTCTAGCACACATCATTTTATAATTTTGAGAGATTCAGGCTTTTAGATAGTAATTCTGTGCCTGTTAAACTAAACACAAACAATATGGCACCATTACACGACAAATTCGACTCCGGCAATATAACATCCGGAGACAATGTATCTTTTTGGATAGATTCTACTGCGATAATTGCTTTTGATAAACCCAATAGAGATATTGAAACAGAGGTATTAATTATTGGCGGCGGAATTGCCGGACTTTCTACGGCATACAAATTAGTAAAAGCGGGCAAAAAGGTAACTCTGGTTGAGGACGGTTTTATAGGAAGTGGCGAAACTGGGCGTACAACAGCTCACTTGACTGCTGCATTAGACGACCGTTATTATTTTCTCGAAGATACTTTTGGAAAAGAAGCCGCAAAACTGGCTGCCGAAAGTCATACTGCAGCAATTGATGAAATCGAAAAAAATGTAAAGGATCTCAATATTGACTGCAACTTTATGAGGGTAAATGGCTATCTATTTCTTCACCCAAGTGACAAAGAGAAAAATTTGCAAAAAGAATTTGAAGCTACGCAAAATGCAGGTTTAAATACGGGTATTTTAGATCATATTCCTGCTATAATAGGTGGTGAAGGAATAAATTGTCTGGCTTTTTATAATCAGGCACAATTTCATATTCTGCATTATTTACAAGGACTTGCACAGGCAATTGTTGCGCTTGGAGGACAAATATTTACCGAAGCACGAGCTGATAAAATAACTAAAAACGGTGCCATAGTTAATGGTTATACTTTTTCGGCCAAGGATATTGTGGTGGCTACAAATACTCCGGTCAATGATACGCTCACAATGCATACCAAACAATTTGCTTACAGAACTTATGTTATTGCCGGGAAAATCCCAAAAGGAAAACTACCTTATTCGCTTTGGTGGGATACTGGCGATGCAGATTCTAAATGGGTTTCTCAACCTTATCATTATGTGCGCTTAGAAAGTTTTGATGATCAATACGATTTATTGATTTCGGGCGGTGAAGATCATAAAACTGGTCAGGCAGACGAAGAAGGCATTTCAGAATCAGAACGATACGCAAGACTCGAAGCATGGACAAAAAATTATTTTCCCGCGCTTGAAGAGATCACGTACAAATGGTCCGGTCAGGTTATGGAACCTGTAGATTCGTTAGGATTTATGGGCAAGAATCCCGGTGATGATCATATTTATATCATCACGGGAGATTCAGGCAACGGAATGACGCATGCTACGATTGGCGCCTTGATTATAAGTGATAGTATTTTGGGAATTAAAAACAAATGGGAAGATCTCTACAATCCGTCCAGAATTACTTTGAAAACTGCTGTAGATTTTGCCAAAGAAGCCGGAAATACAGCCGCACAATATCTGGATTGGATTGCGGCATCTGACTTAAAAAATGTAGCAGATCTTAATCATGGCGAAGGGGGAATTTTATCCTCAGGACTCAAAAAAATTGCGGTGTATCGCGATTATGACAATAGCTTAAGAGCATTTTCGGCAGTTTGTCCGCATTTGGGCTGTATTGTTAATTGGAATAACGACGAAAAATCTTTTGACTGCCCTTGCCACGGTTCACGTTTCTCTTGCGATGGCGTGGTAACAAACGGTCCTGCAAAAACAAATCTGAGTCAGATTCATATCAAATAAAAAATTCATTTACCAAAACTCAAATAATAATAATTATAATAATAATAATAAATATACGGATGATACAAGTACTTAATGCACCCAAAAATGTAGTGGCTTTCAGGGCTCTTGGCGAGGTCACGGCAAACGATTACAAAACGATAATCGCACCTGCGGTAAAAAATCTGGTAGAACAAATTGACGAAATCAACTTTCTATTTTTAATTGATACTGATCTCGAAAATTTTACGGCAACAGCGTGGCTCGAAGACGCTTTTATAGGTCTTAAAAATTTCGGGAAGTGGAACAGAGCCGCCATCGTCACCAACTCAGAAAAAGCTATTTCTTTTACCAATGCATTTGGTTATGTAGTGCCCGGTAATTTTCGCGGGTTCAAAAAAGAATTTTACGATCAGGCACTTCATTGGGTTCAGGGTGGCGCAGGTTGAGATTAGAATCTTATAACCTCTTAGGTGCAATTATATTTTAACAATTGTCCCTAAGTCATAAATTAAGTTTTTATATACAATTATTACTAAAAAAATCGGCAAAGTCGCAAAGCGCTCAAGTTCAGATACATATTCTTTGCGACTTTCGTGAGATTTATTCTGCAAAAGCATTATAGCTATTTTCTTTACTTATTGTCATTGGTCTTGGGAACTATGTGTTTAATTAATTTTTTGTGAATTGCCCTAAATGGTTCTTATAATATAATTTTTAAAAATATGGACAACGAAAATAAAAATTTGGCAAATGACCAAATGGCAAATGAAAGAACATTTTTGTCCTGGATCAGAACCGGAATTGGTATTATGGTCTTTGGATTCGTTATCGTAAAATTTTCTTTGTTTGTGAATCAGATTCCTTCTACATTTTTTAAGGAACCTGACCTTCCTAAAAACGGATCTACTATTTTAATAGGGATTGCTTTGGTAATCACCGGAGCCATTACCATATTGCTGTCGTATTTTAGATACAGACAATCTTCTAAACTTCTGGAACAGGGAAAATACTTGTATTCTACCATGATGTTAACGGTAATTACGGTAGTGATTTTTGTAATGAGTATGATAATTATTGCCTATTTGATTATTTCCGCTTATCCTGCCGGCTAACTTTTTGAGTATAAAAATCAATTGATTTGTCTATAATTGCTGGTTTGCAAAAATTCCAATTGTCAAACTTAACAAGACTAAAAACAAGGAGATAAAATTTTATAATAAACAGTAAGAATTATATAAGTCAATTATAAAAATGAAAATTTAATTTTAGTACAAAGCAAACTATGTATTATTATGGATAATTTTTTTCATGACATTCTCAAGCATATCGAAGGATATTATTACGGTCTGGTAGATATTACTCCAAAAATTTTATTGGCCATTCTGGTTGTTTTAATCTCATGGTTTATTGCAGCACGTGTAAAAGTATTTGCCGATCGCAAATTAAAGACAAGAATGCATGATCCGTTATTGGCTACTTTTATCGCCAATTTAATCAAGGCTGTTCTTATTATCATTGGACTCTTGTTTATGTTTCGCGTTATTGGTCTTAACGGTGTAGCACAAAGTGTCTTGGCCGGTGCAGGAATATCAGCATTTGTAATAGGATTTGCTCTTAAAGATATTGGCGAAAACTTTCTTGCCGGAATTCTATTGGCTTTCAAAAGACCATTTTCTGTTGGTGATATTATAGAAAGCAACGGCGTAAAAGGAAAAGTTGTAGCATTGAACCTTCGTGATATACAGGTAAAAAGTGACAGTAAAAATATTTATATCCCAAATGCTCTTTTGATCAAAAACACTCTGGTTAATTTTAACAGCGAAGGATATTTATTGCAGGATTTTACCATTGGTCTTGAATACGGATCAGATTACAGAAAAGCGATTGAAATTATTGCTAACGTCATGAAAACAGATATTGCCGTAGTTGACAAAGGTTATTCTAATTCTGCAGTTGTATCGGGCATTACAGGAAATACGATACAAATCAACATTCGCTATTGGGTAAAAACTGATCGCACTGTGACAGATGGCAAACACAGATCAGAAGTTGTGATAAAGGTTGCCGAAGCATTAAAAGAGAATGACTTTACTATAAAATAGTATTAATTCGAATTATAAAAATAGAGAAGCTTGTTTACAGAACTAGCTTTTTTATGTCCGCATAATACACGATTTCTTACGATTACCACACCCAAACTACTGAAGATTAAATAACTAAAATCTAAAATTATATAAATATATCAATACGTCTCTTTTTAAATTTGGTTTTGAGTTTAAGCATAAGAGTTCTCATAAATCTGTTTGATTACAAGAAAAAAATCAGAACTCTTTTTGATTAAATATACCCTATAAACACAATTAAAAAAAGCAGAAACATAAAATCATCGTTGCTGCAAAATCAAATTTAAATATTTCACTACTATGAAAACAGCTAATTCAACACAGTACACACAACAAGTATTTTTATCAGAGGATTCTCCAATGTACATGGAAACATTTGAGCGCAATCATATTGAGCAGGTTTACCAATCGACAAAAGAGCAGCTTTTATGTTGGGGCGAAGAACCTAAATACCTAAACAGTGAATTTTCTAATACGTTTGAAAGAAAAGATCAGGGAGAATCAGGAAGAGTTTTTCAGATTTAGATAAGGAAAACAAATCCTGAGAACATTTTTTAAAGAACGGAAAATATAATATTATGGAAACCAAAAATAAAATATCCCGTCGCTCTGCACTTACCGGTATGGGAGCAGTATTTGCCACAGCAGCATTTAACCCGATTATGGCCAATGCATTTACATTAAATGAAATTCCGATGATGAATATACCTGAAGATCCTACTACAAAATATCCCCGACCACCTTTTAAAGAACAATCCCAGCCATGGCCGGGACTTGTCAGTAAAATGGATCCACGCCCGGATCATGGCGAGAAAAGCTATAAAGGTTCCGGTCGCTTAAAAGGCCGTAAAGCATTAATAACTGGTGGTGATTCCGGAATGGGACGCGCCGCAGCGATTGCTTATGCAAGAGAAGGCGCGGACGTTGCCATAAATTATTACCCCACCGAAGAAGAAGATGCCAAAGAGGTAATTGAACTAATAAAAGCCGAAGGACGCAAAGCTGTTGCAATTCCCGGAGATTTACGTAACGAGCAATTCTGCAAATCCCTTGTTGAACAAGCTGTAAAAGCGCTGGGCGGTCTTGACATTGTGGTCAACAATGCTGCACGACAACAAACACATGCTTCTATATTGGATATTTCGACTGAGGAATTCTACTGGACTATGAAAACCAATATTTATGCTCCTTTCTGGATTATCAAAGCGGCGCTTCCGCATCTCAAACCGGGCGCATCAATTATTGGCACAAGTTCTGTACAAGCCTATGCTCCTACTGAGGATTTATATGACTACGCTCAGACAAAAGCAGCCACAACAAATTATATTAAATCACTTGCGAAACAACTTGCTCCAAAAGGCATCAGGGTAAATGGTGTTGCTCCGGGACCAATCTGGACGGCATTGCAAGTAAGTGGAGGTGCTACGATGGAAAAACTAAAAGAATTTGGTTCTCAAACACCAATGGGAAGACCCGGACAACCGGCTGAACTTGCTTCTATATATGTGCAGCTTGCTGCTAATGACGCCAGTTATGCAACAGGCCAGATTTATGGATCAAGTGGCGGAGAAGGTAATCCATAAACAAAAACTGCTTATTTTTTGTTCTTACTAACACAATTTTATATGTACATTATTAATTATACCACTGACTAAAAAGCCTTCAGTATCGACGATTTTGAAGGCTTTTTAGATTTTGTAAGATGCTGTAATGGGATTCAGGATATTGAAAAATTTCATCAAAACTTACCACTTTTCACCTATAAATTTCTAATCTCCTGATAAAGTATTTGATGATATATTGATTACAAAAGACTTTAATCTTTTTATGTGTTCATCGATGTCATTAATTCTTTTATTAAATGATGAAACGGTCTCGTCATGATCCCTGCGGTTTCTGCGCTCAGATAATAAACGAAGCATATTTCTTTTTTCTTCTAACATTCTGATGGATACCCAAATCGATTCTTCGATTTTTAAGTCCTGAAGTTCGTGCAGCATTTTCTCAGAATAAACATGCCCAATATGACATCTGTATCTGTGAGTGGGATCTTCTTTTATTTTCCATAATCCACCGCCGCAATCCGGACATGAAAAATCACTATGATCCGCAATCCTTTTTAACTGATTAATATCGCTCATTAGTTTTTCGGTTATATTTACTTCAATTTTCAATTCATGTGGAATAGCAATTTTTGGAGGAAGGGGTTTATTTAAAATATTTTGAATAATAACAGGTATTTCTTCCAGTTCAGCCATATAATTAACCCTTATTTTATTTAGTACATTTCTTGGCATATCAGCATATTCAGCCTGCTCCGGATCTTGTACAATACAAAGTCCTCCGCAACTTTTAATAGCCTGCATTCCTGAAGTTCCGTCATATAACATACCACTTTCAATCACACCTATTGCTTTATGTCCAAAATGTACTGCTGCAGAACGAAATAACACATCAACAGATGGGCGATGTCTATTTTCTTCCGGACCCTGATTCAAATGTACAGTAGCACCATTTACCATCAAATGATGTTCTGGCGGAGCAATGTATATAGTTCCTTTTTCAATTTCCGTTTCATCTTTTGCAACTACACATTTCAAATTTGTATTTCTTTGAAATATCTGAACAATATTTTCCGGACTTGACTTTCTCGATACATGAAGAACCACCAGAACAGCTGCATCAATTGTTTCCGGAAATCCATTGACTATTTTAGAAATTGCCTTAATACCTCCCGCTGATGCTCCAATAACAATGAGATTTCGTATTTGATCCATTTTTTTAATATTAAGTATTAGTACATAATTAATTCAAGTTGCTGATTTAATGATTCAATAAATATTTGGCTCTAAATAAATTCAATCTACGGGATATTTTTTCTCGTAATTTTTATTATTCTATCACCAATATTACTAACAATATTACTGCCAATATTTAACTCCTAACGGAGTAACAAAAAAAATATCTCGCAGAGATTACATATTGGTAGAAATCAATTTATTCATACCTGTTTTGTCCCGTAGGGACTACATTTTATTAATTGGCAACTGGAATTAATGAGAAAAACAGATTCATTTAAATTCTTAAAAGTGAAATACTATTCAATCCATAACCATATAATTTTAATAGTAATGTTTCTGCGCTTTCAAATTCAATTTTATTGCAACAAGTCTATAATTCCTTTATTGTAAAGAGATTTCTTCAAAGGATTTTTCCCTCACAATTGTTCTAAAAAATTACACTATTCGAATTTATAAAGAACCATAACATGAATCTTACAAAATAGAATGTTCGTTTTTACAAAATTCACAGTCAACTAATTAAACATCAGCGTTGCTAAAACCTTTAAAAAAATAATCAAGTAAGATTTTATGAAAATAATATAAATCTGAGGTTCCTATTTTATAATTGATTTACAAGCACTTATTATAATTTTCGAATTACTATTAAATGAATTTATAAATCAAAAAAGAATAAAAAATGGAAACAAAAACTTCACATTCGTCGAGTGCACTGAATCCTTTACATCTTAAAAAAAATGTATCTGCGATTGAGCGAATAATTATGGTTGCAAGCGGTGCCTATCTTTTATATGATGGTTTGTCACGCAACAAAAAAAGTTTATCAAAAAGTACTTTGGGAGGTTCAATGCTTCTGCGAGGCGTTAGCGGTTATTGTCCGGTTTATGATCCTGTCGACAATTTGCAGCAAAGCAAAGCTGCTAATGTCAACATCAGGATCAACAGCGTGATCAAAAAACCTGTAAACGAAGTATATGAATTCTGGCGTGACCTTGAAAATATGCCAAAATTTATGAGTCATCTTGAATCTGTAAAAACAATTAACCAATCAAAATCTGAATGGACAGCAAAAGGTCCGGCGGGTATTGGAAGATTGACCTGGGAAGCAGAAATTGTAAAAGATGAAAAAAATACTTTTTTGAGCTGGCAGTCACTTCCTGATGCTTCTATAAAAAATGTTGGGAAAATTGTTTTTAAACCTAAAGGAAAACATACAGAAATTGATGTAACGATTTCTTACCACGCTCCTTTTGGTGTTATTGGCGAAAAAGCGGCGCAGCTTCTTAATCCTTATTTCGAAAAAATTGTTAAAGATGATATTACAAGTTTCAAATCTTATTTAGAATTAGAAAAATAATAGTTGTTGGCATTATTTTGACTTAAAATATGATAAGTAATAATCAACAAAAACATACACACAAAAAATAATTGATAATTATAAAAATTTAAATTATGAACAACAAAAACAGCGAAAATTTCGATCGGGAAGATCGCAATTTTTATTCAGAAGGACAGCGCGCTACTCAGGATACTACTGAAAATACAGATCCCCTTAATCGCGATCAGAGTGAGACGAAAACCGGAGAAGAATACAAAAGTTCATCTGCTCAAAATGAAACCACTCCGGATCAGGAAAATAGAAACAATAGTCTAGAGAATGATTCTGATAACGATCCCAGCAGAAGAACATTGGACGAATATAATGCAAACGAAGATGAACCGGATCAGGATAATGGTTTAAAGAATGCCAATTTAAACCACAACAATTCAAATAAAGATTCAGATCCTCTGAACAACGATTATGATTCGTACGACAATGATGTCGAAGATGACGATATCAGGGAAGATAATCTAAGAGATGCTTTTAATAATGACGATTTAGATCGAAAAGATCAAACTGATTTCGAGAATACAGATTTTGACAAGGAAGATAAACTTAGATATTCAGACAAAAATTTAGACAAACAAAATCCGAATATTAATGAACCCGATCCTTTTAAACCTAAAAGGTTTTAAGCAGGATAAAGACTTAATGAATACCATAGGATTTTGGTGTTCCGGATAGCAAAATAATACTTTCTAATTTATTAGAATCTATCAATAAACAGTACAAACTTTAAATTAAATTATTATGCCAGGAAAAGACCCGGGTCCACAAATAAAAGACAAGGACCAATACGAAGCATTGCGCGATAAAGGTTACAGCAAAGAAAAATCAGCGCGAATATCTAACAGTAAGGGAGCCGAAAAAAGAGGAGGCTCAAGAGATGATTATGCAGACAGAACAAGAGAGGAAATTTATTCTGAAGCAAAAAAAGCGGATATAAAAGGACGATCTACAATGTCTAAGAAAGAATTAATACACGCCTTACGCAATAATTAAAAATTTTAAACAGCAGCTCAAAAAACAACCGATTAAAGATTAAGTTTCTTTGAGCTTCTGTTTTGGTTTAGTAATTATTCTAAATTCTCTTTAAGAATGCAAATGCTGGTTTAAAACATCAGCTAAGCTAAAAAAATTAATTTTAAAACTACTTATTATGGGAATAGCAGATAACGAGAGATTTGGACAAAGCCAACGTCAATCTCAATCAGAAAGTCAGATGATAAATTCTGAAACTATGGAAAATAAAGATCCTGCAATAAATCAACATCAGGACGATAGCGCAAACAATGTAAATCACGAGTATAGTGATCAGGATGATAAAAAATCTTCTGACCTGGAAGAGGACGATAATGAAGATCCTTACTTTCAAAAAAATGCAGAAATTGCTCAGGATCTTGATGACGATTTAGAAAATAAAAATACATCAGAGCAATAATTCTGATAACGAAGATTCAGATCGTGACTTCGATCAAAAAGATACTTATGATCTTCAGAATGATAATTTTGGGAAAGAAAATGATCGAAATTATACTGATCCTATTATTGAAGACGATGAGGACATTGACCCTAATATAAAAGAACAAGATCCCTTAAATCAGCGATGATTGTGTTTCTTTCTTTTTTAACCTAAAAAAAACCGCCGGATATAAATTCAGCGGTTTTTGTGTTTTATCCTACAAATAAAAATCATCGACAACCTCACAGAGAAATAAGCAATGAATTATTACACCATAATCTAAATTAATCGGCTTTGTATTTATTATTCCAGTACAACATCAATAACAAAGTTACAATAATGCATGAAGCAGTTCCTTCAAATAAAAGGCACAGAACATAAGTGGCTACAGATGGATCGCCGCCAAACATAAAAGCTTCTGATAATGATTTTACATAAGCATCGCCACCTTTTGCATAACTATAAATAAGTAAGGCCACGACACTAAATACAACTCCGGAAAATGACGTGACCATTGCCGAGATTGCATTGGGAACAAAACTGTTTTTACCTTCGGCAAGGTTCATTTTTAGAGTTCTGTTTACTCCGTAAAAAATGAAGAGCACATTTAATAAACGTAGATAAAACAAGTGAGAAAGACCTAAAACTTCCATTAATAAAAAGAAAATAGCGATTCCTAAAAAAATATAAAACCCATTGATTACTTCTCTTGGTATTTTCATAGTAGTTATTTTTAAATTTAATAAATTGATTTGTTTCAAATTAATAAAAAATTAGATTAAAAAACTTCTACTATTTTCGGGTAAGATTATAAAATTTCAATTAAGAATCCAGGGCGGCATTTACATGCAAGCGAAACATTATCAAACAATTAACATATACTTTCATTAAATAAAATGTGGTAATTATGCAACAAAAAAATGAAAATTATATAAATTTGTACCTGTTCATGATTCTAAATTTACAAAAAGCAATTAAATTAGTTACAGACTTAAAGAGCCACAAAATGAAGATTATCAAACTTTTTTTAACCGTTTTTTCAATTACAGTATTCAATATTAATTGTGTCCCGCATTGTGATAATAAAGATTATACGCGTGATCAAAAAGAAGCAGAAATAACAAAAGCCAATTCGGTTCTGGTTATAAAACAATGATTTTTCTTTTACAATTTATCTGACAAAAGGCTTGTTTGTATTACAAGCTTTTTTTTTAACTTTAAAAATAAAAAAATATGCAAAAAATCTTGCTATTCATCCCTCCTGTCTGATTTGTTTTTTTTGATGACTTTTGCGGTTATCAGGTCGCATTATCTCTCACTTATTGCAACAATTATAAATACAATTCCCCCAAACATGAAATATAAAAACATTTTACAAATCGACGATGATTATGATGATTGCAATTTTTTCTTAGAAGCTCTTGAAGAAGTTTCTGTAGCTGCATATACAGCGATCCATAATCCTGTTCAGGCGATACAAAAGCTTGTTGATAATGAAATACTTCCTGATCTGATTGTTCTTGATATTAATATGCCAATCATGAACGGATTAGAAGTATTGTATGAAATCAAAAAGAAAGAAGTGATTAAAAATATACCTGTAATTATATTTTCAACATCGATACCTCCTGAAGTAAAAAACAAAATGAAAGATCTTGGCATAATGGACTACTTTATTAAACCAAGCGATTTTAATGTACTTAAAAAAATCCTGACAACGTTTACCTAGAATCTCAGTTGCATAAATACATTTTTCTAATAACAATACAATTAATACTCAATTTACGTCGAGACGTATACTGGTAGTAATCGTATTGTATTGGTTAGGATTTTTTTGTTTCATTTTTGAGGTTTTTTATATATTGGCATATAATTAATATGCTTACTTATTATAAATAGCACTCAATGATTTTTTCATAATATTGATTTTTAATCAATTAAAATTTCAAAAAATAATTATAAAACTAAATTTTACCTGAATCTAGACCATAATCTTATATTTTTATGAATTTATTATTACAACATTTCCATTTATTCAATATACAATTTTTTAATATTAAAAAGACTTAATACATTTGGTCTAAATTATAGTTTGCCATGAAAGTTCCTGCTAAAACTCCTCACAAAACAATACAGGATTTTCCCGTAGTTGGCATTGGTGCCTCTGCCGGAGGATTGGATGCTTTCAAAAAAGTACTGAAAGCCATACCCAATAATTCAGGGATGGCATATGTGCTTGTACAGCACTTGTCTCCTGACTATCCCAGCAACCTTCCTGAGATACTTTCTCAAAGCACAGATATTCCGGTTCATGAGATTATTAATGATATAAATCTGGCACCAAACCATATTTATATTATTCCGGAAAATAACAATCTTATTGCTGAAGATGGCGTTCTAAAACTGCATAACAGAACTCGTGATGAGAGAAAAAATAACAGCATCGACATTTTCTTTGAGTCGTTGGCACAAGTTCATAAGAGTTTTGCAATTGGTGTAATTCTTTCCGGAACTGCTTTTGATGGTACTTACGGACTTAAAAAAATAAAGGAACTTGGCGGTGTAACAATCTCTCAGGATCCTGAAACGGCAGCTTTTAAGGGAATGCCTCAAAGCGCTATCGACGCTGATGTGGCTGATTATGTTCTTGCACCTGAACTTATTCCGGAACAATTGCTTCAAATTCAGAAAAGTTATACCCTTAATCATGGTTATAGTGAAGAGGAACATATTCCTCAAAATGAAGAAGAAATCCTGAATAAAATTATAAATATTGTTTTTTTAAAAACAGGAAATAATTTCAATCATTACAAACAACCTACTATAAGACGGCGTATTGCCCGCAGAATGGTGATCGTTCGTAAAGAAGGTCTCGAAGAATATTACCATTATTTAAGAAATGATAAAGCTGAACAGGATCTCTTGTTCAATGATTTTTTAATTCCTGTAACGTACTTTTTTAGAGATACTAAGTTTTTTGAATCGCTGCCAAATATTGTGTTCCCAACCCTGATTCAAAATACTCTCAACAATAATTTACGTGTTTGGGTTGCAGGATGTGCCACTGGCGAAGAAGCATATTCGATTGCTATTTGCATTCATGAATATCTTGCAGAAAAAAACAATAAAGATATAAAGGTTCAAATTTTTGCTTCGGATATTTCTGAAAAATGCATTACAAAAGCCAGAACAGCACTTTATTCAGCTCAGGATTTACAACATGTTTCGCCGTCAAGGCTTCAAAATTATTTTACAAAACGTGATGGTCATTATCAGATCAATAAAGTAATTCGTGATATGTGCATTTTTGCAGTTCACAACTTTATCAAAGATCCTCCGTTTGCCAGAATTGATTTGGTTTCATGCCGAAATGTGCTCATCTATTTTGATCCGTTTTTACAGAACAAAGTTTTAAGTTCATTTCATTATTCATTAAAAGAAAAAGGAATTTTGTTTCTGGGAAAATCGGAAACTACAGCCAATGCACAAAATTTGTTTGAACCTCTTGGCAAAAACGAAAAAATCTATATCCGCAAATTTGCACCTGGACGTTATGTTCCTGAGGCGTTTAAACCGGCAAACATAAATTCGAGAGGCAAAACAGAAATATTTCCTAAAAAGATTCAACCGGAAACGGATTTTAGAAAAATTGCTTCAGATATTTTATTCCTAAAATATACTCCGGCAAGCGTCATTATAAATGAACATCTGGAAATTGTTCATTTTCATGGTGATACAAGTTTCTTTTTATTACCATCGCCCGGAAAACCAAACTTTAATATTTTGAAAATGGCACGCGAAGGCATCAGCTTTGAATTGCGTAATGCTATTTTGAAAATAAAAAAGGAACAAAAAAATGTCATCAAAGAAAATATAGTGGTCAAGGATCAACCTTATCTTGCTTCATTCGAAGTACTTGCTATCCCTAATGATGACGAACATATCATGGTTCTTTTTCATAAAAAAATGCTTCCTGAATTAGACGAAGACACTAAAAAAAGCCGAAAAAGTTCTGATCAGCAGCGTATCAAAGAACTCGAAAATGAACTTAACCAACTTCGTGAAGACATCAAACGGGTCACCGAAGAACAACAAACTGCATTTGAGGAACTTCAGACTACAAATGAAGAGTTATTGAGCAGCAGTGAAGAAATGCAGGCGATGAACGAGGAATTAGAAACCTCAACAGAAGAACTGCAGTCTAATAATGAAGAGTTAATGTGCGTAAACGACGAATTAATGGACCGTCAGGAACAATTGACTTCTATGCGAAATTATTCTGAGTCGATTTTTAAAACCATTCGCGAACCATTGATTATTATTGATCAGGACTTTTTTGTAAAAAATGCCAATCCTGCTTTTTATAAATATTTTCAAACTACCGAAAAAGAAACAGAAGGTTATTCCTTATTTGAGATTGGAGATTGCCAATGGGATATTCCGGAATTTAAAGATCTGATTTATAACATGCTTGGCGAAAAAACCCAGATCGAAGATTTCAAGGTTGATACTACCTGTAAAGGCATTGGCAAAAAAATCATGATGATAAATGCGCGCCGTATACTAAATGCAAAACCTGCCGGCATGATCTTACTGGCACTCGAAGATATTACAGATGTAATTAGTGCTAATGAATTGTTGACAATCAAAAATGAAGAACTGCAAAATTATAACGATCAGCTAGAAGCCTTTAGTGCTGCAGCAAGTCATGATTTACAAGAACCGCTTCGCAAAATTCATATGTTTTGTAAAAGGATTATTGACAACGAAGAGCATTTATCTGAATCAAGTAAACATAATCTGGAGCGAATGTTATTTGCCGTGACCAACATGAGCCAGTTAATTGCTGACCTGATTGCGTACTCGCGAATAAATTTTATAGAAAAAGAATATAAAAAAACAGATCTGAACGTTCTTTTAAAGAAGATTATTGCAGATATAAAAGACACTATTTTAGAAACAAACACCATAATAACAGTTTCTTCATTTCCACAGTTAAATGTGATTCCGTATCAAATACAACAGCTTTTTACCAATTTAATTCTTAACGCTATTAAATACACAAAAAGCGACGTCACGCCTGAAATAAAAATTGAAACAGAGCAGCCTTCAACTGACGAAATCCTTTCAATTGGCGGTAACAAAGAAAGTAATTACGTAAAAATTAGCGTGACTGATAACGGGATTGGATTTAACCAGGAATTTGCATCAAAAATATTTGAGCCTTTTTATAGATTACACAACAACGATCAATATCATGGCAGTGGTCTTGGGCTTACATTGGCTAAAAAAATTGTCGCAAATCATAACGGATTTATTGCTGCAAAAAGCAAAGTCAATCACGGGACCACATTCAATATTTATTTACCGCTATAAAATAAAAAAAACATAAATAACTGTCTCCAAAAAGTTTCACCGCTATTTGGAGACAGTTTTTTTGTAATGTTTTTCTATTCTCTCAATGTTTATACAGAGAACAAAAAATTATAAAATGATACTCACATTTTGCATAATTCTCATTCATAATTTACAATGTTGTACCCAAAAAATTGCCTGCGATGTTAAATTACCGTTCTGAGCGTTTCAAAAACCAAAAACAAGAATGTAATTCACTGATAATTATATAATTGAGATTTAAAATTCTATAAATAAATACGTTGCTTTCAAACTAATTTTGGATATGATCTTTACAACAATTCAATTTGTTTTTGAATAAAGATTGTATTAATCTATTAATTTAAACTATTTATTATGAACACTTCAAATCAAAAAAACAGCGGCACTACAGGTGCAAAAATGTCAGACAAAAAAACTGATACAAAATCAACTGCTTCAAAAGGTAGCAACAAGTCAACTGACGATAAAAAATCGACATCGACTAAAAAAAATTAAAACTTTTTACATCATTTTATGATACTAAAAAACAAATGAAAATTACGGTCTTCCCGATCGTAATTTTCTTCGTTTATACCAATAGCTAAAATTCAAAAAAATAAGTTTATCGATACTAAAGGGAAAAAAATCTTTTTTATTTTAAGTAAATTTGCAAATTCATAACTGAGAACCTTTACTAAAGTGCAAAAATTTCAGTTGGACCAAATGCCGGAATAATGTTTTTGACGCAAAAAAAATACTAATGAATTTAAAAAGATTACAGATCAGCAAAAACATTCAAAAAGCCGAAGACAAAAATCTATCCTTTCGCGCTTTTGATCTGAATACAGAATATATCGAAGACTATTTTCAACCTCATAAAAAAGATCATTTCTGCATTATAATTGTTGAAACCGGTACTATTGATATTCAGATCGAAGAAAAAATACATTATCTCAAAGCAGGTAAAATTTCTATAATCTTTCCGGAACAAATTCATTTTATCTTAGCCAAAAGTGATGATCTAAAAGGCAAAATCATTTTATTTGAAGAAGTCCTGTTTTGCTCTGATATATTAAAAAATGAACTAAGTCCGTATAATGTAAATCTTTCTGATAACCTTAATTGTACGGTACTCCCTACTGCTGAATTTGAACAGGCACTTTCTCTTATAAAAAACATTCAGACTATATATAACAACCCAACGTTGGTCAAAAAAGAACAGGCGCGATTTTATATAAAAGTATTTCTGCTGGGTTTAATCGAATCTATTCACGGCCAGCATCCTGTTTTGCATCAAAAAACAAATCAGCATATTTATATCGGTTTCAAAAAACTGCTAAATCAGCACTATAAAAGTGAGCGTACTGTGCAATATTATGCTTCGACGCTCACAATTACGCCAAAAAAACTCAATGAAATAACAAAAAAGCACTGCGGTGAAACGGCAATTAATGCGATTCATAACCGAATCCTTACCGAAATAAAAAGACAATTGCTTTTTTCAGATCTGTCCCACAAAGAGATTGCATTCGACCTGGGGTTTAGTTCCCCGTCGGCACTAAACAAATTTGTAAAGGCAAAACTCAAAGAAACGCCTACTGAACTACAGCAGGAATTGGCGCAAATTTATACCGCATAGTCCTGTTTGTATAACATCCTCCCCTGCACGCTCTTTTATCTTTGCCACAATAATTAATACTATTTAAAAGATGAGCAAATTATTTGTTGCAAGCGAGGTTTTCCATGGTCCCGGAAGTCTTGAGGAATTGAAAAACATCAAAGGAAAAAAGGCTTTTGTTGTAACTGGAGGAAGTTCTATGAAAAAAAGCGGAACTCTTGACAGAGCAGTAGCTTTTTTAAACGAAGCGGGAATCGAAACTTTTGTATTCGATGGTGTAGAGGAAGATCCTTCATCTGCTACAAGTTTTAAAGGCGCAGCAGCCATGAGCGAGTTTCAGCCGGACTGGATTGTAGGTATAGGAGGTTGTTCTGCTATTGACGCAGCAAAAACAATGTGGATTTTTTACGAACATCCTGATACTGAATTCGATTCATTAATCAAACCTTTCAATGTACCTGTATTACGAAATAAAGCTAAGTTTATAGCCATTCCGTCTACAAGCGGAACAGGAACGGAAACAACTGGTTTAGCAGTAATTACAGATCGCGAAAAAGGGGTTAAATATCCAATTGTATCGTATGAATTAACGCCGGATGTTGCCATTATCGATGGAGAAATTTGCGCATCAATGCCTGCTCATGTTACATCAAATACAGGATTAGACGCATTAACTCATTGTGTAGAAGCTTTTGTTTCTAACATTGATGATAATTTTGCTGACGTTCTGGCTAAAGGCGGATTAGAAATTGTATTTGATAATCTGGAAGAAGCGGTAAAAAACCCTTCAAATATTACAGCGAGACAAAATATGCATGATGCTTCATTTATGGGAGGATTAGCTTTTAATAATGCATGGTTAGGTATTGTTCATTCATTGTCACATCAGGTAGGTGCTTTATACGGTATTCCGCACGGTTGTGCAAATGCTATTTTCTTACCTAATGTTATTCGTTATAATGCTTTGGCAACGAATAAATATCCTGCATTAGCAAAAGTAATTGGTGTAGCAACTGCCGAAGATCTTGCGCAAGCGATCGAAGGTCTTAGAAGTAGAGTAAACAACATTTCATCTCTAAAAGAATTTGGAATTTCTAAAGAAGACTGGGATAAAAACCTTGATTATATTGCAAACAATGCACTAATCGATCCATGTACAGGATTTAATCCGCGTGTTTCTACTTTAGAAGATTTAAAAGATATTTATAATGCATGTTATGAAGGTATTTTTTATACAGAAAACGCAGTAACAATTTAATTTGTAAAGCCATTTTTAGCCAGACATTTATTTTATTGTCTGGCTTAGAACTGGCGAGGAATAAAATAAACTTCCGGAAAATAAAATTTCGTATGTTATTCTATATAAACATTTTAATTATAGGATTTTCTATAACTTAAAATTGAATAAGGCTGATTATTAGAAGTTTTATGATAATATAATTACCAGATTTATTTTATATTTGAATATAAATTCAAAACTATGAAAAAGATCTTTCTACTATCAATGCTTGTAACCATTTTAGTTTCATGTTCTTCAGAGAACGACAATATTCCAGACGACACATCTGGTAATATTCAGGGAACATGGCAATTAAAAGCAGAGTATATTGGTGGCGTAAGACAATCTTTAAGCGAATGCCGGTTAAACGAAAATATGTCTTTTGACGGTACTGCGGTAATAGCGGTAAAAAGTGATGAAACCGGAAATGTAAATTGTAATCTCAGCACCCAGGAAGGAACTTTTATAAGAACGGGAACTAACTTGTCGATTGCATTTACCAACGAGAATTTGAAAAGTAAGATCAAGGAATTGACAACAGTAAAACTGGTACTAATTCCTGAAAATTCAGATAAAACATTTGAGTACGAAAGGGCAAAGTAATTTTAATAAATTGCCTAATAATTAGACTGGTTTATTATTTTACAGTTCCCTTTTTTAGTCAAAAAATCAATTATACCCCTTTATTATCAAGAAATTACAATTATTATTTTTTTTCCAATACCTAATTTATTGAAATCCTTTTGGGTCACTTATTTTTAATTATAAAAAAAGAATCAGTACCTAAAACTCATTACTTAATCTAGATTAATCGATAGGTCTTCCCTTCCTATATAAATTTGTACAAGAAATCTAAGCCAAAATAAATACAGATAAAAACTTAAATTTTAGTTACAATACCAAATTAGGATATCTCCTAAATTTATTAATCTTAAAACCAAAAAAAATGAGCACAATTACAGTAAAAGACGGAACAGAAATTTATTATAAAGATTGGGGAACAGGACAACCTATTGTTTTTCATCACGGATGGCCTTTATCAAGTGATGACTGGGATGCACAAATGATGTTTTTCCTGAAACAAGGATACAGGGTTATTGCACACGACAGACGTGGACATGGTCGTTCTGGTCAAAGCTCTGAAGGAAATAACATGGAAACTTATGCTGCTGATATTGCTGAATTGACTGCTGCTCTTGATCTAAAAAATGCGATTCATATTGGGCATTCAACCGGTGGTGGCGAAGTGATACGATATGCTGCAAAATATGGAAAAGAACGTGTTGCAAAAGCTATAATAATTAGTGCTGTAACACCAATAATGATAAAAAATGAAGCAAATCCTGAAGGTGTGCCATTGTCTGTCTTTGATGAAATAAGAGAAGGTACAGGATTTAACAGAGCGCAATATTTTTACGATTTCCCTATAGCTTTCTACGGATGGAACCGCGAAGGAAAAACAGTTCAGGAAGGAATTAAGCATAACTGGTGGCGTCAGGGAATGATGGGTTCTGTACTTGCACATTATGAAGGTATAAAAGCTTTCTCTGAATCAGATTTTACAGAAGATCTTAAAAGTTTAGAAATTCCTGTTCTCGTTTTGCACGGAGAAGATGATCAGATTGTCCCTTTTAATCAGGCTCCAAAAGCAGCTAAACTATTAAAAAACGGAAAACTGATTTCATATCCGGGATTTCCTCACGGAATGCCAACTACAGAAGCAGAAACAATTAATAAAGATATCTTAGAGTTTATTAAATCTTAAGGAATATCAAATATTTTAACAGCAATAAATCCTTGAAAAAGAAGCGGCTTCAGAACTGAACTAGCATCTATTTCAAGGATTACTTTTTAATACAAATTGCAACAATCGATATTGCCGTTACAGGCAAGAAAGCAGCTTATTTATATTAAAATTTACGACATCTGTGCCGATAACGAAATTTTCTCTCTATAAAATCCTATCAAATTTAGATCGGGATTCTGCAAAATCCAATTACTATTATATAACAGAAAATTTCAGGGAAAAATTAAATTTGATGTACGCTATTAAAAATTCTGCTATGAAAAATTCGTTAATGCTTTTACTATCAATTTTCTTTTTTTCATGCCAACAAAAAGAAAATAAGAACGGTATTGTTTACTCTACAGATACAATTACGGCAAATAAAAATAAAGAGATAAACAAACCAAACGAAGAGAATAAACAAATAGGCGATACTATCCTAATGAATTTTAGAGATGATAAAGGTTTGTATGTAGCCGAAGGTTCCTTAGATTCAATTCATTCCAGAATATATGTCAAATTCAAAAATGAAAATTCAGAAAAATTGAATGCAACAATTGTTCCCTCTACAGGCAAAGGAAATATTCGTTTCAACCAAATTATTTTTCCAGATCAAACCTCAGACGGACCTTTTGGAATGGATATGAAAATCTCTCTCAAACAAAAAGGAAATTATGTTTTAGTAATTGGACATACGCAAATGGCTGACAATCCATTTTTTGGAAAATTCAGGGTACAGCTTGACAATAAAAAGGAATAATCCCTGAGTTCATAATTGCTCAAAGCCATAACTTGTATCCTCGTTTTAAGCCTTAAAAATAGCTCCAGGATTGTTGGTAAAAAATTCAAAAGCTCTTTTCTCTACATAAGAATGCGTAGAATTGCGCAATGGAAAAGCGCAGTGTCCTCCGTATTTTGGAGTTTCCAGATATACAAATGCACTGTCCTGCGATATAGCTCTGGGATAACATCTCTCGCTTAAAAAAGGATCATCAAGAGAATTAATAATCAAAACCGGAGTAGTAATGTCTTTAAGAGAAAATTCAGGAGAGACGCGCTCATAATAATCATCACGGCTTGCAAAACCATGTAACGGTGCTGTAAAATATTGATCGACTTCATCAAAAGAAGTAATTTTATCAATCTGATCGCGGTTTATAAAATCAGGAAACTGTGCCGCTTTATATTTCAGCTTTTTTTTAATATCAATTGTAAAATTCTTTAAATAAACCCTGTTAAATCCTTGTTTGAGTACCGCAGCACTTGTTGCGATATGAGTTGGTACAGAAATGCAAACACCAGCTTTGACCCGCTCATCGATTTTTGTCCAGCCAAAATAATTCAAAAGCTGAACCCCACCCATCGAATACCCAATTAAATAAACCTCATCGAATCCTTTTTGTAAAACAAACTGCACCACCTGATCAAGGTCATCAACTGCGCCGTGATGATAAAGTCTGGGAAGACGGTTCATCTCTCCTCCGCAGGTACGATTGTTCCATGCGAAAACCGAAAAATCTTTTTCCTGAAAATAAGCCGCACAACTATTATTGTACGTCCTGCGGGAATCCCCTTCTAATCCATGACATAAAATAACTGCCTTTTTAGGGTCACTTATAATAAAATCGATATTGATAAAATCTCCATCACTTAACTCATGCTTTTCCCTTGTATATCCCGGAGCGTCAAACTTTTTAAACAAAGCAGCATAAATAGTCGAAATGTGCCTGTTGCGATGAATAATAGAAGGTAAATTATATTCTGATTGTTCAATTATAGGCATGATAAAAAGTTTTTATGGTGCATACTACAAAGCTAAGGAATCAATCAAACATGTAATTAAAAACTGTCTTTTTTTATTTCATTTTTATTATTATTAATTTCATATAAAAAATATTCCCAAAACTTAAGAGACTCTATACTGATACGCGACAAGAAAATGAAAGAAGTTTTGATATTCATATATATTCCGGACTTTTATAAATTTCAATAAATACCTCTTTCTTTCCTGCTTAAAACAAATTTTGCTGTTGCTGCTTTCGCATTATAACCTTTGCTGCTCTTCAGTCTGGACTTCTTTCTTTTTGTTTTCTAATTTCTGATTTCCAAAATTATAACGCAAACCTAATCTAAAACTCTGGGTGTCTGCATACGACTTGAAATAATTGTACTGATCAGCATAATCTGTAACGACTTTTTCTTTTTGCCCCCTGTAGATATCCGAAATAATAAGATATACTTCCCCGTTTTCTTTCCATATTTTCTTGCGAATAGCGGCAGAAAGACTTGAAGTCTGACTGTAAACAAAAGTACCCTGCACTGAAGAAGAATTGTATTGAAAATTTAATTCTGCATTTAGATCTTTCTTTTTAGTAAGTACGAAACGGTTGCTGATACTCGTGTTATAAGTTGGCTTTCCGTTTTTATAGAAATTGCCGTCCCTGCCCTGAAAACGATCTTCAACATAACTTAATCCTGCCTGAATTCCAGATTCCCAAAAACTATACAGCGTAAGATTAGTATTAAACTCAAGTCCAAAGGCAAAATCTTTTTTAATATTTGTAAAATGGTACACCAACATATTAGTTTCATAATCCTGATAAGAAATTTCCATAGAAGGATTCTTCTCAAGGCGATAAAAAAGATCAAAATTATATTTATTTTTAAGCGTATAAAGCAAATTCAAATTGTGCGTAATTGTAGGAAGTAATTTTGGATCTCCCATAAAATAAGAATACGAATTATAATACGAACGAAAAGGGTTTAATCTGCTGTATTGCGGTCTCGTAATTCGCTTGCCATAAGAAATACCAATTTCATGTCCCTCTTTTGGTTTGTAAAGCCCATAAAATGTTGGAAAAAGCTTGAAATAACGCTGTTGGTTTATTTCTGAAGTAGTAACCGAATTTCCTTCCAGCGAAGTATATTCGCCACGCAAACCAGCCTTGAGACTCCACTTGCCAAATTCCTTATTGTAACTCGCATAACCTGCCAGTATCGATTCGTCATAAAGAAAAACACTGGTTTTATTTGGATTGTTTACGAGATTGCCAGCAATTTCGTCCTTGTAATCAAGACCGCTTTGGGCCTTTACATTTCCAAATTTCAGTCCTGCTTCCAGAGTTCCGTTAATTTCATTCGAGTAATCCGTCTGAGCCGTAAAAAGCTGAATATCCTGCACATTATCACTAATAAAGCGTGTAGTGCGATACGGATTTTGTTCAGGAAGCGAAAATGCCGATGTAATATCCTGACGTTCCTGACGCCAATATTGAGTATAATCTGCCGCTACAGACACTTTTTCTTTTTCACTAAAAAGATGGTCAAAGGACATATTATAGGATTTATTTTTGAGCGGATTAGTACGATTATTTCTCGTTACGTAAAGCGAATCAAGAGCACCATTGCCTCCATAAATAAACGTTGGTACAGTAAAATCTCCCTCTTGCTGCAGCGCTATAAATCCAGTTGCACCTGCAGCGATCGTATTCAGCGAATCAATTTCATACGAAGCCTGAAGACGATATGAATTTTGAGCCAGTGATTTTGACTTGCGTCTCATAATGCTTTCCCAGCGCGAATCGATTGAGCCATCTTCTTTTAAATAATGCACGACATCAGTTCCTTCATTGACATATATGCCTGAGCCAAAACCGTATCTCCCTGCCAGAGATAATTTTTCTCCTTTATAAAACTGATTTGTAGATACAATACCTTTTGGATACATTGATTGCACATAAGCAGTATTAACAGAGCCTTTATAGCCTTGCGAAACATTCTTTTTTAGCTTGATATTCAAAACCGCACTTCCCTGCGCTTCGTATTTAGCAGGCGGGTTCGTGATAACCTCTATAGATTTTACTTCTTCGCCACTCGTGTTTTCTAAAAACTGTTTTAACTCTTCTCCACTAAGATAAACCTTCTTGTCATTGATAGTAACAAGAATGCTCTGACTGCCCCGAATGCTTATCGCTCCCGAAGTTCCCGTCATTACGCCAGGTGTTTTGCTTAGGATCTCCCAGGCATTGTTTGATGAAAGTGATGAATTTTCGACCCCAAACTCAAGCCTGTCAATCAACCTCTTTACAATAGGTTTTTTTGAAGTAATAGTCACACTCTCCAGATTATTTGTTATTTCGCTTAAAGAAATTATATCCAAAATCGTATCTTTTTGAATTGTTATCTTTTTGAGATACTCTTCAAAACCAATTGTTTTCAATTTAAGCAGGTAATCGCCTTTTGCCAAGCCGTTAAAACGAAACTCACCTGATTCATTCGTCTGCGCAGTCTTATAACTTACAGAATCATTTGCCTGCAAAAGCAGCATATCTGCAAAAGGTACGGCTTGATGAGAGCCGTCAACTACCTTTCCAGACAGGGAAATCTCTTGCGAATATCCAGCAAAAGAACCCCACAACAGTAACATGATTAATTTTTTCATTGATGATTTATTTGATGCAAAGCTCTGTAAATCATTTTCCGAAAATGGTTAACACAGGGTTAACGAAGGGTTAAACACCAAAAGATAAAAAGCTGATTGTAAACTCAAATTGCCCTTGATAAAAGACATTTCAATCCTGGCGCAGTTTTGTTTGAGTTATTGTTTATAAATTTGGTTAACGAAGGGTTAAGGCTAGTATATTTGAACTGAAAATACCCAAAATGCGATAGCTTTGTCTCAACAAAACAAACTGATTCGCTTCACGGATTAAAACTTTAAGAACAGATGAAAAGAAAAATAATGCTCTTGATTGGTGCCTGTATTTTTACAGTAATGGCCTTGGCAACCATACAAGGCTATTTTATCTACAACACTTATCAATTAAACGAAAGAGAAATAAATAGTGCCATAAAGAAACAAATTGCACGCCTGGAAGATACTGACGAATGGGAGAAACTGAATGATAACTGGGCAGGACATTCGAAAAAATATGCAAAACAGTATCTAAAAGGAGATGTAACAAAACAAAATTTCATTAAATATCTGAGTGCCAATAAAGATTCGCTTTCCAGGGCTATGAATACCTACATGAAAAAAATGGCGGAACCCGAAGACTATAATATTAATTATTCTATTTATCTCAATTCGATAATACTTATAAATAATAAAAAAACAGATACTTTATTTAAAGGAAAAATATTAGTCTTAGCCAACGACACCCTAAAAAAAAACCTAATTCTTTCTTCTATCGGACGCTGGGAGGTTAAAGATAATGATACAGAACTTTCAATGGTTATAAAAAGCCAACGTTATTATGGTTTTGATGAATTGCAGCAAACCATTATTTCTAAAATGGCCGGCTTATTACTTTTTTCAATAGTATTAATGGCTTTTGTTGTTTTCTTATACTATATGTCCCTAAAAAACCTGATTTCGCAAAAGCGAATTGCCGATATCAAAACGGACTTTGTCAATAATATTACACATGAATTTCAAACGCCACTCGCTACAATGGATATTGCCATAAAAACATTGCAGCGAAAGGACGAACAAATGAGCCCGGAACATTATAAAAATACACTCGCCATGATTGCAAGACAAAATGAAAGACTGCAAAAATTGTTTCGTCAAGTAACCGAAGCTTCTGTCAAGCCCATTGCCAATAAAAACACTATTCAGGTTACCAATGAAGAAATTAAGGACATGATTGACGACTTTAAGCTTTCGAAACCAGATGTAGCAATTGCGTTCTCGTGCCAAAAAGAAGCTTTTAGTATTTCGATGGATCGTTTTCACCTGAATACAATTCTGATAAATTTGTTAGACAACGCCGTAAAATATGGCGCTGACAAAATTGAAACTGACTTAAAAATAACAGATAAAAACTTTATTCTCTCTGTAAAAGACAATGGAAAAGGAATCCCGGTTCAGGAGCAGACCTCAATTTTCGATAAATTTTATAGAGTCGAAAAAGGAAATATTCACAACAGCAAAGGCCTTGGGCTTGGGTTATTCTATATCAAGCAATTGGTAGAAACGTATAACGGTAATATCGTTGTGGAAAGCGAAGAAGAAAAAGGATCTATATTTATAATTACAATTCCAATATGAAACAGCATATTTTATTAGCAGAAGACGATTTTGACTATGCTTCTATACTAAAGCAATATCTTGAATTTTCGGGCTTCATGGTAACCTGGGCAAAGGATGGTAAGGAAGCTTTGAAAATTTTTTCGGACACAAAACCGGATATCTGTGTTTTGGATGTTATGATGCCCCATATGGATGGCTTTACCCTGGCTGAAAATATTATTGAAAATTATCCTGAAACTCCTTTTATATTCTTAACAGCAAAAAGTCTCAAAGAAGATAAGATCAAAGGACTGAAACTTGGCGCTGATGATTATGTAGTGAAACCTTTTGAAGTCGAAGAATTGATTTTGCGGATTCAAAACATCCTGAAGCGCAGTCAAAAGCCGGTTACCGGAAATGCTAAGGAAACTCTGGTATTCTCTATTGGTACTTATATTTTTGATGGTAATAATTATACGCTTTCCCATGAACAAATCACACACCGAATTACTGAAAAAGATGCGCACCTGATTCGGTTTTTATATGCCAATAAAAACAAGCTGGTCAAACGTGAAGATATTTTAAAGGAAATATGGGGCAATGACGACTTTTTCTCAGGACGAAGCATGGACGTTTTTATCAGCCGTCTCAGGAAATATTTTAGCAACGATCCAAACATCTCCATCACAAGTGTAAGAGGTTTAGGATTTGAGTTTAATAGCAAAAACGAATAAAAATTTAAAACTTTTACTTATGAAAATCATCTTATTTTTAATAATGCTAATTTGTGGAGCTTTAGCTCACGGACAAACCACAGTTTCTAAATCCGGAAACACAACAGCAGTTGCAAAAACTCCTTCTAAAAATACAAAATCGACCAAAACTTCGATATCAATTTCTAATTCAGACAATTATTATTCATTACTTGCGAACTTTGATTCCTGGAGAACTAAAAAGTTGGAAAAACTATTATCTGAAAACTTAGACAATAGTTTATTCTCAACTGATGCCGACACCAAAATTTGGAAAAAAGATCACAATGGCGAAACGGCTTACTCTTTTATATTAAAAGAAGAAAAATTAAAGGTAAACATTGACAAAGAATTGGTTTCTAATGCAACCTTTGAGAAACTAAAAGCTTTGGGAGAAAAAATTTCTGAAACACTTTCAGAAGACTAAACTTTGGTTTTCTGGATTGTTAGCATAAAAAAGGACATCTTTTTTCAAAGCAATATTTTCCTGATCTGACCAATCACTTCATTGATTTGTTTCTCTTAACAAAAGCTATTTTCTAATTTTTCAAAAAGTTAAAACTAGTATTGACTGCTTTTAATTCATTACCAACAAATTCGATATCAATTATAGCTGCTTTTCTGGGAGAAACAGCACTCTCATTAAAATGCGTATGCAAGACATAATGCATTTTTTGATTTTGATCCCAAAAAACATCTCCATGACCAATCCCGTTTTGATTCGTGTTTTTTCGACTGATGATCGGACTGTCTTTTGATTTTTCCCAAGGACCTAAAGGACTTTTACTCGTGGCGTAACCAACAGCATAATCAATGTTTCTAAAATCATTTGCTGAATAAATCAGGTAATACAAACCATTGTGTTTTAACACCGTTGGTCCTTCTGTAACTGGCCAATTGGTTTTTTCGGTATTTTCCCAAGGCAATGTTCCCGAAATACATTCAGTCAACGTTTCTGGTTTAATACTTTGAAGATCGTCGTTTATCTCGGCAACAAAAATTCGGTTTCCATTGGTCAATCTCACGTGATATAAGTATTTTTTCCCGTCATCATCAATAAACACAAACGGATCAATCTGATTTCCGGTTTTAATAATCGGTTCTTTGGTCTCATTTTTAAATGGTCCAAGCGGACTATCACTAACCGCTGTTGCAATGTTTTCATTCGCCGTATAAATCATGTAAAATTTGTTTTTATACGAAAGAATCTGCGGTGCCCAAAAACCTTTATCTCCATAAGAATCTCCCTTTTTCAAAGCCAGACCATTTTGCGCTCCAGCGGGTCCTTTCCAATCTTTTAAATCCGAAGAAGTGTAAACCTGAAAACCTTCGCCATTTGGGATAGTTCCTGATGTCGTTCCGTATAAATAATAGGTCCCGTTGTTATAAAAAATAGTAGGATCTGCCAGTAAAATTGTACTGGATTTTTCCTCTTTTGGTTTGCTTGCTTGTTTTTCCTGCGAACATGCAACAAACACGCAGAGTGAAGTTATTAGAGTTGCTATTTTTTTCATTTTTGATTTGATTTATTTTTAGGTTTAATTATCAACCGTTTTTCATTTCGACAGAGGAAAATCACACAAGAAGTTCCGTATAGTATATCGCCAATCTTTGTCGACTTACTAATGTGATTTCTCTCTTCGATCGAAATGACAAACTTGGGCGATTTACTTTATGTTCTTTATTCTCTTATTCTCCCATTATTTCATTATCTCATTCCGTCTTTCTCTCACTTCACCGAAAACTGATAATAAGAAACCGTATGATACTTCTGCCCTGCTTTCAAAACAATTGGTGCAAATTTTGGCTGATTTGGTGCATCCGGGAAATGTTGTGTTTCCAATGCAAAAGCCGTTCTAAAATCATCTTTCGAACCAGATTTAAACGTGTTTTTTGATTGCATAAAATTTCCGCTATAGAACTGTAATCCAGGTTCTTGAGTATAAACATCCATTATTATTCCCGATTTATCTCCTGAAATTGTTGCCGCATGGTTCAATCCGTTTTTCTTAGTTCCGTTTAAAACATAGTTGTGATCGTATCCTTTTCCAAATTTCAACTGCTCGTCTTTCGTTTCAATTCGTTCTCCAATAGTATGTTTTGAAGTAAAATCAAATGACGTATTTTTTACCGATTTTAATTCTCCATTCGGAATCAAACCTTCATCAACCGGTGTAAATTCATTGGCATAAATCTGTAATTCATGATTTATGATACTACCGCTTCCTTCCCCATTCAAATTAAAAAAGGCATGGTTTGTTAAATTGACAATTGTCGTTTTATCGGTTGTCGCTTCATATTCCATTTTTATAGAATGATCATCTGTAATAGTGTATGTAACTCTTACCGTTAAATTCCCGGGAAAACCTTGCTCTCCGTCTGGCGAAACATAACTAAAAACCAAAGTGTTTTCATTAGTTTTAGCAACATCCCAAACCACATCCTGAAAACCTTTTATCCCGCCGTGCAAAGCATTTTCTCCATTATTAAGCGGAACCTGATATTGTTTTCCTTCCAAGGTAAATTTTCCTTTTGCAATTCGGTTACCCACTCTTCCAATTGTAGCGCCAAAATAAGGTTCTGTAGCATTTTTAAAACCTTTTGCACTATTCATTCCAACCACAACATCTCTTGGTTTTCCGTTTTTATCTGCAACCCAAAGGCCAACTAATCTTCCTCCGTAATTGGTAAAAGCCGCTTTGATTCCTTTATTTTCAATCCAATACAAATTGACTTTTTTATTGTCTATTGTAGTATCAAAATTCTTCTCTTCTAAAACTATTTTTGTAGAATCTGTTCTTGTGCCAATTGTTTCTTTTAATGGTGAATTTTCTTTTTTACTGTCTTTACAATTAAATTGAAAAAGTGCCAGCATGATAACCCCAGCAATCTGAATATTTTTCATTTTATACTTTTAAGATGTTTTCTAATTTCTATTTTGATGGCAACGCTAATTTGGTTCCTTCGCTTACAGGTTCTCCCAAAACCGGAAATCCATTTGCATCCCAATTGATTTTCTGCATTCTTGGTGCTCTTTTATTCCCGCATCCTTCTCCCGGATTTGAATTGGCGTGGTATAAAATCCAATCTTCTTTTCCGTCAGGAGACTTAAAGAACGAATTATGTCCCGGCGCATAAACCCTATTTTTATCCGACTGTTTGAAAATTGGTTCAGGAGATTTTTTCCATGCCAATGCGTCTAACAAATTATCACTTCCTGTAAAAGTTAACAATCCCAAAGCATAAAAATCTGTCCAACAGCCACTAGCCGAAAACACGATAAAAACTTTACCATTTCGAGATAAAAACTGAGGGCCTTCATTCACATTTACCTGCGCCGGATTTATATCATCATGCAAAGCTCCGTGCGTTTCCCAATCGTTTGTTGGTGCGGAAATCATAACGCGATCTCCTTCAATCTCAAGCGGATTTTTCATTTTGGCTATGTAAATATTCTGTTGTCCGTTAGTTTCGCCTTCCCATCCTGCCCAGATCATGTACAATTGTTTTTTATGCTCAAAAACATTTCCATCAATCGCCCATTTGTCCGTTTTAGCAGCGATTTTTCCTTTAAATTCAAAATCTCCTTTAAACGGATCTGATGATTTATTTTCCAATACATACATTCTATGCGTGTTGTTATCGCCATTGTCTGCTGCAAAATAACAATACCATTTCCCGTTAATGACATGAAACTCAGGCGCCCAGATATCCGCAGAATAATCGGTTCCTTTTGGTGCTTGCCAAATGACTTTGCTTTGGGCATTTTTCAGATCAGATAGATCTTTTGTTTTCCAAAGCACCAATCGGTTTTGTAACGTATTCGTGTAATAATAATATCCGTTGTAATACGTGCTGTAAGGATCAGCACCCGCTGGTAGAATGGGATTTGTGAATGTTTTTTGCTGTGAATATCCAGTAGAAACAATCGCTAGCAAAAAGAGTAATAAGCATTTTTTCATTTTATTTTTTTATTGTTGGGTATCTGTTTTTAGTATCAAAAATTGGGTCAAATTGCTTCCTTTTATTAGAAGCTAATCCCGCTATCCGTTACAATCTTTTGTGGCGAACCCCTCCACAAAAGGATTTCCACTTCTATCGGGGCTAAGACAATGATTTTCATAACAATATTTCGGCATAGTTTGTCATCCTAATTTCTATAATAAAACCAAATCTTTTTGTTCTTTTCAACGGATTTAAATCCGTTGCTACAATATAACTCGTTCCTCCTAAAAGAGCCTTCGCTCAAATTATATTGTAGGGATGAATTTTAATCCATTCTTCTCAATCCGTAAACACAATCATTGTCATCTTGCGAACTTTGCATAAAACCTTTGCGCTCTTTGCGGTAAAAGTCATTTATATTGCTTTTTTAGAATAAAAATTAAACCTCGTACAGATAGAAATACGTAACTGACTTTTCTCTTTGACTCCCAAAATTGAAACTTCGGGCTATGCATTATTACTATGTTTAGAAACTTGTTTCTTTTTATCTTCTCTTTTCGATACAAAAAACTATGTTTCTATGTGCTTAAAAAAACTATTTATGGTTTAAAGCATCAATAACTTCTGTGTTCATTTTATTCACAGCTTTAAAATCCATTTTATCTACTTTTCTGTCGTAAGTCATGAAGCCGTTTACTTCGCCCTCAACATCCGTTGTTTGCGTGTAAACTGCTGCTGAGAATCCGCTTTTTACATAATTTTTTAGGATTTGGGCATATTTGATATACTCGGCTGTTACTTCACTTTCATTTTTAAATTTTACGTAACCCCAATTGTCATTTGCTCTCCATAAATGACCTTCAAGTGGCAAGCCAATTCCGCCGTACTCACCTAAAACAGTAACTCTTCTGGCATCATACAAATACATTTCAGGTCCCGGATAATTGTGTAAATCGAGAATATCTCCCGTTTGAAAATGATTTCCACCGCTTGATGAATTCGTTAATCTACTCGGATCATGTTGTTTTGTCCATTCTGTAATTTCTACAGTTTTAAATTGTCCCCACGCTTCGTTAAACGGAACCCAAACAACAATACTTGGATACGAATACAAATGATCCATAATTTCCCGCCATTCTTTTCTATAGATTTCTTCAGATTTTGGAGTACGCAGTAATTCAGTTCCTTCAAAATATTTTTTGTTTTGCCATAGCGGTTGTTCATCTCCGCTTGGCATATCCTGCCAAACTAAAATTCCCAATTGATCGCAGTGTGAGTACCAGCGTTCCGGTTCGACTTTTACGTGTTTACGAATCATATTAAAACCCAAATCTTTTGTTTTAATAATATCATATTTCAAAGCTTCATCTGTGGGTGCCGTATACAAACCATCTGGCCACCACCCTTGATCTAAAGGACCAAACTGAAAATAATCTTTGTTATTCAACTGCATTCTCATGATTCCGTTTTCATCTCTTTTTGATGCAATTTTTCGCATCGCAAAATAACTTTTCACTTCGTCAACCACTTTATTATTGCTGATTAAACGGATTTTTGTCTGATATAAAAATGGATTTTCAGGCGACCATAATTTCACATTATTCAAAACAATATCATTGCTTTCGCCAACAACAGCTTTTTCTTTGGCAATTTCTTTTCCTGCGTCAAAAACTGATATTTCGACTACGTCTCCGGTTGTTGCTCCCGCGACATCAGCTTTAATGCTTATCGTATTTTGATCAATATTTGGAGTTGTTTTTAGTGCCGTAATATTTTTTGTATTTACGGGTTCTATCCAAACCGTCTGCCAGATTCCGGTAACAGGCGTATACCAGATTCCTTCGGGATTTTTAACCTGTTTACCTCTTGGCTGCGGCCCATCATTTGACGGGTCCCAAACTTTTACAACCAGTTTTTGAGTTTTTCCTTTTTGGATAAATGGTGTAATATCAAATGAAAACGGTGTATAACCACCTGTATGTGAACCTACTTTGATATCGTTTATAAAAACTTCCGTTTTCCAGTCTACAGCGCCAAAATGTAAAAGGATATTTTTATTATTCCAGTTGGATTCAATCGAAAAATTGGTTTCATACCAAAGTTCATTTTTTGCCCCTACTTCTTTCATCACGCCAGACAAACTAGATTCTACCGCAAACGGAACCAGAATTTGTCCGTCATATTTTGATGGCGCGTTTTTTCCAAATTCCTGAATGGCGTAATTCCATAAACCATTCAAATTTTTCCATTGGCTGCGCTCCATAATCGGACGGGGATATTCTGGTAATGTTTTAGCAGGATCAACCTGTGCTGCCCATTTGGTTTTGATTTTATCGCCCTGAGGTTTCCATTGCGCATTTGCTGCAAACATCGAAAACAAGGCTAAAAAAACGATACTTTTTCTTTTCATGCTGTCTATTTATTTGGCATCTTTCATTAAATAATGCCGTGATATTTCATTTAAATCAAAATTGAATTACCAGACTTATATTCACACAAGTCTGGTAATTACTTAAACTAACTTCACTAACCATATTTTTCCTGAGTTTAGAACTCATTTTTTAAACCATATAAGCAATAAAAGTTCATATTAATTTAAGCTCATCTTATATTGTTTATATGGTTTATTTTTTACTTTTTTGTCAAACCAAATTTCTTCACCAAGCCGTCGTATTCTTTTTTTGAAATTGTAATCATACAACCATGACGTACTTTTTCGGGGAAACTGTATTTATCCCAATCGGAAAAAAAGGTGTAACCTGAGGCTTGAAACCAAGGTCCGTTGAGATTATCTGCGATAGATAATCCGTAGGAAACTCCGGGATATTGTTCGTAATACATGTACCATATTTTATCATCTGGTGAAGGAATCAACATTGGTGCTTCTCTAAAGTTGGGACTGATAGATTGCTGGGGCAAAGAATAAGGTCCTAATAGTGATTTTGATTTCGCAATACGGACGGTTTTTCCGGTTGTCCAATATAGAGTTGGATAGGTTTCATCTTTGATTACGGCGTAGTAGGAATCGCCAACTTTACGAATGAAAACATCAATGGTTCCCATATCCCAATCAAATAGACGTTTTGGTGTTCCTTCAAAAATTTTTAAATCTTTAGATAAAACATACAACGTTCGCTGACTTGCCCAATAACGTTCCGGATCTTCTTTTGTTCCGTCAAGATGTGGCGTGTGCCAGGTCATGATAAACTTTTCTGAGTCTTTGTCATAATATAATTTTGGTGCGCCAATTCGCTGTAAAGCATTCGAATAATCAGGTGTACTTTTTAAATCAGGCGTATAATCAGAGTGTTTTTTCCACGTAATTAAATCATCCGAAACCCAAATGTTGATGGTTTTTGCATCGTCGCCTGTATTTCCTGCGATGTAATATTTTCCGTCCGGACCTTTACAGATATCGGGATGTCCTTTATAATCTTCAAAAACTCTTTTTCCGCTGTTTAAGTTTTCCCAATGCAAACCATCAAGACTCACAGAATAATACAATCTACCATAATCGTTGTGTGTCATATGCGCAAAAAGATACGCTTCGTTTTTAGGTTTTTCATTTCCCTTTACTTGACCAGGCGGATCTGGCTGTTGCGCTTTCGCTGAAAATCCTACTAGAATTACTACCAGAAAAAAGAGCTGTTTTATTGTGTTTTTTTTCATGTTTTTAAAAGATTAAAATGTTTTTTTTGCCACGAATTCCACTAATTATTTTTTGCCACTTCGATAGTATCGGGATAAAAATGTTTTCTTTAACACATAGAGACATCGCTTTTCTTTGACTGAAAAAGGCGTTTCACTTATTAAAATACACATCGCTATTTGTGAAAGCGAGCTTTTTTGTACTCTTAAAAAGAAACAATAAATCTATGTTTCTTTGTGTTTAGTTTTTCATCACAGATTAGAATTAATCATTCTAATCTGCGCAATCTGTGGCAAAAAAATTATCAAATTGACACATTATCTAATTTTCTAATTCTTCTTATTCGCCTCAGCAGTCATTTTCTTAATCAAATCTGTTTCTGCTTTTATATAAGGTGTTCCATCGTTTTTAAGTACTTCGTGAAACCAAAGTTTTGGCTCTGAATCGTATTTTTTCGTCCAGCTGTCCCAAGCATATTTAGTTTGTGTTTTTCCGTCAACAAAACCCCAGTTGATCATGCCAACATTATACTTTTTTGCGATTGGTAAAAATCCCTCAAAAGTGCTTCCGTTTGGTCTTGCCATATATTCTGTACACAATAAAGGTTTTCCGTAACGCTGTAATTGTTTGATTACTTTTTCGAAATCCGCAGGTGTATTATAATTGTGAAAAGAAACAATATCAGATTGTTCGATCTGCATTTTGTGTATTGGTTTCATCTTTGTTTCATCGCTCCAATCACCAACCCAAACTCCGGAAGTTAATGGCTGAGAAGAATTGCTTTCTCTTGCCCAGACAAAAACATTTTTTAAAAGTGGTAGAATCAAATCGACTTTGTTTTTTATTTCGATTTTTTCGTAAGATGGTCCCGTCATATTATCCGGTTCGTTCCATACATCCCAACCTAAAACACGTTTATCATCTTTGAACTTACCAACAGTTTCTTTTACATATTTCTCTAAACGAGGATATTGTGCAGCATCCTGCAAAACTTTTTGCCCCGGACTTTGTACCCAGCCTGAATTGTGTATAAATGGTTTTGGCGCACGTTGTTTTCCTAAAGCTGGAAAAGGATCCCAACAGGAATCAAATAAAACAAATAATGTTTTAATATGATGTTTATCTGCTATTTCCAGAAACTTGTCCATGCGTTTATAAAGACCTTCCGCATCTTGCTTGTGCAATAAATCATGAAGATAAACGCGCATAACATTCATGCCGATAGCTTCTGCCCAACCCAGTTCCTGGTCGATTCTTATGGGATCAAATGTATCTTCCTGCCACATCTCTAACTGATTTATAGCTGTGCTAGGATAATAATTTGCGCCTACTAACCAAGGTTGTTCCGCATACCATTTATTGGCCTGATCTTTTGTCCAGATTTCTCTTTTTTCAACCGCAGTTGTTTCATTTTTATTTTCTTCGGTAGTATTCTTTTTATTGTTGCAACTAAGCAATACAAGTCCTGCCAACATAAATGTCAGACACAATTTTACTTTTTTCATTATAAATTTTGTTGTTTTATGAACGATCGTTCTTTTTATAAGGGAATCAGATTTGTTTGATCTGATTCCCTTTAAGCTATTAATATTCGTCGTGTTGTTTTAATTTCGGATTATTTTCAACCTCAACTTGCGGAATTGGTAATCTTTGATTTTTTCCTACTACAAAGTTTTTGAAATCAGGATCACGAAGTGCAATTTTATCGACAGAAGCCTGAGTGTTTAAATCTCCCCAACGTTTTAAATCTTCCCAGCGAACACTTTCTCCGGCCAATTCTAAAACTCGTTCTGTTTTTAATCTTTCTAAAAATTTATCGTGATCGTTTCCTATTTCAGGATGAGCCACCGCTAAAGCGTTCATGTTTACACGGGCTCTCACTAAGTCTACATATTGATAAGCATCTTGCGTATTTCCCAGTTCGTTCAAAACTTCGGCATAGCGCAATAAAATATCGGCGTAACGAACCAATCTGTAATTTACCTGACTGTAATAATCTTCGTTATTTCGGTAATAATCACGGCTTCCTTTTCTGAACCATGCTTCGTCATTGCCCCATTCCCAGTTTTTACCGTATACTTTGTCTCCAAAATCGGCTAGTAATTGAGGATAGTATAATGTATATCTCAATCTGGTATCAAGATTTCCGTCCTTATTTTTTTCTTGTTTAAAGGCATTTATCAACCAGAAACGAGCTTGTCCGTCAGACCATCCAATTCCTCTTGGTGCAAAAAACTGAGCACGGTTGCTTGAAACTGCAGCACTTTGACCCTCATCTGTTCCTCCGCTTTTTTGATCTCCAAACTGAATTTCAAATACAGATTCACTGTTGTTTTCTTTTAGATCCGTGAAGTTGTCTCTAAAATTTGAAGTTAAACTGTATTTTGCGCCTGCCCCGCTTATTAAATAATCTAAAGCGCCTTTTGCTTCACTCCATTTGTGCTGTTGCATGTATACTTTTGCTAAAAATGCTTTTGCTGCACCTTTATCAGGTCTTCCTGTTTGTTCTGCTGACCATGATGTAGGTAAATCTTCAAAAGCCTCATTTAGATCTTTTTCTACTTGTGCCCAAACTTCGGTTACATTTTTTTGTTCCGGTAAATCTGCTGGTGTAGACGGTGTTAAAACAAGCGGAATATTTTCCCAAAGTATTGCAGCATAATAATAATGTAATGCTCTAAAGAATTTTGCCTGTGCTATAATTCTCTTTTTATCGTCTTCATTCTGAAACGTAATGTTCGGCACATTTGCCAATACCTGATTGCATCTAAAAACGGCTTTATAAGTATCTCTCCAGGTTACTACCTGCCCTTCCCAGAAATTATAATTAATGTAATTAAATCTTGTCCAGTCAGCTAATTCTGTCCACGGGCTATTGCTAAATCCTTCATCAGAAGTCAGGTCTAAGCGAAAATACATCCATCTTGCCCATAATCCATCTTTATAAAACATGGCATAAATGGAGTTTACTCCTGCCTGTGCATCAGTTTCGGTCTTCCAATACTGATCTACGGTTACAGCATTTGGATTGTCCAGATCTAATTCGTTTTCACATGATGATGTGAAAAACAGACCTGAAAAAATTGCTATTAATACTATTATTTTTTTCATTACGCGATTTTTTTAAAATTAGAAGCTAAATTCAACACCAAATGAATACGTTTGTAAGTTTGGGAAAGCCCCGTTATCAACACCTCTCTGAAAAATATTAGAGTTACTAAACTCAGGATCTAAACCTTTGTATTTTGTAATTGTAATAACATTTTGTGCAGATATTGTTAATCTTGCTCTTGTAATTCCGGCACTTTTCAAGACGCTATCCGGAATGTTATAACCCAATCCGATGTATTTCAAACGGATAAAATCACCGTTTTCTAAGAATCTGTCTGTATCTCCCCTTGAGTTCAAAGTTGTTCCTTTTACAATTCTTGGAAAATCAGTATTTGGATTTTCCGGAGTCCAGGGCTGAATTCCTGTTCTGTAATTGCTATTGTCATCAAAACGATCCACAACACTCCTAAATCCGTTATAAACCGTTGCCCCGTGTGACGCAATCCAGTTCATAGAAAAATCAAAACCTTTGTATTCAGCTCCTGCATTTAAACCCATTTCAAATTCTGGCCAAGGACTTCCAACAATATCTTTGTCTTCGTTTGTAATTTGTCCGTCGCCGTTAACATCTTTAAAACGAATATCTCCAGGCTGCGCATTTGGCATAATTACTTTTCCATCCGCATTTTTGTAATTGGCAATTTCAGCTTGGTTTTGAAACAATCCGTCTGTTTGCAAAACGTACCACATTCCTACCGCGTTTCCGGCACGAGTAATCGTATTATCCTGAATATTTTGGTTTTGCCCGTTACCTAATGAAACCAGTTTATTATTTACTTTAGTAAAATTGATCGAAGCATTAAAAGAGAAATCATTGATTTTTTTGCTGTAAGCCAATTCCAGTTCAAGACCTTTATTTTCTACAGTTGCAGCATTAGAAATTGGATTTCCTCCGTCATTTCCGGTAGTTAATAAAATTGGGAAACCAAACAATACATCTTCGGTACGTGCCACAAAATAATCTGCTGTAAAGCGCAAATCGTTGTTCAAGACACCAAGATCTAAACCGAAATTTGATTGTTTTAATTTTTCCCAACGCAATTGTGCGTTTGATAATCTTACCTGAGTTGCAGCAGGATACAAACCTTGTCCGTTACCCAAAACTACAGTTCCAAAAGTATTAATGAAACTTTTATATTCGTAGTTTCCTATATTTCCTGAACCCAATTCTCCGTAACTCGCTCTTAGTTTTAAATCTTTAATAAATTCTGATTTAAAGAAAGATTCGTTATTGATTCTCCATCCTGCAGAAACAGATGGGAAATTCCCCCATTTATTATCGTCACTAAATCTTGAAGATCCGTCTCGTCTGATAACTGCATTAAGCAAATAACGATTATCATAATTGTATTCTAATCTTCCTAAATAAGATGTCAAAGCAGCTTCGTTTCTAAAACCTCCAACTTCCGGCGAATCTCCTAAATCCAGAACATCATAATATGATCCTGTACCTGAGTTTATCAAAAGATTTCTCTTTGTTCCGTAAATTTGGTTGTAATTGTCTTTTTGGAATGTTTGTCCCACCAAAACAGTGAAATCATGTTTACCAAATGCTTTTTTGAAAGTCAGTGTATTTTCATAAAGCAAGGTTTCTGATCTTCCTTTATTTTGGTTGATGAATGATTTTTCTACCGGTTGATTTAAAGTCCAGTTTCCTAATTTCCTCATGAAATTATAGCTATCAAAGCTGGTTTCATATCCAAAATTGAAACGGTATTTCAACCATGGCGTGAATTTAAGTTCAGACCAGATATTTCCTCTTATTCTAAAATTCTCATTGATAGTATTGGCAAAATCAGCAAGAGCCAAAGGGTTTGTACCAAAAGTATCTGCGACACCTTGTTTTCCGTAACCGTAACCACCAGGATTAGAAGCGTCGTAAACAGGAATTGTTGGTGTTAATCTATATACATCAATAATTGGGTTTCCTGACATTTCATCAGTTTTTGAATTACTAATAGCAATGTTTTCTCCAATACTAAAAATACCTTTTGAACCGCTTGAATTTACCCTGAATGAGATTCTGTCAAAATCAGTTCCTACTACAGTTCCTTTATTTCCAAAATAATTTCCCGACATAAAAAATGACGAGTTATCTCCTCCTCCGGAAACACTTACATTATAGTCATTGATCATTCCGTTCTGGAAAACCACATCCTGCCAGTCTGTATCGACTGCCATATTTAAGTTTTGTCTTGGCGCTCCGGCATTATCATACGCCTGATTATTGAATTTAGCGAACTCTTCTGTTCCCATCAAACTATATTTTGGCATTGTAGTAAAACTGCTTTTTGCTGAAGCTTCCACTTTAAGCGGACCTTTTTTACCTTTTTTGGTTGTAATAATAATTACACCATTTGCAGCTCTCGAACCATAAATTGCTGCTGCAGATGCATCTTTTAAAACCTGAATAGTCTCAATATCATTTGGGTTAAAATCTCTGTTTGCAGATGTAACCAATCCATCAATTACATATAATGGGTTAGTACTTTGAAGATTTTTTAAACCACGAATTTCGATATTCGCTTCCTGTCCCGGACGACCACCGCCACGCACTTTTACTCCAGTAACTAAACCCTGTAGTCCGTCTGCTACAGTTGTAATCTGACGTTTTTGAATTTCTTCGGCTTTTACTAGGGAAACTGCTCCTGTAAGGTCTTTTTTCTGTTGAGATCCATACCCTACAACCACAATTTCGTCCAGTTTCATTGCATCTTCTTCCAGAGAAGCGTCTACTGTCGTTCTATTGTTAATCGCAATTTCAATTGTTTTATATCCCTGCGAACTAAAAATCAGTGTTTGATTTGAAGCTGCTTCAATTTTATACCTTCCGTCGAAATCAGTAACTGCTCCGTTTTTGGTATTCTTGATGACAACATTTGCAAACGGAATTGGTTCTCCTGTTACTGAAGATACTTTTCCGCTTATGGTTATTTGCTGTTGCGCATACGTTTGTTGCACTAATAAACTAAAGAAAAACAAGAGGTAATATCTCTGCTTTAAAATTTGAGTGAACTTTGTTTTCATTGATTTTTCATTTTAGATAGTTTTCTTTTTTGGTTGGTTTTGTACTTAATTTGTAAAGTTTTAGCCATCTTTTATCCGAGCGGCGTACCATTGTAAATTGGCATCTGTTAATAATGTGTGCATTTTAATTCAAAAGTATTAATGACGTTATTTTTTAAAGTTAATTTTACTGATGTCTTATTTTTTAAGGTTAAAAAATATCAATATCATTTATTTAAAAAGTCAAAGTAGATGATTTTAATTCAAAATAAAATGATTCATTTGTGTCAATATCTCTCTCAAATGAGTCAAATTGTACAAAACAGACCAGAAAAACAACGACTTGCAACATTATGTCGAATATTGACACGATTTGAATAAGTTCTGGTTTTATCATAAAAAACACAACTATGCGTAAATTCTTTCTTATTGTATTTTTTTCGATTTTTTCAATAAATCTTATTCAGGCGCAAGAATATTATTTCAAACATTTTCAGGTCGAAGAAGGACTTTCAAACAACACCGTTTTGACTTCTTTACAGGACGAAGATGGTTTTATGTGGTTTGGAACTAAAGACGGTTTGAACCGATTTGATGGTTACCGATTTAAAACCTATCGAAGTAATGGCAACCCAATTCATAGTTTAGGAAGCAATTATATACAATCCCTGCATGAATATAAAGGTGTAATTTGGGTGGGTACAGACAAAGGTTTGTACCAATACAATAAAAAGACAGACCAGTTTACAGTTTTAAACGAAGCAATTAATGACAGGATCAACGATATCAACCACGACAAGAATGGAAATATTTGGTTTATCTCAGGAAATATTCTCTACAAATATTCTATGGTAAAAAAAGAAACCAAGACTTTCAACCCCAATAAGTACTTTATTGTGACTTCGATTTCACGCGATGCAAATGGAGAAATCTGGGCATCTTCCCTAAATAAAATCTACCGCTATTCTGAAGAAAATCTTTCGTTTGAAAACATTCCGATTACGCCTCCCGCAGGTTCTGCCAATTTTAGGATTACGGTTATTTATGCTTTAGACAAAAACAATATTGCGATTGGTACACAAGAAGATGGAGTTTTGGTTTATAATATTCCCGGAAAAATGACTTCAGGTCTGCAATTTTCGACCAAGAATCCGGTTTATGTCCGTCAATTTAAAAAGAAAGACAATGACGAACTCTGGATTGCCAGCGAATCAGGAGTTTATGTTTATAATCTAAAAACAAAAGTGAATGTAAATCTGAAAAAAAATTACAATGATCCGTATGCGATTTCAGACAATGCGGCTTATTCTATCACTATTGATAAGGAAAACGGGATTTGGATTGGAACTTATTTTGGCGGTATCAATTACCATCAAAAACAATACACACAATTCAAGAAATACTTCCCGCAGAAAGGGCAAAATTCTATTAGCGGAAGCGCCGTCAGGGAAATCCATAAAGATGATAAAGGCGATCTCTGGATTGGAACTGAAGATGCTGGCTTAAACCGATTTAATCCTAAAACCCAACAATTTACTTCGTATTTGCCCAACGGAAGCAAAAGCAACGTTTCATACTACAATATACATGCTTTGATGCCCAGAAAAGACAAAATTTGGGTGGGAACTTTTGAGCACGGATTAGATGTTTTAGATCGAAATTCAGGCGCCGTTATCAAACATTATAGTGCTAATAATCCGTCGTCAGGATTGAGAAGTAATTTTATTTTTTCATTTTATGAAACCAAAAAAGACGAATTGATCGTGATTACAACAATGGGACTTTATAAATATAACGATCAAAATGATACTTTTGAAACCTTAAAAAACTTTCCTGAAACGACACATTACACGAATTATAAAGAAGACAGCGACGGCAATTTGTGGGCAGGAAGTTATCGCGACGGTTTGTTTTATTATAATCCGAAAACTAAAAAGAAAGAGGTTTTTATTTATGATTACAAAAATCCGAATGGCATTAGTAATAATTCCATCAACTATATTTTTGAAGACAGCGCAAAAAACTTATGGTTTGCCACCGAAAACGGACTGGATTTATTGGATAAAAAAACAAGGACTTTTAAAAAATTCACCACAAAAAACGGATTCCCAAGCAATGTCGTATATTCAATTTTAGAAGATGATGCCAAAAATTTATGGCTGACGACTTCTAAAGGTTTGGTAAAATTTAGCCCGGACCATAAAAGCATTAAAATTTATACCACGGCAAATGGTTTATTGAGCGATCAGTTTAATTATGCATCGGCTTTTAAAGATGATAACGGCGATATGTATTTTGGAAACCTTAACGGAATGATTAGTTTCAACCCAAAGAATTTTACCAAAAACAAATACACGCCTTCGATTTTTATTACCAATTTGCAGATCAATAATAAAGATATTGATGCGAACGGAGATGATTCTCCTATAAAACAATCGATTTCTCATATTGATGAACTGGAACTTAACAGCAACCAATCGTCGTTTAATCTTGAATTTGCTTCCTTAAATTACACGGCTCCTGAACTTACAGAATATTGGTATAAACTCGAAAACGTTAATAATGACTGGGTTTATCTGGAACGCAACCACAAAGTTTTCTTTACAGAACTGGCACCTGGCGATTATGTTTTTAAAGTAAAATCATTGAATAGTTTTGGCGTTTGGAGTAAAGAAGTCGAATTAACAATAAGAATCCTTCCTCCGTTTTGGGCAAGTTCTTATGCTTACTTTTTTTATTTTCTCTTAATTTGCGGTTCGTTTTATTATATAATTCGGTATTCGCAAAATTTAACCCAGATTAAGAACAATCGCAAAATAAAACATCTTAACGACGAAAAAGAGAAAGAAATCTATCAGGCCAAAATTGATTTTTTTACCAATGTAGCGCACGAAATCAGAACGCCATTGACGTTGATAAAAGGACCTCTGGAAAAACTTTTAGTGATGGAACACCAATTGCCGGAAGTACCTCAGAATCTTTCTATAATGAAAAAAAATACCTCACGATTATTAAAATTAGTAAACGAATTATTAGATTTTAGAAAATCTGAAATTGGAGGTTTGAAACTTACTTTTGTCGAAGCAAATATTTCATCGATGGTGAGGAATTTTCATTTAAGATTCAGCCAATTGATTGAAGAAAGAGGCATTAAATTTGAACTGGAACTGGGCGATAAAGATATTTTTGCTTTTGTAGATAAAGAGGCTTTCAAAAAAATCCTGAGCAATTTGATGAGCAATGCCATTAAATATGCCAAAGACAAAGCCTCGATTACACTTTTCAGGGACGAAAAAAAACTGACTTTGATTGTGAAAAATGACGGGAATATAATTCCGTTTCATTTAAAAGATAAAATTTTCGAACCATTTTTCAGAGTGGATAATATGGATACGACTTCAGGAACGGGAATTGGGCTTTCGCTGGCGCATTCGCTAACGCAATTGCATCACGGAAACTTACAGGTAATTCCAGATTCAGAAGTTAATATTTTTGAACTTGTGGTTCCGCTGCGCCAGGAAGAAGAATTTATGTTTTATAATGAACCTGAAAAAGAAGAAATCGAAACTGAATCCGAAACTATTGCAATCGAAAACAAACACGAGAAACCACAGCTTTTGATTGTAGAAGACAATGAAGATTTACTGAATTTTATTGCTACAGAATTGTCTTCGGTTTACACTGTTTTAAAAGCTGATAATGGCGAAAATGCGCTGAAAATAATTCACAACGAAAACATTCAATTGGTGATAAGTGATGTTTCGATGCCTGTTATGGACGGAATTACGCTGTGTAAAGAAATCAAATCCAATCTGGAGACGAGTCATATTCCGGTTATTTTGCTTACGGCCAAAAACTCGCTAAAATCTCAAATTGATGGTCTTGGTGCTGGCGCAGATGCGTATATCGCAAAACCTTTCTCAATGGATTATTTAAAAGTTCAGGCTAATAATCTGATCGAAAATAGAAAACAGATTATGAATTATTATGCGAGTTCGCCACTTTCGCACATTAAAAGTATCGCACACAATAAAACCGATGAAAAGTTCCTTAAAAAACTGGATGACGAAATTCTAAAAAACATTACAGATCCCGATTTAAGCGTAGAATCACTCGCAGAAATCATGAATATGAGCCGTTCGACTTTGTATCGAAAAATCAAGGATATTTCGAATCTAAGCCCGAATGAACTGATCAATTTAGTTCGGTTAAAAAGAGCTGCAGAACTACTTTTGAACGAGAATTTTAAAATGTATGAAATCGCAGAAAAAGTGGGTTATAAATCTCAGACGAGTTTTGGAAGAAATTTTCAAAAGCATTTTTCTATGACACCATCTGAATATATTGCCATGAATAAATAACTTTGCAATCTCAATCAACAGCCAATGTCTAAGAAAAATAAAACTATTCCGGTAAATCGTATGACAGAAGATGTGCATACCGGTATTGCTATCGAAAGGTTTAATTTTAACGATTTGAGCATTGAAGAAAAAGCTGAATTTAAGGAAGAAAATCAGGCACATCGACACGATCGCCATTCTTTTTTTCTGCTTGAAGAAGGAACTGTTGCTATCGAAATTGATTTTCAAAAGTATACAATAGAACCCTTTTCTGTGATTTACATTCACCCCAATCAGGTGCATCATACCATAACCACAGAAAATGTAATCGTGAGCTGTTGGGCTATTGATAATGAAAACCTGAATCCTGAATATTTGAAATTGCTGGAAGAAATTACTCCCGTAAAACCGTTAGTTTTAGAGAAAGAAATATTCTCTGTTATCGCAGAAGCAGTATTACTTGGTATACAATTATCTGCACTTAAAAGCGATAAATTATATCATTCTATAATAAAAGACAGTTGTAATTCGCTCGTTGCATTAGTGATTTCGCAGTATTTGAAAAATGTTCCGTCAACAGATAAAATTTCAAGATTTGACGTTGTAACGAAAACGTTCCGGGAATTATTAGAAAAGAATTATACCACTCTAAAACGTCCTGCCGATTATAGTCCAAAACTGAATATTTCGACTCCTTATTTAAACGAATGTATCAAAAATGCAACTGGATTTTCGGTTTCACATCACATACAGGAACGGGTAATTTTAGAAGCAAAACGGTTGCTTTATCACTCTGATAAATCGGTAAAAGAAATTGCTTCGGTTTTAGGATACGATGATTATGCTTATTTTTCACGACTGTTTACGAAGGTTACAGGCATGTCTGCTTTAACTTTTAGAAACAAAAACCTCGATTAGTCCAATACTTACTTTGATTGGCTATTTTGCGACACTGATTTAGGATGTTCCTTTGCATTGAATATAAATCGTATACAAAATGGAAACATTAAAAAATAAAAAAGTACTTGTTTCAGGCGCAAGTTTTGCCGGACTTTCTACCGCTTACTGGATGAATAAATTTGGCTGCAAAGTAACTATTGTCGAAGTTGCAGATGACCTGAAAATGGGCGGAACTCCTGTTGATATATTGGGCAATACTGTTGATATTGCAAAACGTATGGGCATTTTTGAGCAGATAAAATCAAACAGGCTGAATCCGAGAATTATAGAATTTAAAAACGCTGATAATATCACCGAAGGTTTCATGGCGCATGATGACGACGAACAAATTGACGACGATGAATCTGAAATTGAACGTGATATACTGCTTAAAATTCTATACAACACGATAAAAAATGATGTCGAATTTGTTTTCAATGACAGTATTACAGCATTAAACGAAACAAATGAAGAGGTCAAGGTTACTTTTAAAAATAATCCTCAGAAAAAATTTGACTTCGTATTTGGTTGTGACGGAATTCATTCCGCCGTACGAAGACTGTGGTTTGGTCCTGAAACTGACTATGTGCACTTTTTACAGCAATATTTTTCGATTACTATCGTAGATAAACTTTTAATAAAAGAAGATAGTGCTCAATTGTATAATGTGCCCAACAAAGCTGTTATGCTGAATACTTACAACAATAAAACAGACATTATTCTTTGCTTTCGTTCCGAAAAAGAAATTCCTTATGATTATCGAAATGAGGACGAACAACGAAATATTATCCTCGAAAAATTCGCTGGAGAAAGCTGGAGAACATCGGAATTATTACAAGAAGTACAGAATTCTAAAACTTTTTATTTTGATAAATTTTGCCAGATAAAAATGCCATCCTGGACAAAAGGCCGAATTGCTCTTGTAGGCGATGCTGCTTATTGTGCATCTCCAGCAGCCGGAATGGGCGGATCGCTGGCAATAAATGGTGCGGCGTCTTTGGCAGATGCTTTTGAAAAACATGACGGAAATTTTGAAGAAGCTTTTAAAGAATATAATATAAGTTTTCGACCGTTTATCGAAGAGGTTCAGGCAAATGCTGTAAACTTTGGGTTAGAAATTCTTATTCCCAGAACCGAAGAAGCTATTCGTACCAGAAATGCTGAAGCAAAACAGCTTTAGTTATCTTAATATATAGACAAATTGTATTTCGTAAATTAAAAAGAATTTAGACAGTCCCAATTGAATCGGGATGCTCAATCCAGCTGAATTATGGCGACAGATTATTTATAAGTTTTTCAACTTTAATTTACTTTTCCATTTTTTCACTTCTAATTCTCTTTTATAAGCCAATGATTTGGTCACAAATTCTTCAAAATAAGCAACGATCGGATCCTTCGCTCTGCCAGTAAATCCAGAATGATTTGATAAATGTTTACGTAATCGTTCCTCTAAACTCTCAGATGTATGACCAATATAATATTGATTAAGTGAATTTGAATATAAGACATAGAAGTAATTCATCAATTTCGTTTTCTTAGCAAATGATACAAAACAAAAAAACCACTCGATTTGAGTGGTTTTTCGTGAACGCAGAAGGATTCGAACCTTCGACCGCCTGCTTAGAAGGCAGGTGCTCTATCCAGCTGAGCTATGCATCCAATTATTTTACTAAAACTATACCACGGTCATTAAAACAAAAAAGCCACTCAATTGAATGGCTTTTTATGTGAACGCAGAAGGATTCGAACCTTCGACCGCCTGCTTAGAAGGCAGGTGCTCTATCCAGCTGAGCTATGCGTCCATTTGTTTTAAAACTTTATGGCAAAGTTTTCGTCGGGGTGGCAGGATTCGAACCTGCGGCCTCCTGCTCCCAAAGCAGGCGCGATAACCGGGCTACGCTACACCCCGAACTTTTTAGTCAATAGATTTGTATCTGTGTTATTCCCAATCTAAATCGGGACACGATAACCGGACTACTCTAAACCCGAGACAAAAATTAAGCGGAGAGTAAGGGATTCGAACCCTTGGTACAGTTACCCATACGCTTGTTTAGCAAACAAGTCCTTTCGGCCACTCAGGCAACTCTCCAGCTCAAGGAAACATGTCCTGTTTTGCGGTGGCAAAGGTATGACAACATTAGATATCTCACAACTATTTCGGTGCTTTTTTTCATCTTTTTTTCATCTTTTTTTTAAAACACTTCACAATCAAACAAATAGAATTAACAAAAAATTTATATTAAATTTAAAATCCAATCGAATTGGATCAAAATTTGAATTTATTCAAATAAAGAGTAAATTTGCTTGATTAACTAATATTAACAGAAAATGAACAAAAGAGTTGTTATCGTTTCTGCCGTTAGAACACCTATCGGAAGTTTCATGGGAGGTTTATCTACCGTACCCGCACCAAAATTAGGTGCTGCCGCTATTAAAGGCGCACTTCAAAAAATTAACCTTGACCCAAAATTAGTTGATGAAGTATTCATGGGGAATGTAGTACAAGCCGGAGTTGGACAAGCGCCAGCACGTCAGGCTGCACTTTTCGCCGGCCTGTCTAATGAAGTTGCTGCTACAACTGTAAACAAAGTTTGTGCTTCAGGAATGAAAGCTGTTATGTTTGCTGCTCAGGCTATCGCTTGTGGCGATGCTGAAATAGTAGTTGCCGGAGGAATGGAAAACATGAGTTTGATTCCACACTACGTACAAATGCGTAACGGAACTAAATTTGGCCCTGCAACTATGCTTGACGGAATGCAAAAAGATGGTTTGACAGATGCTTACGATAACAACGCAATGGGAGTTTGCGCTGATTTATGTGCATCTGAATACAAAATCAGCCGTGAAGAGCAGGATAATTTTGCAATTCAGTCTTATGAAAGAAGTGCAAAAGCATGGGATGCAGGAAAATTTGATAACGAAATTGTTCCTGTAGAAGTACCTCAAAGACGTGGTGAACCAATCATAGTTTCTAAAGACGAAGAATACACTAACGTAAAACTGGATAAAATACCTTCATTAGCTGCCGTTTTCACAAAAGACGGAACTGTTACTGCTGCTAATGCCTCAACAATCAATGATGGAGCTGCAGCTTTAGTTTTAATGTCTGAAGAAAAAGCAATCTCATTAGGATTAAAACCCCTCGCCTACATAAAAAGTTATGCTGATGCTGCTCAGGAACCAAAATGGTTTACAACAAGCCCGGCAAAAGCTTTACCAAAAGCTTTAGACAAAGCAGGAATAGCAATTGGCGATGTCGACTATTTTGAATTCAACGAAGCATTTGCAGTTGTTGGATTGGCTAATTCAAAAATTCTTGGTCTTGATAATGATAAAGTAAACGTGAATGGTGGAGCTGTTTCATTAGGTCATCCTCTGGGATGTTCCGGAGCAAGAATCATTGTAACTTTGCTAAATGTTTTAGAACAAAACAATGCAAAAACCGGAGCTGCTGCAATTTGCAATGGTGGCGGTGGCGCATCTGCAATTGTTATAGAAAGAGCTTAAATAATATTAAATTCAGGAGTTATTTTCAAGTGCAAATAACTCCTGAATTTCAACTAATAAATTACCCTAAATGTTCGGAATTTGCAATCTAGCTATAGTACCCGTTCGATCTGAGCCAAGTGACAGAAGTGAAATCGTTACACAACTTTTGTTTGGCGAACATCTCGAGATTTTAGAACGCCAAAATCAATGGGCCCGAATAAGAATGCAATATGATGACTACGAAGGTTGGGTAGATTCTAAACAGTACCAAATTATTTCTGAAGCAAATTTCAATCAGTTAAGCAAAGAAGCGATTATTCTTAATGCTGATCTAATTGATTATATCAGTGCGCCGGAAAATTTATTATTACCGATTCCGCTTGGTGCATCATTATCCTTTTTGAATAATAACGAAATAAATACTTCTAACTTTGATTTCGAAGGCACAAAAACTAGTGGCACAAAACCAAAAAGCGCTTTAATAAATACCGCTTTTATGTATTTAAACGCACCCTACCTTTGGGGCGGCAAAACACCTTTTGGAATCGATTGTTCCGGTTTTACGCAAATGGTCTACAAACTAAACGGATACAAAATACATCGCGACGCCTCACAGCAAGCTCTTGAAGGTGAAGCGTTAAGCTTTATCGAAGAAAGTGAAGCAGGAGATTTAGCCTTTTTTGATAATGACGAAGGAAACATCACACACGTTGGTATTATAATGGACAATAATTACATCATTCACGCAAGTGGAAAAGTACGTATCGACCGTCTGGACCATTTAGGAATTTACAATGCTGAATTGAATAAACACACACATACACTTAGAGTAATAAAAAAAATAATTTAAACACGAATTTCACAAATTAACACAGATTAAAAAATTCTTTTAATTTGTACCCGAGATGATAACGAACTTGCGTCGCAAAAATCGGTGGCAAAAAAATTCGTGCAAATTAATGTAATTCGTCTTTAAGTACTTATTCTTTAATCTATTATAAAAAATCCGCGATAATCCGTGTTTTCGCTTGCGAATCCGCGTCATCCGTGTGCCATTATCATGCACTAACACGTATCACTTTCCTAAACTCCGAAGGACTATTCCCTCTCTGTTTCTTAAAGAATTTATTAAAGTGGCTTTCATCCGTAAAACCAAATTCATACGCAATTTCGTTGATTCGCTTATCGCTAAATTGCAAACGATGTTCAATCAGTTTTGTTTTATAATTACTGATATATTGCTGCATCGTTTCATTAGCGTGTTTCTTGAAATAACGCCCTAAATATGTATTCGAAATACCAAAATATTCACTGAGCGATTCTGCTTTTATTCTCTCAGGGTAATAGATATTGTTCTGGATGTATTGCAAAATATCCATTGCTTTGGCTTCACAGCCAATATTAACCTGTTCCGGCAAGTACTTCGCAATATTTCGCGCTACTACAATAATCAAAGTATTCACCAATTGCTGAATCAATTCTTTATTATAAACATCCTTATTCTCATGTTCTCTAATAATAGCCTCAACCATCACTTTTACCAAACATTTATCTGCCTCATTTTTTAAAATACATCCCGGCTGATGATTTGCATTTTGTAGAATATATTCTAAACGCTGAATATTCTCATTCTGCAGACTCGAATTTTTCAAATAGATATCATTAAATCTCAAAAAGAAAAACTTCGTTTCCTTCTCTATCGTAAAGTTATGACAATCCTCAGGCGTCAATAAAAACATATGTCCCGCATCATATTCAAAAACATTCTTGTTGATACATTGCCTTCCTGTTCCTCCCAGAATATATACCAATTCAAAGAAATTATGACGATCCCCAACATCAGGATATTCATCCAGAGTTTCAAAGGAAACGGTAAACGGCTCGTATAAATTTTCTTTTTTCATGATAGTCTTTATTAATTCGGCTACAAATTTACATAAAAAAGACAAATATATACAAATTAATAGTCTTAAAAATGGTATAATTTTGCTAAACAATTTTTAAGCATTAAAATATAATATTATGGAATATAGAAAATTAGGCAATACAGAACTTGAATTATCAACTATTACATACGGAGCATTTGCTATTGGCGGGAACATGTGGGGCGGAAACGAAAAGAAAGATTCAATCGATTCTATCCACGCTTCAATCGATCATGGCGTAACCACAATCGACACTGCTCCTTTTTACGGATTTGGTTTAAGCGAAGAAATGATTGGTGAAGCCTTAAAAACAAAAGACAGATCAAAAGTACAATTGTTAACCAAATTTGGTTTGGTTTGGGACGGAAGCAACAACGGAAAAGGAGAATTCTTTTTTGATGCCGATGACAACGGAAAACAAATCCCGGTTTACAAATACGCATCAAAAAGCAGTATAATAAAAGAAGTCGAAAATAGCTTAAGACGTCTTCAAACTGATTATATCGATTTATTACAAATTCACTGGCCAGACGCTACAACTCCAATCCATGAAACTATGGAAACACTTGAAACCTTAATCCAACAAGGAAAAATCAGGGCAGCCGGAGTAAGTAATTATAGCCTTTCGCAACTTCAGGAAGCACAAAAAACAATTCGATTGGCATCCAACCAAGTTCCGTATAGCATGCTAAATCGCGGTATCGAATCAGATTTAGTACCATACACAACCACAGAAAACATCGGAATCATAGCTTACAGCCCAATGGAAAGAGGTTTATTGACCGGAAAATATTTCACAGACAGTAAACTAAAAGACAACGATCACAGAAACGGATATTTTGGTCAGTTTGATCTTCAAAAAGTAAAAACTCTAGTCGAAGAATTGAGTTCATTGGCGAATGCAAAACACATTTCAATCTCACAATTGGTTTTACGCTGGACAACTTTACAAAAAGGAATCACAATTGTTTTAGCCGGAGCAAGAAACGCAGAACAAGCCATTTCAAACGCAAAAACAATGGATTTTGATTTATCGATTTCAGAATTAGATTTCATCAATCAGGCAATTTCAAAACTAAAATAATACTAGTCACAAAATATTTAAACACATAGAAACATAGCCAATAGAAATATAGAAAGGCGTTTCACTTGTTTAAACAAACATAGGTATGTGTTAGAAACTAGTTTCTTTTTTGAATCCTTTTAAAAGCAAACAAAAAAACCTATGTTTCTATGTGTTTAAAAAATTACACTCAACAATAAAAATAATTAGGGTGTGTTCGCCGCGGCTAATCGGGCTATTCGTTACAATCTTTTTTATAAATAGAAAAAATTTATAAAAAAGGATTTTCACTTCTATCCCTCACACAAAACAAAATATAAAAGAACATTTACGATATGAAGAAAATATTTATCATCAACGGAAGTCAAAATTTTGCGCACTCAGGCGGAAAATTCAACGAAACCGTTACCAACTGGACAATCGAATACTTAACGAACAGCAAGCAATTCGAAATTAAAACCACCGACATCAAACAAGATTTCGACTTAGACGAAGAAGTAGAAAAATTCGTTTGGGCAGATGTTATCGTGTATCACACACCGGTTTGGTGGTTTCAGTTACCAAACCAATTCAAAAAATACATCGACGACGTTTTTACAGCCGGACACAACAAAGGAATTTACAGAAGCGACGGTAGAAGCAGAACAAATCCAGACATTAATTACGGAACCGGCGGCCAATTACACGGACGCAAATACATGTTAACCACAAGTTGGAATGCGCCTGCAACAGCATTTACACTTCCGGGAGAATTCTTCGAAGAAACATCTGTAGATGATGGCGCTATGTTTGGTTTTCATAAAATGAATAAATTTACAGGTATGGAAAAACTGGACGGATTCCATTTTCACGATGTCGAAAAAGGTGCTACTGCAGAAAATATTGATATCTTTAAGAAAAACTATACCAAACATTTAGAACAAACCTTTAAAACTTTATAATCATGATTTCAATTACAGCCCTCTTTAAAAGTAAACCAGAAAATAAGGAACAACTACAAAGCATGTTAAATCACCTCGTTACTGAGACCAGAAAAGAAGCCGCATGCGTTCGTTACGACCTTCATCATGCTGATCATGTTTTTATTATCTGGGAGGAGTGGAAAGATCAGCCAGGTCTTGACATACATAACAATCAACCTTATTTACTTGATTTCATCGCAAAAAGCGAAAGTTTTGTTTCTGCTCCTATTCAGGTTTACAAAACAGTACAAATACTATAATTTTTTTTACCACAAATTCCACCAATTTTCACTAATTAAAATATTCAATTGGATAATCCAAAAAATAAAAATTGGTGGGAATTCGTGGAACTCGTGGCAAACTTTGTAATACTATTTTATGCCGCCAAAAGCGCCAAAACACATATTCTTGTGTAAAATCTCTACACTTGAAAACCCTACCTTTTTCATCAAATCCAATTGGTAATTCATTGATCTTGGTGTGTCTTCTTTCTCTACATAATCCAATACTTTCTGACGGTATTCTGCACCTCCAATTCCTTCTAAATACTCTCCATAACGCTGCCAGGTATATTCGTTTAACAATTCAGTATCTTGTGTAATCAAGTCCGAAATCATAAAACATCCACCGGGTTTCAACAATTTGAATATTTTAGTAAAAGTACTTTCCCAATCCTGATCATCACGCAAATGATGCAAAACTGCTCCCGCCAAAATAATATCAAAATGATTTTCCTGTAAATCTACCTCACGAATATCACCATGCTTTACCTCTACCCTTCCGTCAGTTTCTTTTGAAACTCTTTCAAAAGCCTTGTCTAACATTGGCAAACTCAAATCGACCAATGTGCAATTCAAATTACTAACTTTCGATAACATTTTCAAAGTATAATTTCCCGCTCCACATCCAATATCCAAAACAGTTTTGGCATGAGGAACAATTCTTTTAGAAGCTTCCGTAATTAATTCTAATGAGATCGTAGCGTCAATTGTAGCGACTTGTCCCGTTTCTAAATTCGAAAATCGTTCGACATCATTATCAAAACGTTCTCTGATTTCATCAATAGTTGATTTTTTCATCATATAATTATTTAGCATGAGTTTTTTTAGCACACGGATGACGCGGGTTTAAACTGATTTTTATGGATTTTTTTTTCATAGTTTCTACCTTTTTTTGCCACTAATTTTCACAAACTTAAAAATAAGTAATTCGCGAAAATTCGTGAAATTCGTGGCGAACGAACTTTTACGTAACATACAAAAAATCCGCACAAACCAGTCCAATCCGTAAAACCCGTAGACCTAATATTTTTTTAGTAAAAGTATATCTTTCATATATACTTCAAAAATACTTATTTTGTCAATTATTAATACTTAATAGGTATTTATGGAATTACGTCACTTAAAATATTTTTTGGCTGTAGCCGAAGAATTAAACTTTACCAAAGCTGCTGAGAAACTTTTTATTTCTCAACCTCCTTTGAGCCGACAAATTATCGAATTGGAAGAAGAAATTCAGGCGCGCTTATTCAATCGAAATAATAAAAAAGTTGAATTGACCGAAGCCGGGAAATATTTTGAAAAAGAAGTACGAGAACTTTTTCAGAATCTCGAACGCATTACAATCAAAACACAAAAAATTGCTAAAAATGTTTCCGGAGATTTTAGAATCGCCTATATCAGTTCAATTTATTCAAGCGTAATTTCAGAATTGATACAACATCTGAAAGCCGAATTTCCGTATGTGAATTTCAAACTATTTGAGATTTCAACAACCAAACAAATATCGGCATTAGAACAAGGAAAAATAGATTTAGGAATTATTCGGTCTCCAATAAAATCACCCATAATAAAATCGCAATTATGGTTTCGTGATGGTTTTTCGGTTGTCTATAATAAAAGTTTAATTCAAATTAATTCAGAGAAAGAAATTCCGAATTTAAAAGACGAAACTTTTGTTTTTTTTAATAAAAATTACGCACCGCATTACCATGAAGTTTTACTTGAACTTTGTGCTTTTTATGGTTTTACGCCAAAGGTAGTTCATGAATCAAACAACATCAATTCGATTGTACAATTGGTCAAAAATGGTCTCGGGATTTCGATTGTTCCATCAAATATTGCGAAGAATAATCAAGATTTGGAAATAGGTTTTATCGAATTAAAAAAGGTCAATTTGTTTACGGATGTTTCATTGATTACATCGAAAGAAGATGATTCTGAAATTACAAAAGTGGCCGTTGATTTTCTATTGCATCTTTCTAAGAAATAAGTTTGCCTCAAATTTTTAAAACGAAGGAAATCCGTAAAAATTACTTAAAAGAAATCTTTAAATTGTAAACTATAAAGTAATCTCGCAAAGGTCCAGAGTCGCAAAGTTTCTTTAGGTTTAAGTAAGTTTGTCATTTCGACGAAGGAGAAATCACAGTAGTTATTCCGTTGCTAAAAGTGTCAATCTTTGTCGAATTTCGAGTGTGATTTCTCCTTCGTCAAAATGACATAAAATGAGCAAAAATCATTATGCCCCTTATAATCTGTGGCTTAAAATTAATTCTTAGCGCTTAAGCAACTATACAATATTAACTAAAATTCAGGGAATTCGTGACAAAAAAACCTCAATTTTTAAATACCTTAGCAGATTATAATTCTACTCAATAAAATCAATAAAAATGGCGGAGCAATCTTCAATTCAGTGTCCAAATTGTGGAACAACTATCGATGTAAATGATATTTTAAAACATCAGTTAGAAGATAGTATCCGCAAAGAATTTCAACAAAAAACGAATGCTCAGACAAAAGAACTTGAACTTAAGAACGAGCAATTTGAAAAGGCCAAAACTGAATTTGAAGCCAAAAAGAAACACGAAAACGAACTTTTTGCAGAACGTTTAGAACGTGAGAAAAAAGTTGCCGAAAAAGAAATTACCGAAAAACTAAAAACAAAACTAGACGAAGAAAATAAGGATCGTTTGCTTTCGATGGAAAAAGAACTTTCTGAAAAATCTGAGAAACTTCGCGATCTAAGTAAAATGCAAGGAGAAATTGCTAAACTTCAACGGGAGAAACTGGAGATGAAAGATGCTATTCAGGCTGAAGCTGAAAAACAACTCAATGCTACTTTGGTTTTAGAACGGGACAAAATCCGCAAACAGGAAGAAGAAAAAAATGAACTAAAAATAAAAGAATACCAAAAACAATCTGACGATCAAAAAAAGCTGATTGAAGAAATGAAACGCAAGCAGGAACAAGGATCTATGCAATTGCAAGGCGAAGTAATGGAATTAGCAATCGAAGAATGGTTGGCAAATAATTTTCCGCTTGATACTATCGACGAAATCAAAAAAGGTGCAAACGGTGCTGATTGTCTTCAGATTGTAAATACCAGGGAATTACAAAATTGTGGTTCAATTTATTACGAAAGCAAGCGTACAAAAGCTTTTCAGCCTGCGTGGATTGAGAAATTCAAAAATGACATTAGAACTAAAAGAGCCAATATTGGTGTTTTAGTAACTGAGGTTATGCCGGCAGGACTGGACAGAATGGGAATGCGCGACGGAATCTGGATTTGTACTTATGAAGAATTTAAAGGTTTAAGCGCGGTTTTGCGTCAATCTCTGATACAAGTAAGTCAGGCTGTTCAGGCGCAGGAAAACAAAGGCGACAAAATGTCGATGTTATATGATTTTCTAACAAGTAACGAATTCCGTTTGCAAATTGAAGGAATTGTAGAAGGTTTTACGCAAATGCAAGGCGATCTTGATTCTGAAAAAAGAGCGATGCAGCGTATTTGGAAGCAACGTGAAAAACAAATCGAAAAAGTCGTTCATAATACGTTAGGAATGTACGGATCTATTCGTGGTATTGCCGGAAATGCTGTTCAAACGGTGAGAGCTCTGGAACTTGATTTTATTGAAGAAGAGAATGAAGATCCTAAAGAACTGGAATAGTAATACGAAATGGCACACGGATTTTACGGATTCGCTAAAGCGAAAACGCAGAATTACACGGATTTCTATATTATTTTGATTTCATCGTATAGTTTGTTACTCCACGGAACTAGCGATGAAAATCAAAAAAAAACTAATCTACTTTTCTAAAAACCAAAAGTTTACCTGAAGGATTAGAAAGCGTTAATCGATTATCACCAAAAGAATATGTGGTGGTATTTTGAAGTGCTTTTATAAATTGATCATCTTTATTTCCGGGTGCACAAGCCATCATAGTCGAAATAACTTTGGAAAATCGGAGTACGTCTTTTTCATAAAAAATACTGCCACTAATTGCATTACAACCTCCGTAACCCATAAATTTATTTTCTGCAGCATTAATTTCGATTCTTGGAAGTTCTTTTTGAAAATCTGTTAAAAAGACTTTGAATCCGTTTAGCTCTTCTAAAACCCAGATATCATGAAGACGATAATCTGTATTATAATTACCACATCCGTCCAGTTTTTTTAATTCAAGTTCCGAATTATTCTTAATTTCAATCGACACTTTATAAGGCGAAATTGCTCCTGACATTGAATTTTGACATTCTAATTGCTGAATCGAAATTGTCGCACTTGATGTTTCGTTACTGACTTTGTACATTTTTACATTAGCATCCATTGCTCGTATGGCTTCAGTTGCAGGAAAAATAAGTTTCTCTTTCCCCGAGATTAATGATGTAAACTCAATATTTTCTGTCCCCATTTTTAATGCCCAAAAAGGCTCGTTGCCGGTTGCAGTAAAATAATACTTCATTTGATCTTCCTGAGTTCCGTATTCTGAAGTAGTTTCTTTTGTATCTGGATTTTTATTTATCGCTATTTTACAGCTTATTATCAAAGAAGATAATAACATTAGTAAAAGAAGTTTTTTCATGAGATATGTTTTTAGAAATTGAATACTATCAAATTTAAGAAAAATAACACACTTTATTAAAATTTTAAGATCAAAACATACTTAAAAATAAATACTCTGAATTCTATAGAAATTATCCATGGTACTATTTTTTCATACTTTAGAATGAATATTTTATTTTGAATATTGAATGAATAAAACCTGTGCTACTAAAGTATACATAAGCTTTAGAGATTAATTATGTATATTTGAAATCTATTATCTTACCAAAAAATGAAGACACCTTTTCAAAAAGCAAGCGAGTGGATCGATACCGAAAACGCACAAGATCCAAACATCGAAATCGACCAGAATATTGAATATCCAAAGGAATTATTATATTCGAACAGGATGTATCAAAGACTAATGCAATTTGAACCTGAAGCTTCTGAAGAAGTGCAGATTGCTTCTAAAGCGCAGCATATTTGCAGATGGAAAGTGGCCCGGGAATCGTACCCAATGGATCGTGTTGGTTACTTGAAATGGAGGGAAGAACTTAAAAAATTTCATGCTAAAACTACCGCAGCAATTTTAGAAAAAGCCGGATATGCTTCTGAATTTACAGATCGTGTCTCTTTTTTGATCGAAAAGAAATTACTTAAAAAAGATGTAGAAACACAATTACTTGAAGATGTTATTTGCTTAGTTTTTTTAGGATATTACCTGGATCCTTTTGTGCACAAACACGACGAAGAAAAACTAAAAAACATCATTAAAAAAACCTGGGATAAAATGTCTGACAAAGGACATCAGGAAGCATTAAAGATTAATTATTCTGAAGAAAACTTAAATTTGATAAAAGCGTCTTTAGGTTTATAAACTTAATTTATTTACTGAAAAATAATATTTCACTTACTTATTTTACAATTAATTTTATTTCAAATATATAAAATAAGTACATTAGCGTATTATCTATAGGTAATTATACGTAAATAGTGAGAATTAAAAATAAGTAATTCATGAATAATGTTATTAAAATAGTCCTTGCAGATGATCACGTATTTGTGAGAGATGGTGTAAAATCATTACTGGAAAATGAAATAAATATAAAGGTTGTAGGTGAAGCTATTGATGGTATCGATGCTATTAAAGTAATAAACGAAACCGTTCCGGATTTACTTATTCTGGATATTAAGATGCCGAACTTAAATGGAATTGAGGTCATCGAAAAACTTAGGGCTCAAAACAATAAGATAAAAATTATAATGCTTTCTATGTACGATACTGAGGAGTATGTACTAAAATCACTAAAAGCCGGAGCAGACGGATATTTACTAAAAGGTTCAAGTAAGGAGGAATTCCTAAAGGCTTTACATACAGTTGCAGCAGGTGGAAAGTATTTTAGTGGTGATGTTTCTTCTATTCTTATTCGTCAGTTAACAGGTTCTTCCGGAGCTCTGGAACCCAAACAAAATTCTGGTGTACAAATGATGATTACCAGAAGAGAAAAAGAGATCCTGACTCTCTTATTATCAGGAAAAGGAAACAAAGAAATAGCCGAAGCACTAAATATTAGCAAACGAACTGCTGAAGTGCATCGCTTTAATCTGATGAAAAAACTAAAAGTGAAGAATCTAATGGAACTTTCGAATAAAGCTTCTGAATATTCCTTAGTATAAAATTACGTATTTGTACCTAATTATATTTTAAGTTCATTTTCGTTTTTAACCATTATAAAACGTTCAGATTTTATTTATTGAATAAGTCCTACTATGGTTTATAGTTTCATTAATGTGTTTGAACATATTTCATGATTTTAAATTAACAAAAAAAGACCACTAAAAACTTGAGAAGTTTTAAAAGCTCCCGGATATGCCGGTCATACCAACAATTGGACCTGGCTAATGATTTCTGTAAATCCAGGAATTTTTAGATAGAAGAAATAGATATTTTTTAAATCTAAATATTATAATTCACCTTTTTTTTCTTTTGAAAAGGATGTTTTTTTTGTTTTATGGTAATATTTTTTATTTTTTAATTTGGGTATATTTGATTTAGAAAAGAATTCCTTTTTTTAGCCTTTTTAAAATATTTAAGGCTATTGTACTATTCAAAATACAAATAAAACCATGAACAACTCCTGGAAAGATAGATGGGATGACCGCTACAGCAGCGAAGAATTTGCTTACGGTACGGAACCCAACAATTATTTAAAAGAACAACTGGGAAAATTAAAACCCGGAAGCATTCTTTTCCCTGCTGAAGGCGAAGGCCGCAATGCTGTTTTTGCAGCACAATTGGGCTGGAAGGTTGCTGCTTTTGACATTAGTGCCGAAGGAAAAAACAAGGCAATAAAACTGGCTGAAGCTAACAAGGTTGAAATTGATTTTCAGGTTGGAGTATTAGAAACGCTGAATTATCAACCCAACCAATTTGATGCTATCGCCCTGATTTATGCACACTTTCCCGCAGAAATTAAATCTTCTATTCATAAAACACTTGACCAATATTTAGGCAAAGGCGGAGTAGTTATTTTTGAAGCTTTTAGTAAAAAACACTTAGAATATCTTGCGATTAATGATAAAGTGGGTGGACCAAAAGATATTGAATCTTTATTTTCTATCGAAGAAATAAAAGCTGATTTTCCTAATTATGAAATCATCGTGTTAGAAGAGAAAGAGATTGAATTGAATGAAGGATTATTCCATAACGGAAAAGGCTCTGTAATTCGATTTGTTGCATTAAAAAAATAATTATACCGATGTAGAGACGCGCTCTTGCGTGTCTCTACAAAAATGAATTTTCTCCTTGCATTCAATTCATCTGACTTTTTTACTTCCCATACGCTTTTCAGTTTTCAAACAAACTTCCCTGCATTATTTTACAATTTTGTTTAGTGAAATTGTTAAGAGATTTTATCTTTTATATTTCCAATACACTTCAAATAACTAACATTCAATACGTTAATTTATAAATTTATTGAAAAACTTAACATTGGCGAGTTTATTTAATGATTATATTTACTTAACTGTAAATTAACAATTTAGTCACATTTGTAATAATATCTACATCTAAAAGCGCATTAATATGGAAAACAAACCCACAGAAACCACTCCTGAGAAAATTGATTCACCAACATCTGAAAACAGCAAGCCTGTTGCAGAAAACATAAAACCTGTAAATCCAGCACCTGCAAAAGCACCGGTTCGTAAAGCAACTCCTGCTAAGACAGCAGCTGCAAAACCGGCAACACCAACGGTAAAACCAGTAGTGGCAAAACCAACGGTAACAAAAACTCCCGTAAGACCTGCTGTAAAAAGTGCAACAACAACTACGCCTAAATCGACAGTTCAAAAGGCTCCTGCAAGAAAAATTACTCCGGCTGCCATTGAGAAAACAGAAGAAATAACAACTCCAAAAGTTACAATCAAAGAAAAAAAGAAAGAACAGCCATCAGAAAACAAAACTGATAAAGCAACCGAAATAACAGGAAAAGATAAAAAAGATAAAAAAGATAAATCAACAGATAAAAAGAAGAAAAAAGTGAAAGACAAAGACAAGGAAAAAGAGAAAAAGAAATTAGCCAAGAAAAAAGAAAAAGCTAAAAAAGACAAAAAGAAAGAGAAAGCTAAAAAAGCGAAACAAAAAGCTACTGCGAAGAAAAAAGAAAAAGCAAAAAAAGCTAAGGATAAAGCAAAAGCGAAAAAAATAGCAAAAAAGAAAGCTAAGTCTCAGAAAAAGGCAAAAGCAAAAAAGAAGAAATAATTTAGAAAGAAGGTTTGACTTATAAAGTTGAACCTTTTTTTTGGTGGGCATTATCTATTGCACTAAGCAAAAATAATTATTGCGATAAATTTTGAATTTGGATTTTGGACCTCGTGCCCTCATCGCTATCGGGATGATTCATCATCAAGATGCTCTTTAACATAAGAATTCAATCCTGAAGTGTTTTTCACAACTTCGCCAATTACAATAATTGCGGGAGATGAAATTTTATTTTCTGATACCAATTTACTAATCGTACTTATTCTCCCTGTCACTTTTTGTTCTGTATTTTTAGTTCCGTTTTGAATAATCGCAATTGGTAAATCATCTGTTCGGTTCTTCTGATAGATGGAAATAATCTCATCTAATTTGTGCATTCCCATTAAAATCACAACCGTTGCATTAGACTTTGAAGCTAAATTAATATCTTTAGATAATTCATGATTTGAAGTTGTTCCTGTAATGACCCAAAAACTATCTGATACCAAACGCTCTGTCAGGCTTATCCCAACGGAAGTCGGTACACCTAAAGCAGAGGAAATTCCCGGAACGATTTCTGTTTCTACTCCAAATTTTTCTACATATTCAATCTCTTCACTTCCTCTTCCAAAAATAAAAGGATCTCCACCTTTTAAACGTACAACATGACCGTAACGATTAGCCATCGAAACAATCAATTCATTAATCTGATCCTGCGTATAAGCGTGACATCCCAGACGTTTACCCACAAAAACAATTTCTGCTTTTACCGCATATTGCAATAATTCTTCATTAACAAGAGCATCGTATAATACTACATCAGCATTCTCTAAAGTCTTTATCGCCTTTAGTGTAATCAATTCGGCATCACCCGGTCCTGCACCTACAATCGTTAATTTTGGTGTCTTTAAATTTCGCATAACATTAACTTAAATTGATATTCAGATCGTTCAATTCGTCTGCCGAATTAATATTAGTCAAATGAAAGTTTTCACTTTCTTCGATTGTGATGACTTGATGCGGAACGTTCGCTATTAAATTCGTCATTTTTAAATCGTCATTATCAATTGCACTTTTGATAACAGGTATTACTTTTTTAGAATAAATTCCAATTAACGGATGCATTCTGCTTTCAGATGCAAAAACAGTGATTTGAGCTTCCTGATTATGTTTTGCAATTAATTCAGATAATAATTCGGTCGAGATTAAGGGAATATCACAACTTAGAATCAAATTAAATTCTGTTTCTGAATTTGACAAAGCTGTGTAAATACCACCTAACGGACCTTTGTCTAAAATTATATCCGGTATTTTTTGATACGTCAGATAATCGTATTCTTTATTGTTTGTTATCAGCTTAATGTTTTCTGATATTGGTAAAATCGCCTTGATAATATGTTCAATAAATGGTTTATTCTGAAACAGAACTAATCCTTTCTCCGATTGCATTTGAGAACTTTTTCCTCCACAAAGAATAAATACAGCTAATGTTTCCATGACTAATTTTTGTTTCAAGTTTCAGGTTTATTTTTTTGTTTCAGGTTTTCTTTGTTTCAGGTTTTTTTGTTTCAGGTTTATGCTATATGTTTAAATTTACATACCGCATTCTACACTTTTTCTTCTTTATTCTATCCTCTATCCTCTATTCTCTTTATTCTATTCTCTTTACTCTATTCTCTAAAATCTACCCTATCGGCAATAAAGTCACCAACTCTCCTTTTTTGATCGATTCTACATCATGCGGAACAATTAATAAACTGTTGGCAATAGCAAAAGTATTTAGCATTGCTGAACTCTGGCCTTCTAAAACCCTAACCTGAGTTTCATCATATAAGGCTTTTAAAAACAATGTTTTTCCTGTTGTATTTAGAATGTCATCTTGTAATTTTCGAACTATTTTCTTTAAATGAATGTCTGAAAAACCCATTCTGTTTTTGATCGCCGGATAAACATAAATATAAAAATTAGTTAGCGATGAAGCAGGATTTCCAGGCAAAGCAAAAACTAAGGTTTCATTTTTAGACCCAAAAAACATTGGTTTTCCAGGTTTTTGATTGATTTTATAAAAAAGTTCCTGAACGCCATTTTCCAATAAAGCTTCTTTGACAAAATCATAATCTCCAACAGAAATTCCTCCTGAGACTAAAACAATATCATATTTATTCAGAATTTCTTTCAGGGCTTTTTTTGCCGCTTTTAGATCATCCTTTACTTTATAAACTTTCGCTTTTTTGATTCCAATCGTTTGAAGCGCAGCTTGCAACATTACCGAATTGCTTTCGTAAATTTTTCCTTTTGGCAATTTCTTACCGGCTTCTACCAATTCATTTCCAGTTACCAAAATGGCAACCGTAGGTTTTTTATAAACTGAAATTTCAGTAATACCTAAACAGGCTAAAAAACCAATTGCTGCAGGAGTAATCAGCGTATTTACTTTAAGAACAACTTCTTCTTCACCAATTTGTTCTCCTTTATTGCGAACATTTGTATGTTGCTCCGGCATTATGGTAATCAAAATAGAATTTTCATTAGCCATTACATGTTCCTGCGTCACTACAGTATCAGCATTATTAGGTACAAAAGCGCCTGTGAAAATTCGCACTGCTTCGTTTTCTTTAAGCTTTATTTTTGAATGATCACCAGCCTGTATAGTACCTACAATATCATATTGATGTTTTTCGCTATGAATAAAAGCATACCCATCCATCGATGATTGCCGAAAGGGTGGCATTGCAATTGGAGAATAAACCGTTTCAGCCAAAATATATCCCAGCGCTTTATGCATCTGGATTTTCTGGACCAGTATTCTAGTGCTATTCTCTGCAATAATTGATAAGGCTTCTTCGACTTGAATCATGGTTTGCTATTTTATATACAAGCAAAAAATACGTATTACAAATACTAGTATTTTTACTTAATTGAATTCATTAATAATCTAAAATTTTTTAAAGAATATAAATTTAAGCTTAATTACTCATATACTTCCAGAATAACGTACTGAAGTTCTCTTATCCTCAGTTCATATTTTTCAATATTACATATATACAACTGATAATAAAACCATTAACGTGATAAAAGTAAAAAAAACAATAATAGTAAATAACTAGTTACCAATTAATTTAAAAAACAAATTATAAAATTGTCTTTCCTCAATTATAAAAAATTTTGTGATTGATGAGCATTTAATTTTATTCCATTTTTATGTTTTTTTGAAAATCAATATTTTGTTAAAAAAACTCGTTTCAGATGACTAAATGGCATATGCTCGACGTTTTTGTTCTGTTTTTAGAATAGCTAAGGATTTAAAAATTAGAAAATTAAGTGTAAAATACTACATTTTGAATCCTTTTCAAAAGACTTATTTAACATATACAACACAAAATAAAAACATTACAAATAATTGATTTTCAATAATTTAAATAAAAATAATTACACTTAAAAAAAAATAAAATTAACTATTTTTAAAAAAAACTAAACTATTTTTTGGATATTATTACAATAAAATTAACTTTGTCTATAGGATTAGTAGAGTATAGAAATATTTAAAAACCTAAAGAATTATATTTTGAAAACAACCGAAAGCATATTGTATCACATTTTTTCTAAAAAAAATACTTATAACACATTTTGTTATATGTGCTTCTGTTGCTAATTCCTGGCAATTTTTTCGTTTGCATTCGATTCCTCTCTCCTATCGAATCGATTTAAAAACGAACTTATAAAAAAACACCTCAAGATTATTTACTGAAATTACAAAAGTCTGTTTAACACATAATTTGTGTCGAAAGGATTCTTGAAACTATACTTATATAATAAAAAGAAAAACGACTAATAACTAATAAAAACTAAAATGAAAAAGATACAAAATTGTTGCTGTAAATAAAAAAAGCCATTTCTGCGGCAACAGAAATGGCAAGGCTTAAAGAACATTTATCACTAAATCAAGAATCCCATTAGAGAGTTGAAAATTCAACTTTCAAGGTGCCTTGTTAATTACTTAAACCAATACAAAGAAATGAAAAAAAAATTAAAAATATACTCATTGCTTTTTATCCTGTTGTTATCAGCCGGAATTAATGCCCAAAATACAACCCCACTTATTCAATCTAAGCTTGACGGAACTGTAGTCGATGATATTACAAATCAACCTATTATAGGAGCTTCAATAAATATAAAAGGAACAACTCACGGTGTTCAGACGGATGCAGAAGGAAAATTTTATTTTCAGACCGGTCAAAAATTTCCTTATACATTGATTGTCTCTTACATTGGATACAAAAAAGCGGAAATAGTTGTAAACAAAAATCCTGTTACAATTCATCTAAAAGAAGAACGTCAGGAATTAGATGAGTTAGTAGTTGTGGGTTACGGTGCTCAAAAACGTAAAGACATTACAGGATCTGTAGCTTCAGTACCTAAAGCAAATTTAGCTCAGGTTACCTCATCTGCAGATAATTTATTACGGGGCGCAATTGCCGGAGTGGTAGTTACGCAAAGTTCAGGACGTCCCGGAGCTTCTTCAAGTGTACGTATTAGAGGAGGAAATTCGATTACTGCGGGTAATGAACCACTTTATGTAGTAGACGGAATATTGATTTATAATGACAATAATAATGGTACAGCGGGAGTTTCAAACGCCGGTTCATCAATCAATGTATTGTCTACTATAAATCCCGGCGATATTGAATCTATCGAAGTATTAAAAGATGCGTCTGCAACTGCAATATATGGATCTCGTGGTGCAAATGGTGTTGTAATCATCACTACCAAAAAAGGTACAAAAGGACAGGATAATATTTCGTATCAGGGTTATTTTGGGTTTCAGAATGTTTCGAAAAAATTACATTTAATGAATGCCAGCCAATGGGCAAGCTTACGCAATGACGTTCAGGCAAGTATTGGACAGGCTCCGTCTTTTTCGGCTGCACAAATAGAAGCTTTTAAAACATCCGGAAGTTATGACTGGCAAGATGCTCTTTTTAGAACTGCTGCACCGGTTCAAAATCATCAATTATCATTTTCAGGAGGAGATGAAAAATCAAGATACGCAGTTTCGGCAGGTTACTTTCAACAGGATGGAATTGTGATTGCTTCTGATTTCAAAAGAATTTCTCTACGTGTTAACTACGAAAGAAATTATTCCCAGAATTTTAAATTTGGTGTCAATGCCAACTACAGTAATTCAGTTTCAAATGGTGTAGGAACCAATGGAGGAGCTACAGCCGGAAGATCACCAAGTCCTTTAGTTGTTGCTTTATATCAACCGCCAGTAGTACCAATTAAAAATGCTGACGGAAGTTATAATTTAACAAACAATCCTTACGCAACAGCGGTTAATGGTATAATACCAAACCCTATAAACGATTTGGTAAGTACCACCAATGAAACTAAAATTAATAGAATTTTGACCAGCTTATTTGGTGAATATAAAATAACCAAAAAACTGGTTGCGAAGGTTGCCGTGAGTGGTGACGTAATTAATACAAAACAAAATTATTATGCTCCGGCAACTACTACAACAGGTGCTGGAACAAAAGGGTTAGCATCTGTTGGAGACAGATTGGTAAGTTCTGTACTAAATGAAAATACTCTGAACTACAATACCACTTTTGGCGAAAACCATAAGTTCTCAGTTTTAGGAGGATATACACTTCAATACACTCAGGGTGAAGTTGTAAATGCCGGCGCCAATACTTTTGTAAATGATGCCAACACTTATAATGCACTTCAGGATGGTGTTGCGGTAAAACCATACAGCGATGCATTCGAAAGTGTATTAAAATCATGGTTGACCAGAATAAATTATTCTTATAGAGGAAAATATAATTTAACGCTTTCTGCCCGTGCAGATGGTTCGTCAAGATTTGGTTCTGAATCGCTATGGGGATATTTCCCGTCAGCAGGATTTTCATGGAATATTACGGATGAAGATTTTGCCAAAAACATAAAAGGTGTAACTGAAGCTAAACTTAGAATAACAGCCGGAACAACAGGAAATCAAGAGATTGGCAACTACCTTTCTCTTCCTGCAATGGGTTCTGTAAATTATTCTTTTGGAGGTACTTTATACACGGGACTAGCTCCTACCCGACTGGCAAATCCGGATTTGAAATGGGAAAAAACAAATCAATACAACGTGGGTTTAGATTTGTCTTTATTAGACAGAAAAATAAACTTTGTGTTTGATGTTTACTACAAAAAAACAAATGATTTGCTTATTAATGTCCCAGTACCATTAACTTCAGGATATGCTACAGTTCTTCAAAATATTGGTGGTGTTGAAAATAAAGGTGTTGAAGTTGGTTTGATCACAGAAAACATCAAAACAGAGAATTTCTCCTGGAATTCTAATTTTGTCTTCTCTGCCAACAAAAATAAAGTAGTTTCTATAGGAAACGGTGTAGATCAGTTTTTTCCTGTAGTGCCAAATGGTTCTTTATTGCAACAACAACCTGTAACTGTAAAAGTAGGATTGCCTTTAGGAACTTTCTGGGGATATAAAACCAACGGAATTTTCCAGACTCAGGAAGAAGTAAATACGCAGCCTAAGATTAACAGTTTAGCCAACACAAAAGTAGGTGACAGAAAATATGTAGATACAAATGGCGATGGCGTAATTACAGCTGCTGACAAAGGAAATCTTGGAAGCTCACAGCCTAAATTTGTCGGAAGTTTCAGTAACACGGTTTCTTATCACGATTTCGATCTTAATTTCTCTTTTCAGGGTTCTTATGGCGGAAAGGTCTTTAATGCATTAAACCAACAATTAGAAATTTCTACACTGGGAACTAATGCTAATGTTACACTAGATGACCGCTGGACTCCAACGAATCCAAGCAATGAAATTCCAAGAGCAACAAGTTCTCCTCTGGGAATCGTATCAGAACGTTATGTAGAAGATGCTTCTTTTTTAAGATTAAAATTAATCACTTTAGGGTACACATTGCCTAAAAGCCTTTCTCAAAAATTAGGAACAAAGAGTATTAAATTCTATATCTCTGCCGAAAATTTAATTACATGGACAAAATATACCGGTTATGATCCGGAGGTAAGTTCATACGAACAAAACAACTTATATCCTGGAATTGACTTTGGCTCTTATCCAAATTCTAAAACATTCATTTCCGGCCTGAACGTAACTTTCTAAGTAAAAAATATACATAATGAAAAAGATCATACTAACAATACTATTAAGTGCCGGTTTATTTGCATCATGCACAGATTTAGAGGTAACACCAACCTCTTTTGTAACCGAAGATAATTACTTTAAAACACAAGATGATGCTATTGCCAGCGTAACTGCTGCCTATGCCTCGTTAAGTCTTGATCCGGGAGAACAGAGCTTATTTGGTCGAAACCTTTATTTCTTAACAGATATGGGATCTGATTATGCATCAGCGGGAGTTTCTGCAACGAATCCTCAGGTAAGAGCGATGAGTAATCTGACTCATGATGCTACAAATGATCGTGTTCAGGTTGCCTGGCGACAAATCTATAACGGAATAAACAGAGCGAATGTTTCTATCGATAATATACCTAAAGTAGCGGGTACAGAAGCTGTAAAAACAAGATTAATCAATGAAGCAAAATTCATCAGAGCCTTGTTGTATTTTCAGGCAGTTCGTCTTTGGGGCGGAGTTCCGATTGTATTGCACGAACCAACTTCTATAAAATTAGAAAGTTTAAAGTCAAGAAGAGAAACTGTAGACGCAGTATACACACAAATTATTTCAGACTTAAATGCCGCTGAAACTTTACCGGCAACTTATCCTGCAAGTGATGCAGGACGCGCAACATCAGGAGCTGCAAAAGCGATTTTGACCAAAGTATACCTGACAAGAAAAGATTATCCTAACGCAATCTTAAAAGCCAGAGAAGTAATTAATGGCGGTTACGGATATGGGCTATTCGAAAGTTTTGCAGATATATTCAATAAAGCCAAAAAGAACGGAAAAGAGCATATATTCTCTGTTCAGTTTGAAGCAAATCAGGCAGGAAACGGATCAAGCGGAAATAATTTTCAAGCCACATCATTCATTGGTTACACAGCAACAGAACCGGCAGATATTGTCTCAGATGTAGCTTTGTTTTATGACATATATGCTCTGGGAGATACAAGAAGAGATGAAAGTTATGCGAAACAATTACCAATTACCGGTACAGCAAATACATATACTTTCCCGAAACCAATTTTCAAAAAATATATCGATTTTAGCAATTTGGCAACACCGGGAAATGTCGCTATCAATTTTCCAATTATTCGCTATGCTGATATCCTTTTGTCTCTGGCAGAAGCCATAAACGAACAAGGTGCGCCAACTCCCGAAGCTTATGAATTGATCAATCAGATACGACGAAGAGCTTTTGGAAAACCAATTGCAACCCCAGACGCAACTATCGATTTAGCGGGATTAACACAAGTTACTTTTAGGGCAGCCATTCAGGAAGAACGTAAAAAAGAATTTGTTCAGGAAGGACAAAGATGGTTTGACCTGGTTCGTTGGGGAACCCTTGTTACCGAAGTGAAAAAAGTAACGGCTAAAAACTCTGTTACAGAAAGAAATAACCTATATCCGATTCCGCAAAGCGAAAGAAGTTTTGATCCCGTAGGATTGCCACAAAACCCTGGATATTAATCAAAGCTCTAATTATCAATAAATAAAATGATTAAAAAACTGTTCATTCTCGCCCTATTGGTTGTTGTACAATTTCAGCTATTTGCACAGAAGAAACAACCTAACATCATCGTCATTTTGGCAGATGATTTAGGTTTCTCAGATATTGGTGCTTTTGGCTCAGAAATTAAAACTCCAAACCTGAATAAGCTCGCTAAAAACGGACTTATTATCAAGCAGTTTTACAATGCCGGACGTTGCTGTCCTTCCCGTGCGTCATTGCTCACGGGATTGTATCCGCATCAGGCAGGTATTGGAGATATGGTTCAGGACAAAGGATTTCCTGCCTATCAGGGATATTTAAACGAGCATTGTATCACAATTGGGCAAGCACTAAAACAGGCAGGATACAATACTATTGTTTCTGGAAAATGGCACGTTGGTCTTGTACCATCGGCCTGGGCGGTGAATCGGGGGTTTGATGATTCATTTACTTTACAAAACAATGGAAGTAGTTATTTTAACTCACAGCCTTTGTATAACGACGGAAGAAAAGTCACTTTTATGAAAGGAGATAAAGAAATTATCCGCACCGATACTTCTACCTATCTCACCCAGGAAATTACCAATTTCGCGCTTAATTCTTTAGAAAAACAGCGCAATCAGCAACAGCCTTTTTTTCTATATGTGGCTTATAATGCTCCACATTGGCCCATTCAGGCATTGCCCGAAGATATTGCAAAATACAAAGGCAAATATTTAGAAGGCTGGGATCAATTGAGAGCAAGTCGTTTTAAGAAATTAAAAGAACTGGGAATCATTGATAAAAACTGGGACTTATCAAATCGTTGTGAAAAAGTACCCGATTGGGAAAAACTAAGTGCCGAAGAAAAAGACAAATGGGATACGCGAATGGCAATTTACGCCGCTATGGTCGACCGAATGGATGCCGGAATTGGAGAAATCCTAGCGAAAGTGAAATCTTTGGGTGAAGAAGATAATACGCTTGTTCTCTTCCTTTCGGATAATGGCGGAAGTGCCGATGATGTGAAAAACTGGAATTATGTTACACAAAAAAATGGAACACCAGGATCAGTTGCTTCGATTGACAGTTACGAAAGTCCGTGGGGAAATGTGAGCAATACGCCTTTTCAATTATTCAAAAAGAACACCCACGAAGGCGGAATTGCGACACCTTTTATTGCTTATTATCCAAAACACATTAAGGCTGGAACACAAAGCAACAGAGTAAGTCATTTGATCGATATTTTTCCAACTCTTTTGGAGTATGCCGGTATTCAATATCCCGATTCTTTTCAAGGAAAAAGTCTGACAGCTTTAGAAGGTATTAGCTTAAAAAAAGAATTTGAAGGACAACAATCTGATGCTCATGAAGCTTTGTTTTGGGAACATGAAGGCAGTAAAGCAGTACGAAAAGGTGATTGGAAAGCTATAGCCGAAAACAATCAGCCTTGGGAATTGTACAATCTTGTCACCGACCGGACAGAAACCAAAAACCTGGCAAAATCCGAACCAAAATTACTCCAAACCCTGATTGAATTACATCAGCAATGGTCCGTAAAAGTAGGTGTCGAAGATTGGAATAAAATAAAATAATCATCAGTGTAGCCTAACAGAAATTTTCTAAAGAATAGTAATAAACATAAAAATATATAAAATGAAAAAGTTTAAAAATAATATTGCAATCAAAAGTCCTAATAAAGGGCTTTTGATTACGGCATTAATAGTCGCCCAATTAAGTTTTGGGCAATCAAAACCAGATCCCAATTACAAAGGTGTAATTGGCAAAACCCTTGCAGATTCTAAAGAATATTGGCCAGATCCTGTAAAAGCTCCCGAAGGTGCGCCAAACGTTGTCTGGATTTTACTGGATGATGTTGGTTACGGAGCTACAAGTGCTTTTGGAGGTTTGATCAATACGCCCACTTTTGAGAATTTAGCCAATAATGGTTTACGTTATACCAACTTTCACACCACTGCAATTTGTGCACCAACCCGTGCAGGATTATTAACAGGTCGTAATGCACACGCCGTTCACGTAGGTGGATTTTCGCATACGGCTATGTCGGCTGGATTTCCCGGATACGATGGTAGAATCCCGTCTTCGGCAGGAACAATTGCTGAGATTTTACGCGACAATGGATACAACACTTTTGCCGTTGGAAAATATGGTGTCACGCCAGACGAAGATGCTACAGATGCCGGACCGTTTGACAGATGGCCAACCGGAAAAGGTTTCGACCATTTCTACGGATTCTTAGGTTCAGAAACCGATCAGTATAATCCCGATTTGGTTGAAGATCAAACTTGGCTTAACGGAAATACGAGACTAAATAATGCAGGAAATGATAAATCTAAAAATCAATTTACAGCTGATTTAAAAGGAAAACACTTAAGTGAATTAATCACTGATAAAGCCATTACTTATATCGATCGCCAAAAAACTGCAGCGCCAAACAAACCTTTCTTTTTGTACTATGCGCCGGGAGCAACACATTCTCCGCATCAGGTGGCTAAAGAATGGAGCGACAAATACAAAGGTAAATTTGATGAAGGCTGGGATGTTTACCGCGATAAAGTAATTGCCAACCAAAAGAAATTAGGTTTAATTCCGGCTGATGCCAAATTGCCAACGCGCGATTCATACGTAAAAGCATGGAACACTTTGTCTCCGGATGAAAAGAAATTATATGCCCGTTTTATGGAAATCTACGCTGGATATCTTGAATATACCGATTACGAAGTAAGCCGAATCGTAAATCATCTGAAAGAAATAAATCAGTTAGATAATACTGTTTTCTACATTGTTTTAGGAGATAACGGAGCTAGTAAAGAAGGAACAGGATCTGGAACTATCGATCAGCCTTTATTGAAAAAATTATTCGGAAATGGTACAAAAGAAGATGCTGTAAAAGAAAATCTTGCGAAAATTGATCTTATGGGAACTCCTGAAGCTGTTGAAGGAAATTATCCTTACGGATGGGCATTGGCGGCAAATACACCGTTTAGAAATCTGAAACAAGATGCACATTCTGAAGGCGGAACACGTAATCCGTTGATTGTGTATTATCCAAAAGGAATAAAAACTCCCGGAATTCGTAATCAATACGGTCATGTAATTGATATTTTACCAACCACTCTGGAAACTGTTGGTATTACAACCCCAAAAGAAATACGCGGAATTGCTCAGGATTCGATTCAAGGAACTTCACTAGCGTATTCTTACTCTGATGCAAAAGCACCTTCAAGACATAAAATTCAATACTATTATATTTTTGGATCAAGAGCTTTGTACAAAGACGGATGGAAAGCTGCAGCACCTCATCATCCTGATTTTATTGATATCGTTGATAATGGCGCTTTGGCTAAAAATACAGGACCAAGTACCTACGACAATGATGTTTGGGAATTATACAATCTAAATACTGACTTTAACGAAAGAGTCGATTTAGCCAAAAAAAATCCTAAAAAATTAAAAGAACTTCAGGCTGCTTTTGACGATCAGGCGAAGAAAAACAACATCTACCCTTTTATCGATTGGCAGGATGTTTTGAAACAACGCGTTCACAAGAAAAATAAATAAAAACCCCTCGGTACTATTAATCATCCTGCAAAGAATGATTAATAGTACTGATATTAAAACAAGTAAATTATGTCAGCAACAAAACCAATTTTGAAAAAAGGCATCTTCGCCTTGATTCTTGTAGTAATTGCAGTAAGTTTTTACTACCTCACGATCTGGGTCACTCCATATTACGTGCAAAAAAAGTTTGCAGAAAAAAGTCTGGGCATTGTCAACACTCCCCGATTTGGAGATCAGCCCAATGCTGACAACAGCAGGGTAATTCCATTACCAAATCCTGACTTTTTGTATTCAACCATCAGTTATGATTTGAAAGAAAATGTGTTGAAAATTTCAGGGATTGTTCCTGATTCGACGTATTGGTCAATCTCGGCTTATCAGGAAAACACCACTAACTTTTTTGTAGAAAACGAAGAAAAAGTAAAAGCTAAATTCGAATATTATTTAGCGCCTGAAGGAAGTACCGCTGAAGCATTGAAAAATATTCCGAAAGAGAAAATCATTTACAGTCCTACAACTAAAGGATTGATTTTGTTTCGCTATTTAGTTTCAAAAGCATATCCGGTAAAAACATTAGCGGAATTGCAACATGGTGTTACGGTAGAAAAGTTAGGGAAGTAAGCGTAATCTTTGTCAAAGTAACCCCAGTCTTTGTCATTCCGAGGAACGAGGAATCACACTCTTTTATCGTCAAAGATTGTCGACATTGTTTGCGGAGTTTCGAGTGTGATTTCTCCCTTCGGTCGAAATGACAAAAATGTGCCTAATAACTTTATCACAGAGCACACAATGTAACTCGCCAAAGTCTTACCTAGCCCCGATAGAAGTGGAAATCCTTTTGTGGCGCTTCTTTAGCGACACAAAAGATTGGAACGGATAGCGGGATTAGCTCCTAAAAAAACACAACATTCAACTAAAAAAAAAGTAAAAATGGCTTTAAATCAAAAAATTAAAAAGATAGGACTTGCAGTAGCATTGATCATTTTGGCTATTGTATTCGGGAGTGCCGTTGGTGTTTATAACATCAAATCAGGCAAAAGCGATTCGCAACGCATTATTGGCAATTGGCAAACGGTCGATAAAGACAAAGACCTCAATTCGGCTGATTTGCTGACCATTGCTCAAGTGGCAGTTTATGGGCCTTATGCTTTGACCAAAAAAGAAGTTATCTACTTAAGTACAAGCACAGATAGCGAAGGAAACGCATTAGACCCAAAAGCTGATTACGTAATTAGCGGAAAAAAACTAGACGCTAAATACTGGAGTATCACGGCGTATGATGAAAACGGTTTTCTAATTAAAAACGCAATCAACAAATACAGCTACAATCTCGAGGATGTAAAATATGAAGCGGATAGTACTTCGTATAAAATTAATCTTTCGGGAACGGAGAAAAAAGAAAACTGGCTGCCTATCAATGACGTTAAAAAAGCGAGTTTGATCATTCGTTTGTATTTGCCTTCTGAAAAACTAAGAGACAATTTAACGCTTGAAACGCTTCCAACGATTCAAAAAGTAAAACAATAATCAATACATATTATAACAAATTTTGAAAAAAATAGTAAATAAAACTCTACTAAATCCATAGAATTAGAATAATATTTTATTTATTTTTACATTATCTAAAACGTACTGATTTTCAATATAGTTATAAAACATAAAAAATTAGAAATCATGAAAAGAGTAGACTTTGAAATTATAGGAAAAAAAATTGTCGTGGGAGCGATCGTTTTTTTAGTTCCGCTAGCTGTTTTGGCGGGAGGTTTAGCATTAATTAGTAATTTTTTAAAATAAGAAATCATGGCAATAGTTCAAAAAGAAAAACTAACAAGAGATTTAAGCATCAGTCTTTTAATATACAGTTTGCCTGTACTGGCAATTTTCCTTTATTTTAAACTCACAAACGGAGTTATAACAGAATCACACCTTACTTTACCCTCGTTTTTAGAATTTACAAAACCCGCTTTCGAAAACATTCGTACCTGGGGATTAATCGTTTTCATGCTGGTTTTGGGAGTTATAGAATTCACCGCAGGTTTATACGATGACGAATGGACGGGCGAAGAACGCAAAGTCGATATCATTTGTTTCTTGGCGCCAAAATTACTTTTACCTCCGGTAATCGCATTTTTTAGCTTAACAGCATTACCTTATTTAATCCCAAATTTGGCCAACTCGCTTTCATGGGTTCCGTTTTGGGGAGGATTTTTTCTAATCGCAATTGCTGATGATTTAACGCAATACTGGTACCACCGTTTGCACCACCAAGTTCCGTTTTTATGGAGATTTCATAGAACGCACCATTCAGCTCCGTATATGGGCATGGCGATGGCATCGAGACAAAACTTTATCTATACGGTTTTCTTTTCTCAAATTTACTTGACAGCAACCTTAACTTTTTTAGGTTTAGGATTGCCTGCATTGTTTGTTTTGGTGATTAAAAGTTTCATCACTCTTGGCGCACATTCAAGCATCAAATGGGACAAACCTTTTTATAAATACAGAATATTACACCCAATTGCATGGGTTCTTGAACGCTTAATTTCGACTCCTGCAACGCATCACGCACATCACGCCGATACAAGCGGAGATGGTGTTGGGCATTTTAAAGGAAACTTTGGGAATATGTTTTTTATCTGGGACATGATTTTCGGAACCGCTTTGATCACCCGTAAATACCCAACGTCTTACGGAATGAAGTCCTACAAACAAGAAGAATGGTACGCACAATTTTTATGGCCAATATTCAAATCTAAAAAAGAAGGAAGTGCTTTGGCAGAAGGCGTTTTATCAGTTCCTATAAAAGCAAAAGCAGAAACTATTTCTCCGAGTCCGGTGTATTACGAGCAGGCTCAATCTTAAAAATACCATGAAAAAAAATAAAATAACGACACTGTTAATCGGTTTCAGCATTGCTGCAAATGCACAAGCGCCAAAACAGGCGTCAACTTATACCCAAAAATCAAATGAGGCAGTATATTCAAAGTTAAACTTTGATGATACTGCCGATTTTACCGACGCCAAGAGAGGTTTTATCGCCACTCTTGCCGACGGTAAAATTCTTTCTAAAACAGGAAATGTTGCTGTAAACCTCAATGATTTTGCTTTTATAAAAGGCAAATCTCCGGCAACAGTAAATCCCGCTTTATGGCGTCAGGCACAACTCAACAACATCAATGGCTTGTTTAAAATTACCGATGGTGTTTATCAGGTTCGTTCTCTTGATATTGCGAATATTTCGTTTATAGAAACCAAAAATGGCTATGTAGTTATTGATGCTTTGACGATTGGCGAAGCGTCGACTGCTGCTTATGAACTGGTCAAAAAACACGTTGCTAATAAACCTATATTGGCCGTAATTGTCACGCACAGTCACGGTGATCATTATGGTGGTATCGAAGGATTAGTTTCTGCAGAAGATATCAAATCCGGTAAAGTAAAATTTATAACGCCAAAAGGTTTCTACGAAGAAGCGGTGAGCGAAAATGTACTTTTAGGAAATGTAATGCGTCGAAGAGCCGGATATCAATTTGGGTTAGGTTTAGAAAGAAATGCAACTGGTCAGGTCGATGTGGGATTAGGAAAACCGTTTTTAAGCAGAGGTTCGTCCTCCCTTTTACAGCCCAATTTTGAAGTCGAAAAAACAGGACAAAAAATCACGATTGATGGTTTAGATCTGGTTTTTCAGCTTACGCCAAATTCTGAAGCTCCAGCCGAATTAACGGTCTTTGCTCCTGCTCAAAAAGTTTTCTTTTCTGCCGAAATTGCCAGTCATACGTATCATAATGTCCTTACGCCTCGTGGTGCAAAAACCAGAGATGCAAAAGCATGGGCAGGATATCTGGATGAAGCGATTGATTTGTTTGGCGATAAAACCGAATTCATCGTTCCGTCGCATACCTGGCCGGTTTACGGACATGATAAAGGAATTACTTTTCTGGAAAAACAACGAGATTTATACAAATACGTGCATGATCAAACCGTTCATCTGGCCAATAAAGGTTTAAATAAAGATGAAATTGCCGAAGAAATAAAACTTCCTGCCGAATTAGGCAAAGAATGGTACAATCGTGATTTTTACGGAACAGTAAAACACAATGCCAAAGCAACATACCAATTCTATCTGGGCTGGTGGGACGGAAATCCTGCTGATTATGATAAACTGCCACAAGTAGAATCGGCTAAAAAATATGTAGAATGGTTTGGCGGCGAAGAAATAGCTTTGAAAAAAGCAAATGAAAGCTACCAAAAAGGCGAATATCGTTGGGTTGCCGAAGTACTGAAACATGTGATCTTTGCGAATCCTGAGAATGTTGCGGCCAAAAATTTACAAGCTGATGCTTTTGAACAAATTGCGTATCAGAGTGAATCCGGAATTTGGAGAGATTTATATTTATCAGGAGCCAAAGAACTTCGCGAAGGTGTAATTGTTCCTAAAAACCCTGTGAATCGTGCTGCCGGATTTTTGTCGACACTAACTCCCGAAGCAATTTTCGATTATTTGTCTGTAACTGTTGACGGAAATAAAGCGGCTGGAAAAGACGTAAAATTGCGTTTCATTTTCCCTGAACTCAATAAAAATATTCTCGTTTATCTTAAAAACGGTGTTTTACATCAAAGTCAAACCCGAGCAAATGATAAAGCCGAATTTACATTAACCATTCCAAAAGCCAAGTTCGTAGCCTTACTATCCAATCCTGAAGAAGCAAGAAATATTCTAACTTCTGACGGTGTGAGTTTTGAAGGTGATCCGTTTAAATTCAGAGAATTGGCAGGCACATTCGAACCCGCAAATCCGTATTGGAATATTGTTACACCCTAATCTAAAAAATCATGAAAAATAAAATATTCAAAAAGAGTATTGCAACCGCAATTTTACTTTTTACAGTCGTAGGTTTTTCACAAAATAAAAGTTCAAATACAGTTTCATTAGAGGTCTTTTATTCAAAAATTCAAAGCCAAAAAAATCCACAAATAATTGACGCCAGGGGAGCTGAAGAATTTGCACTCAACCATATCAATGGCGCACAGAATTTTAATCTGGAATCAAAAGATTATGAGAAACGCATTGCCGCTTTAGACAAATCAAAACCTGTATTTACCTATTCGATTGGTGCAGGAAGAAGTGTTTGGCTCGCTGATGATTTATTAAAAAAAGGTTTCAAAGAAGCGTATAGTCTTGAAGGTGGAATCGCCAACTGGATTGGAAACGGAAAACCTTTTTATGCGAGCTCAAAAAGCAAATTAACACTAGCCGAATACAAAAAAATTATCGCTGAAAACAAAGATGTATTAGTAGATATTGGCTCAATCTATTGTGGCGCCTGCAAAAAAGTAAAACCGGTTTTAGAAACCATAAAAGCACAATACGGTTCTAATTTAAAAATCGTAGAAATTGATCTGGAAGACAGCCCGCAAGTAATTGCCGATTTAAAAACCGTAAAAGTTTTCCCTACGTTGATTTTATACAAAGATGGAAAAATTGTGTTCAAAAAAGAAGGTTTAGGCGATTTGAAAAATGATGTTGATGTGGCTTTGGCTGTAAAATAAACGCAATCATAATCACCATTTTTGTCATCCCGAGGAACGAGGGATCTCCGCAAGAAACTAACGCAAAGTTTATGCAGCATGTCGAGCTACTAGCGGAGATCCCTCGTTCCTCCGGATGACAAAAATGCGCATAAAAACTTTGACAAAGATTATCACTAAGTCCATTATTTCTAAAACAAAAAAACATGGCATTATCAAAAACAAAAAAGATTGTTTTTCCAATCCTGATTATAATTGCTATTCTGGCTATATTTTTATTCTGGCCCATCAATACAGATGGAACCTTAATAAAACCAGACCCAAAATTACTTGAAGGAAAAAAGGAATTTCTGGCTGAAAAAATTCCTGTAGATAGTTCTTTTAAAAAACCAAATATCATTATTCTTCTTGCCGATGATTTAGGAAAATATGATATTTCGTTATACGGAGGAAAATCAACCCCAACTCCGCAAATAGATTCTCTGGCAGCGTCAGGAGTTACTTTTCAGGATGGTTATGTTTCGGCTTCGATTTGTTCACCTTCTCGTGCAGGAATTTTAACCGGGCGTTATCAGGAACGTTTTGGACATGAATATCAGCCTGGGGATCGGTATCCAAAAAACAATCTTGAATATTATGGTTTCAAGTATCTGATCAATACCAATAATTGGAGATTGAATGATAAAATCAATTATCCAAACGAAGCTTCGATAGCCACACAAGGTTTGCCACAATCTGAAATTACGTTTGCCGATTTGGCCAAAAGAGAAGGTTACAGCACAGGAATTATCGGAAAATGGCATTTGGGACACAACAAAGGCTTTTTTCCTTTAGACAGAGGTTTCGATTATCATTATGGGTTTTATCAGGCGTTTTCGCTTTATACTCCTGAAGATGATAATCCGGATATTATCAACCATCATCACAAAGATTTTACAGATAAAATGATTTGGGGAAATGGACGCGTTGGAATCGGACAAATTCGTCGTGATACCACCATTATACACAATAAAGCCTATCTAACCGAAACATTTGCTGATGAAGCAGAAGCTTTTATTGATCGAAATAAAAACAAACCTTTCTTATTGTACGTGCCGTTTAATGCGCCACATACACCTTTTCAGGTTCGCAAAAAATACTACGATCGTTTCCCGAATGTAAAAGACGAGAACAAACGTGTCTATTTTGCCATGATCAGCGCCTTAGACGATGCCGTGGGAAGAATCAGGGCAAAAGTCAAAAAAGAAGGTCTGGAAGATAACACCTTAATCATTTTTGCCAGCGACAACGGTGGTGCCGATTATACTTTTGCTACGACAAACGCACCTCTGAAAGCAGGAAAGTTTTCTCATTTTGAAGGTGGCGTAAATGTTCCGTTTGCACTTTCGTGGAAAGGAAAAATCAAACCTCATACAATCTATAAAACTCCGGTAAGTACATTGGATATTTTTGCTACAATTGCTGCTGCTATTCATTCTGATTTACCAAAAGACCGAGTTTATGATGGTGTTGATCTTGTAAGTACAGTCAACGAAAATAAAGAAGCACACAAAACTTTGTACTGGCGTTCCGGCGATGCAAAAGCCATAAGAAGCGGTGACTGGAAATTAATCATAAGCGGAAAAACCCATGAAGAATGGCTTTATAACTTAGCTTCAGACAAATCTGAAACTACAGATCTTGCTCAAAAAAATCCGGCAAAAGTAAAAGAATTACATCTTGCATTGAAAAATTGGGAAAAGGGTTTAGTAAAACCTTTATGGCCAAATTTAACTCATTATGAATTTGATTTTGGCAAACAAAAATACTTTGTCGATTTGTAATCTATACACAAAACCAACATTTATCTATCCTAACAGGTTTTCAAAACCTGTTAGGTATTTAATTTTAAAAATAAACAATACAAATATTCGGCTAAAGCCAATGTCAACCTCATAATAATAACCTCCAGCTAAAGCAGGAGGCTATTCAAGAAAACTTTAAAAAAACTCAACCATAAATAATAATACCTAACAGGTTTTAAAAACCTGTTAGGATAACCAACAATAAATTTAAAATGTCAACCCCAACCAAAACATTTACCATTCACGAAGACTGGACCGTCGTAATTCTCGGATTTATAATCATCGGAATTTCCCTTTTTATTTTTCTTCCCGAAGTTCCTGTTTTCAAATGGTCTACCGGATCAGATTTATTCCACGATGTATTTGATTTCGGAAACCTAAAAATAATCGGATTACAATTTTTATATCTCATTTCTATCGGAACTTTAGGCGCTTTTTTAATTGGCAAATCGGTAAAATACTTTTTATTGGGTTTCCCGGTTGTTTATATCCTGACTGTTATTGCGCTAATTATTGCAGGAAATACAGCCGTAAAAGGACTGAATCTTGAAGCTGTCATTTTCAGTTTGGCAATTGGTTTAGCAATTGGCAATTTCTTCCAACTTCCGGATTGGTTTCGGTCAGCACTTTCGACAGAAGTATTTGTCAAAATAGGATTGGTATTATTGGGAACCAGTGTTATTTTCTCAGACATTCTAAAAGCTGGTTCTTTAGGATTAATTCAGGCTTTGGTGGTAGTTTTATCCGTTTGGTATTTTGCTTTTTGGTTGTGTAAAAAATTAAAAGTCGATGACGAATTGACCATGATGATTTCAAGTGCCGTTTCTATTTGTGGCGTTTCTGCCGCTATTGCCACATCCGGAGCCATCAAAGGAGATTCCAAAAAACTGTCTTATGTAATTTCGATTGTATTAGTAACCGCAATCCCAATGATGATTTTCATGCCTATAATTGCCAAATATTTCAATTTTCCCGAAGAAGTTACCGGAGCCTGGTTAGGCGGAAGTATCGACACATCCGGCGCTGTTGTCGCTTCTGGTTCTTTGGTAGGCGAAACCGCTTTGAAAATTAGCACGATCGTAAAATTCTCCCAAAATGTATTATTAGGAATCGCTGCTTTTGCGATCTCCTTTTATTGGACCTACACACACAACAATTCAGCCGAAGCTGTTGAATCAAAACCTACTTTGGGTGTCATTTGGGAACGTTTTCCAAAATTTGTTATCGGTTTTATTGCCGCTTCCCTACTCTTCTCTTTCCTGCTTACTGCTGAAACCAGAGAGGGCGTAAAAGATAGTTTGAAGAACTTACAAGGCATTTGGTTTGCATTGGCTTTCACGAGTATTGGTTTAGAAACGAACTTTAAAGATTTACTGAGTAATAATAGCCGAAAACCTTTGTATGCTTTTTTAATCGCGCAGTTATTCAATGTGATTATTACGCTGATTATTGCTTTTTTGTTGTTTGGTAAATAAACTACTTCAAACTTAAAAAAATATTGTTTCATACAGAAAACATTTTATAAACATAGCCAACGGTTTTAACCGTTGGAGCGCAATAAATTGACAAAATCCGTATTCCCAAGGTTGAAACCTCGGGCTATGTCTCTCCTGTTTTTCACGTTTTAAACTTTGACAAAGTGAAACTCCTCCAATTTCCAAAAAATTAAAATATCAACTATAATGAAAAAAACAATTCTTTCCCTAAATCTTCTACTCTCTGTAGTGGCTTTAAATGCACAAAATAAAACAACTGCTGAAAAACCCAACATCATTTTAATCATGGTCGATGATATGGGCTATTCTGATTTAGGAAATTACGGTTCCGAAATTAAAACACCCAACTTAGATAAATTAGCCAGCGAAGGTTTACGCTTACGCGAATTTTACAATAACTCAATTTGTGCGCCAACCCGCGGCTCTTTGCTAACGGGACAATATCAGCACAAAGCCGGAATGGGATTTTTTGATGTCAATTTGGGATTACCGGCATATCAGGGATATCTAAACAAAGAATCTTTGACATTGGGAGAAGTTTTCCGTTCCGGCGGTTACAGCACTTTATTATCCGGAAAATGGCACGTAGGTTCTGAAGATCAGGCGCAATGGCCAAATCAAAGAGGATTTGATAAATTCTATGGGATCTTAAAAGGAGCATCAAACTATTTTGATACCAAACCTTTGCCATTTGGAAAAACGCCTTATCCTGTAAAATTGATTCGTAATAATGAAGAACTGCATCCCAAAGATGATTCGTATTATTTTACAGATGAGATCGGGAATAATGCCATGACTTTCTTAGACGAACAAAATAAAGAAAACAAACCCTTCTTTTTGTATTTGGCATTTACAGCTCCGCATTGGCCGTTGCAGGCAAAACCGATTGACATTGCTAAATATAGAGGGAAATTTGATGAAGGCTGGGATGTTCTCAGAGAAAAAAGAATCGAAAAACTAAAAGCAAACGGCATTTTACCCGCGAATCAAACCGTTTCTCCACGAGATCCGGAAGTACCGGAATGGAGTAAACTAACCTATGACGAGAAACAATTCTGGAAAGCCAAAATGGAAGTTTATGCCGCAATGCTCGATAATATGGATCAGAACGTGGGCAAAGTTTTAGAGAAATTAAAAGCGTTGAAGAAAGATAAAAATACGCTGATTATTTTCATTTCAGATAATGGAGCACAAGGTGGTTTCAATTCGTATAATCCGTTAGGAAGAGGTTTGGTTCGAAATGACGGACCCGTTGGAACTTCAGAATCGTTTGATTACCAGGAACAAAACTGGGCGTATTTGTCTAATACTCCATTACAACAATACAAAAATAATATGCACGAAGGCGGATTCAGTTCTCCGTTTATTGCGTGGTTTCCATCAAAAATAAAAGCGGGCAGAATCGACAAAGGAACAGGACATATTATTGACCTTGCCCCTACTTTTTACGAATTGGCCGGAATTGAATATCCCAAAGAATATAATGGTGTGACGACAAACCCTTTGGTTGGAAGCAGTTTGTTGCCTGTTTTATTTAATAATGTTTCGCAGGTCGATAGAGGCGCACCATTATTTTGGGAAAGAGCCGGAAACAGAGCCGTGAGAGATGGCAAATGGAAATTGGTTTCGACCTATCCGTCGTACGAATGGGAACTTTACAATATCGAAACAGATCGTGGCGAAACTACAAATGTCGCACAACAAAACCCAGGAATTGTGAACAAGCTTTCGGCTTCTTATTTTGACTGGGCTGATAAAACGGGAGTGGTTGAATACAGTAAGTTCAAACTGAAAACAGAGGTTATGCCTGGCGGTGCAACTTTGAAAAAGTAATTTGTAATTAATCCTAAACCAAGTCCCAGCGGGACGATATATTTATAGAAATTTAATTTGACAAGAAGAATCCGAACCCCAGCGGGGTGGTATATATGTCGCTCCTCCGGAGCTTTAATACGGGGAAATATATAATTGCTATAAATATATCACTCCTCCGGAGCTTTAAATAATATTTACCTAAAACACTTAAAGACAGAAAAATAAGTATAAAAATAAACCTTATACTTTTTTTTCTGTCTTTTTTATTTCACACAGAATAAACACAAACCACTATAATACAACACATTAAACCCAAACCATTAAATTAAATCACTAATAACCTGCAACTTGTTAAAAAAAATATTTGGTTTTTATTATATTAAATTTAACTTTGTCTATAGAATTAGTAGAGTTTAAAACCAAAAGAACTACATTTTGAAAACAACCGAAAGCATAGCATTTTACATTCTTCCCAAAAAATATACTTATAACACTTTTTGTTATATGTGCTTCTGTTGTTAATTCCCTCACCTCCTTTTCGTTTATAAGTGATTTTTATCCAAAGAATCAGAATTAAAAAAACGAAAATTCTTAAACCTCAACGGTTTCTTATTGAATATTATACAATCATTTTGATGCTTTTTTTCATCAGGAAGAAGTATCACGCATAACTATAAATCATCCAAAAACAACAACTAAATACGAACAAACATGACACAAATACCACTACAAAACCGAACCTAAATATTTCTACGGCAATAGAAATGGCAAGGCTTAAAGAACATTTATCACTCAATAAAGAATGCACCAGAAATCCAATCTCCCGGCATTTTAATTACAAAAAATCAATAACCAAGAATGAAAAAAAATACAAAACTTATTTTATGGATTAGCATTTTGTTCATCTCCATCGGAATAAATGCTCAAAATACGGAACCAAATATTCAATCGAAACTTAACGGAACAATAGTAGATCAAATATCGAATCAGCCTATTATTGGCGCTTCGGTAAATATCAAAGGAACTACACATGGCGTTGAAACTGATATTGATGGGAAATTTTACTTTCAAACGGGACAAAAATTCCCTTACACTTTAGTCATTAGTTACATAGGGTACAATTCTAAAGAAGTTATAGTTGACGGAAGTCCGGTGGTCATCAAACTAACGGAACAGGTTGAAAAACTAGACGAAATCGTGGTTGTAGGTTACGGAACATCGGCCAAGAAAACCTTTACAGGAGCAACCTCAAAAATTGATGCGAAACAAATTGCCAATCGTCCGGCACAAAGTTTTGATCAATTGTTAGGCGGTCAGGCAGCAGGATTAAACATTGTTCAGCCCAGCGGATCTTTAAACAGTACGCCTGTTATTAGAATTCGAGGAATCAACTCTATCACAAGTTCGCTTTATCCTTTAGTAATTGTCGATGGTGTTACCGTTTTTACCGGAACTGCCGGAGGAGCAATTGGCAACAACCCGTTATCAGACATTAACCCAAATGATATTGAATCGATCGACGTTTTAAAAGATGCTTCGGCGGCAGCAGTTTACGGCTCTCGTGCAGCAAATGGTGTGATTGTGATTACGACCAAAAAAGGAAAAAAAGGAAAAGTAAACGTTAATTATGATGTTTGGGTAAGCTGGAATAAAGCAACGAATTTACCAAAACTTTTGAATGCCGAAGATTATGTAAGCATCAAAAATGAAGCGAGAACCAATGCGGGACTTACACCTGGTTTTGCATTAGGACAAAATGCTGACGGATCGACAATAGGAACCAATTGGTATGATGTAGCATATCACACAGGGGTTTCGCAAAATCATAATTTAAGTTTCTCCGGCGCAACAAATTCTACTAGTTATTTTATTTCTACCAATTATTCTAATCAGGAAGGAATTCTAAGAACGAATGAATTTGTTAGAAAAGGAATCCGATTGAATTTCGAACATAAATTGAACAACTCGCTAACTTTAGGAACTAATTTCTCGTATAACAATTCACTAAATTCAGGACCAAACTCAGGATCATCAACGCCTAACTCGATTGGATCTTCGGCTGGAAATGCAGTGAACACACAATATATTGGTTTACAACCTTTGGGCCGACTTACTTATATTTTACCGTCAAACGTTTCGGTTTATAATCCTGATGGATCTTACAACATTAATCCGAGTAACGGAAATATTGGCTACGGAGCAAACAGTCCTTCACTAGGAGTTTTTAATGCTTATAACTTACAGACGATTTTAGATCTGGATAAAAACACTTCTGAAAACAACACTTTTATTGGAAGTATTTATGCCGAACTTGAAATCATCAAAAACCTGAAATTCAAAACGGTTTACGGTATCAATAATTTTGTAGTAGAAAACAAAGAATTTAGAAATCCGTTTAGTGGAGATGGTTTCTCTACTAAAGGAGCTGCAACAAACTCTAATACCAAATATTCCAGATCAAACTGGACCAATACCCTTACCTACTCGACTGTATTTGATCAAAAACATAGTTTGAAAGTACTTTTAGGACAAGAGAAAAATGTTCGCGAAATTGATGGTTGGGGAGCAATAAAAACCGGTTTGACTGATCCTTTCTTCACGAGTTACCAAGGCGGATTTACAAGCATTGCCCCTGGTCCTTCGGTTCAGACAGAAAATGTTTTGCTTTCATATTTTAGCAGTATTGCTTATGATTATGACAAAAAATACCTGCTGAATCTTAACTTCAGAAGAGACGGATTATCAGCATTGGCATCTGGAAATAAATGGGGAAATTTTGGCGGGGCTTCTGTAGGATGGAATGTATCTGAAGAAGATTTCTTTAAAAGTTCTTCTATAAAAAATGTCTTAAATGCTTTTAAAGTAAGAGCAAGTTACGGAATTGTGGGCAACAGCGAATTAAACGATTATGCCGCTTTATCGCAATATAACGCAGGTACTTATGCAGGAGTTCCAACGCTTAGTTTTGGGCAATCAGGCAATCCGGATTTAAAATGGGAAACAAGCAAAAAGTTTGACTTCGGGATCAATTTTGGATTGTTTGACAACCGCATTACAGTTGAAGCAGATTATTACAAAAATAACATCAACGATTTGATTTTGAATGCGCCTCAATCCTTATCACAAGGAATCCCAAACAATTCTATTGCAGCAAACGTTGGATCTTTATACAACAAAGGATTTGAACTTTCGATTAATGCAAACATTATAAATGGCAATGATTTTCAGTGGAATGCAAGTTTTAATTTATCAACAATTAAAAACAAAGTAACTTCATTAGGCGGTTACGGAGATATTTATCCAACGGTTCTAAGCACTTTCGGAATACAGAATATTACCAGAGAAGGTTATTCTGTAGGATCTATTTTTGCCGTACCAACAACGGGAGTAAATCCTGAAAACGGAAACCGTGTTTATGTCAACGCCAATAACGAAGAAGTACAATACAATGCACTTACAAAAGCTTTTACCTATCTCAATGGTGGTACTGCTCCGGCAATCGACAACTATCGTGACGGTCGTATTCAGGGACCCTCGTTACCCACTTATTACGGAGGTTTGAACAACAATTTATCGTATAAAAATTTCGATTTGTCGATTGGTCTGACTTTCTCCGGAGGAAACAAATTGTACAACGGTACAAGATCTACTTTATCTGATCAGCGTTTCTTCAACAACGGAACTTTCATCAAAGATCGCTGGACAACTCCGGGTCAGGTTACAGATGTTCCTAAGTTAATTTACGGAGACAGTTTTTCAGGAGGTTTCTCGTCAAGCAACTCTGCTTATGTAGAAGACGGATCTTACCTGAAAGTAAAAAACATCATTTTAAGCTATAGAATTCCGGTAAAAAACGAGTTGGTCAACAAATACATTTCAACAGCAAAAGTATATGCTCAGGGCTCTAATTTATACACCTGGACAAAATACCGCGGTTCAGATCCTGAGATTTCAATCAACGGGAACTCCATCAATTCCGGAAAAGATCAAAACGTGCCGGCCAATTCAGTAGTATTCACTTTAGGACTTAATGTAGGTTTCTAGGCATTCATCTTAATTAAAAATAAAAACATCATGATTTTCAATTATAAAAAAAGCATACAAAAAGCCTTTATTATCACACCATTTCTAGCTTTATTATTGGCCGGATGTAGCGATAATGCTTTAGATACTGTTCCTGAAACGAGCATTTCTACAGAAACGGCTTTCAGCACACCAGCCAAAATTTTAGGTCAGGTAAACGGACTATACGGTCAGTTTAGCAATCCGTCTTTTTACGGTGGCCGCTTCATTATTTTTAATGAACAAAGAGGAAACGAATTCAGTCAGAATGATGGTAACAATTCAACCGGAGCCAATGTTTGGAATCAGACGATAACTTCATCAGGAGATTTTGTAAACTCAGTTTGGAGCGTTGCTTACACGACTATTAACTTTTCGAATATTCTGATCGATAATCTGGCAACATCTACTGTTGTAACAGAGGATTTACGCAAGAATTATATCGCCGAAGCTAAGTTTGTAAGAGCGATTTCGTATCTAAGTTTAGTGCAAACCTATGCAAAACCTTATGCGCAAAATAGTGCTGCACTGGCGCTTCCGTTACGCTTAAAAGGAAATACATCGGGCGGACTTAACGACTTAGCCTTTAGCAGCGTTGCAGATGTTTATAGTCAAATTTTAAAAGATCTTGACGAAGCCGAGGTCGATTTACCAGAAAGTTATGCAACAGGAATCCTTACAGTTTCAAGAGCGCATAAAGCATCAGCAATAGCTTTAAAAACCAGAGTTTATTTAAGCAAAGGCGATTATGCAAAAGTAATTTCCGAAGCTAGTAAACTGGTTCCTGCAACAGCTCCTTTTCAATACGTTTCAGGAAGTTTGACACATCGTTTAGAACCTAATGTTGCTAACGTTTTTGGAGGTTCGTATGTAGGTAACGAAGCTATATTTTCAATTCCGTTTACTACTGCGGCAGAAGCTCCAGCCTTGCAAAGTGCACTTGGCGCAAACTACTTAACTCCGGTTATTTATTTTAATACCGCAGGAATTATTGCAGATCCTGTTTATGCTTCTCCAACTTCTGCAGATGCCAGAAAAGGTTTGGTGATCACTAATGCCACCGGACAAAAATTACTGAACAAATTCAAGAAAAATGGTGCCCCTTTTACTGATTATGTTCCTGTAATTCGATACGCAGAAGTCCTTTTGAATTATACCGAAGCTGCGGCACAAAGCGACAATTTGCCTTTGGCCAGAACGCTATTATCGGCAGTTCGCAATCGTTCTGATGCTGCTTATGTTTTTACAACAGGAGTTGCGACAAAAGACGAATTGGTCAATACAATTCTAAACGAAAGAAGAATAGAATTGGTGGGCGAAGGATTTCGTACGCCGGATTTATTGAGAAGAGTTCAGGCGCTTCCTGCCAAAACAGGAAATGCTGGTGCTGCACCTGAAGTCTTGCCAACAGCGGCGAATTATGTTTGGGCAATCCCAAGTAATGAATTAGCTTATAACAAACTGGCTCCGAGATAGAATACTACAACCCATTAGATGCAAGTGGAAAAAAAAATATTTAACACATAGAAACATAGGTTCTAGATTTTAGATAAGGGAACAAAAAGAAATAAATTTCTTTAACATAGCTCATATAGCTATGTGATTTATTCTAAGTGAAAAGCCTCTTTTCATAAAGTAAATGTATGTTTCTATGTGTTTAAAAATAATTATATAAACAAAAAAACAACAAAATGAGAACTAATTTAAAATGCCTGGCTATACTCTTCGCTGCGACGGTTATCCATGCACAGCAAAAAAATACAGCTGAGAAAATTTTTATCAACGGAAATATTATTACCGTTGATGCCAAAAACAGTACAGCGCAAGCTGTTGCCGTAAGTAACGGTAAAATTCTGGCTGTGGGAACGAATAGCAAAATCGAAAAACTAAAAGACAAAAACACGATTGTTGTCGACTTAAAAGGAAAAACGGTAGTTCCCGGATTTATTGACGGTCACAGCCATTTTATGGGTTTATCGAGATCTACAACAGTAAATGTGGGATCTCCGCCAATGGGAGATGTTAAAAACATTGCCGATTTGGTAAGCCGTATTCAGGATTTTCAAAAGAAAAACAATGTCGCTCCAGGCGAATGGATCGATGCTTTTGGATATGATCAGGATCAACTTGAAGAAAAAAGACATCCAAGCAAAGAAGATCTTGATGCTGCTTTTCCCAACAATCCAGTAACGATTACGAACATCAACGGGCATATGTCGGTTTCTAATTCGTATGCTTTAAAACTCTCAGGAATTGATGCCAATACAGCAAATCCTCCCGGTGGTGCCATCGAAAGAAAAAAAGGAACTAACGAACCAACAGGATTATTACAAGAAAATGCAAGCCGATTATTGAAAAGACCTGCGAAACCTGCTCCAACTTTAGACCAGCAGATAAAAGATTTAAAAGAGCAGCAATTATTTTATGCCAGTAATGGTATTACAACGGCTCAGGACGGATATTCAAGTTATGAATCTGTTGAATTATTGCACAAAGCCGCAGAAAGAAATGAATTGTTTATTGATATTGAAGCTTTGCCGGGATATCCAACTTTAGAAAAAGTATTGCAAAATCCTGATTTTAAATTTGGTGTACTAAGAAACCACTTAAAACTGGCCGGAACAAAAATGATTGCCGATGGTTCTCCACAAGGTAAAACGGCTTTTTTCAGTAAATCATATTTGGTAGAAGTTCCGGGTTGTAACCACGACGAATGTACCGGTTTCGCCAACATTACCCAAGATCAGTTTAATGATTTAGTTATTAAGGCTTTCCAAAATAATGTTCGCCCATTTGTGCATTGCAACGGAGATGCCACGATCGATATGTACCTGAAAGCGATAGAAAATGCCAATAAAACATTAAATACCAATAGTAACGATCGCAGACCGGTAACGATTCACTCTCAGTTTGTAAGACCTGATCAGTTGGATACTTATAAAAAACTGGGCATCATTGCCGCTTTCTTTAGTAATCACGCCTTCTTTTGGGGCGATGTACACCTTCGCAACTTAGGTCCGGAAAGAGCTAATTTTTTAAGCCCATTAAAAACAGCCATCAAAAAAGGTGTTGTCGCCACGAACCATACAGATTATCCGGTTACACCATTAAACCAATTGTTTTTATTGTGGACCTCTGTAGAAAGAAAATCACGTTCAGGTCAGGTTATTGGTCCGGATGAAAGATTAACGCCTATCGAAGGACTTCGTGCCATCACGATAAACGGCGCTTACGAATATTTTGAAGAAAATAGCAAAGGTTCTATCGAAACCGGAAAACTGGCGGATCTAGTGGTACTTTCAGACGATTTAACCAAAATAGATCCTTCTAAAATAAAAGACATTACTGTTCTGGAAACCATTAAAGAAGGAAAAACAGTCTTTAAAAAATAATAACTAAAACTCAAAAAATATGAATCAGACCAACCTAAATCCCGCACCTGTTGTATCAATGAGAATTAAAAATACTGAAATTTCCTGGTTGAGTGAAGCTGGAAAAAATGCGCAGGATAAAAATAAAAAATTGAAAAAGAGCTTAAAAAAGAAGAAAGAAAATGATTGAAGGTAAAATTGAAACAGTAGCCATTAGAACCCCGGAAAGAGTAGCAGAAATTTCCTGGTTCAATGACATTATTGGTGGAGATACAGCATATTTAGGCGTATTAGATAATGATCGCCGAAGCAGTTACGAACATTGTCGTGAAATAACATTAGAAGCAGAAAAACTAGGTTTTAGCAACATCTTATATCCATCTGCCTATACCGTAGGACAAGACGGACTGGCTTTTGCGGCAAGTGTTGCGCCGGAAACGAATAACATTACATTTTTGTTGGCGATCCGTACCGGAGAAGTACATCCGCCCATGTTGGCAAGAGCGATTTCTTCATTAGATCACATCTTGAAAGGAAGATTGATTTTAAACATCATCAACTCAGATTTACCGGGAACCCGTGAAGATCCTAATCTAAGATACCAACGATGTTCTGAGGTGATTCAGATTTTGCAGCAAGGCTGGACACAAGACAGAATCTCGCATAAAGGACAAATTTATCAGTTTGATTTGCCATCTGATCCGGTAAAATCCTATCAGCAAAACGGCGGTCCATTATTGTATTTTGGAGGAACTTCCCCTGGTTCCAGAGCCGTTTGTGCGAAACATTGCGACGTGTTTTTGACCTGGCCGGAATCTGAAGAATCGATGTATGCGACTCTGAAAGAAATGAGCGAACGTGCTGCTGCAGAAGGAAGAACGATAGATTTCGGGTTAAGAATTCATGTCATTGTTCGTGAAACACAGGAAGAAGCCAGAGCTTACGCGAAAAAGCTAATCTCGAAGTTTGATGAGAAAAGAGGTTTGGAAATCAGAAGCCGTGGCGAAGATTCGCGTTCGTTAGGAGTTTTAAAACAAGATGAATTAAGAGAAACTTCGGATGAGGATGGTTATGTAGAAGATATCTTATGGACCGATATTGGTAAAGTTTTCTCTGGCTGCGGAAGTGGTTTGGTAGGAAGTGCCGATCAAATTATAGAAAAACTGAATCGCTATATGGATATGGGTTTCCGCTCTTTTATTTTCTCCGGTTTCCCTTTGATTGAAGAAGCGAACTATTTTGCCAAATTGGTGCTGCCACGTTTGCCAAATGCATCGTTACCGCATCTGCAAGGAAGAATTCCAAAAGAAACACCTACAACACCTTTGACCAATGCCGAATTGGTTTAGTTATAAAAACAAAAAATCAGAATGTCAGAAATAGAAAAAAAACAAGAATATAAAAGAGAACTCGGTCTTGCCGATGCAGCTTTATTGGTTGCCAGCGGAATGATTGGTTCGGGAATTTTTATTGTGAGTGCCGATGTTACCCGTAATGTAGGATCAGCAGGCTGGCTAATTTTGGTTTGGTTAATTGGCGGATTCATGACGTTGATTGCAGCTGTGAGTTACGGAGAATTAAGCGGAATGTTCCCAAAATCAGGAGGTCAGTATGTTTATCTTAAAGAAGCTTATAATCCGCTTGTGGCATTTGTGTATGGATGGAGTTTGTTTACCGTAATTCAAACGGGAACAATTGCTGCGGTTTGTGTATCGTTCTTTAAATTTCTGGCGTACTTTTTTCCTTTATTTAGTGAAGATTTGGTTGCTTTTAGAATCGGAGAATCCTTTACCATTTCGCCGGCACAGCTCTCCTCTATTGTCTTGTTATTCATCTTAACCTATATCAATACCAAAGGCGTAAAACTCGGAAAAATAATTCAGAAGTTTTTCACCGGAACCAAACTGATAAGCTTACTAGTTCTTATTGTCTTCGGGTTTATATTTTTTAAACCCGAAGTATGGCAGGCAAACTGGACGAATCCGTTTCATTTGCAAAAACTAAATCCGGATGGTTCGTTTTTGCAATACACGAATACGCCTGCTTTTTGGGGCGCAATCGCTTCTGCTTTGGTGGGAACAGTTATTAGTTATGATGCCTGGAATAATGTGACGTTTGTTTCGGATGAAATAAAAAATCCAAAACGAAATATCGGTTTGAGTCTGCTTTTAGGAACTGCCGTGGTAACGATTATATACGTTTCTTTAAACATCATGTTTACTGCCGTTTTACCCGTTGAAGCCATTGGAACACCTGAAAAAGACCGAGTTGGAATTGCCGCTGCACAAGCGATTTTTGGCTCAAGCGGAACTTCGATTATCGCGTTAATGATTTTGATTGCTTCTTTTGGTTGTGCCAACGGAATGATTCTATCAGGCGCGAGAGTGTATCAGAGTATGGCAAAAGATGGTTTATTTTTCAAAAAGACAGCGATTTTAAACAAACATTCGGTTCCGGCAAATGCACTTTGGATTCAATTTTTTATGGCGGTTGTTTTGAGTTTAAGCGGTCGTTACGGGAATTTATTAGACATGATTTCATTTGTAGTTGTTCTGTTTTACGTTATCACTATTACTGGAATTTTTGTTTTGAGAAGTAAAAAACCGGAACATGAAAGACCTTATAAAGCCTTTGGATATCCATTTTTACCTGCCATTTATATCATTATGGGATCAGCGTTCTGTATATTATTAATCATTTACAAACCCACCTATACCTGGCCGGGATTAATCATCGCAGGAATAGGAATACCTGTTTTTTATATCAGGGAGAAGTTTTCAAAACCCAAAACCGAAGACATTTAAGCGGTTGGGGTAATTCTTTAACACATAGAAACATAGCTTATTGGTTGCTTAAAAAAAGGGGTTTCACTTTAGAATAAATCATCCCGAAGCTTCTGGACTATGTGAGAGAAATGTATTTCTTTTTGTCTCCTTTTCGAAACATAAAATCTATGTTTCTATGGGTTTAATAATATTTATGAATCCAAAAAGTTGCTTTAGAATACCTCGTTAGACTAGTTGATTTCGCATAAAGATGTTAGTACGAACCAAAAAACAATTTATTATGAATTCATTTTATCAAGAAATAGCCAACAACCATCAGAGTTTATTGATCCTTCCTCAAAAAAAGGTAATCCATCAATTTATTGAGGATTTATTCTCTGTTTTATTTTCGAATACTTCAAAGCGTTTTGGAGATTTATCCATTATCAAAAACAAATTTGAAGTTCTAGAAAAGCAATTTAATGAAATCGTAATTGATTATGCATCCAAAAAAGACGACAGTTTCGAGCAAACTAAGATATTTTTTGAAGCATTGCCTCATCTGTACAAGAAAACACTAAATGATGCCGATACCATTTTCAGGAAAGATCCTGCAGCTAAATCTATAGAAGAAGTTTTATACGCTTATCCCGGTTTTTTCGCCATAGCCGTTTATCGGTTTTCGCATCAAATCTGGGAACAGGATTTAAAGCTTTTAGCCAGAACTTTTTCAGAATATGCACACATCAAAACCAGTATCGAAATTCATCCTGGCGCTCAAATCGGCAATGATTTTGCCATCGATCACGGCACCGGAATTGTAATAGGCGAAACGACTATTATTGGCGATAATGTACAAATATATCAAGGTGTTACGTTAGGCGCTTTGAGTGTAAAAAAAGAGGAAGCCTTTATAAAAAGACATCCCACGATTGAGAACAATGTCATTATTTATTCGAATAGTACGATTCTGGGCGGACAAACCGTGGTAGGAAGAGATTCGATCATTGGAGGAAATGTCTGGCTGACGTATACGGTTCCGTCAAATTCAGTTGTGTATCATAAAAATGAGATTAAAGTGAAGGACAATAATCCGTTTCCGGAGCCTATTTTTTATTCGATTTAAAATGTTTTTTTGAACCATGTAAGTAATATTTGAACCATATAAGGAATATAAGAGCATATAAAAAAGGTCTTGCAAACTTTGTCAAAGTTCGAAACTTTGACAAAGTGTTTAGCCACACAATCTCTAACCGCAATCTTGTCATCCCGAGGAACGAGGAATCTCCGTTAGTAGCTCGACAAAGATTGACAATTTTGCATGCGGAGTTTCTTGCGGAGATTCCTCGTTCCTCGGAATGAACAAAAAATGAGCGTAAGAAATGAAATACTAAACGAAAACATTCTTATGAAAATGACCGCCATAGCCCCGATAGAAGTGGAAATCCTTTTGTGGCGGGGTTCGCCACAAAAGATTGAAACGGATAGCGGGATTAGCTCCTGAAAAAAAGATTTGGTTTTATCCTAGAAATTGGGATGACAAAAATGAACATAATAATATTGAGCATAAATCTTTGAAAAAGTTGTCAATAAAAAACGCAACGCATTTAAACTAAAATGAACTTATAATCACTTATATGGTTTAAAAACAAAACATCATGAAATATCAAAATATACTAGAAACCATAGGAAACACGCCTCACGTAAAACTCAACAAGATTTTTCCAGAGCATCAGGTCTGGATTAAGATTGAAAAGTCGAATCCGGGTGCGAGTATCAAAGACAGGATTGCATTGGCAATGATTGAAGATGCAGAGGAAAAAGGGCTTTTAAATCCTGATTCGATCATTATAGAACCCACTTCAGGAAATACCGGAATAGGGCTTTCGCTGGTGGCTGCGGTAAAAGGATACAACGTTATTCTGGTGATGCCGGAATCAATGAGTATCGAAAGGCGTAAAATCATGAATGCTTATGGTGCGGAATTTGTTCTGACTCCACGAGAAAAAGGAACTTCGGGCGCGGTAGAAAAAGCTAAGGAACTAGCATTATCAACTCCCAATTCGTTTTTGCCTTTTCAGTTTACAAATCCTGCAAATGTCGAAATTCATGAGAAAACTACGGCACAGGAAATTCTACAAGATTTCCCTGATGGAATTGATTACCTCATCACGGGAGTTGGAACGGGCGGACATATTACGGGAGTTTCTAAAATTTTGAAACAACATTTTCCTAATCTTAAAACTTATGCTGTAGAACCTGCCTTATCACCGGTTTTAAGCGGTGGTTCTCCTGCCCCACATCCTATTCAGGGAATTGGACCAGGATTTATTCCGGAAGTTTTTAATCGGGATTATGTCGATTTGATTATTCCGGTAGAAAAAGAAGATGCTTTTTATTTTGCTAAAAAATTACCAAAAGAAGAAGGAATTTTTGCCGGAATATCGACGGGAGCTTCTTTGGCGGCAATTTCAAAACAAATAAATAAAATCCCGAAAGATGCGGTTGTACTGACTTTTAATTATGATACGGGAGAACGATATCTTTCAGTTGACGAGTTATTCGACCCGCTTTCATAATTCTGTGATACAACAAATTACATGTTATTATACCGTAAATTAAACAGTAATAAAATCAAAGGCTACTGTTTTTAACATAAATTTACTGATAGAACAAAAATGTGTTTTTCTATGCGAAGATTTCACAAAAACATTAAAAATAAAATTAATCTTTAAACCATTACACCATGGCTGAACAAAAACAACAACAGACGGCATTAGGAGATGTTGCAGCAAGACAATTAGCAATTGCAACACGTACGGTTCCCCAAATTGGGACAATTTCGCCACGCTGGTTAACGCATCTTTTGCATTGGACACCAGTAGAATCAGGCGTTTTTCGTTTGAATAAAGTAAAAGACGGAAGTCATATCGAAGTCGATTGTTCTGCACGTGACGAAAGAGTTTTACCTAACACTTTTGTCGATTATATCGATAATCCAAGAGAATACAATCTAGCGGCAGTACAAACGATTGTAGATGTGCACACAAGAGTTTCTGACTTGTACAGCAAACCATACAATCAAATTTCTGAGCAGCTTCGTTTGGCAATTGAAACGATCAAAGAACGTCAGGAAAGCGAATTAATCAACAACAAAGATTATGGTTTGTTAAGCAATGTTGCAAAATCGCAAATTATCAAAACCAGAACCGGCGCACCAACTCCGGACGATTTAGACGAATTATTGACAAAAGTATGGAAAGAACCGGGATTTTTCTTGTTGCACCCTTTAGCAATTGCTGCTTTTGGCCGTGAATGTACTCGTCGTGGTGTTCCGCCTCCTACTACATCTTTGTTTGGATCTCAATTTTTAACATGGAGAGGCATTCCGCTTATTCCATCAGATAAATTACCTATCGTAAACGGAAAATCTAAAATCATTTTATTGCGTACAGGCGAAAGCCGTCAGGGCGTTATCGGATTGATTCAACCTGGATTACAAGGCGAGCAATCACCTGGATTATCGGTTCGCTTTATGGGAATCAATGAAAAAGCAATTGCTTCGTATTTGGTATCTCTTTATTGCTCATTGGCAATTTTGGTAGACGATGCAATCGCAGTTCTTGAAGATGTAGAAATAGGTAAGTATCATGAGTATAAATACTAACCACGACGGTTTACCCAACATTGAGGATTTGCAGCTTTTAGCGAACGAATTGTTCAAGTCATTGCCTAATGAGTTTCCTAAGGAAATTTCGTTGAGCCCTGATCGTAGTGAACATCCTCGTGCTACAAAAATTGCAGAGACTTTGTTGAATTCAGGGAACTTACGCGGTAATAATGCAACTCTTCCATTACAAGATGTAGCAACGCCACCTTCTGGTGCGCCTGCATTTAGTGGTTTTGGAGTTTCGCCAACTGTTGCCAATTATGGTTCAGGAGCTTCGGCTTTGTATCCAAACGCCGGAGCCGGATTTGATCCTCAAAGTGGCGTTTCTCCATCGGGGATTCCACACGGAAATAATGTAAATGTCAACAATCCGCAAACGGGTTTTCAGGATGCTAATTTCAAGAATAGCGGAACGGCGCAATCAAATGAAGAATTGTCTTTTTCGAAATTGCTTTTGAACCATGATTATCTGCCTTTTCAAACCGACAGTTCTTCTTTTGAAACGGAATTAAAAGTGGCATTGTCATTTGTTGATACACAATTTACAAAACGTCTTGATTTTCCGTTAAACGGAAATGAAATACCCAATTCGTATTATTTTTTAGATCAGAATCCGTTTGCTTTTGATCAGAGAAATTCGAATTTGGTTGTTGGAAATACTTTTGAAAAACCAGATTTTGGTACTATCTCAGACTCTCATTTTGATGCTAATCTCATTAAAAAAGATTTTCCCATTTTGAGAGAAACTGTAAACGGAAAACCTCTGGTTTGGTTTGATAATGCTGCTACGACCCAAAAACCACAATCGGTTATTGATCGTATTGCTTATTTCTACGAGCATGAAAATTCAAACATTCATCGTGCAGCACATGAACTTGCGGCTCGTGCCTCAGATGCTTATGAATCCGCCCGTGAAAAAGTAAAAACATTTCTAAATGCAAATTCTGTAAACGAAATTGTATTTGTTCGCGGTGCCACAGAAGGAATTAATCTGGTGGCTCAAAGTTGGGGCGATCATAATCTGGTTGCCGGAGACGAAATCATTGTGAGTAATCTGGAACATCATGCGAATATTGTTCCGTGGAAACGTCTGGCGGATAAAAAAGGTCTAAAACTTCGTGTAATTCCTGTTGATGACGACGGACAAATTTTATTGGATGAATATTCAAAACTACTGAATTCTAAAACGCGTTTGGTTGCTTTTACGCAAGTTTCAAATGCTTTAGGAACTGTAACTCCGGCTAAAGAAATTGTAAAAATGGCACACGCCATTGGTGCAAAAGTTTTAATTGATGGCGCACAATCGGTCTCGCACATGAAAGTCGATGTTCAGGATTTAAATCCGGATTGGCTGGTTTTTTCCGGTCATAAACTTTTTGGTCCAACGGGAATTGGCGCTTTATACGGAAAAGAAGATTTGCTAAACGAAATGGAACCGTATCAAGCTGGCGGAAACATGATTCAGGATGTAACTTTTGAGGAAATAAAATACCACAAAGCACCGAATCGTTTCGAAGCCGGAACCGGAAATATCGCCGATGCCATTGGTCTAGGCGCTGCAATAGATTATGTTACTAAACTAGGTATCGACGCTATTGGTCACTACGAACATCAGTTACTGGAATATGCGACAAAGCTGCTAAAAGAAATTCCGGGTGTTCGATTGATCGGGACGGCGAAAAATAGGGCGAGTGTTCTTTCTTTTAATTTACAAGGTTATACCAACGATCAGGTGGGTCAAGCTTTGAATAAAGAAGGTGTTGCAGTACGAACCGGACATCATTGTGCTCAGCCTATTTTGCGAAGAATGGGTGTTGAAACTACCGTTCGTCCATCATTGGCTTTTTATAATACTACTCAGGATGTTGATACTTTTATCAAAACATTATGGGAACTTAAAAAAGTTAGATTTTAAATAATATAAAGAAGTGTCTTGTGCATTTTCTTAATGAAATAATTACTTTTTTTGATATTTTAAGTAATTATAACTAAAAGCGATTGTTCCTTGAACAGTCGCTTTTTTATTTAGAATGGCATTTGGAGTGGAAAAAAATTTAACCGCAAAGTTCTCGAAGTTTTAAGCTGATCTGAAAATTTTCTGACGAAGCTCGCAAAGCTTTGAGAATCATTTTATCCCGATGGGCATTTAGAGTGGCAAAAAATTTAACCGCAGAGAGCACAAAGGTTTACGCAAAGTTCGCGAAGTTTTAAGCTAAGCTCAAAATTTTCAGATGAAGTTCGCAAAGCTTTGAGAATCATTTCATCACGATGGGCATTTAGAGTGGCAAAAAATAATTCGAGAAATTCTTGGAATTCGTGGCGAAAAAAAACTACACCAGATACAGCAGATTAAAAACAAAAAACCATCCCGCGTTAAGTGGAATGGTTTTCTTTTTTTACGTTTGAGCGTAATTTATATTAATGCTTCAACAGCTGGCGACACTACTTGTGAATCAATTATTGATAAAGTTAGTTGATCTGAATACCCTAAGAAAAAAGTATCTAATATTTCCTGAAATACAGGATGAGCACCTTCTACCTGAGAAAACAAGGTCATCGACGAAAATAATTTACGAGCACCTAAATCTCCTAAGATACCTTCGGCTGATTTTCTTTTAAAGGTTAACAAAAGTTCTGAAATCTCTATAAGATGTTTGGCTAAAACAGGATGATCCAGAAACTCTTTAGCTTCTTTAAGATCAGTGATAGCATAAAACTTTGATATATTACTGGTGCCTAGTCCTTGTATTTGCGGAAAAATAAACCACATCCAATGGGTCTCTTTCTTTCCTTTTTTTATTTCGGAAAGAGCAGTAAGATAAAGTTTATTCTGCGCATCTAAAAAACGTGTTATATCATTATTTGAGTAAGCCATTATTATAGAATTGTATTTATAAATTTTTGTAAAACCATTTTGGTTCTTTCCTTTTTCTTTCTATTAAGAATTAAACAAAAACCTTTTTAGAGATTCGTTTTTAATTCCGTTTCAAAGACATTCAAAACTACTTCTCAACTCGCTAAAAAAGATTATACAATTCATGTCCTTTGTTATATAATTTATAGAATGTGGGAAAATAGTTTTCAGTTCCAGTTTTCAGTTTCTAACCGAGACTGAAAACTCAGACTGAGACTGAGACTAAAAACTAAACTAAAAAAGCTGCTCATCTCTGAACAGCTTTTTTAGTTTGTATTATTTAAAAGATATTTAATCTCTAAAATCATTTAATGATTTCTCGATAATTTCAAGACATTCGTGAATCTGAGCTTCGGTCATTACTAATGGTGGTGCCAATCTAATTTTGTTACCGTGAGTTGGTTTTGCCAATAATCCGTTGTCTCTAAATTTAAGGCAAATTTCCCAGGCAAGATCTGAATCTTCGCCACAATTAATTACGATAGCATTCAACAAACCTTTTCCACGAACAAGCGTAATTAGGTTATTTCTTTCTGCAATTTCGTTTAAACCTTTTCTTAGAATAATTCCTAAACGTTCTGCATTTTCAGCCAGATTTTCGTCTTTAATTACTTCAAGTGCCGCGATTGCTACTGCTGCTGCAACAGGATTTCCTCCAAAAGTAGATCCATGCTGACCTGGTTTAATTACATTCATGATTTCGTTATTACACAAAACAGCCGAAACAGGATAAACTCCGCCAGAAATAGCTTTACCTAAAATCAAAATATCAGGCTGCACATTTTCATGATGTACCGCTAATAATTTTCCGGTACGTGCAATTCCGGTCTGAACCTCATCTGCAATAAACAACACATTATATTTCTCGCACAATGCTTTAGCTTTCGATAAATACCCTTCAGAAGGTACATACACTCCAGCTTCTCCCTGAATGGGTTCAACCAAAAATCCCGCTATATTTTTTGATGATTCCAGAACTTTTTCAAGAGCTTCAAGATTATCGTATTCAATTTTTATAAATCCTTCTGTAAAGGGTCCAAAGTTTTTACGGGCACCTTCATCATTAGAAAATGAAATGATCGTAGTAGTTCTTCCGTGAAAATTGTTTTCACAAACAATAACCTGCGCCTGATTTTCCGGAATACCTTTTACTTCATACGCCCATTTTCTACATACTTTAAGGGCTGTTTCTACAGCTTCTGCCCCAGTATTCATTGGCAGAACCTTATCAAAACCAAAATATTTTGTCACAAACTCTTCATAATCACCTAATTTGTCATTATAAAAAGCACGTGAAGTCAAGGTAAGTTTCTGTGCCTGATCTACCATTGCTTTTACAATTTTAGGATGGCAATGCCCTTGGTTTACCGCAGAATAAGCAGATAAAAAATCATAGTATTTTTTACCGTCGACATCCCAAACATATACACCTTCTCCTCGTTCTAAAACAACTGGAAGTGGATGATAATTATGAGCTCCGTATTTATTTTCTTTTTCAATCAAAACCTCAGATTTTGAAGAAAGGGATTTTTCAGTATGAATCATGATTTATTTATTTAAAGCACAAAAGTATTAAAATTTATTCATTACCAAGGCATAAACATTATTTTGACTTTTAAAATTCATTATTTAAGTCAAAAATAACATTTTTAAGGCGATAAAAAATCAATTTTATTTATTTAATGAAAGTCTTTTATTCCTTTTTATTAAAAAAAACAATTACTTTTATGAATCTGAACAATCAGCATATATTCCGTTAGGAATAAAATATTGGTAGAAAAAGAAGATCACAAACCAGTAAAAATGTTCCGTAGGAACTACATATTTACCACAACAATAAAACAGTAGATAATTACATTACAATTTAAAGAATGGATATATTAGACGAATTTGACATTAGCATCATAAAAGAATTAGAAAAAGATGGAAGAATGGCTTTTTCTGCAATTGCTGCTAATTTGAAAATATCAAACACTATGGTGCACCAACGCATTAATCGAATGATAGAGCAAGGTGTTATTGGTGGAATAAAACCTATTATTCAGGAAAAGAAAATTGGTTATGACTGGGCTTCGTTTACGGGAATCACCTTAAATAAAGATTCTGATTCTGATCGCATTATTGAAGCATTAAAAGATATTCCCGAAATTACAGAATGTTATTATGTAACCGGTTCTTTCACGCTTTATATCAAAATCGTTGCAAAGGATCACGAGCATATGCGAAAAATTCTTTATGAAAAAATCGACAATATTCCGGGTATTGCCAAAACTGACTCTATTATAGAATTAGGTTGCGCCTTTAAACGAAATATTACATTATAACAATAGTAAATAATCATGTTCAATTACCCAAAAATATTAAAACTATTTTTTGTTTTTTGTTGCATCAATTTTCAGATTACTGCACAAAAAAATAATACAAAAGAAGTCATTCGTCTGGAAAAATTAGCGCAACAGGTTTCTATCATCAGAGACAAATGGGGAATTCCGCATGTTTATGGAAGAACAGATGCTGATGCGGTTTTTGGGTTATTATATGCGCAATGCGAAGATGATTTTAAACGTATCGAAATGAATTATATCGAAAAACTGGGTCGGCTTTCTGAGATAAAAGGCCAATCGGTTTTATACAATGATTTAGAAATCCGTCTTTTGATTGATACCGAAGAAGCAAAATCAGATTATAAAAAAGCACCGCTTTGGCTTAAAAAAATTTTGAACAGCTATGCTGATGCCATCAACTTTTATTTATACAAACATCCTGAAATAAAACCAGCTCTTTTAACACATTTTGAACCGTGGTTTCCTTTGCTATGGACAGACGGAAGTATTGGCGCCATTAGTACCGCTGATCTTTCGACAGGAGAACTAAAAGCCTTTTATTCCGGCAACAATGATAAAGTCGCTTATGTTGAGAGAAAAAAAAATGTGCAAACCGGCTCCAATGGATTTGCTTTTTCGCCATCGAAAACTGTTGATGGAAATGCTATTTTGTACATTAATCCGCATACTACATTTTACTTTAGACCTGAGGTTCAGATTACAAGCGAAGAAGGTTTAAATGTTTACGGAGCTGTAACCTGGGGACAATTTTTTATCTATCAGGGTTTTAATGACAATTGCGGCTGGATGCACACTTCATCAAACGTAGATGTTGCAGATATGTATGCCGAGAAAATCACCAATAAAAACGGTAAATTATTTTATGAATTCGATAAAAAACTATTGCCTGTTATCGAAAAAGAAATTACAATCAATTATAGTGAAAACGGTAAACTAATCCCAAAAAAATTCAAAACCTATTTTACCAACAATGGTCCAGTTATGGCAAAACGTGACGGGAAATGGATTAGCTTAAAATCGAACAATCGTTCGATGACAAGTTTGATTCAGAGTTGGGTCAGAACAAAATCGACCAATTTCGAAGAGTACAAAAAGGCAATGAATTTGAAAGCCAATACATCCAACAACACCGTTTATGCAGACAGTAAAGGAAATATTGCTTATTGGCACGGTAACTTTATCCCAATACGGGATAAAAATCTCAATTGGGCAAAAGTCGTTGACGGATCTATTTCATCTACACAATGGAAGGGTTTGCATGAAGTAGACGAAACCGTGCATATTTATAATCCGGTAAACGGGTGGCTGCAAAATTGTAATTCAACACCCTATTCTGTTGCCGGAGAAAATAGCCCTAAAAAAGAAAACTACCTTCCTTATATGGCACCGGACGGAGAAAATTTTAGAGGAATAAATGCCGTTCGTATTTTCACCAAAGGCGATCATTATACTTTAGACAAAGTAATCTCGGACGGATATGATACTAAATTATCAATTTTTGAAATTCTGGTTCCAAGTTTGATTTCTGTTTTCGAAAAAAATATTAAACCTACAGATCCGGAGTATGCTGAACTAATCGAACCTATTACCATTTTAAAGAACTGGGATTATTATGCCAAAGAAAATTCAATAGCCACAACATTAGCGGTCGAATGGGCGTATAAATTGGATCCGATTATCTTAAAAGCATACATTGACGAAGGAGAATTAGATCAGGTGGAGAATACTAAAAATTTTGCAAAGAATGCGACTGTCAAACAACTCCTGCCTCAATTACAAGAAGTTCTAAAAGATTTAAAATCAAAATGGGGAACCTGGCAAGTTGCCTGGGGTGAAATAAACCGTTTTCAGCGTTCCAGCGGCGATATAGATTTAAAATACGACGACTCGAGACCAAGTTTACCAATTGCTTTTGGTCCCGGTTCCTGGGGAAGTCTGCCCTCTTTTAAAAGCAGTTATCAAAATAGCTCAAAGAAACGTTACGGATACAACGGAAACAGTTTTGTATGTGCTGTTGAATTTGGACCAAAAATAAAGGCAAAATCATTATTGGCGGGAGGAAACAGCAGTGATCCCAATTCAAGACATTTTGATGATCAGGCAGAAATGTATCAAAAAGGACAATTTAAAGATGTTTTATTTTATAAAGAAGATGTACTTAAAAATGCTAAAAAAACATATCATCCCGGCGAATGATTTTTAGCTTAAAAATTAACTTAGAAACCTCGGAAGAAATACCTTTCGAGGTTTTTTTGTAACATAATATTTCAGATATTTGTTAAAAATTGCAAAACTATGAAAAATCTGTCTCTTCTTCTGTTTGCTTCTATTTTGTTTTCTAACACTATAAATGCACAATTAAAAGCTGTAAAATATACAGACGGTTCTCAGGCGTTAAATGGATTATTTGTAAAATCTGTAAAGAAAAGCACTCAAAATCCAGGTATTTTACTTTTACCGGCGTGGCTTGGAATTGATAAAGCGTCTAAAGATATCGCAGAAAATTTATCTAAATTAGGTTACAATGTTTTCATCGCAGACATATATGGCGAAGGAAACTACCCAACAAATACTGCCGAAGCTGGAAAACAAGCCGGTTACTACAAAAAAAATTACGAAGTCTATCAAAAACGTATTGATGCAGCCCTAAAAGAATTAGTAAAATCAGGAGCAAACGCAGATAATATAGTTGCTATAGGATATTGTTTTGGCGGAACAGGAGTTCTTGAAGCTGCCCGCGGAAATTTGAATTTAAAAGGCGTTGCTTCATTTCACGGAGGTTTAGGCAAAGATGCAAGCCGTCCAGTTGAACCAATAACAACTAAAGTACTAGTTTGCCATGGTGCTGATGATCCGTTTGAATCAAAAGAAGAAATCACTGCTTTTCAGCAAGAAATGCGCGACTCAAAAGCCGATTGGCAAATGATTTATTATGCAAACGCAGTACATTCTTTCACCAATCCTGAAGCTGGAAGTGACAACTCAAAAGGTGCAGCATACAATCCTGTTGCTGCAAAGAGATCATTTGAGCATTTACAGCTTTTCCTGAATGAAGTATTCAAAAAATAGCACTTTATAGCCCACAGATGGTGCAGATTAAACGGGTTTACACAGATTTTATAAAAATTAATTCGTGCTAATTTGTGAAATTTGTGGCGAAAAGAAACCAGCTTAAACCCGTTTAAACCGGCCTAATCTGTGGGTAAAAAATAACAACCAAAACCAAACCAATTTACATCAAATGTCACATAGTCCGATTAGAAAAGACAAAACCTGTTTGAATTGCAGGCACGTTGTTGAGCAGAAATTTTGTCCAAATTGCGGGCAGGAAAATACCGATTCCCGAAAAACATTTCACCATTTATTTATTCACTTCTTTGAAGATCTGACGCATTACGAAAATGCTTTTTGGCGTACCATTAAAAACCTTTTATTTAAACCTTCTTCTTTAACTAAAGAATATCTTTCAGGAAAACGATTGTCGTATTTAGCTCCTGTGCGTCTATATATCTTCATCAGTTTTATTACTTTTCTTTTAATTGCTCTGTTTCCAGTTCATGTAAATGATACTGTCCATGAATCTTCTAAATTAGAAAAAGTTAAAGAAAAAGTTTCGTCTCCTACTAATTCATTAAATGAAGATAAGGATGTACAAACTTTACTAAACTCTAAATCAATATCTGAAGAAAACAAAAAAGCAATTCAGGATCTGTTGGATAACCCCAAAAAAAGTGATGACAAATTAATCAATTTAGGATATAAATCTGTTGAGCAAATCGATTCCATTCAAAAATACGGTTCAAAATCTGAAAAGCTTTCTGACTTTGGTTATTGGATCAATAGAAAAGTGCAGCTCATAAAAGACAAAAATAGTGGTCGGGAAGTTCTCGATAAATTCATAGAATCTTTTATACATAATTTGCCTAAAGTTTTATTTATTATCATGCCTTTTTTCGCTTTCTTTTTATGGCTTTTTCATAATAAAAAGCGTTGGTACTATTTTGACCACGGAATTTTCACACTACATTATTTTTCATTTTTATTACTCATATTTTTAATGCTCTTTTCTATTGAAAAATTAGGCGCCTTGATAAACCTTTCTTTTGTAAATTTTATAATTAATTGCATTACATTTATTGGAATAGCATGGGCATTTTATTATTTCTTTCCTGCTCATCATAGATTTTATGGCGAATCAAGAATTGTGTCTTTCACTAAAAGTATGGTATTATTTATCATAAATTCATTTTTTATCTTATTTTTACTCATTGTCTTTGCCTTTTATACATTTATCAATTTACACTAATACCAAATGAAAAAAATCATACTCCTATTATTAATTGGTTCTGCCTTTTCATGCAAGAATATGCAGTCGGCTGCATCAAAAGACAATTCAGATCCAAGCAAATACATAAAAGCCATCAAGGAGAAAGACTTAAAAGAAATGCTGTATGTTATTGCTTCTGACGAAATGGAAGGTCGAGAAACCGGCTCTAAAGGACAGAAAAAAGCCGGTGTTTATATGATCGAACAATACAAGAAAAACGGCGTTTCGTTTCCTAAAGGAGCCACGGATTTTTACCAGCACATTCCTGCCGCTTTTTTGAATGCAAGACGAAATGAAAACTTACCGGATTCTGAAAACATCTGGGCATATATTGAAGGTTCTGAAAAACCGGATGAAGTCTTAGTAATCTCTGCTCATTATGATCACGTAGGCATAAAAAATGGTGATGTATATAATGGTGCTGACGATGATGGTTCAGGAACTGTTGCATTAATAGAAATGGCAAAAGCATTTGCTAAAGCGAAGAAAAACGGGCACGGACCAAAACGTTCTATCCTTTTCTTGCACGTAACCGGAGAAGAACATGGTTTACACGGTTCTCGTTATTACTCTGAAAATCCTTTATTCCCTATTGCCAATACCATTGCCGACATTAATATTGATATGATTGGACGTCGCGATGTAGAACATGCCAAAACTAATAACTATGTTTATGTAATTGGCGCTGACAGATTATCAACAGATCTACATAATATTGTCGTGGCTCAAAATGAGAAATACACCAAAGTAGATTTAGACTTTAAGTTTAATGATCCTAAAGACCCTAATCATTTCTACGAGCGTTCTGATCACTATAACTTTGCAAAATTAGGTATTCCTGCAGTTTTCTTCTTCAACGGAGTTCATGAAGACTATCACGGAAAAGGTGACGAACCAGAAAAAATCGAATACGACGCCTTAACAAAAAGAACGAAGTTAGCATTCGTTATCGCCTGGGATTTAGCCAATAGAGAAAACAGACCGGTAGTTGATAAAAAGTAGCCTCTAAGGCACTAAGTAAGGTTCTAAGTTTTTAAAGTAAAGACGCGCAGCAGAACGTCTTGTTAAAAGTCGCGAATCTTCAGGTTTAGAAAAAACAGAATCCAAAACAAATAACAAACATAAAGTTTGGACAAGAAAAAGGGATGAGTTAAAAAAACTCATCCCTTTTTTATATTTATATATTCTAAGAAAACCTTAGGAACTTAGTACCTCAGCAACTTAGAGCCTTTCCACTAGTCATTCATAGAGATCAAAAACTCTTCGTTATTTCTTGTTTTCTTGAAACGTTCGTTTACAAAATCCATCGATTCTACTGGGTTCATATCTGATAGATATTTACGCATAATCCACATTCTTTGTAATGTTTTTTCGTCTAATAATAAATCATCACGACGTGTACTTGACGAAGTAAGATCAATTGCGGGGAAAATACGTTTGTTTGCGATTTTACGATCCAATTGAAGTTCCATGTTACCAGTACCTTTAAATTCCTCAAAGATCACCTCATCCATTTTAGAACCCGTTTCAGTCAATGCAGTTGCGATGATACTTAATGAACCACCATTTTCTACATTTCTTGCCGCCCCAAAGAAACGTTTTGGTTTTTGTAATGCGTTTGCATCAACACCACCACTTAATACTTTTCCGGACGCTGGCTGAACTGTATTATAAGCTCTTGCCAAACGTGTAATCGAATCTAAAAGAATCACTACATCGTGGCCACATTCTACTAAACGTTTTGCTTTTTCAAGGACGATATTAGCAATTTTCACGTGTTCTTGTGGTTCTCTGTCAAAGGTAGAAGCAATAACTTCTCCACGAACACTACGTTGCATATCTGTAACCTCTTCAGGACGCTCATCAATCAAAAGAACGATAAGATACACTTCTGGGTGATTTGCTGCAATTGCGTTTGCAATGTCTTTTAGCAACATTGTTTTACCCGTTTTAGGCTGAGCTACAATCATACCACGCTGTCCTTTCCCGATAGGAGAAAATAAATCGATAATACGGGTTGAAACTGAACTGCCTTTTTCGGCTAATTTAAATTTTTCAGAAGGAAAAACTGGCGTAAGGTGCTCAAAAGAAACTCTGTCGCGAACAACTTGCGGGTCGTGACCATTGATTTTAAGTACACGAACTAATGGAAAAAACTTCTCGCCTTCTTTTGGAGGACGAACCACTCCTTTTACAGTATCTCCGGTTTTAAGACCAAATAATCTGATTTGTGAAGTTGATAAATAAATATCATCCGGAGAGGCTAAATAATTATAATCTGATGAACGTAAAAAACCATAACCATCCGGCATCATTTCAAGAACACCTTCACTTTCGATAATTCCATCAAACTCAAAGTCTGAATCCCTGAAATTATTCTTTTTGTTTTTATGATTTGGATTTTGATTCCCGTTACTAACATTTCCGTTTGTGTTTCCATTTTGATTTGGATTCTGTGGAGCTGCAGTGTTTTGGCTGGGACTCTGGTTTGGATTTTTAATCTGGTTCGGATTGACCTTTTTAACTAAAAGCGGTGCTTCTGTTTTTTCAGCAGTCGAAGTTTCTGCTACAGCTTCGCCTTCCGGAATTGCTTCTTTTGTGGCTTCTTTTTCTTTTTGCAAAGCGACCTTTTTCTCGTAAGCTGATTTATTAAATTTTACGATTTTTGGTCCTTTTTTCTCCGTTACTTCATTCTCTGCAGCTTCTTTAACTTCAGGAGCTTCATTAACTTCGGGAGTTTCGGGAGTTTCATTAACTTCTGCAACTTCCTTTATTTCTGCAACTGCTTTAACTATTGGAGCTTTTGCTTTAGGAGTTATTTTTGCTGCCGGAGTTTGTTTTACAACTACAGGAGTTTCTATTTTTTCTGGAGTTTCCTCTATTTTATCAAATTCTAAAACTGGAGCATTTTTACTGATGGCTGCTTTTTTTACAGGAACAATTCTTGCTCTTTTAGGCTTATCATCAATATTCTCCGTTTCAGTTACAGCACTAACAGGTGGTGCTACAGTGATTTCCTGATGTGCTAAAATCTGACTAATTAAGGTCTCTTTTTTGACACCGGTAAACTTTATAGTTTTAGCTAACTTAGCTATTTCTTGAAGCTCAGAAAGCTTCATTTCTTTTAATGCAGAAATATCAAACATGAATGTTCTATGAATTTAATTATTTTAACGGAAATACTGTAAAAAGAATAGGTAGATAATTGTTTTCAATTGACCGCAGTATGAAGTGCTTACGGTATTATGATGCAATAATACGAATAAAATTTAATCATACAATAGTATTTTAAAAAAAGAAAATATATTTTTGTAAAACAATTTCACACCATGATACAACGAATTCAGACCGTATATTTAATTCTTACCTTTATAATTACAGGTGTATTACTGTTTTTTATTCCGCTTTGGACATTAAATAATGGGAAACCATTTTACTTTATGCAGGACCAGTTTTATACTGTGTTATTAGGTTTAAGTACTGTCTTAACTGTTTTCAGTATCATTTCATACAAAAAAAGACAAAATCAGTTTGTCATGGGCAGACTGAACATAATATTAAATTTAATTTTATTAGGATTGTTTGTATATCGCTCTCTAAATCTATCTGGAGAAACAGTTGCTGTTTCAGAGAAAGGTATTGGGATGTTTCTACCAATTGTTGCTATCGTATTATTAGTTTTAGCTAATAAGGCCATCAAGAAGGATGAAGATCTTGTAAAATCTGTAGACCGTTTGAGGTAAACCTATAAACTTAAGTTTTTTGTGCGAAGAGAACCCGAATTTTATAATTCGGGTTTTTTTGTGCCTTAAATTTTATAATCACTCCCAATATCATCTTAAACAAAGACCGAAAACAGCTTTGTAAGATATTTTTTTCATAAATTTGCGTTTTAGTTCCAAAAACAATCATGATATACAAAATAAGGATACATCTTGCCGATGATCATCAAGTACTTATTGATGGCCTTACCAATTTGCTGCAAACCGTAAATAACTTTGAAGTTGTAGGTAATTCATTAGACGGAACTACTGTTTATGATGATGTCATTAATAACAAAGCCGATATTTTAGTTTTAGATATTAGTATGCCTAAAAAAGATGGGATCGAAGTATTAAAAGAATTCAGCCAAAAAGGATTTCCATGCAAAGTGATTATCCTCTCCAGTTATGATGACTTAAAAATCATAAAAGAAGTAATGAAATTAGGCGCCAAAGGTTATCTCACAAAAAAATGTGCCGGTGAAAATATCATAGAAGCCATCCAAAGTGTTTATCAGGGACAAGAATACTTTTGTGATGCTGTAAGAGAGAAAATCTTTAATAGTTTTGCAAATAACAATCCAAAATTAAACAAACCGCTTTATATTGAGAATCCTATATTAAGTGCTCGCGAAATCGAAATTATTACGTTGATCTCACTTGAATATAGTGGAAAAGAAATAAGCGAACAACTTTTTATTAGCGTGAATACGGTAGAAACCCATCGAAAAAACATCATGAAAAAGTTACAAACCAAAAACACTATCGGGCTTGTAAAGTATGCGCTAAAAAACAACTTAATAAATCCTTAGTCTTATTTTAAAGTCAAAATCTATTACGTAATTATTTATGGGGTTACTGAGAGTTTTTATACTATTGCTTTTTTTCACTTCTACAAGTGGGACTATTTTGTTTAGTCAGCAAAAGTCAACTCTACCTCCAACACAATCCGATAGTATAAGTCAGGAAATCGTTAAAAAAAATATTTTTCCCGAAGCAAGGAAATTTGAAAAACTGAGAAACAAAAAAATTGTTAGTTTATCTATTGTTCTTGTCATAATATTGTTCTTTTTATTTTATTTCTTTTATCAGAATAATAAATTAAAACAGAAAATTAAACGGAAAGATACCAAACAAAAAATACTCCTTAATATTATTAACGCAGGAATTGACAGTCATGAAATCGAAAGTAAAAAAATTGCTTCTTTTTTACATGACAACATTAATTCATTATTGTCTTCTGTAGGTTTGCACCTGAATACTTTTACGGCACAAAACAATATAAAATCTGACGAAATTCAGAAAGCAAAAAATATACTTCAAGAAGCACACGATCTCTTGCGTGATATGTCTCATGACCTGATCCCTACCCTTTTGGTTCGTTTTGGACTAATTTATGCATTGGAAGACTTATGCGAAAGGAACTCTAATTCGAGTATTAATTTCGAATTTTCAAGTGCAATCCCAACTGATAAAAGGTATACGGAAAAGTTTGAAATGAAGGTTTATTTTATTGTGTCTGAATTATTCAGCAACATTATAAAACATAGTGACGCAAAAAAAGCTCAAATTTCATTGCAGGAAAGTAATAGTCAATTTACCATTATCATTCATGATGACGGAAAAGGTTTTAAACCCGAAAAATTAAATGAGGTCGAAGGCTTTGGCCTGAACCGAATCAGGGCACGAATCAAAAAATATAAGGGAAGTTTTGCAATTGTCTCAAAAGAAAATGAAGGAACTTCGATTAAAATCAGAATACCGTTACCGCATTAAGCAAGACTATTTCTTTCCGATCTCGATGATCTCTAAATCTTTAATTTTATCGTCGTCGATAACAAATCGCAACATAGTACGCACTTGGTGAAAACCGCTTTTTCCGGCTGCACCGGAATTCATGTGCAAGAGATTATGTTTCTTATCAAACATTACCTTTAAAATGTGCGAATGTCCGCAAATGAATAATTTAGGCGGATTCAGAGCCATTTCTTCTCTAATCGCCGGATTGTATTTTCCGGGATAACCACCGATATGAGTGATCCAAACTGAAACATTTTCGCATAAAAACCTATTATGCAACGGAAATTCTAATCTCGCTTGTGCATCATCAATGTTTCCGTAAACGCATCGTAAAGGTTTTAGCTTCTTTATCGTATCCGTAACATTCAAATCTCCAATATCTCCTGCATGCCAAACTTCATCTGCCTGATTTACATATTTTAAAATAGTATCATCAATATGACTGTGAGTATCTGAGAGGAGAAGTATTTTTTTCATTCTTTTTGAAGCAAACAAAGGTTTAAGAGGCGCAAAGGTACAAAGGTTTTTCTTTATAGTTGTTAAGGGCCTGAGTTGCTAAGATTCTAAGTTTTTCTTATGTGACCTATAATTTAAACACATTCGATTATAATGTCAAAGCACAATATTAAAACCTCAGAGCCTTTGTTGCTTTGCTACTTTGAACCTTTAAAGAAAATCTTTGTACCTTTGCAATTCAGAACCTTTGAACCTTCACTTTGAGATATTTTATTCAATTCGCTTATAACGGAACACATTATCATGGTTGGCAATTTCAGCCCAACGCATCTTCTGTTCAGGAAACTTTAAACAAAGCTTTTTCGGTTTTATTAAATTCGCCGATTAATATAATGGGCGCCGGAAGAACTGATACCGGTGTTCATGCACAGGAAATGTATGGCCATTTTGATTATGAAACTCTATTTGATGTTCCAACTTTAGTGCATAAACTAAATTCGTATTTGCCAAAAGACATTGCGGTTTTTGATATTATCCCGGTTCATGATGAGGCTCATTGCAGATTTGACGCTACAAAAAGAACGTATGAATACCATATCAATACTGTTAAAAATCCGTTTACGGAGGAATTGAGTTGGTATTTTAATCAAAAATTAGACGTAGCTTTGATGAATGAAGCCGCGAAAATCTTGCTGAATCATACGGATTTTCAATGTTTCTCGAAAGTAAATACGGATGTAAATACTTTTGATTGCACGATTTTTGAGGCCCATTGGAAAAGCGAAAACAACAAATTGGTTTTTACCATATCCGCCAATCGGTTTTTACGAAATATGGTTCGTGCCATTGTAGGCACTTTGGTAAACATTGGTTTACATAAAATTTCTCTCATCGATTTTGAAAACATTATTGCCAGCAAAAGCAGAGAAAAAGCTGGTTTTTCGGTTCCGGCACACGGATTATATTTAACCGAAATTGATTACGATTACATCATAAAATAGCCCTGATTGAAGTCAAAAGCTTTTTTGAAAAAAAATATTGTTTTTGTGTTTTTATGGAGCGACCAGCGGAAGCTTTATAAAAACAGTACAAAAACATATTTTTGAGAAAAACTTGTAACGGAAAGCAGGAATAGCTCCTAAAAAATATAATGAAAGCAAAAGCATTTGATACCGGATTATTCAAACGAATCTTAAAATATACTAAACCTTATAAATGGCGCTATTATGGTGTCATCATTTTTGCAGTCTCATTATCGATTTTTGCTGCACTTCGCCCCTATTTATTAAAACAAACGGTGGACGGCTATATCAAGACGCACGACAAAGAAGGTTTGCTGATGTATATTGTTTTAATGGGAGTAGTTCTTTTGTTTGAAGTTTTTTCACAGTTTTACTTCGTGTATTGGGCCAACTGGCTGGGACAGGATATTGTAAAAGATATCAGGACAAAACTTTTCAAGCATATTTTGAGTTTTAGAATGAAGTATTTTGATTTGGTTCCGGTAGGACAACTGGTAACCAGATCTGTGTCAGACATTGAGTCGATCGCTCGTATTTTTAGTCAGGGTCTGTTTATGATTATTAGTGACTTGATGAAGATGCTGGTCGTACTGATTTTTATGTTTTACATGAACTGGAAACTGACCTGGATTGTGGTCGTTGCGATGCCAATTCTGGTTTACATTACCCGAATATTCCAGCGTAAAATGCAGGTTGCTTTTGAGGAAGTTCGTACGCAAATTGCCAATATGAACTCGTTTGTACAGGAGCGCGTTACGGGAATGAAGATTGTTCAGCTTTTTAACCGTGAGAAAATCGAAGCTGATAATTTTAAGGAAATCAACAACAAACACAGGGTTGCCTGGATAAAAACGATTTTATACAACTCAATATTTTTCCCGATTGCTGATATTATTTCGTCGATTACTTTGGGATTAGTTGTGGTGTATGGGGGATTCAAAATTTTGAACGGAGATCATTTTACGACTTTTGGTGATCTATTCTCTTACACTATGTTTATCGGGATGCTGTTTAACCCATTGCGTCAGATTGCGGATAAGTTCAACGAGATGCAATTAGGAATGATTGCTGCCAATCGTGTATTTGATATTATAGATACACAAGATCATATACAAGATACAGGAACGCTTGAAGCACCTGTTTTTAATGGAAGTATTGAATTCAAAGACGTCCGTTTTAGTTATATTCCGGAAGAAGAAGTGATAAAAGGTATTGACCTATCGGTTGATGCCGGACAAACCATTGCAATTGTAGGTTCTACAGGTGCCGGAAAATCAACCATCATTAATTTACTGAATCGCTTTTACGAAATCAACAGCGGAACTATTTTTATCGACGGTCATAATATCGAAAACTATACTTTGGCTTCGCTAAGAAAACAAATCGCGGTCGTTTTGCAGGATGTGTTTTTGTTTGCTGATACCATATATAATAATATCACTTTGCATAATCCGGAAATTACCCGTGAACATGTTCTTAATGCTGCCAAAAAAATTGGCGTTCACGATTTCATTATGAGTTTGCCTGATAATTATGATTTTGATGTAAAAGAGCGTGGCGTAATGCTTTCATCAGGACAACGCCAGTTAATTGCCTTTTTGAGATCGTATGTAAGCAATCCGAGTATTTTGATTTTAGATGAAGCAACCTCCTCTATCGATACATATTCTGAAGAATTGATTCAGCGTGCGACCGAGACAATTACTAAAGGAAGAACTTCTATTATTATCGCACATCGATTGGCAACAATTGTAAACGCCGATAAAATTGTAGTAATGGATAAAGGTTTAATTGTAGAACAAGGAACACATCAGGAATTACTGAATAAAGTCGATGGTTACTACAAAAATCTCTACGACTCCCAATTTTCAGTCGCTAATTAGATTTTGAAATGCTAAAAAAATTCTTAAAAAAGTTAAATAAGCGTTATAGGAATCATAAATGTAATATCTGAGCGAAATTATGTAATTGTTATAGTTTTTGAATTATTTATCTTTGAGAGACAAAATTCAAATGCAAAAGAAAATGCCACAAAATAGATTTTATCCAAACGAAGAATTCAAAGAAATAGAAATAAACGCCTCATTACAACTTAGATATGCAATTTCAAACAAAGGCCGACTTATAAGCTTTACGGATGAAATTCAAAACGGACGTCTTTTAAAAGGCGGTCTAAGTGATGGATATCCAACCTTTAGATTTAAGGTTAAAAATGACGACAAAATTGTCAATAAATATCTTTTTTTATACAAATTAGTTGCCCATTATTTCATTCCAAAAGCTTCAGAAGAACAAACTTATGTACTTCATTTAGATTACAACCGAAGTAATGATGATGTAAATAATTTACGTTGGGCTACAAAAGCCGAAATGATGGCGCACAGTCGTAAAAGCCCGCGCGTTATTCAGGCAAAAAAGAATCTGATCGAGCACAACTTAAAAGCCGACGGAAGAAAATTAACAACTACCAAAGTAATGTTAATCAAGAAAATCCTGGCCAGACCTGAACAAAAAACACGTCTTAAAATGATCGCCAAACAATTTGGCGTGAGCGAAATGCAAATAAGACGAATTGCCAGTGGTGAAAACTGGGGACATATTAAAGTTTAATTATAAGTTATAAATTGTGAATTATTAATTCTCTTACTATCACACTTAACAAAGTCGAAGTTTTTCAACACGAAAAGACTTCGACTTTGTTTATTTTGACAAACAATTTAATTTGAGACTTCGTTTCTAAATCTGTTTTTTCAGTTCAGAATTCACAATTTACAATTAACATTCTGACCTATCTCTGTGAAAAGATCAAAATCAGTGTGGGTAAAAATAAAATTTCAAGTGTTTTTTAAAATAATTCCTTAAATTCGCAATCACAAATAACAAAAGAATAAATCGAAAAATGAGTTTCGGAATAAACTTCATTTTTCGGTAATAAATACTAAAAACCAAAAAAATGAAATACGACATTATTGTTTTAGGAAGTGGTCCTGGCGGATATGTAACAGCTATTAGAGCTTCACAATTAGGCTTTAAAGTAGCTGTAGTTGAAAAAGAGAACTTAGGTGGTGTATGTTTAAACTGGGGTTGTATCCCAACAAAAGCATTACTAAAATCAGCTCAGGTTTTTGATTACTTAAAACACGCTTCTGACTACGGATTGAAGGTTTCTGAATTTGATAAAGATTTCCCTGCAGTAGTGCAACGCAGCCGTGACGTTGCTGACGGAATGAGCAAGGGGGTTCAATTCTTAATGAAAAAGAATAAAATTGACGTTATCGAAGGTTTTGGAAAACTAAAACCAGGAAAAAAACTTGACGTTACTGATAAAGACAATAAAGTTACTGAATATAGCGCTGATCACATTATCATCGCAACCGGAGCTCGCTCTCGTGAGTTACCAAACTTACCACAAGATGGTGTAAAAGTAATTGGTTACCGTCAGGCAATGACATTACCAACACAACCAAAATCTATGATCATTGTAGGTTCTGGAGCTATTGGAGTTGAATTTGCACATTTCTACAACTCTATGGGAACTGATGTTACTATTGTAGAATTTATGCCAAATATCGTTCCTGTTGAAGACGAGGATATCTCTAAACAAATGGAGCGTTCTATGAAAAAAGCAGGTGTAAAAATCATGACCAACTCATCTGTTGAGAAAATTGATACTACCGGAACTGGAGTAAAAGCAACTGTAAAAACGGCTAAAGGAGAAGAAATCCTTGAAGCTGATATCGTACTTTCTGCAGTTGGAATCAAAACTAACATTGAAAACATAGGTTTAGAAGAAGTTGGAATCGCTGTTGACAGAGATAAAATCTTAGTAAACGCTTATAACCAAACTAATATTCCTGGATACTACGCAATTGGAGATGTTACTCCGGGTCAAGCTTTAGCTCACGTAGCTTCGGCGGAAGGAATTAACTGTGTTGAAAAAATTGCTGGTTTACACGTAGACCCAATCGATTACGGAAACGTTCCTGGTTGTACTTATGCAACTCCAGAAATCGCTTCTGTAGGTTTAACAGAGAAACAAGCTAAAGAAAAAGGATACGAATTAAAAATTGGTAAATTCCCATTCTCAGCTTCTGGAAAAGCAAAAGCTGCCGGTGCTGCTGACGGATTCGTAAAAGTAATCTTTGATGCAAAATACGGAGAATGGTTAGGATGCCACATGATTGGTGCTGGTGTTACAGATATGATTGCTGAAGCAGTTGTAGCCCGTAAACTAGAAACTACAGGTCATGAAATCCTTAAATCTATTCACCCTCACCCAACAATGAGCGAGGCTGTTATGGAGGCTGTTGCTGATGCTTACGGCGAAGTAATTCACTTGTAAAAACATACCGTTTTACGGTTATATATAATTTTCAATTTAAAAATCCGATTTGCGAAAGCAAGTCGGATTTTTTTATGTTTATAAAGGCGTTTGCAAATCATTTTTCCAATTTTATTTCGCTTAATAAACACAAATGATCGTTATAAAAGATTTTATTTAAAACTACTAAACCTTTTTAAAAACCAAAAAATTAAAGCAGTTACAAGTAGAATAACACTTGACCAAATAATATACTTTATCTCAAAATGATATATAAAATATCCTCCTAACAACGTACCAAACGTTACAGCAGAATTTCCGCATGTGGTAAAAATGCTATTAATAAATTCCGCAGATTCCGGCGCCGATGAAGTCAGGTTTACATTGCTTATTAAAAATCCTGATGTATGTACAAAACCCCATACCATTACCAGCAATAACATAGGAATATAGTAAAATCCATAAAAAAACAACAAAACATGAACAATTAATAGCGCTATTATAAAGACTAAAATAGTCGTCAAAACATTTTTACTCAAAAATCTTCCTGCCAGCCAATTACCTCCAACTCCGCTTATCCCAAAAATTAATAATGTATAACTAATCTGCATTCCATTCATTCCGGTAATTTTACCCAAAAAATCTGCCATATAGCCGTATATAGAATACATTGCGGCTATCATTAAAAATGATAAAATAAAATTTATCCAGAATACAGGCTTTTTAAGAATTTTACTTTGCGATCCAATCGTTTGTTTTTCAACAATTAGAGTTGATGGTAAAAAAAGTAATACCCCAATAAAAGATAAAACATTAATAATAGCACATAGTATAAAAGACGATTGCCAATTAAATAATGTTGCCATAAATGTTGCCAGAGGAATCCCAAAAACACAGGCAAGAGTAAATCCACCAAAAACAATGGCAACTCCTTTTGAAGATTGATTATCAGGTAAAGTATTTGCTGCCAAGGCAAGAGCAATAGACCAAAATACCGGATGCAAAAATGCCGGCAATATTCTTGCTATTAATAAAAACGAAAAGCTATTAGCAAATACAGACATAATGTTTGAAATAGCAAAAATTCCCAATACAAACAACATTAATTTCTTTTTATTAATTGAGGATAACAGAAGCATTACAAATGGGCCAAATATAGCCACTGTCAATGCAAATGAACTTAAAAGCCATCCTGCTTTATCAATTGTGACAGAGAAAGCCGAAGCAATTTGTGGTAAAATTCCAATAACTCCAAATTCTGTGGTTCCAATCCCGAAAGTACCTAAAGCTAAAATGTAAAGTGTGCGTTTCATAAATTTATTTTTTGCAAATTTGCAGAAGTAATAAATCATTTACACTTTACTTACTTTTATGTACTACACTTACTTTTAAGAAAGTTAACTGATTTTTAAACAGTTATACAATGCCTGATTTTTTTTATGATAGAAAACTCTATTACACTCCAATCGAATTTGCTTTAGCGCATATAGGCGGAACTTGGAAAATGCCAATATTGTGGAGATTACAAAACACTATTTTACGTTTCAGCGAATTAAAAAAAGATATTCCGCATATTACAGACAAAATGCTTACGAGCCAATTAAGAGAACTTGAAAGTAAAGGACTAATTACTAGAAAAGTTTATCCCACTGTACCTCCAAAAGTAGAATACAAATTAACAGAAAAAGGACAAAAAGCAATACCTGTAATTGAAACAATTATGAAATACGGATATAAACTTATTAAAGAGGCAGGAATTGAATATCCGCCTTTAGAATAAATACTTTTGGGGAATATTTTTACAATAATATACATTTTTACAAACTAATAAAACATCAGATTTAACTTATTTGTATTACCAATAAAAAGACAAATAAATTATTCCTCTTTTGATCTAAAACAAAAGAAGATTATAATATTAAAATGATATTTTTGCAGCACCCAAAATTATTTTAAGATGAAAAACCTACTCTTCATTATTACAATTTCTTTTCTTTTACCAAGTACCTTTTTTGGTCAGTCAAACAAAAGCACTTTTCAAAATTCAGTAACAGAAAATACTTTTTCAAAATCATATAATTATCTCAATGATTTCGAGAAAATCTTAACCTCATCCCAAATTACCACTTTAAATACAACGCTAAAATCTTCTGAAAAAAAATCAGGAACTAAAATTATTGTAGTCACGATTTCTTCCATACAACCTTATACAACTGTTCCGGAGTATGCTTCTAATTTGAAAAACTATCTATCCGATAATTTGAAATTGAATCCCACATTTCTAATTGTATTAAGCAAGGAGTTAAGACAAATCCAGATTCAGAGCAGCTACGAGGCACGCAATAAACTAACCGAGGAAGAAACGAAAAGCATTATAAATAGTTTTGCAATTCCCGAATTTAAAAAAGGCGATTATTATAAAGGTTTAGAAAATGCAGTAACGCAGATCATAAAAAAACTGGAATAGAATTAAAATACTACTTTATAGAATCCGATTTGCTTTTGTAAATCGGATTTTTTTGTTTTTACGCTGTAAATAAAACCTCAACTCCTTAAAACATTCATAAAATCAACAAGTCCACTTTTTACTATCTGACAAAAAATTTATATTTACGTAAAAAGAAATAATTATTCTAAAAATATAAGTGATGGAAAATACACCAATATTCTTTGCCGACGGAGAAAGTCCAAAAATCATTGACGCATTCAGAAAAGCACAGGAAACTTTTAAATATTTCTGGAGAGAACTATCTTGGGAATACCGTAGAATCGTTCCGGCACTTGACGTTGCCTGCGTAAAACTGGCATTTACACAAGAAATAAATGGCAATACAGTGGTAGAACATATGTGGATCAATGATATCAATTTTGACGGCGAGAAAATCAAAGGTATCCTGGTAAATGATCCGGACGAATTAACTAATGTTACTAATGGTGAATATGTCGAGATTCCGGCAAACCAAATTAGCGATTGGTTATTTGTAACCCAAGACAAAACTTATGGAGGTTTTACGATACAGTCAATGCGTTCAGAAATGAGCGAAACCGAAAGACAAGACCATGACGCAGCGTGGGGATTAAATTTTGGGGATTTTGATGATATTCTGGTTGCTTATGAACAAAAAGAAAAGCCAGAAAACCTTACAGAACACCCTATGAGCAAGAATATGAAGGAAAGTCTTCTTGAATTTATAAAAGCTAATCCTAATGAATTAACTGCTCAGGATGAATTTGGATATACTTTTTTGCACCGTGAAGCCATCGCAGGAAATAGTACAATTGTCGAAGTACTATTAGAATCCGGTGCTGATAAAAATGCGAAAACGCACAACAATAAAACACCTTTAGATTTTGCTCAAGAACTCAAATGGGATCATTTAGTTCCATTATTATAAAGACATTATTTAAAATCCGATTTATGAAAGTAAGTCGGATTTTTTTTGCGTATTCCCGGGCCACAAAAGGATATCGCCCCAATTACGCAAAAAACAATAACGATAAAAGAACCAATTAACAATAATATCCAAACCTAAACTTCGTATAATAATTTGTATTTTCGTTTGGCTAAAAGCTGATGATTCAGTTATTACATCAATAAAAATCTTATTACTATTTATACCGCTTAAAATCATAATGAAAAAACTAATAACCTACCAAATTGATTCTTTCACAAAAGAAAAATTCAAAGGAAATCCCGCCGGAGTTGTTGTAAATGCAGATGGACTGAATGATTATCAAATGCAACAAATTGCGCGCGAATTAAACAATTCCGAAACTGCATTTCTTTTCCCTCCTGACAGTACAGATTGCGATGGAGTAATTCGATACTTTACCCCAAATACCGAAGTTCCAATTTGCGGACATGCTACAATTGCAGCCATGTATGCAAAAGCAATCGAAGAAAAATTAGATTCCTGCATTCTACGATTCAAAACCAAAGTGGGTATTCTTCCGTTTGAAATAATTAAGAAAAACGAAGACTATCAAATTATAATGACTCAGGGAAGTTTTGAACTTAGTCCACCATTTGATGCTGATGTAACACAAAAAATGATCACAGCATTAGGTCTTGAAAAATCAGATATCGACGAAAAATGTCCCATTCAGATTGCTTCAACAGGACATTCTAAAGTAATGATAGGAATCAAAAGCAGAACAAAACTAAATTCCTTATCTCCCAATTATGCTGACTTAGCACATTTAAGTAAAGAGATTAACTGTAATGGTTATTTTGTTTTTACTTTCGATTCTAACGATAAGGATATATTAACCTACGGCAGAATGTTTGCCCCGGCAATTGGCATTAATGAAGATCCTGTTACCGGAAATGCAAACGGACCTTTAGGAGGTTATTTGGTACAAAACAAAATCGCTGATTTTAAAAATAATGAATTCGAGTTCAACGGAAGACAAGGCGAAAAAATAGACCGTTTGGGAATTATAAAAGTTAAAGTTAGTATAGAAGACAACAAACCAGCATTGATTCAGATAAAAGGTGATGCCGTAGTTGTTTTTAGAGCCGAAATAGAAATCTAAACAAGCACTTATTCATTTTACAAGACCAAGTAACTATAATGGAAATAATTAAAATCAGAAAAAACGACCTTCCTGCTTTGAGAATCTTATTCTTAAAGGAAAGACAAACCACTTTTTTGTGGATTGATTCTTCTAGTTTTCATTTGAAAGATTTTGATTCAGAAATTAAAGACGAAGAAGTTTTAGTCGCTATTCTTGATAATGTTGTAGTTGGTTTTATCTCTGTCTGGCTGCCCGAAAATTTTATTCATCATTTATATGTCGATCAAAAATATCATGATAAAGGCATCGGAACCCAATTACTTAAAGCGGCAATTGAAAAAGCCAATTTTCCTATTACTTTAAAATGTCTTGAGAATAATACCAAAGCCGTTGCCTTTTATAAACAAAAAGGATTCATAGAAAAAGAAAGAGGTCCATCTGAACATGGAGATTATATTTTGTTTGAGTTGCTATGAATTTTACATTAATAAAATAAATGAACAACGAACCAGACGAAATATTCGCTTTATTATACTCTAGAATTAAAACCACCAACAATAGAAAAATTAAGCCATGTAATTAGGCTTGGCAAAAGTACCAATTCAACGAAATATCTTACTTTATTTTATGCTTTTGCTGACCAAAAAACGTCAGTAAATAAACTAGTAATAAATCATGGAAGAATTAGTAATTGAAAAATCAGTATTCGAAGAAATACCAACAGAAAAAATTTATTCTGAAAAAGCAATTCGGGTTGGGACCTTTTTAGGAGGACCGCTGGTTGCGGGTTATTTTATGGCTGAAAACTTTAAAGTTTTTGGCGATTATAATAAAGTAAGAAATACATGGATTATAACAATTCTTTCGACAATAGTCATCTTCAGCTTGATTTTTATGATTCCTGAAGACGTTAAAATTCCTAACATTGTATTTCCATTTATTTATATGGGGATAGCAGCTTATCTGACGAAAACATATTAGGAGAAAAATATTGTCCAACACATTCAAAATGGCGGTCAAGAGTTTAATTGGTGGCGAACAGTAGGTATATCTCTTATTGGGTGTCTCGTAACTTTAGGCGTAATATTTGGCATTGCCTTTTTTAGTGAAGCGGCAAACGAAAGAATTTCGGAGTCAACAAAAACGTATGGAGCAATGAATCACGAAATTGTTTACCAAACTAATATCAATGAAAACGAAGTCAATAAAATTGCCAAGGCCTTTACGAAAGAAACTTTTTTTGATGACTCTATTACAAAATACATCTACTTAGAGAAAATCGATAACAGTTACGAAATATCTATATCCTGCAATGAGTCAATTTCATATGATCCAGTTGCTTACAGTTCTTTTGTCGAGCTAAGAAAAAATATGCAAAAAGACTTTCCTGATAATAAAATTATTTTCAAACCAGTTGTTAAGGACTTAAATAATGTTGTGAAGAGAATTGAGTAATAAACATGAATTTAAAAAAAATAAAAGTTTATCATCTTTTCTGGTTTGTTTCCATAATTGTTTTATTGATCGGAACATTTAATCCTGACGAAACATTAGACATTAATGTTCATGATACATATTTTATAGGTAGTGTCTCACTAACTGTGTAAGTTGAAAAGTTATTCTGAAAAATATTTGAGCAAATTTAAAAGCTCAAAATGTTTTTCGGAAATAACTTTTTTTCTATTTTTAAACCC
>NZ_JAMZNK010000129.1 GCF_027980145.1 Flavobacterium azizsancarii | reverse complement strand
TGTTTATGTGAAACAGGGAGATACCTGGGTAACTACAGGAAATATCAAAGGACCAAAAGGAGATGATGGAAAAGATGGTGCTGATGGAAAATCAATTACCGGCGGTACCGGCGCACCCGGAGCAACAACCCCAGGAAAAGATGGAGATACTTATGTAGATAATAGTACAGGAGATGTTTATGTGAAACAGGGAGATACCTGGGTAACTACAGGAAATATTAAAGGACCAAAAGGAGATGATGGAAAAGATGGAAAATCAATTACCGGCGGTACCGGCGCACCCGGAGCAACAACCCCAGGAAAAGATGGAGATACTTATGTAGATAATAGTACAGGAGATGTTTATGTGAAACAAGGTGATACTTGGGTTACTACAGGA
>NZ_JAMZNK010000128.1 GCF_027980145.1 Flavobacterium azizsancarii | reverse complement strand
AGCAATTCAGTGATACTGACAGTAACAGATGTTAATGGGAATTCAGATACAGCCACTGCCACAGTTACTGTCGAAGATAAAATGAAACCAACAGTTCTAATAAAAAATATAACGGTTCAACTGGATGCCACAGGAAAAGCAGTTGTAACGGCTTCTCAAATCGATAACGGTTCTACTGATAATTGTGCTATTGCTAGAATGACTTTAGACAAAACCACTTTTGATTGCACGAATATTGGAAGCAATTCAGTGGTACTGACAGTAACTGATGTTAATGGAAATTCGGATACCGCCACCGCCACAGTTACTGTACAGGACAAAATCAAACCAACAGTTGTAGCTCAAAATATAACGATTCAGTTAGACGCCACAGGAAAAGCAGTT
>NZ_JAMZNK010000127.1 GCF_027980145.1 Flavobacterium azizsancarii | reverse complement strand
AGTTGCATCTTTTATCGCCGCATAATAAGTACCACTTGTTAAAGCTGTTGTACTTGGAATCAATGTTCCGCCAGTTAAAGCAGTATACCAAACGATATTAGATTCGTTTAACTGAATACTTGCAAAAGTTGGCAAAGTGGACTGACAGAAGTTCTGTGTTCCCGCAGTTACCAAACTTGGTGTTCCAGGATCAGTTACTATTACGGCAACTTCTAATCTCAATGCACTTTCGCAAAGTGAAGTTGCATCTTTTATCGCTGCATAATAACTACCACTTGTTAAAGCTGTTGTACTTGGAATCAATGTTCCGCCAGTTAAAGCAGTATACCAAACGATATTAGATTCGTTTAACTGAATACTTGCAAAAGTTGGCGAAGTGGACTGACAGAAATTCTGTGTTCCTGCAGTTACCAAA
>NZ_JAMZNK010000126.1 GCF_027980145.1 Flavobacterium azizsancarii | reverse complement strand
CTAAAACTCTAAAATCCTTAAATCGTTTAATATTTTCATTACTTTGGACATAATAATTATCTATAATTACTGAGGATAAATAATTAAAAACCTCAGGTTTTATCTTTTTCCTTTTTTGAACAAAAGCACTCGATGTGAAATTTTCAACTTTCTGAGATTCTAATTTTGAATTCAAATACTCCAGAAAATTATTAATTTCTATAGCCATACTTTTTCTTAATAAATTCAACATAAATATTAGCAATTGACTAAAAGGCTGCTTACGTTTTCTAGTAAAATCTTGCTCATTCACTCTATAATCTAATATTATTTCTTTACTAAAAATCTCTTCTCTCAATTTTTTGATTATTAAAATTGAATTCTTTGGCATATCTAAACTCTGTAAAATTATAGCTTAAATATAAGAAAATTACTATAAA
>NZ_JAMZNK010000125.1 GCF_027980145.1 Flavobacterium azizsancarii | reverse complement strand
ACACACATCTTTGGCAATCCATGTATTGGTATACGTTCCTGCATTGGCACAAGTTCCTGCTACAAAAGTTCCTGTAGTTTTAGTATAAGTTACCGTTCCATTACAATTATCGGTTGCAACCGGCGCTTGGTTTTGTGCTGTTGTCAATCCGGCAGTATCACTACATTGCAGAGTTTTGTTAAGGGCTGTTGGAGCAGTTGTCCATGTTGGAGCTGTAGTATCCTGAATGGTGATTACCTGAGTAAATATTGTAGAAGTATTCAAACATACATCTTTTGCAATCCATGTATTGGTATAGGTTCCTGCATTTGCACAAGTAGCAGAAGCTACAAAAGTTCCTGTTGTTTTAGTTAAGGTAACTGTTGAGCAATTATCAGTTGCTACAGGATTCAGAGCCTGAGCTGTTGTTAATCCTGTCGCATCACTACATTG
>NZ_JAMZNK010000124.1 GCF_027980145.1 Flavobacterium azizsancarii | reverse complement strand
AATGGAAATTCGGATACCGCCACCGCCACAGTTACTGTACAGGACAAAATCAAACCAACAGTTGTAGCTCAAAATATAACGATTCAGTTAGACGCCACAGGAAAAGCAGTTGTAATAGCTTCTCAAATCGATAACGGTTCTACTGATAATTGTGCTATTGCTAGAATGACTTTAGATAAAACCACTTTTAATTGCACAAATATCGGCAACAATTCAGTGGTACTGACAGTAACAGATGTTAATGGAAATTCAGATACAGCCACTGCCACAGTTACTGTCGAAGATAAAATCAAACCAACAGTTGTGACTCACAATATAACGGTTCAGCTGGATATCACAGGAAAAGCAGTTGTAACGGCTTCTCAAATCGATAATGGTTCTACTGATAATTGTACTATTGCAACAATGACTATAGATAAAACCACTTTTGATTGCACAAATATTGGCAGCAATTCAGTGATAC
>NZ_JAMZNK010000123.1 GCF_027980145.1 Flavobacterium azizsancarii | reverse complement strand
CTATCAATGAACTTCCGTTGTTTTGCGGGGTGCAAATGTAACATCTGTTTTCAAATCTCACAAGCTTTTCAGAATCTTTTTTAGAAAATAAATTTTCGTTTTGATTAGTAATGCTTGTCAGTATTTCAGTGAACGTCTGTCGTTGTTGCGGGTGCAAAAGTAGATGGTTTGTTTAGTAAAACAATACCTTTTTCAAAGTATTTTTAATCTTTTTCTTAAGTCACTGGTTTGGTGTTTTTTACAATCCGATTTCTTTTTGAGTTTTCTCCAGATTAACTGGTTTATGCTGGTTTTACCGTAAAGGCGCTGGTTTTGCCACGAAGACGCAAAGCCTGCTTTTCCTTGTGTTTTCTGGTTTAATCGGAATTCCGATTGCTATCTCTGGTAAAACGTTAAGTTCTCTTTATACTTATTGCAAATGTTCTTCTCATGAAAACTACTGCCCTAGCCCCGATAGTAGTGAAAATCCT
>NZ_JAMZNK010000122.1 GCF_027980145.1 Flavobacterium azizsancarii | reverse complement strand
TTCTCTTTTCGCTTGTAATATCAATCGATTCTCAGTATCCATAGCTTCCCAACGATATTTTATTCTAATCTCCTGTAATGCTTCTAGAGCTAATTTTTGAACATGAAATCTATCGGTAACCTGTACCGCTTTTGGAAAACATTTTTTGGAAATCAATTTCATGGAATTAGCCATGTCAAGTGTTATTTCTTGAACCCAACTTCTTTCTTTGTAATTAATTTTACAAATATGTTCAATGACCTGATCTGCCTTTGTCCCTTCAATAATAGCAACTAGGCATCCTTTTTTACCTCTAGCTTCCTTATTGGTTACAATAGTAAAAAGCTCACCCTGAGACAAGGCTACTTCATCAATTGACAAGTGAGTACCTATATTTTCAGGATAAATAATCCACTCATGTGCATGTTCACGTGGAGCCCACGTACTAAAGGAGCTTAAAAATTTTTTGTATTGTCTTTGTAATTTTTTCCCATTG
>NZ_JAMZNK010000121.1 GCF_027980145.1 Flavobacterium azizsancarii | reverse complement strand
GGAATTCAAGTAATGATATATATTATTCTAATTGCATCCATTTTACTTTTGAGTTACATAAAACTCAATGGCTTAAAAGGATATAAGATCCCCAAAATTTCATTTTGTAATGAATTACAAAATGAAATCATTCAACAAGTAGTAATACATTGTGGTGGGGATCCTAGTAAATTAGAAACATTCAATACATGAAAGAAAGTTCCTTACACTCTTGGTTTAAAACTTTGACAAAGGTTCCGATCGTGACTATTTTTAAGTTAGTCCTTGTAGTTATTTTGATTGTGTTCACGAGCGGGACGCTCGCGCTCAATGTCATTAAGTTAAGGTGTTAATATTCTTTATTTCAATAAATTAAGATGTTTTTAATTTGTTAGTTTATAGTAATTTTCTTATATTTAAGCTATAATTTTACAGAGTTTAGATATGCCAAAGAATTCAATTTTAATAATCAAAAAATTGAGAGAAGAGATTTTTAGTAAAGAAAT
>NZ_JAMZNK010000120.1 GCF_027980145.1 Flavobacterium azizsancarii | reverse complement strand
GCAGGAAATCGCGCAATTAATTAGATCTAAACAAGAAAAAGGAAAATCTTGCGTATTAGGTTTAGCAACAGGTTCTTCTCCTATCAAAGTTTATGAAGAATTAGTGAGAATACACAAAGAAGAAGGATTAAGTTTTAGCAATGTAATCACTTTTAATCTGGATGAGTATTATCCAATGACCAAAGAGAACAATCAGAGTTATCATTATTTCATGCACCAGCATCTTTTTAACCATATTGATATCAAACCGGAGAACGTTAATATTCCTGATGGCACTGTAAATATTGAGGAATTAAATCAATATTGCATCGACTATGAAATGAATATTAAAAATGCCGGAGGACTTGATTTTCAATTATTAGGAATTGGCCGTACCGGTCACGTAGGTTTTAACGAACCGGGATCACACGTCAATTCAGGAACCAGGATTATTACACTGGATCATATTACAAGAGTAGACGCTTCATCAGATTTTAATGGTATCGACAACGTTCCTAAAAGA
>NZ_JAMZNK010000011.1 GCF_027980145.1 Flavobacterium azizsancarii | reverse complement strand
CCTTTGGAACGATTAAATCATATAATGAAGAATAGGGACTAAACTGAATTTGTTGCTGTTGAATTAACATCTAAAAAGCCTTATGATTACACCCAAAAGATACAAAAAAAAAGAGTAGAAAACTTTTAGCTTCTACTCCTTTAATTAACAATTATTCCTGAAAAGGACTTTTTCAGTGCCCTCATTCAAAACAAGATGGCTTTTTATATTTAATCTGAAATTATTACATTGTAGCTTTCAATGCTTTTGCTTCAGCAGTCATTTCTAATGCTTTGTACACACCTAATAATGTTTTAGATACATCTTCGTTTTTAGGATCTAATTCATTTGCTTTTTTAAGGTAAGGAATAACTCCTTTAAAAACATTTTCTCTTTGTGCTTTCAACACATCGTAACGTTTCATATCTTTTGCAGAAGTACCCAATTTATTCATCTCATCAATAATTGGTTTTTCAGCCTCTAATTTTAAAGCTGCCAGGTTAAGATAAGCATTTGCATAATTTGGATTGATTTCGATCGCTTTCAAATAGTATTTTTCAGCATCTGCATTGTTTTTAGCATTTCCACTAATAACACCTAAATTAAAAACCAAATCAGCATTCTTTGGATCTTTTTCTAAAGCTTCACCTACTAATTTTTTGTATGTATCATAATCTTTAGATTCTAAATACAAGTTAGCTTCTGTAAGAATCAAAGAACTATCTTCAGGATTTGCTTTTCTAGCATCAGCAATTGCTTTTTTAGCATCTTCACTACGTCCTTTTTGAACTAAAATCAAAGCTAAATTTTTATAAATTTCCCCTCTTTTAGAAGGAATAGCTTCAGTTTTAGGTTTTTCGTGAGTTCCTAATTTTACAGCTAAATCTCTATCTTTTGCACTATTAAAATTATCCTCATTACCTGAAATTTTATTTACAGCTAAATAGCTAGTACCTTTTCCAGAATAGTTTAATTTTTTTAATTCTTCGTACATTGGTAAAGCAAGATCAAAATCCTGAGCATTTACTGCTGTTGAAGCTGCATAATATAAATTGATTGTATCTTTTTTATCTAATAAATAAGCATCATACAATTTTTTTGCACCGTCAGCATGTTTACTTACCTGAGAATCTGCAATAGCTGCATTAATCAACTTTCCTTTAATATCAGTAATTGAAGCTGCAGCCTGAGTAGAATATTTTAATTTTCCAGAAGCTTTTTCAACATCAATTAACTTTTTATAGCTTTCAGCAGCAAGAGAAAGGTTTTTACTTTCTTCTACTTTTTTATCTGCCAAAGCTAAATAAGCATTACCCTGTACAAAGTAGTACTGAGCCTGTTCAACATCTTTGGCATTTACAACCAAATTTTCAGCATCTTTAAGAATTGCAACTGCTCCTTGAGCATCTCCTCCTTTTAACGCTTTTTCAGCACTCTTGATTTGATCTTTTTGAGCAAAAGTAGCTACTGAAATCAATAATGCTGACGCAAGTATTACATATTTACTTTTCATAGTATTCAATTTGTATATTTAATTATAGTGGTTAAATTTTATTCTTCAGATTCTTCTTCTTCTGAATCATCTTCGTCTTCTAATTCTTCTTCTGAATCGTCATCCTCATCGTCATCTTCTACAGGACTATCATCTTCAAGAACTTCTAAATCAGGTTTTACTCTTTCGATAACTGACTCGATAACATTACCGTCCTCATCAACAATAACTTCAGCAACATCATCTTTCATAACTTTCGTTACAGCAGCGATAGAATCTTTACCTTTTAAGTTAATCAATCGAACTCCCTGAGTTGCACGACCCATTACACGTAAATCTTCAATTGCCATTCTGATTGTTAATCCAGATCTGTTGATAATCATTAAATCATCAGCATCACTAACAGCGTTTATCGAAATTAATTTTCCTGTTTTTTCTGTGATATTAAGTGTCTTAACACCTTTTCCTCCACGGTTTGTAATTCTGTAAACATCTTCACCATCGTCGTCAACTAATTTAGTACGTTTACCGTATCCGTTTTCAGTTACAACTAAAATTTGCGAGTCGTTTACATTGTCCTTATCAACCGTAACCATACCAATTACTTCATCAGTATCATCTTTTAAGGTAATTCCGCGAACTCCGGAAGCTGTTCTTCCCATCGGACGTGTTTTAGTTTCCTCAAAACGAACTAATTTACCAGATTTAACAGCAAGGATAATTTGACTTTCTCCGTTTGTTAATTTAGCTTCAAGTAATTCATCACCTTCTTTAATTGTAATTGCAGCAACACCATTTACTCTTGGTTTAGAATATTTCTCTAAAGATGTTTTCTTAACCTGACCTTTTTTAGTTACCATTACAAGATTATGACTATTGATATAATCTTTGTCTTTTAAGTCTTGTGTACAAATGAAAGCTTTTACTTTATCATCACTTTCAATGTTTACTAAGTTTTGAATTGCTCTTCCTTTTGCCGTTTTACTTCCTTCCGGAATTTCGTAAACACGCATCCAGAAACATTTACCTTTTTGCGTAAAGAACATCATATACTGGTGATTGGTTGCAACGAACATATGCTCAAGGAAATCCTGATCTCTTGTTCCTGCACTTTTTTGTCCAACTCCTCCTCTATTTTGAGTTTTGTATTCTGTTAAGTTGGTACGTTTGATATAACCTGCATGAGAAATTGTAATCACTACATTTTCATCAGCAATTAAATCTTCAATACTTACATCTCCACCTGAATATTCAATTTGAGAACGACGGTCATCTCCGTATTTCTCACGAATTTCTTCAAGTTCTTCCTTAATTAAGTTCGTTCTTAAAACCACATCTGCTAATAAAGCTTTCAAATGCTCGATTAACTTCATCAATTCTTCGTATTCAGCTCTTAATTTATCTTGTTCCAGACCTGTTAACTGACGTAAACGCATCTCAACAATTGCACGAGCCTGAATATCTGACAATTTAAATCTTTCGATTAATTTTTCACGAGCTTCTTCGGTATTTTTAGAACCTCTGATTAATGCAATTACTTCGTCAATATTATCAGATGCAATAATTAAACCTTCTAATATATGCGCTCTTTCTTCTGCTTTACGCAATTCAAAACGAGTTCTGCGAACTACTACATCATGACGGTGCTCAATAAAATAATGAATCATATCTTTTAGATTCAACATTTGTGGGCGACCTTTTACAAGCGCAATATTGTTTACACTAAAAGAAGACTGTAAAGACGTATATTTATATAAAGTATTCAAAACTACGTTTGGCGTAGCATCACGTTTCAGGATATAAACGATACGCATACCATTTCTATCTGACTCGTCACGAATATTCGCAATACCTTCAATTTTTTTATCATTAACTAAATCAGCCGTACGTTTGATCATCTCGGCTTTGTTTACCTGATATGGAATCTCGGTAACAATAATAGATTCTCTTCCGTCAACTTCTTCAAAACCAACTTTAGCACGCATTACAATACGCCCTCTACCGGTTTTAAATGCTTCACGAACACCTTCATAACCATATATTATACCTCCAGTTGGAAAATCCGGAGCTTTAATATGCGTCATTAATTCGTCAATTTCGATATCGTTATTATCAAGGTACGCAAGTGTTCCGTTGATAACCTCAGTTAAATTGTGTGGAGGCATATTTGTTGCCATACCTACCGCGATTCCAGTTGCTCCATTGATTAACAAAGTAGGAACTCTGGTTGGCATTACTTTTGGCTCATATAAAGTATCATCAAAGTTCAATTGAAAATCAACTGTTTCTTTTTCGATATCTGCCATGATGTCTTCTGAAATCTTACGCATTCTGGCCTCAGTATAACGCATTGCTGCAGGACTATCGCCATCTACAGAACCAAAGTTACCCTGACCATCCACTAATAAATAACGCATACTCCATTCCTGGGCCATACGAACCATCGCATCATAAACAGAAGTATCTCCGTGTGGGTGATACTTACCCAGAACCTCTCCTACGATTCTAGCAGATTTTTTGTGGGCAGATTTTGAAGTTACACCTAAATCATACATTCCGTAAAGAACTCTTCGATGCACTGGTTTCAAGCCATCTCTAACATCCGGAAGTGCTCTCGATACAATTACTGACATCGAATAATCGATATAAGCAGATTTCATTTCATCTTCAATGTTAATAGGAATTAACTTTTCTCCTTCAGACATAAGTTGTTATGTTTAAATAATTATATTAGTTTCAAAGCGTGCCAAGATACGTTTTTTTGGAATTTTTTCAGCTATTTACTTACACTTATTTCAATGATTTATTAACAACTTTTTTTTAGCTTTTGGTTAATAAATTAAGCGTATTTTAACGCTTTTATTGTTATTTTTTTTGTCTCTTAGCTGTCAGGAGTTCCTGAAGGGTATGGTTTTTGTTTTTCAAACACTAATTCACTAAATTTACAATACCAATTATATATTATGGATGATAATTTTTCACCAAGAGTAAAAGATGTTATTACCTACAGTAAAGAGGAAGCCTTACGTTTGGGCCACGACTTTATTGGTACTGAACATCTAATGCTAGGCATTTTAAGGGATGGAAACGGAAAAGCTATTCATATACTTAATAACCTTGCAGTCGATTTAGATCATTTACGCAGGAAAGTAGAAATACTGAGTCCAGCCAATCAAAGCGTTGAAGTAAATGCCGAAAAGAAGAATCTTCATCTTACGCGCCAGGCGGAAAGAGCCCTGAAGACCACATTTCTGGAAGCTAAAGTATTTCAGAGCTCGTCGATTAGCACGGCGCACTTGCTTTTGTGTATCTTACGAAACGAAAACGATCCCACAACCAAACTATTGAATAAACTAAAAATAGATTATGACATAGCTAAAGAACAATATTTAAATATGACTCCAAACGAAGAAGAATTCTTAGAAAACTTGCCAAGAAACGAATCGTATAATGACGATTCAGGACAAGATGACAGTCTAAAAGAAAGTAGTTTTAATAATCCCGCCAATAAGTCAAACAAAAAATCAAAGACTCCGGTTTTAGATAATTTTGGGAGAGATTTAACAGAAATGGCAGAAGAAGGAAAACTGGATCCGGTTGTAGGACGCGAGAAAGAAATTGAACGTGTTTCTCAAATTCTAAGCCGTAGAAAAAAGAACAACCCGCTACTTATTGGAGAGCCTGGAGTTGGTAAATCTGCTATTGCAGAAGGACTTGCTTTACGTATTATCCAAAAGAAAGTATCTCGTATCCTTTTCAACAAACGTGTGGTTACCCTTGATCTTGCCAGTTTAGTAGCAGGAACAAAATACCGCGGTCAGTTTGAAGAAAGAATGAAAGCCGTGATGAACGAGCTGGAGAAAAATGACGATATCATTCTTTTTATTGATGAAATTCACACTATCGTAGGCGCTGGTGGAGCAACAGGTTCTCTTGATGCTTCAAACATGTTTAAACCTGCTTTAGCAAGAGGTGAAATCCAATGTATTGGCGCTACAACTCTTGATGAATACAGACAATATATTGAGAAAGATGGTGCTCTTGAAAGACGTTTTCAGAAAGTAATCGTTGAACCAACATCTGTTGAAGAAACTATTGCAATCTTAAACAACATTAAAGATAAATATGAAGATCACCACAATGTAACTTATACTCAGGAAGCAATTGAAGCTTGTGTTAAATTAACGAACAGATATATGTCTGAGCGTTTCTTACCAGACAAGGCTATTGATGCTCTTGACGAAGCCGGATCTCGCGTACACATTACTAATATTGATGTTCCTAAACAAATTCTTGATTTGGAACGTCAGTTAGAAGAAGTTCGTGAAATGAAAAACATGGTAGTCAAAAAACAAAAATACGAAGAGGCTGCCAAACTTCGCGATGATGAAAAACGCATTGAAAAAGATCTTGCTGTTGCACAAGAACAATGGGAAGAAGATTCTAAGAACAACAGAATTGAAGTTACAGAAGACAATGTAGCCGATGTTGTTTCTATGATGACCGGAATTCCTGTAAACAGAATTGCACAAACAGAAAGCAATAAGTTAGCCAAATTACCTGAATTAATTCAAAACAAAGTAATTGGTCAAAATGAAGCAGTTTTAAAAATTGCCCGTTCTATTCAGCGTAACAGAGCCGGACTTAAAGATCCTAACAAACCAATTGGTTCGTTTATTTTCTTAGGTCAGACTGGAGTTGGTAAAACACAATTAGCGAAAGTTTTAGCAAAAGAGTTATTCGATTCTGAAGATGCATTAGTTCGTATTGACATGAGTGAATACATGGAGAAATTTGCGATCTCTCGTTTAGTTGGAGCGCCTCCGGGATACGTAGGATACGAAGAAGGTGGTCAATTGACTGAAAAAGTTCGTAGAAAACCATATTGTGTTGTGTTATTAGACGAGATCGAAAAAGCGCATCCGGATGTATTCAATATGATGCTTCAGGTTCTTGATGACGGATATTTAACAGATAGTTTAGGTCGCAAAATCGACTTTAAAAACACTATCATTATAATGACATCGAATGTTGGTGCGCGTCAGTTAAAAGATTTTGGACAAGGTGTAGGATTTGGAACTGCTGCGAAAGTAGCTCAGGCTGATGAAAACTCAAAAAGCATTATAGAAAATGCATTGAAAAAAACTTTTGCTCCTGAATTCTTAAACAGAATTGATGATGTAATCGTATTCAACGCATTAGAGAAACATGATATTGATTTGATTATCGAAATTGAACTTGCAAAACTATATTCACGCGTTTCTGAACTAGGATACAAATTGAATCTTACAGATAAAGCAAAAGCTTTTATTGCTGAGAAAGGTTTTGACAGACAATTTGGAGCACGTCCTCTAAAAAGAGCAATTCAGAAATATGTTGAAGATTTGTTAGCAGAAGAAATCATCACTTCAAAAATACATTCAGGCGATGAGATCTTAATGGATTTAAAAGATGATTCCCAAGAGCTTTCTGTAGAAATACACAAAGCCGAAGAGCCAACTAATCAATAGATTATTTCAAACTCATAACAAATTTAATTTACCCGTTACGTTTTCATAACATAACGGGTATTTTTTTTAGATAAATTACTACCTTTAGTAAAAGCAAATAGCTATTTTTGGCTATTATATTCTATAAATAAATAATAACGTATGCTTCAAAATAAAGTCATTTTAGGTAGCGAAGAATGGTGCGCATTTCCAGAACTAGGAATCCCGACAATCAAAGCTCGCGTCGATTCTGGTGCTAAAACTTCGGCAATGCACGCGATAAACATAGCTCCTTTTATAAAAAATGATGCCAATTGGGTAAAATTTGACATTAATCCAATTCAGAATAACATTAAAACCGTCATACATTGCGAAGCTCCGTTGGTTGACAAAAGAATCGTAAAAAGTTCAAGTGGCTTCAGAGAACATCGTTACGTGATTCAAACCAGCATTAAGCTTGGTGATGTAAAATGGCCAATCGAAATGACTTTGACCAATCGTGACTCGATGGGTTTTCGAATGCTTTTAGGCCGTGAAGCCATGAGCGGACGTGTATTGGTTGATCCTGAAGAAAAATACATGTTAGGACAACCTACTCCTGAAACATTAAAAGAACTATATCAAAATTCAGAAAAAGCGACTTCTGGTCTACGAATCGGACTTTTGGCGAGTAATCCTGAATTATACAGCAATAAAAGAATCATGGAAGCGGGTGAAATGCGCGGTCATGAAATGCATTTTTTGAATATCAAGGAATGTTACATGAAGCTGGACGCAAAAACACCTGAAATTCATTATCGCGGTGGAAAGATATTAAACCAATTTGATGCTATTATTCCAAGAATCCGACCAAGCATTACTTTCTACGGTTGCGCTCTTACACGTCAATTTGAAGCATTGAAGGTTTTTGTTTTAAATTCGGCTTCAGCCATAACACAATCCCGGGATAAATTATATTCATTGCAGTTGCTTTTGAATAGCGGAATTGATATTCCAACAACTGGTTTTGCTAATTCTCCTTTGGATACAGACAATTTAATCAAAATGGTAGGAGGTTCACCTTTAATTGTAAAATTATTGGAAGGAACACAAGGAAAAGGGGTTGTTTTGGCCGAAACCAAAAAAGCGGCAGAAAGTGTTATCAATGCCTTTAAGAGTTTGAATGCAAACATCCTTGTTCAGGAATTCATCAAAGAAGCAAACGGAAAAGATATTCGTTGTTTTGTAATCGACGGAAAAGTTGTTGCAGCAATTCAGCGTGAAGCAATGCCGGGAGAATTTAGAGCAAACATTCATCTTGGAGGAACAGCCTCTGTAATAAAAGTAACTGCCGAAGAGAAAAAGATTGCCATAAAAGCTGCAAAAGCTATGGACTTAAAAGTCGCCGGGGTCGATATTATTCGTTCTTCAAAAGGACCGTTATTACTGGAAGTCAACTCTTCTCCTGGTCTTGAAGGAATCGAAGGTGCTACCAATAAAGATATTGCAGGCGAAATGATCAAAGCGATTGAAAAGAATTTTAAACTAATATAAGTTCATTTAGCTTTTAGCAACAAAATAATCGCAATATTGTCATCCCGAGGAACGAGGGATCACACTCGAAACTCGACAACGATTATCGATTTACTTTGCGGAGCTTCTAGTGTGATCCCTCGTTCCTCGGGATGACAAAAATGTGCAGACTAGCTTTGTCAAAGTTTAAAACTTTGACAAAGCTTTTTTTAAATTTAAACTCAAAAAAAATGGCGCTATACCCCTATTTAGATATTATTGCAAGAAGTATAGCTGTATATTTTTTCATGACAATTGCACTTAGACTCTTTGGAAAAAAGGAACTTTCGCAATTAAACACTGCAGATATTATTCTTATTTTACTGATCAGTAACTCGGTTCAAAATGCAATGGTTGGCCCAGACACAAGTCTTTCCGGAGGTTTAATTGCTGCTTTAGCTTTATTTATAATCAATTTTATTATAAAAAAACTGACTCATAAATACAAAGGCCTTAATAATTTATTACTAGATAAGCCAGAAATTCTGATTCACAATGGCGTGTTAGATTTTAAAACCCTAAGCAAATTAGACATCTCTCACGATGAACTAAAAGAAGCGGCACGTGAGCACGGTTTAGAACATTTGACAGATATAAAGCTCGCTATGCTTGAAATTGACGGCACCATAAGTATCATATCTCAGGACAAAAAGAACCTCAAACAAACACATTACAAAAGAAAACACAATCGCAAGAATTTGCAAAAGTGATCTTTTTTAAAATTTAAATATTTAAAAATCAACACTTTAAACATATAAAATAAAAAAACTTAGCCATATACTTTGTTATACTATGTATTTTGTTATACATTTGAAATATGAACGAAACATTTGTAACAAACTGGAAATCGCAGGTAAAGAAAGGCACCTTAACTTTTATCATCCTGAACGTACTTAAAAATCATGAGTACTATGGTTATGAACTTATCGAACAAATAAGAAAACATACCGAGATAGAAATCGCCGAAGGAACTCTTTATCCTTTGATGAACCGATTGAAAACAGAAGAATTAGTAACATCAAAATGGGTCGAACAAGAAACTGGTATTCCCCGAAAATATTATTCCTTGACCGAAGCCGGAATCGAAACTTTAAGTCAGATGAATATCTATTGGGAAAATCTTGAAAAATCAATCAAAAAAATCATTCAATGAGAATAGAAGATATCAAATTCGAACAAAAAGCTTCACAGAGAATTTATAACGATTACATGAAGCGTATTAAAAAAGCAACGGCTTCATTATCAAAAATCAATCAGGATGATATTTATATGGAATTCAACAGCCATATTTTTGAATCTATTCAGCATAGAAATAATGCAAATGAAATAGATTCACTATTGGATATAATTGAGAAATTAGGGATTCCGGAAGAAGTTTTAAAACCACTTGTCGCAGATAAAAAACTCGAACAGGCAACAAAAACTTTTAACCCTGTTCATGTTTTTAAAGCATTGATATTAAACTTTACAAATGGCGTTTCGTATATATTTTTCTTTATTTTATACCTTTTCCTATTTGGCTTTGTCTTCCTGATTTTTGCGAAAATATTCTATCCGTCACTTGTGGGATTACATATTAAACCCGATTCTTACTCTGTTTTTATACTCGGAATAGTAAATCCCGAAAGTCAGTTAAAAACCCAAACCATAGAAGTTCTTGGCAACTGGTTCATTCCTGTCATGTTGCTTTCAATCGTATTATTTTATTTCCTTATTACCCTGTTATTAAAATTCAAAAAATCAATCAACCAAAAAACCTTAGTATGAAAAAAATTATTATTACCAGTTTATTTACACTTATCACGACAATTGGTTTCAGTCAAAATTTCAATCCTCAAAGATTAGATAGTTTATTTCTTCTTTTAGAAAAGAACAATAAATATATGGGAAGCATCTCAATTTCTGAAAACGGAAAAACAATTTATACCAAATCAATTGGTTACGATGATATTGCCAGTTCTAAGAAATCAAGTATAAACACAAAATACAGAATAGGTTCAATTTCTAAAATGTTTACAGCTTCGATGATTTTCAAAGCTGTAGAAGAGAAAAAAATCAACTTGAATCAAACTATTGATAAATATTTCCCAACAGTAAAAAATGCAAAAACCATTACAATTAGCAATTTACTAAACCACAGAAGCGGCATACATGATTTCACCAATGATGAGGATTATTTAAAATGGAGTACTGAATTTCAATCCAGAGATAAAATGATCGCAAGAATAGCCGGAGGAGATAGTACTTTTGAGCCTAATACAAAAGGTCAATACAGTAATTCTAACTACGTTTTATTATCTTTTATACTTGAAGATGTTTACAAAAAGAAATTTGGAGAAATTTTAAATCTAAAAATTGTCAGTCCTCTAAAATTAAAAAACACTTATTTAGGCGGAAAAACAAGCATAGAAAATAACGAATGCTTTTCATATACATTTGATGGAAAATGGAATAAAGAAAATGAAACCGATATGTCGATTCCGCTTGGAGCCGGCGGAATTGTTTCTAACCCAACAGATTTAAACTTATTTATCGAAAATCTTTTTGCAGGTAAAATTGTTTCTATTGAACATCTAAATGAGATGAAAACACTAAAAGACAAATACGGAATGGGAATTTTTGAGTTTCCTTACTTTGAACTAAAAAGTTATGGTCATACCGGAGGAATTGATGGTTTCAGATCTGTTTTAAGCTATTTCCCAAATGAAAAATTAGCATTAGCCATTACTTCAAACGGAATTAATTATGACAACAATAGTATCTTACTTTGCGCATTGAGTTCTTATTTTCACAAACCTTATACAATGCCGGATTTTACCACCATTGCCATTACGACTGAAACACTGGATCCATATTTAGGCAATTACGGGAGCCCACAAATCCCGTTAAAAATAGCCATTTCAAAAAAAGATAAAACATTGATCGCCCAGGCAACGGGACAACCCTCTTTTCCATTAGAAGCAGCTGCCGCCAACATTTTTAAATTTGATCAGGCAGGTATCGCACTAGAATTCAACCCTGATAAAAAAGAAATGATCTTAAAACAAGGCGGAAAAGAATATACATTTACTAAAGAATAAATCAAGAAATACAAGTCAGACAAAAAGCTAGTTCCTAAATTGAAACTAGCTTTTTTCATTTCTTGAACTGATATATTTTTCTATTAATCTAATCAAATTTTCATTCCTTTTACAGTCTTATTATTCAAACCAAAAGATTTAAGTCTATGATTTAGATTTACTAAAATATAATCCTGCTCTTTCGGAAATTTTTCGGCTATAAATTTATAATGTTCTAAAAGTTTTTGATCTTCTACTCCATCCAAAGCCTGTAATACCGTATGAATAACTCTATTCGAATTATCCCTTAACCCGAGAATAAATGTATCAATATGATTGCTTTTATTCTCTAATTGACCAAGCGAATAATAAGCACTAACTCTTATGCCTTCATTATTATTTAAAGTAAAAGGAACAATAATATCTCCGTAATCAAAATTCATTTCTTTTAATAAATAAGTACAAAAACTAAAAATTTCATCGTCATTAATATTTTCAGTATTTGATTTGATCGTATCTAACCAATCTGAACTTTTATCCTTAGCATACCAAAATACAAACTGAAAAACATCTAACAAACTCTCTTTTGTAAAATCAACCAAGTGAGGTTTTGCACGTTCGTAATCAAACTTAGTAAGTATTTGAAGTAATAATTTTTGAATTTTCCCAACAGCTACTTTATATTGTTGTTCCAGAATATCTAAAATTCCTAAATCAAGTTGTTGCTTTTTTAAGATTCCATTTAAACATTCTATTTTAGTGTCATTTTCATTCGAAGAAAAATATACTTCTAAAATATGATTCGACGTTCCTCCTAATGTATATCGAAACAAATCAGGTTCGATTAACATTACATTTTCAGGGATTATTCCATCAAGCCATCTTTCGTACCAATCTAAAAAATCAGATTCAAAAGCAAAATACGGCTTTTGTCTGCCAATGTCAACATTTACAATGCTTCCCTTATATCTCCCGTTCAAAACAAGAGCATAATAATAATTACACCCCTGAGTACCGATGGGTAATAATCCTGAAAATATTTTTCCTAATTCAAGATCAAAACCCTCATCAGAAATATCATCATTATCATCAATATTTTTATTCAGATCAGACCAAAATTCATCTGACATTTTTGGATGAATATTACAATCTTTTTTTAAATACAGCTCAGCATTCTCATCTATAAATTCATTTGTATTTTTTCCCAGAGGATAAATTCCGTAAGCTGGTCCAGCCGAAGAATTTTCGAATGTAACTCCACCATTACTAATGTGTAATAAAAATGCCTTATAACATTCGGGAAGTATCAAATTGTATTCCTTTTCAAATTCTGAAATCTGATCCTTACTTACTGGTTCTCCTAAAATATACTGGTGACTTCCTGCACCAAATACCTTTAAATCTTTATCAGCATTTTTTGCAATGATCAACTTCTTTTTAATTCTTTCTATTTGATGTAATTTATCCATCTTAAGGCTCAATCTCTTTATTAATTTCAATGTAAATATATATACATTATCATTTTAAAACAAGGAATACCATCCAACAAAAAAGCCAGTTTCTTTATTGAAACTGGCTTTTTTTATATTTAAAAATGCGATTTTAAATCTCACATTTATCTTTTTTTTCTAAGAAATAAATATACTTAAAATATAGTATACTAAACCTGCTAATAAAGCTGAAATAGGGATCGTTAATATCCAGGCCCAAATTAAGCTTACAGTAACTCCCCAACGAACAGCAGATACACGTTTTGTTAATCCAACCCCAATAATAGAACCTGTAATAGTATGTGTTGTACTTACCGGAATTTTTAAATGCTCAGTAAAATAAAGCGTCAATGCTCCAGCAGTTTCAGCAGCTACACCTTCAAACGAAGTTACTTTTGTAATTTTAGAACCCATTGTTTTCACAATTTTCCAACCACCACTCAAAGTTCCTGCAGCAATCGCAGAATAACACGCTAAAGGAATCCATCCCGGCATTACTCCTTTTATTCCTGAATCATCGTTTGGCAATACAACATCTAACCAGGTTTCCATATGAACACCAGGGTTTGTATTGATATAAACCGCTACAGCAGCAGCAATAATACCCATTACTTTTTGAGAATCATTTCCTCCATGTCCTAAACTGAAAGCAGCAGAAGACAATAATTGCATTTTCTTTAAAGCAGCATCTGCCTGATGTAGATTTAAACTACTAAATATCAAACAAAATGCGCTAACTGTCAAGATAATAAAGGCAACTAAAAACCATTTAATATTGTGTGGATCAAAAGCTACACTCCAAAAATGAGACTCGAATCTAGGCTTATCAATCGCTGAATAAGGAACCATAAGACTACTCACCAACCAAACGGTAGCAATCATTAAAGCTACAGTAAATATTTTTGGTCCAATAATTTTACGGGAAGCATTTAACAACCAGATCGAAATTAAATAAGATGCCAAAGCTCCTAATAATGGCGCCAAAACAATAAAAGCAATAATGATAAGAACTCCCGAAGGCATTCCCCCATCTTTTCCTGCATTATACCAACTTACTATTTGATACCAATAATGTGTAGTTCCATCTGCACCAACATAACTTGAAAAACCATGTACAGCGATCGCATGAGCAACTGCCGCTCCGGCAAAACCACCAATTAATGTATGTGATGAACTTGAAGGAATCCCTAACCACCAGGTCAATAAATTCCAGCAAATTGCTGCAATAACACCGGCCAGAATTACTACAAGGTTAATCTCCATAGTGTGCGCTGTTTTTGCAACAGTATCCGCAACACCAAATCCGAAAACCCAATAAGCCAAAAAGTTAAAAAATGCTGCCCAAAGAACCGCCTGAAAAGGCGTCAAAACCTTTGTAGCAACAACTGTTGCAATAGCATTAGCAGCATCATGAAAACCATTGATGTAATCAAAAATTAAAGCTAATACTATAATAATTATAAGTAGCGTCATAAATTATAACTTCAGAATGAAATAAATTGAATTTAAGAATGTTTTACAGAAATAGATTCCAGTATATTCGCAACACTCTTACATTTATCTGTTGCTGATTCTAAAACAGATAACACTTCTTTATATTTGATAATATTTTTAGCGTCTGTTTCGTTTTCAAAAATTTCAAAAACTGCTTTATTATAAACGTTATCTGACTTGTTTTCCAGTTTATTAATTCTGGCACAAGCATCTTTTATGACTTTAAAATTCTTTAAATTTCTCAATTCTTTTACCGCACTATCAATGTTTTGACAAGCTTCAAGATTGATTTCGGTCATTTTTCTGATTGATTTTGTAATCTTATCAACCTGATACAACCTCATTCTGCTTGCTGCTCCGTGCAAATAATCTGCAACGTTGTCAATAGAAGTAATAAGTGTGTGAATATCCTCTCTATCAAACGGAGTAATAAAATTTCTACTCAATTCAAGATTGGTCTGACGTGTAATGTCTTCTCCTTTTTGCTCTAATTCGTCAATTTTCTGAAAAAGAACTTCTCTTTCTTTCAATGGAAGATTTACAGCTTCGTGTAAATTAGAAGCTAATTCAATTAAATTGCTTGAAGCCTCTTCAAAAAGTGGAAAGAATTTCTTGTCTTTCGGCACTAAAAATTGGAAAATACTGTTTATTGACATTTTTATATTTTTGATAGTGCAAAATTACTTCATTAATAGTTTGCAATGTTAAGCCATTGTTAACAAATCGTTTTCAATTTGGAAACTGTCAAGGAATTCAACGGTATTTTCGATGTCATAATGTAAGATTCTATCCTCTTTAACAAGCGGAACTACTTCTCTGTAACTACTCAAAAACATCTCGATAAAATCACTCGATTTTAACGGTTCTCTATACGCAATTGCCTGCGAAGCATTCATCAACTCTATTGCCAGAATACGTTCTAAATTATCTAAAACCCTTAAAGCTTTTGTTGCTCCGTTTGCGCCCATACTCACGTGATCTTCCTGCCCGTTACTCGATACAATACTATCTACGCTTGATGGCGTTGCCAATTGTTTGTTCTGGCTTGCAATACTTGCCGCTGTATATTGGGGAATCATAAATCCTGAATTCAATCCCGGGTTATCTACCAAAAATGCCGGAAGATTGCGCAATCCTGAAATCAACTGATACGTTCTTCTTTCAGAAACACTACCTAATTCAGCCAAAGCAATTGCCATAAAATCTAAGGCCAGAGCCAAAGGCTGTCCGTGAAAATTTCCTCCGGATATAATCTGATCTGCTTCTATAAATATATTTGGGTTATCGGTAACAGAATTAATCTCGGTTTTGAAAACTTTTCGAACATAATCGATTGCATCTTTTGAAGCGCCATGAACCTGTGGCATACAACGGAAAGAATACGGATCCTGAACGTGTTTTTTCTCCTGAGCAATAATCTCGCTTCCTTCCAGAAACTCATTAATACGTTGTGCTGTAATAATTTGCCCTTTATGAGGACGTATATAATGAATCAATTCGTTAAAAGGTTCGCTTCTTCCATCAAAACCTTCAAGAGAAATTGTTCCAATTAAATCAGCCAGATACGAATATTTGTAGGCTTTTATCAAAATATGAGCTCCGTAAGCACTCATAAATTGAGTTCCGTTCAATAATGCCAAACCTTCTTTTGATTTTAAAACGATTGGTTCCCAGCCAAAGTGTTTTAAAACTTCTTTTGAATGCACTTTTTTTCCTTCAAACAAAACCTCGCCCTCACCTAATAATGGTAAAGACAAATGTGCCAATGGGGCTAAATCTCCGGATGCTCCTAAAGAACCCTGAGTATAAATAATAGGTAAAACGTCATTGTTATAAAAATCAACCAAACGATCTACCGTTTGCAGTTGAATTCCCGAATGTCCGTAACTTAAAGATTGAATCTTAAGCAAGAGCATCAACTTAACAATCTCAGAAGGAACTTCCTCTCCTGTTCCGCATGCATGCGACTTTACAAGGTTTTCCTGAAGTTTTGATAAATTTTCATTCGAAATTTTCACATTACAAAGTGATCCAAAACCTGTATTGATTCCGTAAATAGGTTCAGAATGTGAAGCCATTTTTTTATCTAAATAATCACGGCATTTCTGAATATTTACTTTAGCCTCCTCTGATAATTCAAGTGTTTTTTGATTCACTATGATTTCTTGCAGTGCTTCTAAACTTAAGGTTTCAGTACTTATATAATGGATTTCTCTCATGTTGTTTGTATTTTAAGACATCAAAATTCAGCAAATCAATATTAAAAAGCAACATTTGTTCATAATAATTAAATTTTGCACCATTTCACTTCTTCACTTTTATCTATTTGATAATCTATATCACACAAAAAATCAGTTCTTAATTTATCAAAAAAATGAACGATTATTTCAAGATATTACTTCAAAAAAGCATTCCCTACTTAATATATAGAATAAAAAGATTGATTTTTCAATTGATATTCAAAAAATAGAGTCTTGTTTAATTTTAAAGCATTAATAAAAAAAGCACTAAATATATGAATAAGCCAACTTTAGGGTTTTAATTTTAACAATTACTCAATATTAAAATTCTTATATTTGAAATATTAAAATATTCGCAAAAAGGGCATTACGTTTTTTAACTTTTATAAAAAACTGTACTTTTGGAAAACCAAAATGAAAAGTAACAGCGCAAAATATCAATCTACAATGACAACTCAAAGAGTTGCAATTGCTGCTACAACAATTTCTACTACAACAACTACCCCTTAGGGGTATACATTTTACATATAATCCTGGTTATCTATACTTTTTTCTTAAAGAAGGAAGGCATTGGATACATAAAAATATTTGCATAAAAAGAAAAAAACATCAAAATGAAAGTATTAAAATTTGGCGGAACTTCGGTTGCCAATGCTCAAAATATAAAACTCGTTCTCGAAATTATAAACCAGAATTCTAAACACGATAAATTAGTTGTTGTTGTTTCGGCTTTAAGCAAAGTAACCGATTTATTACAATCGGCGGCGGCAAAAGCAGCTGCAAACGACGAAAGCTTTAGAGATATCGTTGCCGAAATTGAAAAAAAACACCTTGATACCTTAAAAGATTTAATTCCGGTAAGCGAACAAAGCGGTTTATTAAGTCATGTAAAAAGAATCATAAATCATCTTGAAACTTTACTGGACGGTTGTTTCTTATTAGGCGAATTATCTCCAAGAACTTCAGATACTATTTTAAGTTTTGGCGAATTGCTTTCGTCGTACATTATCGCACAGGCATATCAGCAAATTGATAAAGATGTGATTTATAAGGACAGCCGCGAACTCATTAAAACCAACAATAATTTTAGTAAAGCGGTCGTAAACTTTGAAGTTTCGAACCAATTGATTCAGGAATATTTTGGCGGAAATCAATCGCAAATCAATATTTTACCCGGATTTATTTCTCAGACTCTTGACGGAATCACTACAACTCTAGGTCGTGGCGGTTCTGATTATACTGCGGCGATTATTGCCGGAGCACTTAACGCATCACAACTGGAAATCTGGACTGATGTAAACGGAATGTTTACTGCAAACCCAAAAATCGTAAAACAAGCTCAGCCAATTGCAAATATATCTTATCAGGAAGCAATGGAATTGTCGCATTTTGGTGCCAAAGTGTTGTATCCACCAACGATCCAGCCTGTTTTAAGAAAAAATATTCCAATTTTAATCAAAAATACTTTTGAGCCGGAAGCCGTTGGAACTTTAATTTCTAATCAGGTTTCATCAAAAGATACTGTTGTAAAAGGAATCAGTCATATTGATAATATTTCGTTAGTAACACTTGAAGGTCCTGGAATGATAGGAGTTTCGGGCTCATCAAAACGTTTGTTCGAAGTATTGTCTCAGGAAAAAATCAATGTTATTTTTATCACTCAGGCTTCTTCTGAGCATTCTATTTGTATCGGAATTTTAAATTCGGATGCTGAAAATGCCGAAGCAGCAATCAATAAAGCTTTTGAAGTTGAGATTTTACAAAACAAAATCGATCCTGCCATTGTAGAAAAAGACCTTTGTATTATTGCCCTTGTGGGTGAAAACATGAAAAACCATCAGGGTTTAAGCGGAAGAATGTTTAGTACTTTAGGTAAAAACAACGTAAACATCCGTGCTATTGCCCAAGGTGCTTCTGAGCGTAATATCTCGACTGTAATCAACGAAAGAGACGTTAAAAAAGCACTGAATACTTTACACGAGAACTTCTTCGAAGAGAACACTAAACAACTGAATCTATTTGTAATGGGAGTTGGAAATGTGGGTGAGAAATTCATCGAACAAATTCACAGTCAAAGAAAGTTCTTGAAAGAAAATCTGAAGATTAACGTTCGCGTTATTGCTTTATCGAATTCCAGAAAAATGCTTTTTGATGAAGACGGAATTTCCCTGAAAGACTGGGAATCGGCTTTAGATAAAGGAGAACATGCTATTCCGGCAGAATTTATCGCTCGTGCCAAAGAACTGAATTTACGCAACAGTATTTTTGTAGATATTACAGCAAATGCAAGTGTTTCTGAAACTTACGAAAAATTCTTAAAAGAAAGTATTGCCGTTGTAACCTGTAATAAAATTGCCTGTTCATCTGCTTATGACAATTATAAAAAACTAAAAAGTTTATCTCGTCAATATAACGCTCCATTTTTGTTTGAAACCAATGTTGGTGCAGGATTACCAATTATAGATACGGTAAAAAACTTAATTGCCTCAGGTGATAAAGTGCATAAAATCCAGGCGGTTTTATCCGGAAGTTTAAACTTTATTTTCAACAACTTTGATAAAGACAATTCTTTTCATGATGTTGTAAAAGAAGCCGGAGTTCAGGGATTCACAGAGCCAGATCCTAAAATTGACTTAAGCGGAATCGATGTTGCACGTAAAATTCTGATTTTAATTCGTGAAAGCGGTTACGAAATGGATATTGATGCCATCGCCAACGAATCGTTCCTGCCAGCCGAATGTTTAGCAACAACAAACAACGAAGACTTTTTTGCATCGTTAACAAAACATGCTTCACATTTCGAAAAAATCTACGAAGAGGCTTTAGCCAAAGATTCAAGATTGAAATATGTAGCAAAATTCGAAGACGGAAAAGCAAGCGTAGGATTACAATTCATCCCAAAAGACCATCCTTTTTACAACTTAGAAGGAAAAGATAATATCGTGTTGTTCTACACAGATCGTTACGTAGATCAGCCTTTATTGATCAAAGGTGCCGGTGCAGGAGCAGCCGTTACAGCATCAGGAATTTTTGCAGATGTAATTCGAATAGGTAACAATTAAAGGTACTAAGTTGCTAAGGTTCTGAGTTTTTTTTATACTTGGAGACTTAGAAGCTTAGCAACTTAGAAGCTAGAAAATAAAAAACTTTGTGACTTTGTGCCTTCGTGGCAAAACCAACCAGAAATGAAAGAAATTAAACTATTTTGCCCGGCAACTATCGCGAATCTTTCGTGCGGATTTGACGTACTTGGACTTTGCTTAGACAATGCGGGTGATGAAATGATTGTTCGTAAAGTAGATCAAAAAGGAATTCGCATTACTAAAATTGTAGGTGCTGATCTACCTTTAGAAACCGAGAAAAACGTTTCGGGAGTTGCAGCCGTTGCAATGCTTGAAGCTTACGAAAAAGATTTTGAAGCGATAAATTTTGGATTCGAAATCGAAATCTACAAACACATCAAAGCCGGAAGCGGAATTGGAAGCAGTGCTGCAAGTTCTGCCGGAGCCGTTTTTGGGATTAATGAATTATTAGGAAAACCATATTCTCGTAAAGATTTGGTGCAATTTGCCATGCAAGGCGAGAAATTAGCCAGCGGAAACGCTCATGCTGACAACGTTGCCCCTGCCCTTTTGGGAGGTTTTACTTTGGTTAGAAGTTACGCTCCGCTGGATATTATCAGAATTAACAGTCCGGAAGAATTGTTCGCAACGGTGGTTCATCCTCAAATTGAGTTGAAAACTTCTGATGCGCGTTCGGTATTAAAACAAACCGTTTCCCTAAAAAGCGCGATTATGCAATGGGGAAATGTGGGCGGATTAATTGCCGGATTATACACAAAAGATTACGATTTGATAGGAAGATCACTTCATGACGAAATCGTAGAACCTTTAAGAAGCGTTTTGATTCCTGGATTTGATTTAATCAAACAAACGGCTATTGAAAACGGTGCTTTAGGTTCTGGAATTTCAGGTTCTGGTCCGTCGATTTTTGCTTTAAGCAGAGGAAAAGAAACCGCTGATAAAATTGCAAAAGCCATGAGTGAGGTGTATGAAAACATGAATTTGCCCTATGAAATTCATGTTTCGAAAATTAATCCCGATGGCGTAAGAATTATATAACACTAATTTACACGAATTATACGCCATGTTTGTCAGGCTGAGCGAAGTCGAAGCCCACGCAATGTATGAAACATAAAGTTTGTCATTTCGACGAAGGAGAAATCACATTAGTAACTCACACACAGCACGTTGCTCTCTGGATGCGATTTCTCCTCCGTCGAAATGACAAAAAAGCGTTAATCAATACAATTATAAAAATAAAAAAAAAGTAACCACAAAGCTTTGCGATCTCTGCGTTTTCAAAAGAAACCAATCCCTTGCGGTCTTTGCGGTAAAAAAACAACCATTGGAATTTGGAATTTAAAAATTGGAATTTGATAATACAGAAAGTCTATTTTCTATACTCTATTCTCTTTTTTCTAAAATCTAAAATCTAAAATCTAAAATTTAGAAATGAAATACTATAGTTTAAACCATAATGCACCCGAAGTTTCTTTTAAAGAAGCTGTAATACAAGGATTAGCAAGTGATAAGGGATTATATTTCCCAAAAAACATCACACCATTAAATCCTGCATTTTTTAATGTAATCGAAAATCTAAGCCACAACGACATCGCTTTTGATGTGATTCAGCAATTTGTGGGTGATGAAATTCCGGAAGAAAACTTAAGAGAAATCATCGCCGATACTCTGGTTTTTGATTTTCCTGTTGTAGAAGTCGAAAACGGCGTTTATTCGTTAGAATTATTCCACGGACCAACAATGGCTTTTAAAGACGTTGGAGCGCGATTTATGTCACGTTGTCTGGCGTATTTTAATAAAGACAAAAAAGACAGTAAAAATACGGTTTTAGTTGCCACTTCCGGAGATACCGGAGGAGCCGTTGCAAGCGGATTCCTTGGCGTTGCAGGTGTAGATGTTGTGATTTTATATCCATCAGGAAAAGTGAGCGACATTCAGGAAAAACAATTGACTACTTTAGGACAAAATATAAAAGCCCTTGAAGTTGATGGTGTTTTTGATGATTGCCAGGATATGGTAAAAAAAGCATTTTTAGACGAGTCTTTAGCGCATAAAAACCTGACATCTGCGAATTCTATAAATATTGCGCGTTGGTTGCCGCAAATGTTCTATTTTTTCTTTGCTTACAAAGCATTGAAAAGCCAAAACAAACCATTGATTTTCTCTTGCCCAAGTGGAAACTTCGGAAATATCTGTGCCGGAATTATGGCAAAGAAATTAGGATTGCCAATCGAACATTTTGTAGCGTCTACAAACGTAAACGATACGGTACCAAGATTCTTAGAAAACGGAAAATACGATCCAAAACCTTCTAAAGCCACAATCTCTAACGCAATGGATGTTGGAAACCCAAGTAACTTTATCAGGATTCAGGAATTGTACAACAATGACTTAAAAGCTTTCGAAAAAGATTTCTCTTCTTATAGTTATACTGATGAGGAAACCCTTGAAGCTCTAAAAAATATTTATAGCATAAACGGTTATATCGCAGAACCTCATGGCGCTGTTGGTTATCTTGGTTTGAAAAAAGAATTACAAAAACATGAGAGCGCCATTGGTGTTTTCTTAGAAACGGCACATCCTATTAAGTTTTTGGATGTTGTTGAGCCTGCTTTGGGAATTACGCTTCCTATTCCGGAACAAATTGAAAGTGTTATTAATGAGGAAAAAGTTAGTGTGAAGATTGGGACTTATGAGGAATTGAAGAGTTTCTTAGGTTAATAAAGCTAATATGAAATAATATATCGAACGACTGAGATTTATTTTCAGTCGTTTTTTTATTGCATTAAACCAAAATTATTTTGAGTTAGCAAATAAAATATCAAGTACGGAAATCCGTAAAAATTGGCTAGAAATAATATATATATGAAAAACAAGAAAACAAAAAAAAGCTTCGCTTATCTACCCAAATTTAAATGTATATGCGAAGGTTTGTTTTGCCTATAAACAGTTAAAGATTAAACAAAGTAGAACTAAGAATTAAATAACTTAAAATATGTTTGATGATTTAAATTTCGAAATTTTAAATAATCCTGAATACAAAGAGGACTCTGTTAGAGAAGATATAGTAATGCCTATTTTAAAAAAACTAGGGTATTCCTCATCTGGTAAAAATAAAATTAGAAGAGCAATTCCATTAACACATCCATTTGTTAATATTGGTTCAACTCAGCGAAAAATAAATATCATACCTGATTACATTCTTGAAACTGAAAATGGTGTCAAATGGATCTTAGACGCCAAAGGACCTAATGAAGATATAATTAAAAGTGCTAATGTCGAGCAAGCCTATAGTTATGCAATTAATCCTGAGGTTAGATGTGACGTATATGCATTATGCAATGGAAGACAATTAACCGCATTTAATATAAGGGAAATTCAACCAATTCTACAAATTGACATAGAAAACATAGATGAAAATTGGAGAGAAATAGCAACTATATTAAGCCCTTTACATCTAGAAAAATTTTATTTAAAAGATTTTCATCCTGATTTGGGAGTACATTTACTTAAATCGGGACTTGACTACAATGTTAGAATTCACATAGTTCATGCATTTGTTCACAATATAACAAAAGTTAATGATGAATTGTATACGGTATACTCAGTTGTTTACTTTGGTAATGATTATGGGCTTCTTTCGATTTTAAACCAGAGAAACTTTCTGAATTTTTAAATTCAGTACCTGAAGAAAAGAAAGACCTTATAATAAGTGGCTTAACAAATAATCCATATAAAGTTGATTTCAATTCAATTGAAGAAGCTTTTCCAATTGCGATTAGTGCGAAAAGAGGTACAATTGCTTATACTAATAGTAATGAAACTTACATCCCTTTAGAAGTTATTGAATTCAACAGTATCATCAGCTAGCGCAAGTGTCCCACTCGTGAACGCAAAGAAATTCAAAAACCAATTGAAACGTTCACGAGCGAGACGCTCGCGCTAGCAACTGATAATGGAAATAGAAAAAGAAGAAGAATTGTTATTCCTATTTCTACTCCATTAGAGATAATCATTATCCGCAAAAGAATAATAACTTTCCGGGGTAATGATCAAATGATCTATTACTTTTATATCAAGGACAATACCTGCTTCTTTGACTTTTTTAGTTATCAATCTATCCGAAGGAGAAGGAAGTATTTTGCCGGAAGGATGATTGTGCAGCATAATAAGCGCGGTTGCATTTGCTTTGAGCGCTGCAGTAAACAATAATCTCAGATCTACAAAAGTTCCTGTTATTCCCCCTTTGGATACTTCATAAAAACCCAGTACTATATTTGACTGGTTTAGCAAAAGAATTTTAAACTGCTCAAAAAACTCTATTTTATTGGGATCCCAAAATTTTAAAGCCAGTTTGTAAACTGATTCGGAAGAATCAATCTAAGGTCTTTCTGAGAGTTTTACCTTCGTCTTATAAAACAGTTCAATTTCTGATGCAATTCTCCAATCTTTCTCTTTTGCCAATTTCATAATAATGAAGATTTACAAATTATTTACAATAGCCTCTCAAAGCTATAAATGATTCCTTTTTTCTTTTGTAATTTAAATATTCCTTATAAGAAAAGTGTGGTCATATAATACCACTATTTGATTTCGCCCTTTAGATAAAAAATTCAAATTCAGGATAAATCCATTCTCAATATTGTAATTTTGTTTTTTCAGTAAAAGCAGAAAGTAATTCAATAAAAAAAATATACATTACAGCATAAATATTCCCTTTCTAGCGCAAGCGTTCCAGTCGGGAACTCAAAAAATGGCTAATTCAAATTGAATAATTCATGAATACAGGGCTAATACCAGGAAACAAACATATTTTTTACTAAGTTCTAAAATTATGGAAAGATTCTTTTTCATCATATTAATTATCCAAATGCTGTCTTACGGGCTAATAGATCATTTTAAAATAAAATATGGACGTTTTATTGTGCTTTCAATATTTTTATCACTTTTTCTAATTGCCTTCCCTCTTTATTTTCGTTTACCAGAAGAAACCATTCAAAATTACTGTGGATTTTACTACTACTTTGATTATTTTCACATCTATTGGAATATTGGTATTACGCTAGTTTTAGCTGCTCACTTTACTTATTGTTATTTAATTAATAGAAAATCAAAAATATCTAGTTTAAAAAATTAAATAAGTTTTTGCAACAATTATTTTTTAAGATAAAGCCAATTCTAAATATCATAATTTTGTTCCTCCAGCTAAAGCAGAGAGACAGTTCAATTCTAAAAACTAAAATACTTATGGCGATTTGGCAATATCTTTTAATGGTAGTTCCTGAGAATTCTATTGACAGCAATTATCAATGTATTTTTAAAAATAATAAAACAGGTTTTTTACCTGAAACAAAATCTTTTTGGAAAAATTTTGATGACGACATTCCTTCGATTATTGCTGAACTGGATCAAATTATAAAAAGAGCTAATTGGGGTAATGATACTTTTATAAATTGGAAAGGCGATGGAAATAATGAAGAAGATAATGATGCTTGCATTTGTTTGAGTGATGATAAAACAAGAATAGAGGAATTTCAATTCCGAATTGATTTGAGAAAAGCATCAAATATTACAAATATTCTTCAATCAATATTGAAACTTTGCGAAATAAACCAATTTGTTTTGATTGACTTAAAAGGCGAAATTTATAAACCAAAAATAGAATATATAATTGAAATTATAAAAGCTTCAAATGCAAATACTTTTCTTATAGATCCAATAAAGTTTTTAGAAAATTTGAGTAATGAAAAAAGAACATAAAATTATACTTGATTTATTAGAAATGTATTTGGAAAAAAATCCAAGCCAAAGATTTGGACAAGCACTTTTTAATCTCAATATTAATGAATTTAAAGAAATTACCGATCCGCGAAATCCGAATTATGATTTAAGAGATATTTATGGTGACGCTGATTTAGATATCGCTGAAAGAATTAAAAATCGGTTAAGTTTGATGGAATCTCAAAAGAACAAATAATTAAAACCTTAAAAATTTTGGCTAAAGCCAATTCTAAATATCATAATTTTGTTCCTCCAGCTAAAGCAGGAGGCTATTCAAAAAATTAAAAATTACAGCATAAAAATTAACATGATTACAAAAGCAACATTACAAGACATTCCATCGTTAAACCTATTAATAAACTCAGCCTACAGAGGCGAAACTTCTAAAAAAGGCTGGACTACAGAAGCTCATTTACTAGAAGGAAAAAGAACTACAGAAGAAGAATTAACCGAAATTATTCAAGATCCTAAAAATACATTTCTGAAATTTACAGAGAATGACAAAATTATTGGTTCGGTTTTATTGGTCGAGAAAGAGCATCAATTATATGTGGGAATGTTAACCGTTTCTCCTGAATTACAAAATAGCGGTATCGGAAAAAAGATGTTGGCAGAAGCTGAAGTTCATGCTAAATCTTTAGGATTGTCTACTCTTAGTATGACCGTTGTTTCGGTTCGTGCAGAGCTTATTGCCTGGTACAAACGTCACGGTTATGTCGATACGGATAAAAGAGAAGCTTTTCCTTCAAGTGATATTCATATTAATATTTCTGATAAGCCTTTAGAATTTATATTTTTGGAGAAAAGGCTTTGAGAGTTTAACCGCTAAGACCGCAAGGGTTTACGCTAAGTTCGCTAAACTTTTTATTGCTTGACTTTTATAATCTCGCAAATGCGCAAAGGCGCAAAGTTTTTTCACTATATAACTGATATAAATCCCTTTAGAAACAGGATTAAAGATGTAATTAAAACATTCAATACATGAACATACGCCTTTTGCCTAAAAAAGATAGTTCAGCCTCTATTTGGGGTGGTGGATTGACATATGAATATATTATATATCCAGAAACAGCAAAGTATAGCGACAGAGATTTTATATTCAGAATAAGCAGTGCTACTATAGAGAAAGTTCCCTCAGAGTTTACCAAGTTTAAAGGCTATTACCGATACCTGGTTATGCTTGATAACTATCTGGATATTGAGCTAAACAAAGAAAAAAAAAGATATGAGAAATATGAAATCATAGAATTTAATTCCGCTGATGAAGTGACTTCTTATACAAAAGGTACTGATTTTAATTGGATGGTTTCTGAAAAAGTATCCAATCATAAACTAAAAATAACGAATGGTAATCAGAATTATAATGCTGAAATAATAATCTTATTTTCTTTGCATACAACAATTATAAAAATTAATGAGAAGCTATATGATCTCGAACCTCATGATTTATTAGTCATTGAAAATCAAAAAAAGGAAAATATAGTGCTTGATTTTTCTAATGAATGCCTCTGTGGAATATTGGATTTTTAAAATTTGGTTTATTTGTTTCAGGTTTCAGATTTAACCGCAAAGGCCGCAAGGGTTTACGCTAGGTTCGCTAAGTTTTTATGCAATATTTTTTTAATCGCGCAAAGACGCCAAGCTGCCAAGTTTTATTTTTCTTTGCTCCTCTGCGACTTTGCGCGACTCTTTTTTTTAAACTTAGAACCTTAGCACCTTTTTTTAATCTTTGACAAAAACTCGTGTGAAACTCCAAGGTAAGAGGATAAATTTCTGTTGTTGATTTTATCTGCTTTGTGTGAGTACTTCTCAATAAAATCGAGATACCTTTGTTTGGAGGTTTTGTTTAAGACATCGATCAGTCTTTGCTGAATAGCGATGTTTGCTTTTTCGACCATAATAATGTGAAACTGAATTAGCTTTGGCACTTGCTCAAACAAGAGTGCTTTGTTGGTTTTACTAATGACCAAAATCTCGCTTTCTTCTATCGCCTTTATGTTGTAAGTTGTGGGCTTTTGATGGTAGAAACTTCCCAGATCACACATCCATTCGTTTTCGAACGAGAAAAAAATGACACTTTCAGTGCCATTATCATTCAAAATGTAGGTTTTGAAAGCACCTTTTAAAATAAATCCTTCATAAGAACTGTTTGAATCCTGAATCTGCAGGAATTCATTTTTCTTAAGTTTAATAAACTTGACTTTTTCAACAACTAATTTCCATTCTTCATCTGTTAAAGGTATTTTGTGTTCAATGCTTAATCGTAGGTTTTTATACATGTGGTTTTACTTTTTATTCTTACTCAGGGGCGTAAGTAGGTTAATGAATGAAAAATAATGTAATCGATTACGTAAAAATATACTTTTTTGTAATGTAACAGTTGTTAAATACACAATTAATAGTAAATTATTTTCAAAACATTGAACTTGTTCAACTTTTTTCATACTAATTATAGTCAGATTTGCAGTATTAACTATTTAACCAAACTTAAATATTATGAAATTTAAATCAACATGGACAGTGTTAGCCTTAACACTTGTATTAGGATTTGCAAGCTGCAACTCTGACGAAATTGCTTCTTACCAAAGCAATCAAAATGCTATTATCGAAACTACCACACCAACTGATGGTAATTTTACAGCAAAAGTTGGAAACTGTGCTCAGGTTCCGGGATGGGCATCTCAAAACGGAGGAACAACCGGTGGAGGAACATCTGCAGAAACGGTTGTGACTACTTATGCTCAATTAAAATCAGCTATTGAAAACAGCGCGGTAAAAGTGGTAAAAGTTAGTGGCACAATCACTATTACCACAAGATTGTCGTTGCAGGATCAAAGCGGCAAAACTATTTATGGTGCAAGCGGTGCAAAATTAGTTTCGACTGACCAGACCAAAGACGGTTCAGGTATTATTAACATCAAAAGATGTACGAACTTAATCATCAGAAACTTGATTTTTGAAGGCCCGGGCGCTTATGACACTGATGGTTGGGACAATGCTGTCTTAGACGATTGTCAAAATGTATGGGTGGATCACTGCGAATTTAGAGATGGTGTTGATGGCAACTTCGATATCAAAAATAAGTCTGATTATATTTCAGTTACTTATTCTAAATTCCATTACCTGAAACCACCTAAAGCAGGAGGTTCAGGAGGTTCTGATGATCACAGATATTCGAACTTAATTGGTTCAAGCGACGGAGCAACTGCTGATCGCGGAACATTGAGAATTACTTTTGCCCGTTGCTGGTGGGCTCCTGGCTGCAGAGAGAGAATGCCAAGAGTACGTTTTGGCAAAGTGCATATCATCAATAGTTACTTCAACAGTACGGTAAGCAACAAATGTATTGCTGCTGGTTTTGAAGCTAATATTAGGGTAGAAAATAACGTTTTTGAAGGCGTTAAAACTCCTATTGATTTAATGACGGGTTATACAGCTGTTACAGCAGTTGGAAACGTATTTACGAGTACTACAGGAAACACTGCAGGAAGCAATACCGCTTTTACTCCTCCGTATTCTATTGTAACACTTGCAGCTTCGGCTGTTAAAGCTGATATTACTGGTGGTGCCGGAGCTGGTGCGACTTTAGGAGGTAATGTTTGCGGTTCGTTTTAGTAAAATGCGTTAATTTTTAGTTTTTTTTATAACCATCTAAGTTATATAAGAAAATTTAAGTCAGTAGGCTTATGATTTCTTAAATGATTTATATGGTTATTTTTTTGGTTTTTTCCACGAAGGCGCTAAGACGCTAAGTTTTTTTATAGCAAGTCTTTTATAGTCGCGCAAAGACGCCAAGTCGCCAAGTTTCTAAATTATTGGCGACTTTGCGTCTTTGCACGATTTTTATTTTACAATATGTTAGACGCACTGCTGTGCGTCTCTACACGAAAAACCTCTGTCCCTTTGCAACTTTGCAACTTTGAACCTTCCTCTAAAGAACTAATTCTTCAAACAATCTTTGAACTGTTTTTTCTAAATCCTGGGATAATCCTGTATGTGGTCTTGAAGTTTGTATGGCTGAACTGCGTATGGCGGTTAACCAGCGAAAACGTTCCGGAATATCCATTGCTCCTATCGGGCCGCCATCTTTGGCTCCGTTTACAATTTTTTCTAATGCTGTTATGTTGCAATGCAATTGTTCGATATCAAAATCGTTTGATAAGGCCTCGACTTTCGCATCGTTTATGTGGTGTAATACTTTTATAAACTTGGCTCTTTTGCAAAATAAAATGACTCCGATATTCAGGAATTCTTCGCGTTCTACTCTTGGTACCACACGAATTACGGCATACTCATATAAGTGACTATCTTGCATTATTCGCTTGGTTTACAAAGATTTCTGAATTGTTTAATCTCGTTTGCAAAAACTGTAAGTATACATTTCGCAAAGTTTCAGGAGTTTCGTCTATATCCTCCCATTGAAGCCACTCTTCCGGAATTGTATTTACAATATCTACCAGAATTTCCGGTGTTAAAAGTGTTTTATATTCGGCATCAACTTCTTTTAAAAGAGAGGCTTGTGGCAATAAAACGTGATCTTTTATCAAAGCAAACGGACTTTTGGCATGTTGCTCCCAATTGTTCCAGGAATGGTGAAAATACAAACATGCGCCATGATCGATAAGCCATAATTCTTTGTGCCAGATCAACATATTGGTGTTTCTGAATGTACGATCGACATTGGTAATATAAGCGTCTAACCAAACAATCTGCGAGGCTAATTTAGCATCAACAGTTGTTACGACAGGATCGAAAGTGATAGCTCCGGATAAAAAATGAAGTGCGAGATTTAATCCCTGGCTACCTTGCAGTAAATCCTGAATTTCTTCGTCGCCTTCGTTTCTGCCAAATGCCTCGTCGAGATTAGCAAAAACTAATTCCGGTAATTGCAATTTTAATGCTTTAGCGATTTGTCCGCCTACTAATTCGGCTATCAAAGCTTTTACGCCGTGACCGGCTCCTCTGAATTTTAAGACGTATTTAAAATCGTCATCGGCTTCTGCCAAAGCGGGTAATGAACCGCCTTCGCGCAAAGGCGTAATATATCGTGTAACGTTTACCGTTCTGAGATCGAAATTGTTTTTCATAAGCAGTATTTACTGAAATACAAACTTACTAATTTAGATTGTTAGATTTTTAGACTTCTTAGATTTCTTAGATTTCTTAGATTTTGCTTATTTAACCGTAAAGCAGAAATGTACGCGGATAAAACGGATTCGCTAAAGCGAAGACGCTGAAAAAAGCGGATTTTTTATTCGTGTTTGTGCTGTTTAAATCGTAAAGTTGAGAAAGCTCTTCATTTTTTTGTCATCCTGACGGAGGAAGGATCGCACTAGAGGATCGACAAAGATTGGGTCTTTTCGTAATAGAGTTTCTTGTGTGATTTCACCTTTCGTCGAAATGAACAAAACTATAAAATCTTTGCTTAAAATCTAACAAATCTAGGATTCTAAGAAGTCTAATGATCTAAACTCAAAAAAGCTTTACCCAGATTCTCAATAATATCCGATGCGATAAACGACTGATAACCGGTTTGTGGCAAGGCAATATCAGCAGTTAATCCGTGAAGAAAGACGCCAAGTTTTACGGCATATTTAGGTTCATAACCTTGCGCCAGAAAACTAGTGATGATTCCGGTTAAGGTGTCGCCGCTTCCTGCGGTTGCTAAAGCAGCATTTCCTGTGGTGTTTTCGTAGATTTGATTTTTATTGATAATGTAAGTTGGTGCGCCTTTCATGACGATGATAACTTTATACTTTTCAGAGAATGCGATTGTTTTCTGAAACTTTTCAGATTCTGAATTCCACTTGCCTATTAAACGTTCCAGTTCTTTTGGATGTGGTGTCAGAATCGTGTTGTCAGGAACTAATTCTAACCAGGATTGATTTTCGGCTAAGATATTCAACGCATCAGCATCAAGAACAAGAGGTGTTTTATTGACTCTTAAAAATTCGAATACCGCTTTTTGTGTGCCTAACTCCTTCCCTATTCCGGGACCAATCGCGATGGCTTGTGGCTGAATGGGAAGATGAATATTGGTAATAAAATTGGCATTTTCATCTGTGACTACCATAACCTCAGGAATTGAGATTTGCAGAATTTGATAACCACATTTTGGCGTATAAGTAGTTACGAGTCCGCAACCTGATTTTAAGCAGGATTTTGATGCTAAAACGGCTGCTCCTATTTTGCCATAACTTCCGGCAATAATCACCGCATGACCCTGAAGTCCTTTATGTGTATGAGGATTTACGGGCTTGTAGAATTTTAGAATTTCTTCTTTGGTGATTAAAAGCGGATCTTTCATTTGGCTTATTTATCTAATTGTTTTAATTTTTTAATCACTTTTTGATTCTAGTTGATGCTTATTTATGACGCGGATGAAACGGATTTACTTCGTAAAAACGGAGATAAAAACGAATTTTTTAATTAGCTGACGTTTCATCTTCCAACTTAATTTTATGATAATAAACGTTTTTGTTTATAATTATTTTAACACATAGAAACATAGATTTTAAAGCTTAAAAAAGTCGTTTCACTTGCATTAACACATCCCGATAGCTATCGGGACTATGTGTGAGAAACGAGTTTCTTTTTGATTTACTTTTTCAAAATCATACAAGCTATGTTTCTATGTGTTCAATTAAATTTTTATTTATTTACCCCCAACGGATTAATTAAGGTTATTAAAGTTACGCAAAAAATGAAGAAGAAAGTGTTTCATGTTTCCCAAAATCTCTAGCCCTGATAGGAGCGATATCCTTTTGTTTTTTTCTTTAAAAAATAAAAGATATAGCGGATAGCAGGAAATAGCTCCTAATCATTGCGAATTTTATAATTTATTGTATTCTTTTTAGATATTTTTTGAATAAATTTGCGACACAATTTTATAAAACAACACAATGAAAAATACTGCGCTTACGCACATACATGAGAGTTTGGGAGCGAAAATGCTTCCTTTTGCAGGTTATAATATGCCTATTACTTATGAAGGAATTAACGCTGAACATGAGACGGTTCGTAACAGTGTGGGCGTTTTTGACGTTTCGCATATGGGTGAATTCTTATTGACAGGTCCAAATGCTTTGGCCTTGATTCAGAAAGTAACTTCAAATGATGCGTCGACTTTGACGATTGGCAGAGCGCAATATTCTTGTCTACCAAACAATGATGGCGGAATTGTTGATGATTTGATTGTATATAAAATGAAAGAGGAAGAGTATTTACTGGTTGTAAATGCTTCGAATATTGAGAAAGACTGGAACTGGATTTCATCGCACAATGATTTGGGTGTTGATATGAAAAACCTTTCGGATGATTATTCATTATTGGCCATTCAGGGACCAAAAGCGGTTGAGGCAATGCAGCCTTTATCTTCTATAGATTTATCGGCTATACCATATTATCATTTTGAAGTGGCTGATTTTGCAGGATTTAGTGATGTAATTATCTCTGCAACCGGTTATACGGGTTCTGGCGGATTTGAAATCTATTGTAAAAATGCTGATGCTGAAACAATCTGGAACAAGGTTTTTGAGGCTGGTGCAGCTTTTGGAATCAAACCTATTGGCTTGGCTGCCCGTGATACTTTACGTTTAGAAATGGGATTCTGTTTGTATGGTAATGATATTAATGATACTACTTCGCCTTTTGAGGCTGGTTTGGGATGGATTACAAAATTCACTAAAGAATTTACAAATTCAGAAAACCTGAAAAAACAAAAAGAAGAAGGTGTTACTAAAAAATTAGTGGCTTTTGAAATGCAGGAACGTGCTGTACCAAGACATGATTATGAAATCGTTGATGCTTCTGGTGCTGTTATTGGTGTTGTAACTTCTGGAACGATGTCGCCTTCTATGAACAAAGGAATTGGTTTAGGATATGTTACTGTTAACAATAGTGCTGTAGATACTGACATTTTTATCAGAATTAGAAAAAATGATGTTCCTGCAAAAGTGGTAAAATTACCTTTTTATAAGAAATAGATTTTTATTCAATATCTTAGAAAATGCACTACAATCAACTGTAGTGCATTTTTTTTTAGCGGAGATTCAAAGTTTACTTTTTGCCTATTTCTATATTAAAAAACAAATCGTTTATCTGTAAGATTTTTTATAGAAATTATAACTCTTAATGAAAAAATAAACGTAATTTTAATGTAAACGATGATTTTCGATCTATGAAAAAGCTCTCCCTATTATTTTTACTGACTACCAGTGTTTTATTCAGTCAGAACACCAATAACACTTGTGAAATACTAAATAAAATAAATGCCCTTATTCAAGCAGAACATATCAGGCCAAAACCGGTAGATGATAGTTTATCTGTTTTTGTTTTTGATAATCTGATGAACGAATTAGATCCTTCGAGAAATATATTTTACAAGTCAGAATATGGTGATATGTCAGAGAAATATCGTACGAATTTAGACGATTTTATTCTTAGTGATAACTGCAGTTTTTTAGATGATATAACTCAAAAATATAAAGATGGTCTTTTGAGAACTAAAGCCGTTCTGGAAAAAATACAAAAGGAACCTATCGATTATACTAAAAATGATACGATTCGATTCTATAAAAAATCATTTCCGTTTTATCTTAAAAAAGAAGATTTGGAAAAGGTTTGGTCCAAAAAAATCCGTTATCAAATTTTAGACGAAATAGCGGAAACAAGTGATAATCTGGATTCTATTAAAGCTAATTTTAAATCAATAGAATTAAAAGCTAAAAACTTGATTTTGTCAAATGAAATTTGCCGAATCAACACGCTTTTGGAAACGAACATCAAACAGGAAGAAAAGCTCTATAATTATTTCTGTACTTATTTTGATCCTCATACTGCCTATTTTAGTGATGATTCTAAAACGAGTTTCGTAGCATCATTATCAAAAGAACATTTGTCTTTGGGAATGACTGTAAACCTGAATGAAAAAAATGAAATTATTATAGCTGAACTTGATCCCAATGGCCCCGCCTATCAAACGGGACAGATAAAAAAAGGCGATCAGATTGTTTCGATATCCAATCAAAAAGAAACACTGCAGGTTTCGTGTGCTTCTTTAGAATCGATATCAACCATGATTTTGTCAGAATCTAATAAAAGCATAACACTTACCCTAAAACGAAATTCAGGGAAAAGCTTTGATGTTTTTATCGAAAAGCAAATAATGAAAGATGAGGAAAATTCTGTTTTCAGCTTCATTATTGGTAAGGATAGCAAAATAGGATACATTAAAATTCCGAGTTTCTATGCTGATTTAGATGGAAACAGCCGAAAAGGCTGTGCCGATGATGTGGCACGAGAAGTTATAAAACTGGAAAGGGACAATATAAAAGGTCTTGTTATTGATTTGACTGATAACGGCGGCGGATCGATGGAAGAAGCCATAAAATTGGCGGGAATGTTTATTGATTACGGACCACTTTCGATTGTGGTAGATAATAACCAGGTCAAATCTGTTATTAATGATCCTTACAAAGGTTTAATTTATAAAGGACCAATTGTAATTTTAGTAAACAGCAACACAGCTTCGGCAAGTGAATTTTTTGCTTCTATACTGCAAGATTATAATCGTGCTTTATTATTGGGAAGCACTACGCTTGGCAAGGCGACTATGCAAACTATACTTTCGCTTGACGAAACTAAAAACACTGATTTTCTAAAAATAACTATCAACAAATTTTACAGGGTTACCGGAAAAAGCCATCAATATAAAGGAGTGAAACCTGACGTGATGCTTCCTGAATTCTATGAAGGGGTTTACCAAAAAGAAAGTGATTTCCCGACCGCTATTAAAAATGATAGTATTGAACCGTTTCTAAAATACAAACCTTACGTAAAACGAGCTCTAATCGATAAGCTGGCAAAAAACAGTACTACAAGACTGGCAGATAATTACTTTTTTAATAACATAAATATAATAAACCAAAAAATCGATGAATTGGTAAACAAACCAAAAGCCGAAATTCCGATGACATTGGATGCTATTTTTCAACAGAAAAAAACAGTAAACTCGCTCTGGACAGAAATTAATACGTTTAATGATGAAAACAATCCGTTAGACGTTTATAACTCTACCGTAAATCAATATTTATTAAGCGTTTATCCAAACGACAAAACGATAAATCAGTACCAGATCGATCATCTTAAAACGAATCCGTACCTGAATGAAGCAGTTAATATAATTAATGATTTTAATACCGCGAAGTAGGTTTCAGGTTTCAGGTTTCAGGTTTCAGGTTTCAGGTTTCAGGTTTCAGGTTTCAGGTTTCAGGTTTCAGGTTTCAGGTTTCAGGTTTCAGGTTTCAGGTTTCAGGTTTCAGATTTCAGGTTTCAGGTTTCAGGTTTCAGGTTTCAGGTTTCAGGTTTCAATAAAAAGTTCAATTCATAACGAATTGAACTTTTTATTTATCATTTTCTAATGTCTCCAACAAAAAACTGAAACCTGAAACTTGAAACAAATCAAAAAAACTTAATCATTGATTTTGCTAAAAAAAGGAATAACCGTATTTTTGCATCTCAAAATAAAAAATTAGTAATGGGAAGAGCGTTCGAATTTAGAAAAGGAAGAAAAATGAAACGTTGGTCAGCAATGGCTAAAACATTTACCCGAATTGGTAAAGACATCGTTATGGCTGTTAAAGAAGGTGGCCCTAACCCAGATGCCAATTCTAGATTACGAGCTGTAATACAAAATGCAAAAGCCGCTAACATGCCTAAGGAAAATGTGGAGCGCGCGATAAAAAATGCAAGCAATAAAGATACTGCCAACTATAAAGAGATTTTGTTTGAAGGATATGCTCCTCACGGAATTGCCATTTTGATTGAAACTGCATCTGACAACAATAATAGAACGGTAGCAAACATTCGAAGCTACTTTAATAAATGTAACGGTACAATGGGAACTCAGGGTTCTGTTGAGTTTATGTTTGACCATACTTGTAACTTCAGAATTGCAAAAGGTAATCTTGATCCTGAAGAACTGGAACTAGAACTAATTGATTTTGGTGCTGAAGAGGTTTTCGAAGACGAAGACGGAATCTTAATCTACGCGCCTTTTGGAAGCTTTGGAGCTTTACAGAAAGAATTAGAAAACAGAGGTCTTGAAATTTTATCTTCTGGTTTTGAGCGTATTCCGCAAATTACCAAAGAACTTACTGAAGCTCAAATCGCTGACGTTGAAAAACTAATCGAAAAAATTGAAGAAGATGATGACGTAATGAACGTTTATCATACGATGCAGGAAGCATAATTTTTTCTTTTATAAAATATTTAAAAGCTCTGAATTATTCAGGGCTTTTTTGTTTTTTAAACATTCCTAAAAAGTCTGACAGAAAGTATTAGAATTAAAATAAACTATTATATTTGTCAGTACCACATTATAAACCAATTCAAAAAACAAATTTATGCAAACATCAAAATACACAAAATACGCCGTTATCGTTTTGGTAATTTTATTTGTAGTTCTTAGTGTTATTAACTAAAACAATAAAAACAAAAGCCTCTTAAAGTCTAATTTTTAAGAGGCTTTTTTTTATTAAGAAATATCTATTTACTAAAATTAATTTTTCTTAAACGGCTTATTATCTTATTCTTAATTTTAAATTACTTTTTAGACGGATTAGTGGTTATTTTCAATAAATAAGTCCCTTCCGGTAAATCTGCAATATTAGAAGCATTACTACCCATTATTTTTTTTCCCTGCGAGAAAACCTCAACATTTTTAGAACCTGTATTCGACTCAATTGCAGAAACTGCAGAAGTTGCTGTTTTTGCTGCAATTGTAGTTTTGGCAGGTGCCGTTAATGCAGCATTCTTTTTTACTGTATTTGTAACTGCATTTTCAATTGCAGCAGTTGGTTTCGAACTATTATAAGATTCCATAACTTGTTCGTCTGTCATTGCAACACTGTAGATTCTAAGATCGTCTACATCAGCGTTTATGCCAACTGTTGAGTTTATTGATCCCAACCTTAGAATATAACCTTTTGTTGAACGCGGAATCCCTTCAACGGTTTTTAATAATTCTCCGTTACGATACAGTTTTGAGATATTACCTTCATAAGTGACACTATATTGATACCAGACTTCTTTTTGAAGCGGAACTGAAACTATCATATTATTTGCATCGCCCCAACCTACCAAACTTAAATCTGAATTTCCGGAAGATGCAGATTGCTGTACAAGACCAAAATACTGAGTACTTAAAGCGGTGCCATAACCCAAAATATAGTTTACTGAATTTATAGCATTAAATTTTACCCAAATAGATATTGTTCTCGGTTTATTTCCTTGCGGAAGATCTCCAACTACACCTTGCAAAGCTTTGCTGGTAAGCCTTTGAGCACCTTTGGCAACTCCCATTCTGTCATTTACAAAATTTGGCGCACCTAAAAAGGAAATAGTATTATCAGTATTACTTAAAGTTCCATCAAAATTGAACTCCTGTACTGGATTTTGAGCATTAGTACTTAAAAAACTTACGAACATTAATGTCAGTAATAATTTTTTCATATTTATAGATTTAGGGGGATTCAACGTGCTTAAAAAAAGCACCAAACATAGTAACATTTAACAGAAGCAAAAACAAATTCAAAAGCACATCTAAATTCCTTAAACAGCTACTTTCAACAGCTTTATGCATTTTATTAAAATTAAATTATAATATTATTTTTTGTTAAAAATATAATATTAATTCAAACTAAAAAATGCTTATCATGTATAATTGCGATATTATTACAAAAAACGAAACTAAAAAAACATCTTTTCTAACATTTGTAAAAACATTTTACAAAAAAAAGGAATACAAAAACTCAGCCTGTAAAATTAAAAAGCCATCCAAAGTAAAAATTCAGAAGGCTTTTTCACTATTCAAAAAAATAATTGCTTACCAAACAACATAAAAAAAATAAAAATTAATTAACTAACTATTTTAATAAACCTAAATTTTGTTTTTAATTTGAAGTTACTTTTTTTGAAGGTGTATTTGTTATTTTCAACAAATAAGTTCCTTCCGGCAAATCATGAATATTCATTGTATTAGTATTACTTCCGTAAATTTTTTGTCCTTGCGAGAATACCTCAACGTTCTTAGGCATTTCATTAATATCTCCTGTTGTAATAATATTTGACAGAGCAGCTTTTGCAATTGTTTTTGTCTTAACTTCTACTTTTTTTACTGCTTTTACAGCAGAAGCCGGTTCAATAGCAGCAGCAATAGAAATAACAGCTTTTGAACTATCATATAATGTCATGACTTGTTCATCAGTCAAAGCAATATTATAAATCTTTAAATCGTCTATATCTGCATTAATACCTATAGTGGTATTGATTTCTCCCAGTCTGAAAATGTTTCCTTTAGTAGAACGTGCAATTCCGTTAACAGATTTAAGCAATTGACCATTCCGGTAAATTTTAGAAACCTTCCCATCGTATGTTATTGTATATTGATACCAAACATTTTTTTCAAGAGGAGTTGAAACAATTACATCATTAGAGGCTCCCCAGCCTGCCAAACTTAAATCTGAATTCGAAGAAGCAGTACCTTGTTGCAATAATCCACAATATTGAGCATTATAAGCAGTTCCGTAACCCCATATATAGTTTGCAGAAGTAATGTCGTTTAATTTCACCCAAATACTTACCGATCTCGCATTATCACCTTGAGGAAGATCATCAATAACAGCTTCGAGAGCCTTATTGGCAAGTCGTTGCGCTCCCTTTACTAATCCGGCTCTGTCAGCAACAAAATTATTTGTTCCCATAAAAGAAGTAGTATTAGCAGTATTATTTAAAGTACCATTGAAATTAAACTCCTGAATTGGATTTTGAGCATTAACATTCAAATAACTTACAAACATCAAAGTGAGTAGAAATTTTTTCATAGTAGTAGATTTAGGGGATTAAAACTTTGTGTCATTTTAACACTGCTAAACTAGATTATTATGTTTTTGAGCGGAAATTTTTTCGACAACTAACCTAAATAATCGTTTAAATAACCAAAACCAATGATTTCTTACCTGCAATTGTATTTATTTATACTCTTAGTGAAATTATTAAAATAATAAATTTACGTTAACAGAATTCAATAATTCTTACGTAGAAATACGGTATTCACAATTAAAACCGAAACATTAACATTCAGAAAAAGTACGACCTGATGCTTTATAAAGTAACAATCAGCTGCTTAAAAAAATAACCCCATAAAAAAAGCTCCATTTGTTTTACAAATGGAGCTTATATTTATGTATAAAAGTATTTTACTACTTTACAAATTCAATTTTTTGAACTTCTTCTTCATTAACACTGTCAAAGAAACCTTGTTCATTCATCCAGTCATCACTAAACACTTTACTCATATAGCGAGAACCGTGATCAGGAAAAATAGCAATAATATTACTATCCTTGGTAAATTCGCCTTCTTCTGCATACTGTTTGATTGCCTGCATTACAGCTCCGGAAGTATACCCAACAAATAAACCTTCTTTTCGGGTGATTTCTCTGGCTGAGTGAGCACTTTCTTCATCGGTTACCTTGATAAACTTATCGATAATATCGAAATCTGTAGCAGATGGAATCAGGTTTTTACCTAAACCCTCTATACGATACGGATAAATCTCTTTGTTATCAAATTCCCTTGTTTCGTGGTACTTCTTTAAAACAGACCCAAAAGCATCAACACCTAAAATTCTAATATTTGGATTTTGTTCTTTAAGGAATTTTGCAGTTCCGGAAATTGTTCCTCCAGTTCCGCTACAAGCCACAAGATGTGTGATTTGTCCTTTAGTTTGCTCCCAAATTTCAGGACCTGTAGTGTTATAGTGCGCATCAATATTTAGTTGATTAAAATACTGATTGATGTAAACCGAGCCTTTTGTTTCTTCGTGCAAACGTTTGGCTACATTATAATAAGATCTTTCATCATCTGCTGAAACGTGGGCGGGGCATACATATACCTTTGCTCCCAGACTTCTTAACATGTCAATCTTATCTTTCGATGATTTTGAGCTTACTGCCAATATACAGTTATAACCTTTTATAATGCTTACCATTGCTAAACTAAAACCCGTATTACCTGATGTTGTCTCAATGATAGTATCACCTGGCGTTAGGATTCCTTTTTTCTCGGCTTCTTCAATAATATATAACGCTATTCTATCTTTTGAGGAATGTCCCGGATTAAAAGCTTCTACCTTCGCGTAGAAATTACCTTCTAACTCTTCGGTAATTTTATTTAGCTTAATAAGTGGGGTATTACCTATTAACTCTAAAACATTATTATAAGCGTTTATTTCTTCTTTCATAAAAAAATAGTTAATCGAAGGTATTTTTAAATACCCTTGATAGGTTGCAAATTTAACAAAAAATTTCTAATTAGCTTTCAATTTTTTCTAAATCTAATAAAAAACTAAATTCTTTTGCTAAGTCTCTTAAAGCCTCAAAACGTCCAGAAGCTCCACCATGTCCCGCATCCATATTGGTATCTAAAAATAAAAGATTTTTATTTGTTTTTAGATTTCTAAGCTTAGCCACCCATTTAGCTGGCTCCCAATACTGTACCTGTGAATCATGTAGTCCCGTAGAAACATACATATTAGGATAGTTTTGCGCTTTTATATTATCATACGGTGAGTACGATAACATATAATCGTAATATTTTTTATTATTCGGGTTTCCCCATTCGTCGTATTCTCCAGTTGTTAACGGAATACTGTCGTCTAACATAGTTGTAATAACATCTACAAAAGGTACCTGAGCAATCACTCCGTTGTATAATTCCGGAGCTTCATTGATAATAACACCCATTAAAAGTCCTCCTGCAGATCCTCCTTCAGCATATAAATGTTCAGGAGATGTGTAATTTTCGCTGATTACAAATTTAGAGCAATCAATGAAATCTGTAAAGGTATTTTTCTTTTTTAACAGTTTTCCATCTTCATACCATTGTCTTCCTAAATCCTCTCCTCCTCTAATATGGGCGATTGCGTAAACAAAACCGCGATCTAACAAAGAAAGTCGGGTCGATGAGAAATAGGTGTCCATTGTGATTCCGTATGAACCATAAGCATAAAGCAATAACGGATTTTTACCGTTTTTATTTAATCCTTTGCGGTAAATCATCGAAATAGGCACTTTGACACCATCTCTGGCAGTTGCCCAGACACGTTCTTCGATATAATTCTCTTTATCAAACTTACCTCCCAAAACCTGGTGTTCTTTTAAGATTTCCTTACTTTTAGTCTTCATATCAAAATCAATTACAGACGAAGGCGTTGCAAGCGATTGATAGCTATAACGCAAAATATCTGTATCAAAATCAATATTTGTGGTAGTATAAGCGTTGTAAGTCTCACTGCCAAACGGAAGATAATAATCCGCTTCACCATTCCATGGCATAATACGAATATGATTCAAACCATTTGAGCGCTCTTCAACCACTAAATAGTTTTTGAAAATTTCAATATCTTCCAACAAAACGTCTTCGCGATGCGGAATTAGGTCAACCCAGTTTTTCTTGCCTGTTTTATTTTCAGGCGTTTTCATCAACTTAAAGTTAGTCGCCTTGTCTTTATTGGTTAAAATATAAAAAGAGTCCTCAAAATGAGAAATACTATATTCTAAACCGCGAACACGAGGCTGGAAAACCTCAAATTCACCATCAGGAGTATCAGAATTCAAAATCCTATATTCAGTAGTCAAAGTACTTCCTGAACCAATAACAATATATTTTCTTGATTTCTCTTTGCTTACAGAAACATTAAAAGTATCATCAGTTTCATTAAAGACCAAAACATCAGCCGCAGTATCAGTATTTAGTTTATGTCTAAAAACCTTATCTGCCCTTAAAGTAACCTCATCTTGTCTCGTATAAAAAATAGTATTATTATCATTTGCCCAAACTGATCCTCCGGTAGCATTTTCGATTTTATCTGATAAAATCTCTCCTGTTTCTAAGTTTTTGATCTGAATAGTATAAATTCTTCTTCCTACGATATCAACCCCAAAACTTGCAAACTTGTTATCCGGACTCACACTTAAACCTCCTAATTTAAAATAAGCCTGATCTTTTGCCAATTCATTGCAATTGAATAAAATTTCTTCATCTGCAGAAAGGCTTCCCTTTTTTCTTGAAAATATAGGATAATCCTGGCCAGTCTCGAAACGGGTAATATAATAGTAACCATTGTAGAAATAAGGCACCGATGAATCATCTTCCTTAATTCTGCTTTTCATTTCCTCATACAAATTCTCCTGAAGATCTTTTGTATGTGAAGTCATACTTTGGTAATATGAGTTTTCCTGATTTAGATAATCGATAACTTCAGGATTTTCGCGGTCGTTAAGCCAAAAATAATTATCGACTCTTGTTTCTTTATGTTTTTTTAATGATTTAGGAATTTCTTTGGCTTTTGGAGCCATTATATCGTTTTGCATTGATTAAGCATTAGTTTTTAAATACGAAGGAGCAAAAATACTACAAAGACAACAGAAGAGAATTAATTTTTTCATAAAATATTCTATTGTTATCATAAAGCAATATACTAATTTTGTATGAATTAATTTAAAATCGACAAAAATGGATTTAATGGGAATGATGGGTAAACTTAAAGAAACCCAACAAAAAATTGAAGATACAAAAAAGCGTCTGGATACTGTTTTGATTGATGAACAAAGCGCTGACGGATTACTAAAAGTAACATTAACAGCAAATAGAAAGATAAAATCAATCTCTATTGACGACTCTTTGCTTGAAGATAAAGAACAACTTGAAGACTATCTTATTATAACACTAAACAAAGCAATTGAAAAAGCAACAAGTGTTAATGAACAAGAACTTGATGCTGTTGCAAAAATGGATATGCCAATGATTCCGGGAATGGATAATTTGTTTAAATAGATTTCAAAAGGTACAAAGGTTCAGAGTTGCAAAGGTTCAAAGTTTTTTATCTTGCACACCTGAAGTTTCTGGACAAAAAAAAGAGGCATATTTTGCCTCTTTTTTTATTAAACCTTTGTTCCTTTGCACCTATGCTACTTTGCACCTTTTTTTAGAATTTCTGCAGCGTTTCAATCACATAGGTATGCATTACTTCTTTATAATCTAAATGCGTTACAACCCTAAGTTTATTGTGTCCCATTGAGCTGATCAATATGTTTTTGTTTTTTAATTTTTCAATCAAAAGCTGATCACTGTAACCTTCTGTCAGCGAGAAAATCAAAATATTAGTTTCTACCGGTTCTATATGCGCCACCCAAGGTTTTGTGCTTATTACTGCTGCAATTTCTTTAGCCCTTCTATGATCCTCCGCTAATCGTTCGATATTATTTGCCAAAGCATACAATCCCGCCGCCGCCAAATAACCTACCTGACGCATTCCTCCGCCAAGTATCTTTCTGACTCTCAACGCTCTGTGAATATCAGCTTTAGATCCTAATAATACTGAACCAATTGGCGCACCTAAACCTTTTGACAAACAAACCGAAATAGTATCGAAAATAGCTCCAAATTCTTTCGGATTTTGTCTTTTGGCTATCAGTGCATTCCAAATTCTAGCTCCATCAAGATGGAATTTCAAATTATTAGCATCACAAACCTTTTTTATTTCTCTTAAATCTTCTAATTCATAACAAGCACCACCACCTTTGTTTGTTGTATTTTCTACACAAACCAAACTTGTTAGCGGAGCATGATAAAATTCCGGATCATTGATCGCAGCAGCCACCTGACTTGCAGTAATCATTCCTCGATTTCCATCTAATAGACAGCATGAAACACCGCTGTTAAACGAAACTCCTCCACCTTCATAATTGTAGACATGTGCATATTTATCTGCAATTAACTGCTCTCCGGGTTGTGTATGTAATTTGATAGCGGTTTGATTTGCCATAGTTCCTGACGGAAAAAAAAGCCCGGCTTCCATACCAAAAAATTCAGCTACTCTGGTCTCTAACTCTATAACCGTAGGATCTTGCCTGTATACATCATCGCCAACATGAGCGTTAAACATATACTGCAACATTTCGTGTGTAGGCTTGGTAATGGTATCGCTAATTAAATTTATTTCCATATTCTAAAAAGTATATCTTTTTTTGTAGAGCAAAATTACATATTCCTAAGAGTTATTCTTGGTAAGTTTTATTAAAATTTAACTTGAAACTTACTATAGAACCAAATTAACGTAATATTTGCAAAAAACATATAAAACCACCACATTATTCTACAGATAATTTACAATTTTAGAAACTATTTTGTTGGCTGAAAATACAGCACCCTCGATATACCCCGGAAAGTGAGACGAAGTTTCTGTGCCGGAGATATAAAATTTATTATTAAAATAGTCCTGAGAAAAAACAGCATTCCCGTTGTTTTGATGCGGATAAACAAAAATATTTCCCTGTTCTTTATCCTTGGTAAAAGGTTCTTCAGACCAAATAATTTCTTCATAAGCAATGTATTCTAAAACTTCAGAACCTAATAACCGTTCCAACTGACTGATTATTTTTTCTTTTCTTTCCTCTTTAGAAAATTGAGAATAACCACTATTAATAAATCCACATAAAGCGTATTTTGTGACTTCATAATTAGAATGATCGTAAAACTCCGTTACTGGCCCAACATTACTAAACAAAGTCCCGGATATATTTTTATTCCTCCAGAATGGCTCTTTATAAACCAAAGCCACCTTAATAGCATCCTGCATCCAGGTATGAGTAGATTTAGCAATATCACTAAGTTCTGATGAAATTGACGGCAAAAACTTAATTGAATTAACTAATAAGGCTGGCGGTAAAGTTGAAATCACAATATCTGTTTCAAAACTTCTATGATCCGTAGTTATCATGACAACATCATTATTAAAATCTAACTCTTTTACCTGTTGATTCAAATAAACCTCCTCTTTATCAAAATATTCTGCCAGCACTTTTATCAACGATGATGTACCGCCGGCTATTCTATAACTCGGATTGTCATCAGGAATATCAATACTTTGCGGTGGCGCCATAGAAAAAGCTTCAAAATAAGCAGCACCTTTCATATGTTGTTCAAAATACGAAAGTCCAAGTTCTTTTAACAAAGCCAAAAGATTAATATGTTGTTCTCCAAACCAGGTTGCCCCCATTTCTACAGGAGTTTCATTCGCACTTAAAACCGTCGAAATTCTACCGCCCAAACGATTTCTTGCTTCCAGAATCTGAATTTTAAATCCTAATTTCTTCAATCTGTAACCAATTAATAATCCCGATAATCCACCTCCTAAAATTGTTATTCTTTGTTTCATCTTTATGTAAATTGTACGTACTTAAATTATCCATATCATTATTTGAGTTATAGACTTTTAATTTCTTTTTTCTCCTGTTAAATTTATTCCTATAATATAAAAACTATAGCTATTTTTGCAGGACAAAATTACGTTTTTAGAATGTTTATTTTAATGACGTACTATTTATAAAAACTTATAAAACTACTATTAATTTATGACAACTACCGAACAAATAAAAGGTATTGTGGAGCGCCTTGGTGCGTTGAGGAGGTATCTTTGACGTTGATGCCAAACTAATTGAAATCGCCAACGAAGAAGAAAAAACTTTCGCACCCGACTTTTGGAACAATCCAAAAGAAGCTGAAGTGATTGTAAAAAACCTTCGAAATAAGAAAAAATGGATCGAAGATTATAATAAAGCAATCGAACTTACAGATGAATTGCAACTTGCCTACGATTTTTATAAAGAAGGAGAACTTTCTGCAGAAGAATTAGACGAGCATTATAACACAACCCAGGCTCATATCGAAAACATCGAATTCAAAAACATGCTTTCTGACGAAGGTGACAGCTTAAGTGCCGTAGTACAAATTACTGCCGGTGCGGGCGGAACCGAAAGTTGTGATTGGGCAGGAATGCTGATGCGTATGTATATGATGTGGGGAGAAAGTTATGGCTTCAAGATAAAAGAACTTAACTTTCAGGCTGGTGAGGTTGCGGGAATAAAAACCGTAACGCTGGAGTTTGAAGGCGATTATTCTTTTGGATATTTAAAAGGAGAAAACGGCGTCCATCGCTTAGTGCGAATCTCTCCTTTTGATAGTAATGCCAAACGTCATACTTCATTTGCATCTGTTTATGTCTATCCGCTTGTAGATGATAGTATAGAAATTGACATTAATCCTGCTGATATCGAAATTACAACTTCTCGTTCTAGTGGAGCCGGAGGACAAAATGTAAATAAGGTTGAAACAAAAGTGCAATTGGTTCACAAACCAACCGGAATCCAGATTCAATGTTCTGAAACTCGTTCTCAACAAGACAACAGACAACGCGCCATGCAAATGCTACGTTCTCAATTGTACGAAATCGAATTGAAAAAACAACAGGCGCAACGTGCTGATATCGAAGCCGGAAAAATGAAAATCGAATGGGGTTCGCAAATACGTAATTATGTAATGCAGCCTTATAAATTAGTAAAAGATGTTCGTACCGGTTATGAAACCAGTGATGTTGATGGCGTAATGAACGGAAATATTGATCCTTTCCTGAAAGCATTTTTAATGATGATGGGACAAAAAGAGGAAGAATAATTTTTAGTCTCAGTTTTCAGTCACAGCTTTACAGTCCGCAAATACTGAGACTGAGGTTGAAAACTGAGACTATAAACTGAAAACTGAGACTATAAACTAAATAAAAAAGTTATGATTAAGTGGGCAGATATAATTCATTTTACGAATAAAGGAAATCCTACTCCGGATAAAAGAGTAGAGAAAACACCGGAAGAGTGGAAACAAATTTTAACTCCTGAAGAATTTCAGGTTACACGTTTAAAAGGTACAGAACGATCTTTTAGCTCTGAACTTTGCAGCTTATTCGATCCTGGAATATATGAATGCAAATGTTGTGGCACTTTACTTTTTGATGCAAGCGAAAAATTTGAATCAGGAACAGGCTGGCCTTCTTTTACACAACCTTTAAAAGAAAATGCAATCGCATACAATGCTGATAAATCATACGGAATGATTCGTGTCGAAGTAGTTTGTAATACCTGCGATGCACATTTAGGACACGTTTTTCCTGATGGCCCGGAACCAAGTGGTCTACGTTATTGCATTAATGCTATCTCATTGTCTAAAATAAAAGAATAAATATAAAAGCGATTCCTTGTTATCAAATGGATCGCTTTTTTGTTTTTCTACTGCAATAAAAATACCGAAAGAACTATTTCAAAATACCCTCCAAAAATCTTTCCATTTTAATCATGTAAGTTTTAACTTAACAATATAAACATTTCTGAAAGTTAAACTATAAAAACGGTCTCAAAATAATTGAATTAAAACCGCGTTATATATCATTTACCCGAAATTAAATATAAGAATTTCGGAAAATCCTTAAAAGAAAAAGATAAACGGGAAACTTACAAAATTTCAACATCCTGAGAGAATCAATTACACAGACATTTGAAGCCCCTAAAAAAGCAAAACAATTTGATTTAAAACAAGATACAGTTTTATCAATCTCTCTATCTATACAAATCGAACAGTTTATAAAAAGGCAATTAAAAACCTACAAATAGGTGAATTAAAAAAATTCATATACCACCAATAATTTAAAAACCATCAACAAATTAATAGATTTAATGTTAAATTTGTAATATTTAAACTATTATTTAAAATACTATTTAAAAAAGTTCAAAATAAGATTAGGTAATTTAAATCTAATTGATTTTATTTGGTGCGAATTAACCCCTAAATCAATTAAATTCATTCGATGAAATCCTATTCAATTCAAGAAATTAATGAAGTTATTAATGGCGTAATTTACGGCACAACTTCGCAAAGCGTATCAGCAACAGAACAATTAGAGAAAGCGACCACTTCTGAAATTTCATTTATAGGAAATAAAAAGTATGAAAAATTCTGGGAAGGATCAAAAGCTTCAATTGCAGTTGTAAATGAAGACATTTCGATCGAACCTGGAAATAATCGTGCTTTTATTAAAGTAAAGAATGCTGATTTAGCGATGTCTCAGATCTTAGCCCTTTTTGCTCCTCCTACTCCAATCTTTCGCAATAATATTCATAAGTCAGCAAATGTAGACGAAACAGCAATTATTGGCGAAGGTGCACGAATTGGTGCAGGCTGTTATATTGGTCCAAAAGTTGAAATTGGAGCACATGCAACTATTTATCCAAATGTTACAATTTTAGACGAATGTACTATTGGTAAAAACACCATTATCTGGTCAGGAACTGTAGTACGTGAACGTTGTCATATTGGCAGCGATTGTATTATTCATCCAAATGCAACAATTGGTGCTGATGGTTTTGGGTTCCGTCCTTGTAGTGAAAAAGGTCTTGTAAAAATTCCGCAAATAGGAAATGTAATTATCGGAAACGGTGTTGAAATAGGTGCTAACTCTTGTGTTGATCGTGGAAAATTTAGCTCAACAGTTCTTGGTGACGGATGCAAAATCGACAATTTGGTTCAAATTGGACACAATAGTAAATTAGGTAAATTTTGTATCATGGCCGGAAATAGCGGTTTAGCCGGATCTGTAACTTTAGGAAACGGAGTTATTATTGGCGGAAGCGCTTCTATAAAAGATCATACTACTATTGGCGATGGTGCTATCGTTGGTGCAGGTTCTGGTGTAGTTGGCGATGTTGCTGCAGGTAAAACAATGTTGGGATATCCTGCTGTCGAAGCTCGTGATGCCTTAAAACAATGGGCTATTTTGAAAAGAATGGTTTGCGATTCTAAAAAATAACAAACAATATATATTATATAAAAAAACAGAAGGTGACTTCTGTTTTTTTTTGCTTAATACTTTACAAAGCTTCACACTCAAAACCTGTAATTTTCATTAAGATCATAACTTCTTTTACGATATCAATATCAGATTCAAATCTTAAGATATTATCACAATCTTCAAGATCAAAGTTCCATTTTGATTTTGGAAAAAGCTTATTCAATTTTGCCGAAATTCGTTTCACCTTAGAAACGGTATCGATATTTGTTTTAAAAACTAAAACCATTTTTTTGATTTTTAATTTGATGATTTAAACTTAGGTGAATATAATTGTATTATTTAACGGCAAGGTGCGCAAAAATTTCATCCTAATATTGTTTGTTTTTTACAGAACTATACATTTAAAATCTTGGTTTACTTTGCGGTAAAAACCGCTGTCTTTCCAAAGATTTTTAGAATTGATGCCTATTTAACTTCAATCTTGCTTAAAATTTTAGCATCTATATAAAAAGTCCCAAACGGAATTAAACATGCTAAAAGCACTTTCCAGGTGGTATCACTAAATTTCCAATTTTGCTCTACACCTACGCTTAAAGTATTAAAAATAAATAGTAAAAATAAAGCCCCATGAATAGTTCCAATAGGTCTGGTTAAAAATGGCGTTTCAAAAATGTATTTTAAAGGAACAGCTATAAAAAGCAAAACCAATAGTGAAATTCCTTCTAAGAAACCAATAATTCGTAATCTTCCGGTATTTGTCTGTAGTAAATGTGTCATAAAATTTTATCTTAAATAAGGTCTGCTTGCTAAAGGTGAAAAAGGCCACGGAATGGCAATAAAAATGATGAATAAGGCTATTGAAAACCAAATGAGCATCGTCTTAAATTTATCACGATCAGTTGGCTTTCTTTTTGCCAAAGCAGAACCAATGGTTATTAAAACAATTGCAGTAAGCATTAATAAAATATGAAGAATTCCGAAGAAAGCACTATCCATATTTTGAATAGCTGTCGAAAAATTAGCCCAAAGATATTTTACAATTGGGCTTTGCACGTAGATTAGTATCCCGAAAATTAATTGAATATGAGCAATTGTAGCAGTCCAATGCCGGACTAAATTATCTGTCTTAGTAAACGATAATTGATAAAAATATCCTTTGTAAGCTCTAAAAATAGAATATAATAAGCTTATCAAAACGAACCATCTTAAAAAAGAATGGCAAATTAAAAGAGTTTGATACATTGTTTTTTGATTATTGACAATGCAAATATATTCAAAAACATACTAATTAGTATGTTTTTGAGTTAGATTTTATTTCAAGCCGTTCAAATAATCCCTAAACTCTTTTAAATAAACAATATAGCATGAATTATTATTTTGAAGTTTTCCAAAATTACGTATCCCCCAATAGCCGGACATAATAAAAAAAGCTACTTGTTCTCCATTAATTTCCTTTCGAACAAGGCCGGAATTTTGAGCCTCTAAAATTATTTTTTGAATAGTATGCATCCATTGATTTACCAATTCAAGTAAAGCTTTGCTAAACTGAGTATTCCATGGAGTCATTTCCTGAGTTAAATTTCCAACCGGGCAACCGTATTTTACTTCTAAAAAAGGATCCTCAAGCAGTAAATACGAAATCATATTATACAAATCGTCGATAGGATTTTGCGAATTTTCGATTGGCTGTATAAAACTTTCAAGCATTGTAGGTTTTAAAATTTCTTCGATAATAGCGATTCCCATTTCATCTTTTGTTTTAAAATGATAATAAAAAGCACCTTTCGTAACTTGTGTAGTCGCAATGATATCATCAATACTAGTAGTTTGATAACCTTTTGAATAAATTAATTCAAACGCTTTATGAAGAATTGTAAGTCGTGTATTGGCTGCTTTTGACATAAAAAATACTAATTGGTATGAAACAACAAATTAAAGCAAAAAATATGAGTAAAGATCAATTTGAAAGTCTGGTCTATTTTTTACGAATTTTATAATTTCAAAAACATACATTTATTTTATAAGTCGATACTATTTATTGTGTGGGTTTCAATTGATTTTGTAAATTAGCCAACACTATTTTGTAAAAACAACAATATATCATGGATTTAAACTTCAATAAAAACGAAGATCACAATAAATTACTACTTTCTGACTTAAAACAAAGATTTGCCAAAGTGAAATTGGGCGGAGGCGAAAAACGTATCGAAAAACTGCATGCCGAAGGTAAAATGACAGCTCGCGAACGTATCGCTTATCTATTGGATGAAGGTGCAAAAAATATTGAAATTGGAGGTTTTGTCGGAGACGGAATGTATGCTGAACACGGCGGTTGTCCGTCTGGTGGTGTAGTCATCAAAATAGGATACATAAGAGGTAAACAATGCATTGTTGTTGCTAATGATGCTACTGTAAAAGCCGGCGCCTGGTTTCCTATTACAGGAAAGAAAAACCTTCGTGCGCAGGAAATTGCTATGGAAAACAGATTGCCAATTATTTATTTAGTTGATAGTGCAGGTGTTTATTTGCCACTTCAGGATGAAATTTTTCCTGACAAAGAACATTTTGGCCGAATCTTTAGAAACAATGCTCAAATGAGCAGTATGGGAATCACTCAAATTGCTGCCGTTATGGGTAGTTGTGTTGCGGGTGGTGCTTACTTGCCTATTATGAGTGATGAAGCCTTGATTGTAGATAAAACAGGAAGCATTTTCCTTGCAGGAAGTTATCTCGTAAAAGCAGCCATTGGCGAAACTATTGATAATGAAACTCTGGGCGGTGCGACAACACATTGCGAAATTTCCGGAGTGACAGATTATAAGGCTAAAGATGATAAAGATGCCTTAGATAAAATAAAAAATATAGTTGATAAAATAGGTGATTACGACAAAGCCGGTTATAACAGAATCAAAGCTGAAAAACCTGCTTTAGATCCCAAGGATATCTACGGAATTTTACCAAAAGCCCGAAACGAGCAATATGATATGATGGAAATCATCAATCGTTTGGTTGATAATTCAGAATTTGAAGCTTATAAAGAGGGTTACGGTCAAACCATCATTACAGGTTATGCCAGAATCGACGGTTGGGCTGTAGGTATAGTTGCGAATCAAAGAAAAGTAGTAAAAACCAAAAAAGGCGAAATGCAGTTTGGTGGTGTCATCTATTCTGACAGTGCTGATAAAGCCACTCGTTTTATTGCCAATTGCAACCAAAAGAAAATCCCGCTGGTATTTGTACAAGATGTAACCGGTTTTATGGTAGGATCAAAATCTGAACATGGCGGAATCATAAAAGACGGTGCAAAAATGGTTAACGCTGTAAGTAACTCTGTTGTTCCAAAATTTACTGTTATTGTTGGTAACTCATACGGAGCAGGAAATTATGCCATGTGCGGAAAAGCCTATGATCCGAGGTTAATTTTTGCCTGGCCAAGTGCAGAACTTGCTGTTATGGGCGGAACTCAGGCTGCAAAAGTACTGGCACAAATTGAAGCTTCTTCGCTTAAAGCAAAAGGAGAAATCGTAGACGAAGCCAAAGAAGCGGAATTATTTAATAAAATAAAAGCGCGTTATGACGAACAAACTTCGCCTTATTATGCCGCTTCAAGATTATGGACAGACGCGATCATCGATCCTCTAGATACTCGTACCTGGATTTCTATGGGTATCGAAGCTGCCAACCACGCTCCTATTCAAAAAGCTTTTAATCTGGGTGTAATTCAGGTCTGATTTTCATAAATACATTAAATTCGTTAAAAAATTACCAAATCACTCATCTTTAACCCTTTAAAAACAAATACTTCATTAAAAATTAGTAACTTTATATGTAATTTCTAATCACGTAGTATCATGGAAAATGTAAAAAGTTTAAATAAATGGGCAAATGCGCACACTTATTTACCAGTAGATTTAGTACGTATTGTTTTAGGTGTTTTTTTATTTATGAAGGGAGTTTGGTTCATAACCAACATTCAGTATTTACATGATTTAATTTCGCCAATTGATCAATTTGGCGGCGGTATGTTTCTTGTACATTATATTGCGCCAGCCCACATGATTGGTGGCATTATGATCGTTTTCGGGCTACTTACGCGTTGGGCAATTGCAGCTCAGTTACCAATACTCTTTGGAGCAATCCTTATTAACTTTATGGGACATATGCACTCTGAGAGTTTAATTTTGGCAATAGTAGTTTTACTAGCTTGTATTTTCTTCCTTTTTTATGGAAGTGGAAAACATTCCGCTGATTATTATTTCAAAATGCAAAAATAATTTTATTCTATCCTCAGCAATAATTACAGGAATGTTGGGGATAAAATAATAACCAAACTTTAAAGTTAATTAATTCTTTAAAATTTCTTTAATTGTATTTTATGAGTTAAATTCGCCACCATGAATTGGATTCGTAGAACCGTTATTTTTCTATCACTTTTGATAATTGCTTTTTTTGCTGTTCAGGCAAATGAATCTGCTATTCAAATTACCGAAAGTCAAAAAACGGATACTAATTTTTCTATAGATCACTCTGATTCATTAGCATTTATACAACCACAGGCAAATTATCAATTTACAGCAAATATAAAGACCAATCCTTCTATATTAGGTAAATGGTTTGATTCTTTATTGGTAGTGATTCCTCAGCATAAAGCAGTAAAATCAGCATCCAATTTTGCAAATCAATTTGCAACCCAGAGCAAAAAAGTTCTTTTAATGCTCTATCCTTTCCATTTTTTTTGGTAGACAATTTATGAAGTTCCCGTCAGGAAAACAGTAGTTTTCCAACAAACTGAGCTATTTTCTCTTTTGAAAATAGTATCAAATTTCATAATAATTTACCAAATTTTTAAAACACAATGGAAACAAGTGTAACCATAATTGGTATTGTGATTGCGATCATAGTAGCCATTCCTATTTATTATTCTGCACGATCGACCGCAGCGAACAAATCAAAAATTTTAGGAATAAAAAAGAAATTCAATCCAACACATCCGGAAGATTTCGATTTAACAGAATCTCAAAGCAATAAAACGCTTACGTTAGATCAAAAAAACAAACGATTTATCCTGATGAATTTCAATCCAAATCAACAAGAATCGACTTATCTGGATTTAAAAAGCGCTGCATCGGCTAAATTAGTTTTAACAACCGAAGGACCTTCAGATACAATTGTCAAAATTGACTTTGAATTTCAGGACAAAGATTCTCCTAAAAAAATTACAATACCATTCTATGATTTTGATGACGACCGCATCAAACAAATAAGTGCTTATCAAGATCATCAGTTTGCAAAAAAATGGCTTAAAATCATCCAAGATTCTATTTCACGTTAGTTATTTAATTCAGAAAAGAGGCTCCTAGTGAGCCTCTTTTTATTTGGAATTATATGATATTTGTCATTTTTCATCCAGAGCATAAATTCTAATTTTGATTGAAACAAATTCTGACTTTATGAAAATCTCACTGACTCAAAAGTACAATGTCCCAGGTCCCAGATATACAAGTTATCCAACAGTTCCGTACTGGAACGAAAGCGATTTCACAGATCAAAAATGGATAGCGTCTTTTCAGAAAGCATTTTTAGAAAGTAATTCTCAAAACGGAATCAGTTTATACATACACTTACCATTTTGCGAAAGTATGTGTACCTTTTGCAGTTGCAATAAACGCATTACCAAGAACCATTCAGTCGAAGAAACGTATATAGAAGCCATTTTAAAAGAATGGGATTTGTACTGCCAATTACTGCAGGAAAAACCAGTTATTAAAGAAATTCATTTAGGCGGAGGAACTCCAACCTTTTTCTCTACAAAAAATCTAGAATTACTTATAGGCGGTATTCTTTCTAAGGCAAATAAAGCAAAAGACTATGAATTTAGTTTTGAAGGTCATCCTAACAACACCACTTATGAACACCTTAAAAAATTATACGATTTCGGCTTTCGCCGTGTTAGTTTTGGTGTTCAGGATTATGCCGAAAAGGTTCAGAAAGCGATTCATAGAATTCAACCCTTCCATAATGTAGCAAAAGTTACTTTTTGGGCAAAAGAGATTGGTTATACTTCTATTGGTCATGATATTATATTTGGACTTCCATTTCAAACGATTGAAAACGTAATCGACACTGTCGAAAAAACAAATTCTCTAAAACCGGACCGTCTGGCCTTTTACAGCTACGCTCATGTGCCGTGGATAAAAGGAAACGGACAACGCGGATTCAATGAAGAGAATCTTCCTAAAGATGCTGAAAAAAGAATGCTGTATGAAACAGGAAAACAAATGCTTTCTAAAAACGGATATCATGAAATTGGAATGGATCATTTTGCCTTAAAATCTGATAGTTTATATAAAGCAACCGAGAATAAGGAATTACACAGAAATTTTATGGGTTATAGTGCTTCAAAAACACAACTTATGATTGGTTTAGGCGTTTCATCTATTAGTGACAGCTGGTATAGTTTTGCCCAAAACACAAAAAGTATAGAAGACTATTATGAATTGTTAGAAGAAAACAAACTACCGGTGGTAAAAGGTCATATTTTGAACAATGAAGATTTAATCATTAGAAAACACATATTAAACTTAACATGTAAATTTGAAACTTCATGGGATAATGAATTGTATTTTAAAGAAATCCATGCTGTTTTGGAAAATCTAAGAGAAATCGAAAAAGATCAATTAATTGTAATCGAAGAAAACAAAATTAAAATTACAGAAGCCGGAAGACCTTTTGTACGCAATATTTGTATGGCATTTGATTTACATTTAAAAAGAAAATCACCGGAAACAGACTTGTTTTCGATGACTGTTTAATGACAATTAGGAGTTTCTTGTACATTCATACTTATGTTTGATGGAGAGATATAAGGAATTCCTAAACATAGTCCTCTAAGGATAAATAAAACACCTATTAGTACCGCTACATATGGAATTGCCTTTTGGATCTTATTTCTAAAAGGCAGTTTTATCAATGAATTTATATAAACTACGATCGTCATTAGAGGCACAGTTCCTACTCCGAATAAAATCATATACAAAACTCCAAAGCCGGCACTTTGCATTGCAATTGCACCAAATAAGGCAACGTAAACCATTCCGCAGGGCAGAAAACCGTTTAATAATCCTATTGTGAAGAGAGATTTGTAGGTTTTCTTTTTAAACTGATTCCCCAGGCTTGATTTAATTTTTGAAATAATTCTATAAACCGGTTTTGAAAAATTGTATTTAGAAAAAACTTTTTCAGGTATCAAAACCACAAGAATCATGGCTACTCCTATAAAAACAGACATATTTTTTTGTACTCCTGCGAGATAAAAACCTTTTCCCAGCAATCCAAAAATTAATCCAATTGTTGCGTACGCAGTTAATCTTCCTAAATGATACGTTATAATCTGCGTTACTTTTTTTGCCTCATTTTGGCGATCTACGGGCAGCATCATAGCAATAGGACCGCACATTCCGATACAGTGCAGGCTGCTAATCAAACCTAATATAAAAGCTGAGTACAACATTTGATGTGTTTTTTTCTTTTTGCAAAAGATAAATAAGATCAAAAGGATTTGAAAATCTCTTTAAACAAAAGTTCAAATCTTGATAATCTGTGGTAGAAAATATCTTTTAAAGTATTCTCATCTAGTTTACGTAAATAACTTCTTTAGTTAAATATTTTGTTCCGTTATATTCCCATTCCATATTTACATCCCAACGTCCTTTTATAAGCTTCTTTTGCGGAATAAGCAACGCTGAATTGGTCAAGGCAATTTGTGTGTCAAAATCAAATTTCTTGTTTGATGGTCTGTATAACAAAACATTTCCTTTTACTTTATTGCTTTCAAAAGTAGAAGGAAAAGCTATTTTTACCCCATTTTCACTGTAAGAAATAGAAGGTTTATACTGCAAGTCATGGGCATTTTGAATTCGGGCCATTTCATCCTGAAAATGCGAATCATGTTTGTAGTATTCTTCAACTACTAAATCATTATCATATTTACTATTAGATTGTACTTCAAAAACAAAATATAATATAAAAGTCATAAACAATGCAAATGCAATGACAATTCCGGTTCCCCAATTGATTTTCATATTTGTAAATTTTATTTGTTATTGGTCAAATATGGCATCGCCTTTTTATTTGTTCTTATTTCAAAAAGTTTTATTTGTGGCGATTTCATGGTCTTTTTTTTTACTAATTAAAACTTCGCGGTCCTAAGAAATTTGTTGTTGTTGTTTCCAGCAATTCTTTGCCATTATAAACTCCAATTTTCACTTTGGTTTTATCACTTTCCAAAAGAGCTTCGTCAATTTCTATAAACAATGTTCCTTGAGAAATACCCTCTTTTAAAACTTTGAAATGCTGTTTTCCAACATTTTCAATACTTCCTTTTTGATCAATTAATTCAAAATGAATATCATGATAATCCTTCATTGTTTTATTAACAATTTTATAGGTATAAACATTACTGATCTTATCTCCTTTATGCTGAAATAACTGTCCTGGTAAACGTAAAACAACCGCTTGAACGTCTGTTCTAAGAAACAACATTCCAACAAAAACACTTAACAGAATAAATAAAACAGCTGTATAGCCTTTCATTCTTCCTGTAAATTTAAAAGGTGCTTTCTTAACGATTTCATCTTCAGACGCATATCTAATAAGACCTTTTGGCAAACCAACACTATCCATAATAGTGTCGCATTCATCGATACAAGCAGTACAATTAGTACATTCTAACTGTGTTCCGTTTCTTATATCAATTCCCATTGGGCAAACATGCACGCACTGATGACAATCAATACAATCGCCTTTTCCTGTTGTTGCCCTGTCTTCTTTTTTATTGAATTTTGCACGACCGGCTTCTTTTTCCCCGCGTACAAAATCATAGGCTACATTTATAGATTTATTATCTAAAAGAACTCCCTGCAGTCTTCCGTACGGACAGGCAATAATACAAACCTGTTCGCGAAACCATACAAATACAAAATAGAAAACTCCTGTAAAAATTAATAACGCAATGAAGTTACTGGATTGCTTAATTGGTCCTTCTTCGACCATTAAGAACAATTGATCACTACCTACTAAATAAGCCAGAAAAACATTAGCAATCCCAAATGAAATCAGAAAAAAGACAATCCATTTAGTCAGTCTTTTTCTAATTTTTTCTGTATTCCATTCTTGCCTTGCCAATCGCATCTGAGCACCACGATCGCCATCAATCCAATATTCGATTCGGCGAAAAACCATTTCTAAAAAAATAGTCTGGGGACAAATCCATCCACAAAAAATCCTTCCAAATACAACTGTAAACAAGATAATAAAAACAATACCAACCAGCATTGATATCACAAAGAGATAAAAATCCTGAGGCCAAAATGGAAATCCAAAAATATTAAAACGCCGCTCCATCACGTTAAACATCATGAATTGATTTCCGTTTACTTTTATAAACGGATTGGCAATTAAAATGGCTAATAAAATATAGCTGACTATTTTTCGATACTCATAGAACTTACCAGACGGTTTTTTAGGAAAAATAAATTTTCGATTACCTCCTTCATCAATAGTTCCAATGGTATCTCTAAAAGCTTCGTCTGGTAAATTTGACATAATTTATTGTAATTATTTTTTAACTTGGGTACTATCTGCTGCTGTACTTGCTGTGGTATCTTTCTTTGGAGCACTTTCATCTACCCAAATCTCGCCTTCCGGTTCTTTTGGATCTTTTGGATTACTACCTTGTAAGGATAGAATATAACTTGCTACTTTTTGAATTTCCTTTGGTTTCAAAGTTCCTTTCCAGGCAATCATTCCTTTTCCGTCACGACCTCCATTGGTTATAGTATGAAAGAGATTTTTTATTCCTCCGCCTAAAATCCAATGATCATCAGTTAAGTTAGGTCCAATTTGTCCACCAGCGTCAGCACGGTGACAAGCGGCGCAGTTCGTTGTAAATATTTCTTTACCTGCTGCTAAACTTTCTGGATCTGTAAGTAAAACAACTGTTTTCTCATCCATTAAATCCGGCGCAGTTTTAAGGTATTCGTCTACATCAATTTTTGCCTGAGCCATTTCTTTTTTAAGCTCCATCTCCTGATCATCTCCTCCAAAAACCTCATAACGAGCAAAATAAACAACTCCAAAAATAACACAGATATAGAATAAATATACCCACCATGGCGGTAAATTATTATCTAACTCTTTAATGCCATCATAATCATGATCCATTAATAGGTCACCTTCTTTTTCGATAGGCTGCGTTTTAGTAAGCTTGTGCATTAAATCTTTATACCAAGTACTTTCTGTTAAACTCAAACTATTTTCATATTCCAGTTTTGCCTTTTCTTCCGGTGACATCAATTGGTACATAATTCGATTAACGGCACTTAATGTAATTTCGATTGCAATTAAAATGAACAGAAATACAAACAAAAAGACAGATACCATTGGGTATTTTATAAATGCCGGCCTATCGCCTGAATCTATACAATACTCCATCAGACCAAAAACGATGAAGAAAATCAGCGGTACTCTTATATATGCTGGGAAAAACTTTTTCATTTTAAATTATCTTTTGAAATTATACTGTATCCTTCATCTAAAGGTATTTCACTCATTTCCTGTATTTTTTCTTTCTTATATGAGAATACCCAAAAACCTAATCCTACAAAAAAGAAAAAGAATATCAGGAGAGAAAGTATCGGGTAAATCTCTATACCCGAAATAGTCTCCATATTGTGTTTTATTTGTTCAAACATAGTGCTGTTATTTAGAAGTCTCTTTTACTTTAATATCGGTTCCAAGTCTTTGTATATAAGCAATCAAAGCAACAATTTCTCTCTCGTTCATTGGAACGAATTTTTCGCCTTTTTCAGCTGCCTTTTTCTTACTTTGCTCATAACTTTTGACAAAGTCAGGATCATTTTCTAAGCTTTTTTCAATTGCGATAGCCTGAACTCTTAATGTTTTTTGAGCATTTGCAACTTCAGATTCCGTATAAGGAACACCAAGGGTAACCATTACCTGCATTTTCTTTTGAGTTAATGAAATGTCCATTGGCTCATTATCAAACAACCATTTATAACCTGGCATAATTGAACCCGCAGAAATACTTTGTGGATTCCAGAAGTGGTTAAAATGCCAATTGTCATTGTACTTTCCACCTACTCTTAATAAATCAGGACCTGTACGTTTTGATCCCCAAAGAAATGGATGATCGTAAACAAATTCTCCTGCTTTTGATTGTGGCCCGTAACGTTCTACTTCACTTCTAAACGGACGAACTGATTGTGAGTGACAGCCTACGCAGCCTTCTCTTATATATAAATCACGTCCTTCAAGTTCTAAAGGTGAATAAGGCTTAACACTTGAAATTGTCGGAATATTCGATTTGACCATAATTGTTGGCACAATTTGAATTATACCTCCAATTAAAATAGCAATTGTTGCTAAAATGGTTAACTGAATTGGTTTTCTTTCTAACCAACTATGGAATTTTTCTCCTTTTAATCTGCTATTGCTTATTCTTTGTAATGCCGGAGCCTGAGCTAATTCATCCTCAATAGTATCACCTGCTCTAACGGTCATTATAATGTTGTAAACCAACGTAAACATTCCAATTAAATACAATGTACCTCCAATGGCTCTCATCCAGTACAGTGGCATAATTGCAGTAACTGTTTCAAGGAAATTTCCGTAAGTTAATGTTCCGTCTGGGTTAAATTGTTTCCACATTGATGCTTGCTGAAAACCAGCAACATACATAGGCAAAGTGTATAAAATAATTCCTAAAGTACCTATCCAGAAATGGAAGTTGGCTAATTTTTTAGAGAATAATGTACTCTTCGTCATTCGGGGAATTAACCAATAGATAATACCAAAAGACATAAAACCATTCCATGCTAAAGCTCCTACGTGAACGTGTGCAATAATCCAGTCAGTATAATGTGCAATAGCATTTACATTTTTCAGCGAAAGCATTGGTCCTTCAAAAGTTGCCATTCCGTAACCTGTTATGGCTACCACAAAGAATTTTAGAACTGGTTCTTCACGAACTTTATCCCAGGCACCTCTTAACGTTAAAAGTCCGTTGATCATACCTCCCCAAGATGGAGCGATAAGCATTACTGAAAATGCAACACCTAAATTTTGAGCCCAGTTTGGTAATGCTGAGTATAATAAGTGGTGAGGACCTGCCCAGATGTAAATAAAAATCAAGGACCAAAAGTGAATAATTGATAGTCTATAAGAATAAACAGGACGATTGGCTACTTTTGGTACAAAGTAATACATTAATCCTAAAAATGGAGTTGTAAGGAAAAATGCAACTGCATTATGTCCGTACCACCATTGTACTAAAGCATCCTGAACTCCTGCATAAACCGAATAACTTTTTAAGGCTGATACCGGAATTTCGATATTATTAAAAATATGTAAAACTGCTACTGTAACAAATGTTGCCAGATAAAACCAAATTGCAACATATAAGTGACGCTCTCTACGACGAAGCATTGTACCTATCATATTAATACCCATAACCACCCAGATTACGGCGATAGCGATATCAATAGGCCATTCTAATTCAGCATATTCTTTTGAAGAAGTATATCCTAAAGGAAGTGTAATTGCCGCAGCAACAATAATAAGCTGCCAACCCCAAAAATGTAAATTACTTAAAAAATCACTGAACATTCTGGCTTTCAGCAAACGCTGAAGCGAATAATACATACCCGCAAAAAAGGCATTACCAACAAAAGCAAAAATAACAGCATTGGTATGCAAAGGTCTTAATCGACCGTAGCTAAGCCACGAAATTCCATCTGTGATGTTGGGATAAAGGTACATAACCGCTAAGGTTAGCCCTACTAACATACCTACTACTCCAAAGAGAATAGTGGCGTAAATGAATTTTTTTACAATTTTGTTGTCGTAATAAAACTGTTCCATTTCCATAATTATACTTGTTTTTCTTCTGTTGTTGAATTGTTATTGTGGGGAGTAATTTTTGTCTCATCGTCAAAAAGCATTCTGACTGAGGGGGTATAATCATCGTCATATTGTCCGGATCTGACAGCGACAATAAAAGCAATAAAGAAACCTATTGCTACAAAAATACTTACTGAAATTAATAGATAAATGACACTCATACCTTAAATATATGTTAACAAAATTACTAAGTAATGGGCGGATAAAATATGATAATTATCATAATTGGAGACATATGTTAAATTTATAAAAAAAAGGGACTGTATTATCTATAACCTCTTTAAACTACTCTTGCTGAAATAGTTAGACATCAAAGTCACAAAACTTACGATTGTAATTGTACTTAAAGGCATGATAATAGCTGCTACCAAAGGAAGTAAGTTGCCGGTAACTGCAAAAGAAAGTCCTACAATATTGTAAAGAAGAGACAAAACGAAACTCATTTTAATTATTGTAATCGATTTCTGAGATAATTTTAAGAAATAATCCAATCTGGAAAATTCCGAAGCATCGAGAATTGCATCACAAGCAGGTGAGAAAACATTCACATTCTCAGAGATAGAAATTCCCACATTACTTTGCGCCAAAGCTCCGGCATCATTCAGCCCGTCTCCCACCATCATAACGTTCTTGCCTTTTTCCTGTAGATTTTTGATGAAATCCAGTTTTTGTTCCGGCTTCTGGTTAAAAATTAATTCTATCCCTTTTGGCAGGATACTTTCAAGATTTGCTCTTTCGCCATCATTATCACCGGAAAGTATTTTGATTTCGTAATTTTTACTAAGTGTGGAGAATAACTTTTCAAGACCTTCTCTGTATTGATTCTGAAAAACAAACTTGCCAAGATACTGCTCATCAATTTTAATATGAAGCGCTGTCTTTTCGATATCTGACGAATCAGAAACCAGATTGCCTACAAACTCTGCAGAGCCAATCCTGATGGTATGATTTTCGATGGAAGCCTGAATTCCTTTTCCTGTTATTTCCTGAAAATCATCAATTTTAATTTTATTTGTTTCCTTTAAAAAATCATATAACATTCGGCTTAAAGGATGATTTGAACCACGCAGAACATTTTTGATCAGAACATAATTTTGATCAGAAAGAGGATTTCCTTCATATAGTATATTAGATTTTTTATTGGTGGTAATTGTCCCGGTTTTATCAAAGACTATTGTATCAACTTTAGCCAATTGTTCGATTACTAGTGCATTTTTAAGATACATTTTCTGTTTTCCCATAATTCTCAGAATATTTCCGAAGGTAAATGGTGCTGTAAGCGCTAATGCACAAGGACAAGCAACAATTAGAACTGCCGTAAAAACATTAAAAGCTGTATTGGCATCAAAAAATATCCAATAACCAAAACCTGCAAAAGCAATAAGTAATAATATAGGAGTAAAATAACGACTTATAGTATCTGTAATTGTTTTATGCTTTTGAAGTACTTTTTTCTGGAAGATCTCATTACTCCACAATTGTGTCAGGTAACTTTGCGAAACTGAGTGCAGCACTTCTATTTCGACTACTTTGCCAATTTGCTTACCGCCGGCAAAAACTTTATCTCCGGATACTTTTGTAATAGGAACAGCTTCTCCGGTAACAAAACTATAATCTATTTCAGCTTTTTCACTAATCAAAATACCATCGACCGGAATTAATTCCTGATTTCTGATCAGCAATCGGTCTCCTTTTAAAACATCATAAACAGGAACGCTTTCTTCTGATGTATCTGTATTGATTCTGGTCACCGCAATTGGAAAATACGATTTAAAATCTCTTTCGAAACTTAAAAAACTATAGGTTTTAATCTGGAACATTTTTCCGAGCAGCATGAAGAAAACTAACCCTGTGAGACTATCAAAAAAACCTGACCCGTAGTTCATTACAATATCAAAAGTACTGCGAACAAACATCACGATAATTCCTAAAGCAATGGGAATATCTATATTTAGCATGCCTGACTTTATACTTTTATAGGCAGAAACATAATAACCGCTTGCGGAATATAAAAAACTGGGTAACGCCAGAACAAAAATTAGAATCCTGAAAAATGGTTTATAATTATCTAACCAAAACTCTTTGATCTCGAAATATTCGGGAAAAGATAACAGCATAATATTTCCGAAGCAGAAAAACGCAACGCCTAATTTATAGGTCAAAGTTCGATCTACATTTGTTTTGCCTGTTTCGTAGTTTTCTAAGCTAATATAAGGCTCATAACCAATTGAACTTAGCATATAAACAATAGTCTTTAGCGAAACAAGATCTGAATTGAAAGTAATTCGGACTCTTTTCTCAGGAAAATTAACTTGTGAAATGCTTATTCCGGGTTGTATTCTATTTAGATTTTCAAGAATCCAAATACAAGAACTGCAATGTATATGAGGTATATTTAATGAAACAATTGAGGTGTTTCCTTCTTGAAATTCTAAGACTTTTGACAAAATTGCTTCATTGTCCAAAAAATCATATTTTCCGTGAATATCTTGCGGAGTGGCACCTGGCGATTTTTCAAAATCATAATAACAGGTTAAATCATGAAGACTAAAAATTTCATAAACGGTTTTACATCCATTACAACAAAACTTTTTTTCATCAAAATTGATTTCTTCATTTTTAGCAATCGTTAACCCGCAATGAAAACAATTCTGCTCACTCATAAAATTTGTTTTTTTTGATGCAACAAATGTTAAAAAATCAAGAGATTATAAAAATGATATTTATCATGTTATAATTAAATCGGATTCTAAATTTAGCGAAATAAAACTGGCAAATTGAAATAATAGTTTTTTTCTGTGTATTTTCAGGAAGAATAACACTTTTCAATGCGAATATTAGTTAATTTTGCAACAAATATTATTGCCATGAATAAATGTGATCAATGCATCGTACGACAGCTTTCTTCTCTTAAAGCACTCAATAAAGATGAAGTTGTAAAATTGGCCAACAGCAAAACTACTTATAAGATTAAAAAAGGAGAAGCCATTTTTGAAGAAGGCGAAGTAACCAATGGTGTATTTTGTATAAAAGATGGGGTTGGTAAACTTTCTAAATTAAGCGCAAACGGAAAAGATCAGATCGTAAAACTGGTACAATCAGGTGAACTTTTAGGGCAACGCTCTATGATTAGTAATGAACCGGCAAACCTATCTGCAAAAGCAGTTGCTGATATGGAGGTTTGCTTTATTCCTAAAACTGAAATCTTACACTTTTTTAATAACAACAATCAGTTCTCGATGAATTTGATGCAATCTGTTTGCGAAGATCTAAAAGAATCTGAAAACAATAAAATTGCTTTAGTTCAAAAAACAGTTAAACAACGTTTAGCCGAAACCTTATTGCAGTTACACGATTCTTTTGGAGAAAATGCAGATAAAACCCTAAAAGTTCAACTTACAAGAGAAGAATTAGCAGGTATTATTGGGACTGCTACCGAAAGCTGTATCAGGTTATTATCAGATTTTAATAAACTGGATTTAATTGAATTAGTGGGTAAAAAAATTATGCTTAAAGATATCAGGGCATTAAAAAAAATGGCCGAGTAATCAGAGCTTTTTAGCTTCGTTCCAAAATACATCCATTTCTGCCAAAGTCATATCCATTAAGGGTTTCCCTAATTCGCCAGCTTTGCTTTCAAGATACTGAAAACGCTTAATAAATTTTTTATTGGTACGTTCTAAAGCATCTTCAGGATTTACGTTTAAAAAGCGGGCATAATTTATCATAGAGAATAAAACGTCTCCAAATTCAGCTTCAATTTTATCCTGATCTCCTGATTGAACTTCTATTTGTAACTCTTCTAATTCTTCTTGTACTTTATCCCAAACCTGGTGTGGTTCTTCCCAGTCAAAACCCACGCCTTTTACTTTATCCTGAATTCGGCTTGCCTTTACCAAAGCCGGTAAACTTTTTGGCACGCCTTCTAAAACTGATTTTTTACCTTCTTTAAGCTTTAATTTTTCCCAATTTTGTTTTACTTCTTCTTCATCTTTTACTACAGTATCACTATAAATATGAGGATGACGATGAATTAACTTTTCACAAATTTCATTACAGACATCAGCTATATCAAAATCGTTTGTTTCAGAACCAATTTTCGCATAAAAAACAATATGCAGCAAGAGATCCCCTAACTCTTTTTTTACTTCATTTAGATCATTATCTAAAATAGCATCACCCAATTCATATGTTTCTTCGATAGTAAGGTGTCTTAGGGTTTGCAAAGTTTGCTTTTTATCCCACGGACATTGTTCACGAAGTTCATCCATGATAATTAGTAATCTTTCGAAAGCCTTAAGTTGAAGTTCCTTGCTCATTTTATGAAGTTTTATCGAGTTGTAATCTAATAGTTGTAAAAGTAAAAAATCCTGTCAAGAAAACATCTTAACAGGATTAATATATTTGAATGCAGTAAACTGCTATTCTTCTTTTTTAGCTTTTTCTTTTTTAGCAGCCGGAGCTTTTTTTGGCTTCTCTTCAACAACCGGAGTTTCCTCTGGAGTTTCAGCAGGCGCAGGAGCTAAATCAGTTACTAAACCTTTTGCCTCAAGCGTGTTGTACCAGTTTAATACTTTTTTAATATCTGAAGGATATACTCTTTCTTCATCATACTCAGGTAAAATCTCTTTGAAATAAGCCGCTAATGTAGCATTATCTTCTTTATGAGAAATAGCCTGACCTTTGTTTTCTTTAACAGCAATACGCTGCATTACTTCTGTCAATGGTTTTTCTCCTTCGTAAGTATAAATTGAAATCTCAGATAATAAACTTACGTTACTTTTTAAGTTAACAGTAATTTTTTTTCCGTCTGTCAATGATTCTGCCACAAAACCTGTACGAGTTTGCACTTTCAATACATATAAACCTGGTTTCCCAGAAATGGCTAAAATTTTCTCTAAATTCATGTTTATTAAAATTAGTATTAAGAATTTGATTTATTATATTTTATTGATGCTAATTTCTTAGTTCAATTATCTCCCTTTTTTAGCCGCAGCAAATTTCATTCTGTATTCCTGAAACGTTTTGCCTTCGGTAATATTTTTTAATTTCTTCTGAATCAAACGTTTTTTCAAAGATGATATTTTATCTGTAAATAAAACACCTTCAATATGGTCGTATTCATGTTGAATAACTCTTGCAATTAAACCATCAAAAACTTCTGTTTTCATTACAAAATCTTCTTCGCAATATTCTATTGTAACGGTTGGTTTTCTATATACATCTTCGCGAACGTCAGGAATACTTAGGCAACCTTCGTTAAAACTCCACTCCTCGCCTTCTTCTTTAAGGATCTTTGCGTTGATAAAAGTCTTTTTAAAACCTTTTAAATCTTTTTGCTCTTCTGAAGGTAAATCATCGTCATCACTAAAAGGAGTTGTATCAATAACAAACAAACGAATTGGCATACCAACCTGCGGTGCAGCAAGTCCTACTCCGTAAGCATTGTACATCGTCTCGTACATATTAGCGATTGTTTCTTTTAAGTTTGGATATTCCGGCGTAATTACCTCACCCACTTTTCTTAAAACAGGATCTCCATATCCTACAATTGGTAAAATCATTTGTATTATTTTAATGTATTATCTAATGAAAACTCCTGAATTTAGTTCTCATAATTCAGCTGGCAAAAATAGTAAAAAATAGTCAATGAATAATTCTAATCATATATTATATCACTTTTTTTGCTTGCTTCACAAAAACTCATCCATAATTATGCCAAATTAATTCGTACAATTCGTACTTTTGTTTGTAAACCTCATTCTATGTTTGATCGTATCTCGAAATTTACTAACAGTACTTCTTTTTTAAACGCCTCTAAAGTAACTATCGCTTCTGTTGTTCCTGTATTAGTTTTAAATTATTACGATCTTTTCGATATTGGTTTTGTAATTGCTCTGGGAGCCTTCTACACCTATCCCAGTGACATTCCAAGCTCTTTAAGTCATAAAATAAAAGGTCTTATTGTTGCTTCTTTTATTGTATCCGGTGTAAATTTATTAGTAAATCTTGCTTATCCATACCCTATTTTATTTTATCCTTTTTTAGGGTTTTTGCTTTTTATATGTTCAATGATTTCTGTTTACGGTCAGCGCGCTACTTTGGTATCATTTTCTGCCTTACTGTCCATTTCACTATCATTTGGCCATTTACATGATGGTTGGAAAGCTTTTGAATATTCAGGATTTATTTTTATTGGAGGTATCTTATACTTAATTGTTTCACTTGTCTTTCATTTTGTACAACCTTATAAATACGTCGAGTTACAAATTGCTGAAGGCATAAAATTAACTGCAAAATATTTAAAATTAAGAGGAGATCTATGGAGTCCCGAGGCTGATAGAGAGGCTATAATCGAGAAGCAGCTGAGTGTACAGGTTGATCTGAATTTGATTCACGAGGATTTAAGAAGAATGCTTATTGGCAACCAGAATGCATCTGCAACAACAAGCCAAAACCGAAAAATGCTGCTTGTTTTTATCACTTTGGTTGAGATTCAGGAACTTGCTTTATATACGTCATTTGATCACAGCAAGCTACATGAAAAATTTGCCAAACATCCTGAAGTCCTTAGAACGTATCAAAATGTAGCTTACAAACTGGCATCAACTCTAAAGAAACTTTCTAAAAACGTGCATAATATTAGTGTGTATGTTGATAAAAATGACTTAAAAAATGAACTTGATGCTTTTGAATCTGCCATTTTTGACTATGAAAAAACTTTAGGTAAAGAGGAAGCTGCCGAAGGTGTTTTGATGTTGACCAATATGCTGAAATATGCTAAAAATCAGGTTGGAAAAATCAAAATTATCCAACGTGCTTTTTCACTTGCCATGCAGTCTTTTAAACTGAAAGATAAGGATAAGGAACTTGAAAAATTCCTGACACCACAATATTATCCCTTACGTACTTTGATTGAAAATTTAAGTTTCTCTTCTTCTATTTTCAGACATTCAGTGCGATTAACCATTACAATTTTAATTGGTTTCACTATCGGGCAATTTTTAGCTTTTCAAAATGTCTATTGGATATTATTAACGATTGTTGTCATCATGCGCCCGGGTTACGGCTTAACAAAGGAACGCTCTTATAATAGAATTTTCGGAACCATTTTAGGAGGTTTACTGGCTTTTGGGATTGTATCTGTTATTCAGAATCATGTTGCATTGAGTATATTATCTATTATATGTATGCTTCTTGGAATCTCATTTACTCAAATTAATTATAAAATAAGCGCCACTTTTGTCACTATGTATGTGGTTTTTATTTATGGCATTTTAACTCCTGATGTGGTTGAAGTCATTCAGTTTCGTGTTTTAGATACATTAGCCGGAGCAACTTTAGCCTTTTTGGCAAATCAGTTTTTGTGGCCGGCCTGGGAATTTATCAATACGCCAATTCATATTGAAAATTCGATTCGTGCCAATAGAAATTACCTTAAAGAAATTGCTGATTTCTATAATAAAAAAGGAGAAATCCCGACTTCATACCGATTGGCGAGAAAAAATGCTTTTGTTGAAATTGGCAATCTGATGACTTCGTTTCAGCGAATGATGCAGGAACCAAAATCAAAACAAAAAACGATGCCTTTAGTCAATAAACTTGTGGTTTTAAATCATTCGATATTGTCTGCTTTAGCTTCATTATCTACCTATATTCAATCTCATCAAACGACTTCGGCCTCAGAATCGTTTAATTATATTATAAAAACGATACTTTCAAACTTAGATCATTCGATTTCAATTTTAAGAAATGAAACGATTATAACGGATACTTTTTTTGACAAGGAGGATGTAACTTTGCAATTTGAAGAACTTAAACGCGTTAATTTTACTCGTTTGATTAAAGATGACGAATTAGACAAAGAAACGCGTCAGGCTAAAATGCAGGAAGCTCAAATGGTAATTGAACAATTGATCTGGATGAGTAATCTGGCTGAAAAGATTTTGAAAATTACGGAAGAATTTAAAGCAACAAATCCAGATTAATTCATCTGGATTTGTATTTATTTTATATAAAAACTGAGCTTAATTATTTAGTTTCAAAACTTCAGAAGTATGTTTTCTAAGCTCTGATAAAAGCTCCGGTTTATCATTTAAAGTTTGTCCGTAAGAAGGAATCATAGTTTTCATTTTCGCTTGCCATTCCGGTGTTTTAGCCTGATCAGTAAAACATCTGCCAATTAAATCAACCATAATCGCAACTGCGGTCGATGCTCCGGGAGAAGCTCCTAATAATACCGCTAATGTTCCGTCATGCGTATTGATAACTTCTGTACCAAATTCTAAAACCCCACCTTCTTTCTCATCCTTTTTAATCACCTGAACACGTTGTCCGGCTTTCTCGAGTTTCCAGTCTTTAGATCTTGCTGTTGGCAAATATTCACGTAAAGCCGTCATTCTGTCTTTTGGAGATTGACGAACCTGCTCAATTAAATATCTTGTTAATGGAATATTATGGAATCCCGCTGATAACATCGGAATTAGATTATTTGCTTTTATAGATAATGGTAAATCTAAATAAGAACCATTTTTAAGGAAACGAGTCGAAAATCCTGCGAAAGGCCCAAAAAGCAAAGCTTTTTCGCCATCAATTACACGGGTATCAATATGAGGAACTGACATTGGAGGTGCTCCAACACTTGCTTTTCCGTATACTTTTGCCTGATGTTTGGCAATTACCTCAGGATTTGTACATTTTAACCACTGACCGCTTACCGGGAAACCTCCGTAACCATTTCCTTCAGGAACATTCGCTTTTTCAAGCAATGGCAACGAACCTCCACCAGCTCCAATAAATACAAATTTGGTATATGCTTTTCTTGTTTTATCAGTTGTTAAATCAGTAATCTTTATTCTCCAAGATTTATCCTCACGCTGTTTTAATTTTTTTACCTCATGATTAAAAAATAAAGAAACACCGTCAAGTTTTTCTAAATAATTAAACATACTTCTGGTTAAGGCACCAAAATTAACATCTGTACCAATTTCCATATGGGTTGCTGCTAATTTTTCGTTGGCATCTCTGCCTTCCATTACAAGCGGCATCCATTCTTTAAGTTTTTCAAAATCAGAACTAAATTCCATTTGAGAAAAAATTGGATTGCTTTGCAATGCTTCGAATCTCTTTTTAAGATATTCTACGTTTTTTTCTCCCCAAACAAAACTCATGTGAGGAACACTTTTAATAAAATTATCAGGAGAGGGAACTTTCTTTTCTTGCACTAAGTAGGACCAGAACTGTCGGGACATCTCAAACGATTCTGCAATACTTATTGCTTTTTTAGGATCAATACTACCATCTGCCTTTTCTGGTGTGTAATTTAGCTCACAAAAAGCGGAGTGTCCTGTTCCTGCATTGTTCCAAGCATCAGAGCTTTCGGCAGCAGCAACATCTAATCTTTCGTAAATTTCAATTTTTATATCCGGTTGCAGCTCTTTTAAAATTAATCCAAGAGTTGCGCTCATAATTCCAGCTCCAATAAGCACTACTTCACTATTGGAACGTATTGTATTGTCAGGCATAACAGTAATTTGTTTTTAAAGTGCAAAGGTACTTTTTATAATTGCAAAAAAAAACTAAAAACACATGATAAAAGTTATGTTTTTACTAAAAAGAAAGGATTTTATAAGACGGAAGGAGAAAAAAACTAAAAACGTTTTGAAGAAAGATAATCCTGAAGCATAATTGTTGCCGAAATTTCGTCAATTAATCCTTTATCCTGACGCTTCTTTTTACTCAATCCGCTATCGATCATCGTTTGAAATGCCATTTTTGAAGTAAAACGTTCATCAACACGAACCACTTTCATATCCGGAAAAATATTAGAAAAATGAGTTACGAAACCTTTAATTACAGAGGCACTTTCAGATGGCTCTCCGTTCATTTGTTTCGGTTCCCCAATTAAAACCGTCTCTACTTTTTCTTTCAAAAAATAATCCCTTAAAAAATCAATTAAAGTATTTGTTGGAATCGTTGTTAGACCGGATGCTATGATCTGCATTTCATCAGTAACAGCAATTCCAGTACGTTTTTGTCCGTAATCTATAGAGAGGATTCTTGGCATTTTGTATTTTTTGTCAAAGATAGGGAGGAAAAGCTATAAAACTAAAGAGAATCTTTGTATTTTATGAATGCAAAAACAGAAACTGCCTGAAGATCAATATGGACTTCATAAACTGCCACATATCCTTTAAAGACGTAATCTCTAATGCTATTATGATTAAAATACAGTGATTTTTTAAAATGAAATGGATTTACAAGATCTTTATTTAGTTTTTTTTTAGTAAATCATTTTTGAATTTTCTCGCAGCTTTTGGTTCATCTTTAGCTATATAAGCAACTTGATCATTAAGTGTTATCATAAATTCTGTAGTAAAACTAACTTTCATATCCTGAAATTGTTTTTTCTAAAATTTCATCTAATTCTTCAAAAGTATACAACTTAGTATTGCCACTTTTCAATTTAGCATATGCATCTTCCACTTCTCTTTTATCCTTTTCAAAATCAGAATCTTCCTGAATAATCCTCAATTCATCTGAAGAGAATGTACTTAATAGTTTTAGTACTCTTTCTTTTATCTCCGGCTGAAATTCTAATCTAATCGCTTCCGTAATACTTTCATTTACAATACAAAGATAACCATTTTAATTTTTCAATATTCAAAGAAAAGTATACAGGTTCTTTATTCTTTTTTTGCCTGAAATCAGGATTTAAAAATATGTCTTATCTTATCATAATTATATTTTTTTCCGGTAATCTTTTCAATAAAAATACGAGTTATTTTACAATGAATTTTATTACAGTTTTAAATTAATTATTCAAATCATTTAAAGCCTAAATACAACTTTAAATCTTACATGAATAATTATAAAAAATGTATTACTCTGTTCTTAAAAAGATTTCTTTTAGTTGTTGCTATTTACCAATTATCCAGACTTTTATTCTATTTTTTAAATCTAAATTTATTTGATTCGTTTACGACTCAAACTTTTCTGGGCGGTCTTTTATTTGACTTTACAGCTATTAGTTATTTAAATATTCCGTTTATTATTGCCCATATAGTTCCCGGTAATTTCAAGTATAGTACTCGCTATCAACTGATGTTAAAAATAAGTTTTTATTGCGTTAATCTGATGTTCATTGCAACCAATTTTATTGATATTATCTATTATCGATTTACAGGAAGAAGAAGTACTTATAAAATGATTACTGCAAAAGGAATGGAACATGAAGTTCTTGGACTAATCCCTTCATTTTTAAGAGAGTTCTGGTATATTGGCATTATTTTCTTAATTATCAGTGTATTATTTTGGAAACTACTACCTGATCTAAGCAAAAACCTACTAACTAAACATTTAACCAAAAGTGATTATTTTATAAAATTCACTGCTCTTATCATCTCAATAACTATATTATTGATTATGGGACGCGGAGGTTTTCAAAAGAAATCTATAAAAATTGTCGACGGAATTAAATATGGGGCTTTAAGTAATACTGCTTTGGTCTTAAATACTCCGTTTACTATTTTAAAAACGATCGCAAAAAAAGATGATATCGACAACGTTAATTATTATAATGCAAAAGAATTAAAATCAATTTACAATCCTGTTATTTCATTACAATCAGACAAACCTCCAACTAAAAAAAATGTAGTTATTTTAATTTTAGAAAGTTTTGGTAATGAAAATATCGAGCGGGGACAAACTCCTTTTTTAGATTCCCTGATTACAAAATCCTATTATTTTAAAAATGCATTTGCAAACGGAAAAGTATCCATAGATGCCGTTCCGTCTTTACTTTCAAGTATTCCGAGCTTAATGAATAATTCATTTATTTCATCTAGTTTCTCATTGAACAAAATAAATGGCCTGCCAAAAATTTTTAAGAAGGAAGGATATAATACTTCTTTCTTTCACGGTGCTTTTAATGGCAGTCAAAACTTTGATCAATATGCAAAAATTGCAGGTTTTGAACACTATTTTGGTAAAAATCAATATGATGGTAAGGCCGCTTTCGATGGAACCTGGGGAATTTTTGACGAAGAATTTTTACAATTTTACGCAACAAAGCTCACCTCTTTTAAACAGCCCTTTTTCAGCTCCCTATTCACAATTTCTTCGCACAATCCTTATACGATACCAGAAAAATCTAAGGGAAAACTTCCCAAAGTCACTACAACTATTCAGGAAAGCATCGCTTATACTGATTTTGCATTAAGAGAATTTTTTAAAACCGCAAAAAAACAAAATTGGTACAATAATACTCTTTTTGTGATTTCTGCTGATCATACTTCTTCTGGAGGAGATCTGGATATTGACAAAACAAATATTGGAAAATTCAGAATTCCTATTTTATTCTTTGATCCTTCAAATCCCGAGTTTACAGGTGCAAACGAAAAAAACTTTCAGCAAATTGATGTTATGCCAAGCATTTTGGATTATCTAAATATAAAAACTGAAATGGTTAGTTTTGGAAAAAGCTACAAATCGCCGGAAAACTTTGTTGTATATTATCTTCAGGGAACGTATCATTACATTCAAGATGATTATTATTTGGTGTTTGCAAACAATCAAACTATTGGTTTGTACAATTGGAAAAAAGACCTTTTACTAAAAAACAATCTAATGCAACAAGACAAATCGAGAGTCAGGGAATATGAAAAATTCCTAAAAGCATATATCCAGTCTTTTAATGAACGAACTACCAATAATAAATTAGCTCTTTAATACATAAAAAAATCCGCCTCGAAATCGAAACGGACTCATCCAAATATTCAAAACTTTTAAAAAAAAACTCTATCTATTAAAAAGTCTTCTGAAGAAACTTTTTTCTTCTTCCTCATCTTCTTCTGCATTTACTTTTTCTTCATATTGAGCAAATTTCGCCTGCCCTCTTTCATGCTCAAAAACTAGTTCCTTAATATATTCAACATAAGATCTCTTTCTTTCTTCTAAGAAACCAATAAGGTATTTTTCGCTAAACTCAATTCCGCTTGTTGCCTCAATCTGCAGCAATTTTTTATAAAGTGGTTCGATATGCAATGCTATAACTTCTTGTGGCACAGCTTGTCTTCTTCCAAAATAATTAACAATCACATCGTTCTCATCTACTGAGATTTCAAAATCAGTAATTACCCAATAGTATCTTCCTGACTTCGCTAAATTTTTTACAATGGCATGAAAGTTCTTTCCTTTTTTAAGATTTTCCCAAAGCACTTTAAAAATGACTCTTGGCATATCAGGGTGGCGGATAATATTGTGTGGCTGTCCCATTAATTCATAATCTTCATATCCTGAAACATTAACAAAATTCTCATTGGCATACTCAATTATACCAAATGCATTTGTTTTACTCATAATAACCTGAGTTTTGTCCCATGAGACTTCTTTATCGATAATAGTTCTTGGTCCCTGAGGCTGATTTTCCTGATTCATGTCTTGCTGCTTATATGTTTATTTTTGGAATGGTATGCATACTAATTTCCTCTGTTGTGTGTTAAAAAATTAGTGATGCGAAATTAATTAGAACAAAAAAACCAAAACCTGATTTTTGTCATATTATGGCATTAAAAAAACATTTTGTGGAGTTTTATGTTCATAAAATTGTGTATGATAGCAAAAATTTATTTATCAAATTAAAAACAAAATGTTAGTTCTGTAACATTTTCAAAAGGTTTTACTTTTTTGCATTTGCACAAATAGGTTATCTTTGCCAAAAATTAAAACTTATGAATTCTTTACAGACTATAATTGAACAAGCTTGGGAAAACAGAGCTTTACTACAAGAAACTACTACAACTGATGCCATTAGAGAAGTAATCGAATTGGTTGATGCAGGAAAATTACGTTGTGCTGAACCGGTTGGTGACAAGTGGCAAGTAAACGAATGGGTAAAGAAAGCTGTTGTAATGTATTTCCCAATTCAAAAAATGGAAACATGGGAATCTGGTATTTTCGAATATCACGACAAAATGTTGCTAAAAAGAGGATATGCTGAAAAAGGAATTCGTGTTGTACCTAACGCTGTTGCACGTTACGGAGCTTATATTTCAAGTGGCGTAATTTTGATGCCAAGTTATGTAAACATTGGTGCTTATGTAGACGAAGGAACAATGGTTGACACTTGGGCAACTGTTGGTAGTTGTGCACAAATTGGTAAAAATGTTCACTTAAGCGGTGGTGTTGGTATTGGCGGGGTTTTAGAACCTTTGCAGGCTGCTCCGGTAATTATTGAAGATGGTGCTTTTATTGGTTCTCGTTGTATTGTTGTAGAAGGAGTTCATGTTGGTAAAGAAGCTGTTCTTGGTGCTAACGTTTGTTTGACTGCTTCAACAAAAATTATCGATGTAACTGGTGACGAACCTGTTGAAATGAAAGGTTTTGTTCCTGCACGTTCAGTTGTAATCCCTGGAAGTTATACTAAAAAATTCGCTGCAGGTGAATTTCAGGTTCCATGTGCTTTAATCATTGGTACTCGTAAAGCATCTACAGATCTTAAAACTTCATTAAATAACGCACTTCGCGAATATGATGTAGCAGTGTAATGTGATATAATCTTACATAAAAAAAATTAAAAAATCCATTCTTTCTTATTATTAGAAAGAATGGATTTTTTTTGTTCAAAATCAGGAAAAAAAAGTATACTATTGCATCGTTTTTACAAGCCAAATATTTAATCAAAAGAAGAAAGAGAAAAAAGGAAAAAAAATAGAATTCTAAACTACTGCTCATGTTTAAAGAAGGTAAAAAATTATCTGTAATTATATTAACTTACAATGAAGAATTCTACATCGCCGACGCTATTCGATCTGTTGAATTTGCTGACGAAATAATTGTTTTAGATTCAAATAGTACCGATGCTACTGCCGAAATTGTTTCAAATCTGGGAGCAACACTTATTTTTAGAAAATTTGACAATTATAGCAATCAAAGAAATCATGCTATTGAATCTGCAACCGGAGAATGGGTTTTATTTCTCGATGCTGACGAAAGGGTTTCTGAAAAACTTAAACATGAGATCCTGGACTGTATTAACCTGAACAATTGTGATGCTTTCAGAATTTGGTTTCCTCACTTTTTTATGGATCGTTTCTTATTTCATTATACTGATAAAGTAACACGTTTGATTAAAAACGATAATATTCGTTTTGAAAATGAAGTACATGAAAAATTGGTCCTAAAATCAAAACCTCCTGTATTAAAAAATCATATGATTCATTATACTTATAAAAACCTATTTCATTTTATAAGCAAAAAAGATAAATATGCTTGGTTTCAGGCACAAATGTCATTTGAAAAAGGAAAAAAAGCAACTCTGTTTTTATTGATGTTCAAACCTTTCTATCGTTTTTTTCATACTTATTTTATAAAGAGAGTTTACCTTGACGGAGTTCCCGGATTAGCAGCGGCTGCAATCGATGCTTATGGTGTTTTCTCCAGATATGCCAAGATAATATTACTGGAAAAAAAGTTAGAATAATTTTAATTTACCGAATTTTATTTTCAATCGAAAAACTACTAAATTATCCAAACCTTTAATGTCTATGCGTTTTATCTCATAATTATCCTTAAACGGAAATCTATTTGGGCGATTACCAATCTTTAATCCAAATTTCATCTTGTTTTCACTAAGCAATATCTTGAAGTTTGCTTTGTCAGCACTTTCTTTAGGGTAATTTCCGTAAGGATAAGCGAGCGCAGGATATACAGTAAGATTATGATTTTTAATTTCTTCTTCGCATTTCAAAAAATCATTTTGTATTTGTGCAGGACTTAACATTTGGTATTTATTGTGCTCATAAGAATGATAACCCAATTCGATTATATCTGTTGGCAATTTTTTTAATTGCTCAATCGTCATAATTTTTTGCGGTTCTTCTGTACTTTCATTCCATAAATCAGTTTTCGCTATGCACTTGAAAGGAATAAAAAAACTGGCTTTTAGTTTGAATTTTTCCAATAAAGGCAAAGCATAAATCAACTGATTTTCTGTAACATCATCAAATGTCAGGATAATACTTTTTTCAGGAATGGTTTTCATTTTCTCCAGCTCAGAAAAATGAAACGTTTTATAACTGTTATCTGTCAGATATTGAAATTGTCTTTCTAAATTATGTACCGAAATTGTCAACTTATTACTACCTGATTCAGATTGACATACGTTATGATACATTAAAATTGGTAATTTGGACATTTTAATTAATTTTCAACAAAGTTATTTATTTTAAGATTATTTTTGATGAAAAAATCAGAAATCGTGTCAATCAAAAACATAAGCGTGATCTCACTTTGCTTTAATGATGAGATCTATATAAAAAAGCATATTGATAATTTATCGTTTGCTGATGAGATTATTTTAATCGATAATAACAGCACTGATAAAAGTGTTTTGATTGCAGAGGAATTAGGAGTAACTATACTTCATCAAAAAGATACCAAAAGAGCCGATATTATAAAATCGACAATTGATTCTCTGAAAAACAATTGGGTAATAGTAATTAACACTACTGATTATCTGTCTGAAGAACTTATAAACGAATTAACTACAGAAGCTCATAAGCAAAAAACTGCTTCGTCTTATTTTGCCGGACAAACTTTATTTTTCTTTGGCAAAACCATAAAATATGGTGTGTTTTTAAACAAAAAGAAACTTTTACTTTTTGATAAAACAAGATTCTCTTACTCAGAAGTTTTTAATCGTTACCCGCCTAAAAAACTCACACTTTTCAAGAACAAGATAAATTCTTTTTCATATAAAAATTTTGAAGACTTTAATAGCAGACTAAATTTAATTAGAAAAGAAGAAGCTTTGGTTTTGTTTCAAAAAAATAAAAAACCAAATATTTATCATTTTTTCATGAAGCCCTTTTTTCTTTTTATCAATCAATATTTCCTGAAATTAGGATTTATAAATGGTCGGGAAGGATTCATTCTAGCTTACATAAGTTCTTTTTCTGTTTTAAAACGATACTTTATGCTATGGTTATTATATCGCAATATGGATTAATTTTTTAGATTGTTTCTCTATAAAAATTAAAACTCCAGATTATCACGTCCTATAAACTCTATTTATAAATGAAAATATTAGTTATACAGCAAAAAAGAATTGGCGATGTTCTCGTAAGCAGTATTTTATGTAATTCTCTTAAAAAACAATATCCGGATTCTGTTATAGATTTTATGTGTTATGCTCATTGCAAAGATGTTTTAATTGGCAATCCAAATATAGATTCTGTAATTATACTTCCGGAAAAAACCCGTAAATCGTATTTATCCTTATTTAAGTTTTTCTTTGAAATCAGATCTCAAAAATACGATGTATTAATTGACATTTACGGAAAATTAGAAACCAATCTAATTACCCTGTTTTCTGGTTCGAAAACTAAAATATCTTATTATAAATGGTACTCTGCCCTACTTTATAACCACAATATAAAGCGACTACAAAAAGAGGAACCTGCAAAATACGGACAAGCGATAGACAATCGGCTTTTATTATTAAATCCGCTAAAACTTGATGACAAAACAATAGACCCTCATCCAAAATTATTTGTAAGTCTAAAAGAAAACCAGGACACTACTGCCCTTTTTGCTGAGCATAAAATAAGCAGCGACAAAAAAATTGTAATGATCAGTTTATTAGGAAGCGAAAAATCAAAAACCTATCCTTCTGAATATATGGCAAGGGTTATCGACTTTGTAGCCGATAACAGAGACATTGATATTCTTTTTAATTATTTCCCCAGCCAAATTGAAGAGGCTAAAAAGATACTTGATTTATGCTCAAAAAGTACTCAGGAAAAAGTGTCATTTGACTTACTTGGTAATGATGTAAGATCATTTATTGCTATAATGGATCAGTGTGATTTTATCATAGGAAACGACGGAGGTGCTGTAAATATGGCAAAAGCACTGGGTAAACCTTCATTTACAATTTTCTCTCCACATGTTGATAAAAAAGATTGGGCTACTTTTGAAGATGGCTTACAAAACATCTCTGTACATCTCAGCGATTACAAACCTGAATCAATAAATGGACTTGCAACTAAAGAAATAAAAACAATTATATCTTCTTTGTACAACGAATTCAATCCTGAACTTTTTAAAGATAAACTTAACTTTTTCTTAAATCAGCATCAATAAAATGAAATAACTTAATTATTTTAGATCAAAATAATTACTATTATAAAATTAAGAAAGGCAGAATAGTTTTCTATCCTGCCTTTTCTATTTATTTCTTTTTATTTCTTTTTATTTCTTTTTATTTCTTTTTATTTCTTTTTTTGAAGTTTTAAAAGCTTTGCATATTTCATATAAGAAAAGAATGCCTGAATCATTGCAATTGACAATCCGTCTAAACCATTAAAGATACCTTTCTTGAAAAAATAGCAGCGAACAAAAGAAACTGTTCCGTTTAGAATAGGCTTAAAAGAATTTACTCTTCTATTATTATCAAATAATTGTTGTGCATGCCAACCGGAGTATTGATTTTTTTTAGCAATAATCTGATCTAAAGAATCCCAACCATAATGTAATATATGTACTGGTACTCTTTTCTCATTTTGTGATACTATTTTTTGATGCACTATTGCTTCTGAAGGATGAGCTGTTTGCTTATTAAAAAAACGAACTTTATGATCCGGATACCATCCTGAGAAATCAATTAGTTTATCAGCCAAAAAGTTTTTTACCCTAAAACTAAAAGCATCATGATTTCCTTCAAGGTATTTTTTGTTTACTATAAAATCTTCTGCATCTTTATCCAAAAACTCATCAGCATCAAGATTCAAAATCCAGTCATTTTTACAATACGGGATGCCATGTGTACGTTGTGGACCGTCTCCTAAAAAATCTTGCTGAAGAACTATTGCTCCTTTTGCTTTAGCAATTTCAACTGTACGATCCCGACTAAAAGAATCTACTATAATAACTTCGTTACAAATTTTCAGTAAAGCATCGATGCATTCTCCTATATTTTTTTCTTCGTTGTAAGTAATAACCAGGCCACTTATATCCATTGCAAAATTTTATGTATTGACTACAAAAATAATCCTTTTATTTAGTTTAATGTCATTAAAATCCCTCTTTTCATAAAATAGTTTGTAGTTTTGTGCTTAAAATTGAATTTAAAATAAATGAGAATATTAGTCATTCAGCAAAAAAGAATTGGAGACGTATTAACCAGTACAATAATCTGTAATAACTTAAAAACCAAGTTTCCTGACGCGGTGATAGACTATATGTGCTATCCAAATTCTGTCGATGTGCTGTTAGAAAATCCTAATATTGACAACATAATTCCGCTGTCAAATAAGATCCGAAAATCTTATCCTTCTTTATTCAAATTTATTTTTGAAATACGCAGAAAAAAATACAATGCCGTAATTGATGTATACTCGAAATTAGAAACCAACTTAATCACCGCATTTTCCGGGGCAAAATATAAAGTTTCATATCATAAATGGTATACCAAAATATTTTACAATTACACCTACGAACGTTTTGACGCTATCGCATCTGAACACGGACTTGCAATCGAAAACAGATTACTGCTTCTTAGGCCTTTTATTTCAGAAAAAATTACTGATGTAAAACCCAAAATATTCCTAAAAGAATCCGAAATTAACGAAGCAAAACAACTTTTAAAGAGCCATAATATAGATGCTGAAAAGCCGCTGATTATGTTTGGAATTTTAGGAAGTGAAGTTTACAAAACCTATCCATTAGAAGGAATGGCAAAAATTATTGATTTTACAGTAACCAAAACTAACGCCACTATAATCTTTAATTATATTCCGAATCAAAAAGAACAAGCTCTGGAAGTATATAATTATTGTTCTGAAGAAACCAAAAAACATATTGTGTTTGATTTATATTGTACTGAGCTAAGGCCGTTTTTAGCTTTACTTTCGCAATGCGAAATGTTGATAGGCAACGAAGGCGGAGCTGTAAATATGGCAAAAGCACTTGATATTCCTACTTTCTCAATATTTACTCCTTCGGTTAGAAAGGAAACATGGCAATTATTTGAAAATGAAGCAAAAAACGCTTCTATTCACTTAAAAGATTTAAAACCTGAAATATATGAACAACATACCGAGCAATATATCAAAGAGCATACTTTTGACTTTTATGCTGAATATCCTTTGCCTCTGATGCTCGAAAAATTAGAAACTTATTTCAAGGAATATAAAAACTAAAGCGTTCAGATTATTGGTACTGAAAGACAAATAAAAAAAGGATAAAAAACATTTTCACTTATGTTTTTTATCCTTTTTTTATTATTATTTTTTCCAGAATTTAAGTTTCTTCTTCAAACGTCTCTTTCTATAAAATTGCTCCTGAAAATCAGCAGTAAATTTCCATAAAGTATCATATGTTTTTTGCTCAGATTCTCCGTATAATTTAGAATACTCATTGCTCATTATTGCAACCATTTCCTTTAAAGGAGTTAAACGACACAAATTTTTCATTCTCATTTCAAAAGTCATCGACTTATGAAATACCATTCGGTTTAAATCGACCAAAAAGAATTTATAATTTCCATCGGCTTTCTTTTTAATCAGTGTATTTCCCGGTGAATGATCGAGAAACTCAATTCCTTTTTCGTGAAGTTCAAAACTAAATCTTGTAAATTGTCTTAATATATTCTCGTGATCCGGATAGTCCGGAATTTCTACCAATTCTCTATACGTTAATTCAGTAACTAAATGTTCGCTTGCATAATAACTGTCTCGCAAACCTAACCAATTAAAATTTTCAAGATATGCTATTGGCTGTGGTGTACCTATGCCTTTCTCTAACAAAATTGTAGCATATTCGAAAGATCGTCTTGCTTTAGATTTTCTAAAATAGTTATAGGCAATCTTATTTACTAAGTTGGGAATTTTAAATGATTTAATATTAATTGTTTTTCCATCAAAATCAAATAACTTTATAATATTACGTTGTCCATCGCCAAAAATAGTACCTGAATCACTAAACGATTCAATAATATTCTGAATAGACGAACTGCTTTTGATAAAAATGGGATTTACTTTAAAATTCATTTACTTTTTTTTTATAAACGACAAAAATACGCATAGAATACAACACTTCAAATTAATATTATCAATTCATAAGAATTTAACTGTAATAACTACACTAATTTACCGGATTTGGGGTTTATTTATTTTAACAGATCAAAACATATAATTCAGCAAAAAAACGCCTGACTTTCAACAAAAAAGAAGCTTATTCTTTTGTATCGACTGCAACAAATTAATACGAAACATATATGTTTCGTATTAAGACTTTCAGAAAGCAAAAAGGTTTAATCTCAAATAAAATAAATTTAAAATAATCTTATTTGATCCATAATATCGTTTTAGAAAAAGGTCTATAACTACTTATCTCTTATTTCTTTAATAAAATAAAAATGGGATAATAAGGCTCATAATCTATCAAAAACCAATGTTTCTCCATCATTTAAAAATGCCAAGTACTTCTGAAAAACATATACCAGGCGCCATTAACGAATTGTCTAACAAAGTCAATCTATTACTAAAATCACTCATCTATATTAGATAATTCTTAACTTGTATATCAATGACGTCGGGACATATAAATCTATCATCGCTATCCGGATCTGCGTATAAGATAATGAAAGCAAATATAATTGCTATTTATTTACTAATTTCGCCACAACTTTATAATAAAATATCAAATGAATATTACCTTAATAAGCCTCGATAATTGGGGACTCAATACAAATATTGCTTCAACTCTCGAGAAACAAGGTCATACTGTAAAGCATATCGATTTTAATGTTTTTAAGTATAAATATCCATCTGTATTACATAAAGCTTATAATTTTATACTAAAGGCGTTCTTTAAAACGAACTTAAAACACTTGCATTATGGAAAAGAAATTATAAAGCAATTACAAGAAAACAAAGAAATCCAGGATGTTATCCTGACTATAAAAGGGGATTTTATTGATCCTGAAAGCATTGTTGAATTTAAGAAATATACTAAAAAATCTGTAGGCTTTTTTAATGATAATATTTATCGTTGTCATAAAATCAAAAGAGTCTTACATTGCTTTGATGAAGTTTATTCGTTCGAAAAAGACGATTGCGAAAACTTTAATCTAAAATTTGCCCCTAACTGGATTTACAATAAAAATCTGCCTTTAAACGAGAATAATACTTTTGAGTTTGATGTTTTCAATATTAGCTCTATTGATAAAAGGTTACCTATATTAGAACGAATAGCAGCGGAATTAAAATCTAAAGAAATAAATTTTAAATTTATTATTTATGATAAAAAACACAAGCCAACAGATTCTACTATTACGTATATCAACAAACATATGCCTTTGTCTGAAGTCAACGATTATATAAACCGTTCAAAAGTATTATTAGACATCAACAGAATTGGTCAGATTGGCTTAACATTCAGGGTTTTTGAAAGTTTGGGGTTAGAAAAAAAATTAATTACAACGAATTCTGATATAAAAACTTACGATTTTTACAATCCTAATAACATCCTTATAATAGACGAAAAAAATCCTGTTATACCGGTAGATTTTTTCGAAAATGAATATGAGAAGATCCCTGATCACATTTTTTATAAATACACTTTAGAAGGTTGGGTCGATAACATTATTCTCAAAAAATAAGATTCTAAAAATAACTTCCCGCAATTAAATCTGCTGAAAAGTATTTTGCCGAATCATCGAATCTATTTAAGATTTCATTAATAATTTGTTCACTACAAAAACATCACTTTTACAATCATATTGTTTCAATTATATGTATCATTCAGTATGTTTGCAAAAAATTTAAATACCACTAAACTATTTTAAAAACAATGGTAGCATGGTGCTATTCAATCACATAAAAAATGAATTTTACCATTTACGTCTTTCTGCTTCCTATATTAGTTGTGCTGATTATATCTGTTTTACTTGTAAACAGGCTTATAAAAACTGATTTAAGTGAAATTCGATATCCTGAAATTGACGGATTGAGAGGATATTTAGCCTTTTTCGTTTTCTTGCATCACAGTTACATATGGCAGGTATTTTTAAAAACTAAAAACTGGGAAGATCCTGCATCGAACTTATTTAATCAATTTGGAGAAACGACTGTTGTTTTCTTTTTTATAATTACTGCCTTTTTATTTACTACTAAATTATTCAATAATAAAACTGGGGTAATCGATTGGTCAGACTATCTTAAATCAAGGTTTTTCAGACTTTTTCCAATGTATTTTTTCTCGGTAATTATCATCTTTTTTTTAGTTGCCTATTTGACCCAGTTTACAATAAGGGTTCCGTTTATCGAAAACTTAAAAAGTACACTTTCGTGGTTGTTTTTTAACGTGAGCAAAAATTCAAACCTAAACGGATTAGAAGATACCTTTATACTGAATTCCGGAATAACCTGGACATTACCTTACGAATGGACGTTTTACTTTTTGTTACCGCTTATTGCTTTATGGTTTAAAATAAAAGTAAATCTAAAAGCTGTATTGGCTTTTACGGCTGCGGCCGCAGTAATCATGATCATTAACAAATCGTCTTTGAGACATTTCATGCCTTTTGTAGGCGGTATAATTGTTGCCATCTTACTCAATACTAAAAAGTTTGAAGGGATCTTAAAGCAGAAAAAATATACTCTTCTGGCTATACTTCTATTATCAATTTCAGTCTACTTTTTCAATGGTGGCAGAAAACCAATTCAGATTGTAATATCATCCGTTGTATTTTTGATTATTGCTTCAGGAAATAACTTCTTTGGTATTTTATCAAGTGCTTTTTCACGCAAATTCGGACAAATAACATACAGTTTGTATCTGTTGCACGGTATTTTATTATTCATAATATTCTATTTTATAATTGGTCTTGAAAGAGCAAAAACACTAACTAATACTGAGTTTTGGCTTGTTATTACAGCTTCTGTTTTTCCTCTGATACTGATTTGTCAGCTTACTTTTAAGTATATCGAATTACCCTTGATGTCGATATCTAAGAGAAATAAAACAAAAAAAACATAACAGCTGATTATTTGATCGTGCGGTACAAATAATTCATCTTCTTTTTATTTATACCTTTGCAGCTTAAGCAAGCGTACAAAACAAGTATATAATTATAGAATGAACGAAGAAATTTTAAAAGCATACGAAGTCATCAAAGAGGGCGGAATTATACTTTATCCTACTGATACCGTTTGGGGAATTGGTTGCGATGCTACAAATCCTGAAGCTGTTGCCAAGATCTACAAACTCAAGCAACGTGCAGAAACACAAAGCATGATTGTACTGATGAACGGCGAGAAAATGATGTATAACGTGTTTAAAAACATCCCTGAAGTAGCCTGGCAGATTTTAGATCTATCTGAAAAACCTACAACTTTGATTCTGGATGAACCAAGAAATGTTGCTCCAAATATTATTGCAGCAGACAATTCACTTGGAATTCGTTTAGTAAAAGAGCCTTTTTGCTTTAAATTATTAGAGAGAATGAAAAAACCTTTGGTTTCAACTTCGGCTAATATTTCGGGACAGCCTACTCCTATTGCTTTCAAGGATATTAGTCCTGAAATCATTAAAGGCGTTGATTATGTGGTTAATCTATATCATGATAAAGTTGCAGGAAAGCCTTCAACAATCATAAAATTAACAAAGGACGCACAGGTTAAGGTGATTAGAAAATAGTTTTTTTTTCAGGTTTCAAGTTTCTGGTTAAATAACCTGAAACTTGAAGCTTTGAACCTAGTTAAACGCTTTTCAGGCTTTCAATTAGCCAATCTATATCTTCTTTTGTATTATAATGACTGAACGAAATTCTCAGGTTTGGTAATTTTAAATCTGTTTCTGAAAGCATTTCTTTTAAAACATGCGAAGGCTTTATACTTCCGGACTGACACGCACTTCCTCTTGAAACAGCGATTCCTTTCATATCTAAACTAAACAAAAGCATCGAAGTTTTATCAGCAGAAAAAGGTAAAATAATATTGATAATATTATAAAAATCATCTCTTTTACCATTGATTCTAAATCCCGGGAAATGAATTTCAAGCTGATCAATAAGATACATTTTCAACTCTGTTATATATATTCTTTCATGATCTAAATTCTCATACGAAAGAGATAAAGCTTTTGCCATTCCTGCAATCTGATGCACTGCTTCAGTTCCTGCGCGAAGTCCTTTTTCCTGTTCTCCACCAAAAATTAAGGGTTGTAATCCAGAATTTTTTCTAATAAAAGCGAATCCAGCTCCTTTTGGCCCATGAAATTTATGTGCGCTCGCAATAATAAAATCGACCGGGGTTTTCTGCAAATCAATTTCAGTTTTACCCACAGACTGAACGGTATCTGAATGAAATAAAACACCATATTGCTTACAGATTACACCAACCCTGTTCAGGTCTAAAATGGCTCCTGTTTCGTTATTTACATGCATCAGACTCACAATTGTCTTTTTTTCCTGAGCCAGTAAATTAGACAAATGGGTTAAATCGATACTTCCGTCGGGATTTATATTTACGTAATCAACCTGAACATTATATTCAGATTCCAGAACCAAAACAGTATGCAAAACAGCATGATGCTCTACTTTAGTGGTAATGATACGTTCTATTTTAAGATCTTCAACTGCAGAACGAAGTATCCAGTTATCAGCCTCAGTTCCTCCTGAAGTAAAAATAATTTCTTGTGCAGAACAATTTAGATATTTGGCTATACTCTTTCTGGAAAGCTCCAAAATAGTCTTTCCGTTTCTTCCAAAACTATGTGTAGAAGAAGGATTACCAAAATCTTCTGTCATAACTTTTGTCATTTCCTGAATAACTTCAGGACGCATAGCAGTTGTAGAGGCGTTATCGAGGTATACTTTTTTCATTATTGCAAAGTTATGAAATATCAATTGTCTATTCTTAAATATCATTTGCCAAATTTTTCACTATTTTTGACGTCAAATAAAATTACGATGAAAAAATATGCATGCCTTCTAGTATTCGCACTCTTATTAAACGGTTGCGATGACGGTGATTTAACAGTTGACACTATTGATTTTGATGACCCTACTATTTCATCTCAAACCTGCAATACATTAACGAACAGCTTAGTATACAGGCTTAAGAGTCAGGAATCTTTATTGATACAGTTACCGGACAATATGATTATAAACGACGTAACATTACCTGGAGCTCCAGTAATCTATAATATTGACAACAATTTATACCGTGTCGTTTACAGAGCTTATAACGGTAAAGTTGAGACAGCCAACATTTGTGGTACAATACCACCAACATCACCAAGTGTAACGGAAGAATGGCAAGCCAAAGCAGGAAAAATTGTAATTAGTACGACACAAAACGAAGTAATAGATGATGCTACAGGAAGTAGTAAAATTACAGGTTACACCCATAATATTGTTTTTAACAATATCACTTTTGCTAAACCATCCGGAATAGACCAGGTGAATGACGTATTTGATTTTGGAAATTTCGTAACAACAGTTACTCCGGTAGTCGTAGATTTTAGTGCTCAAACCGCTCAATATTGTCCCGATCAAAAGAAAGTTTATATCGAAAACACGACATCTTCTCTTGTTCTGGAAAACTTAAGTGACAATATAATTGTGAATGTAGATACCCCAACAGGAGAACCAAGAGAAAGTGCAATCAACTTAAACTCTTTTAATAAATTATATTACAGAACCTATGCCGGGGTATTGCCTGTAGATGCAAGTACTTACTTTTGTAACAGCCAAACACCTGCATCACCTGCTGTATTAGACACATGGTTTGGTAAGGACGGACTTGCTGATGTAAGTGGTATAATACAGGTAACTACCACTCATTCTCTTAAGGTATATAAACATACAATAGTGCTTAAAAAAGCAACATTACAAAAAGGAAATACTACTTTTAAACTAGGAGATAATTTCGTTTTAGGTACCGTAACTATTATACTGCCTTAGTAAAAAATAAAGCTTTTTATATTAGAAAAACCTTTTTTTATTCTTACAAAAAAAAACGTCCATTTTCAAACTAATCTTATTACAGAATTAGAAAGAAAACGGACGTTTTTTTTATGCACTAAAACAAACAGATTTAACGCTAAAAAATAACTTACTTATTGTTTTGTCTAAAATAAACTTCGGTTGCACCTAAGCCATATTTCTGATAATTGGCATCCTGAAAATCAATTCCGTCGTAACGACCCAATAAAAAATCAAGCTCGGATTTTAGAATTCCTTCACCAACACCATGAATAAAAACAATCTTGGGAATGCGATTTCGAATCGCAAATTCAATATGTCTTTTTGCCGTTTCAGTCTGTAAAGTCAGGATATCATAATTCGACATTCCGCGTTTATTTGGAACCAATTTTTCGATATGCAAATCAAATTCCGGAGCCGAAATTTCACGCTTATCTTTCTTTTCCTTAACAAAACTCCTTGGTTTTGGCTCTGTTTTCTCTCTCGAAATTTCATCTAAATCAATTCTTCTAATAGAATTCATTAAATTACTGGTTTCCTGATTTTTAATTAACTCGTTGACAAAAAATGTCATCATGAATCCATCTTCAGTTTCGATCAAAACCTCATTGTTTTTCACCGAAACTACTGTTCCGTTTATTGCTTCGTCTAAGACTGAAACTTTATCTCCTTTAGTCAGCATCTTGTTCCTCTTTATCTTGATTTTTACTCGGTGTTTTTGCACTCAACTGCATCATTCCATACATGAAAACTGCAATCGCAATTACCATAATATAGATATTTTTTTCTGCTGATACCTGCTGATATAACGCAACCGAAATTGCAAGGATCATTATTAAAATTTTAAAAGCTTTCATATTTTCATGTATAAGAATTCAAAAGTAAGAAACTTTAAAATAGAAGTTCATCACTCCTAAAATCTTATCCTCTCTTTTTTTTTAAAATTGCACAAAATGACAATACCGAATTAATCACAAAAAACAACCTTCTTCGAATTTAAAAACACGACCCGAAATCGAACATTAGAAACCTACTACCAACCTGATTTATTCTTACTTTTTAAAACAGTCTTTCGGATCAAATTCCAGTATCAATTTCATCGTTTATATTTTCATTTTCATGACTCTGTTTTTTTTTCAAGCATCACGAAAACATCATAAATGTACTTTTCTTTTTTCACCTCTTAAACCTTCTTTTTTATATCGGAAGGAGTTTTTTACAACACTTCGAAATCTGATTTTTCTGAGTTGAAAACCTTCTGAAATTATTTTTTAATCTGGTTCAGAATATCATTCATCATCTCGATTTGTACTTTCTGAATTTCGATTAATTCTTGTTGCTGATGCATGATCAAGTGATCAATTTTATCGTGAATCATTCTGATCTCTAATTCAGATTTCAGGTTGATCATATAATCTTTCTTGGCACGATTTCTATCTTTTTCTTCCTGACGATTTTGACTCATCATAATTACCGGAGCTTGCAAAGCAGCAATACAGGATAAAATTAAATTAAGCAAAATAAACGGATACGGATCAAAACCTTTATTGACCAAAATGTAAACATTGGCACCAATCCAGACTACGATAAAAAGTAAAAAGGAAATAATGAAAGTCCAGCTTCCGCCAAAGTCAGCAACTTTATCGGCTATCTTTTGACCAAAGCTTCTTAGTTCCTGCTCATCTTCGACAATACTCACTATTGATTTATCCTCTTTCAGAGAATCGATAACACTTTTTTCAAGATCAGAAAGCGTTCCGATTTCGGTAGACAAATAATTCGAAATGTATTTTTGACGGTATAGATTTAGCTCTTTTACTGCAATACAATCATCCTCGCTAAAAGAAGGATGGTCTTTAACAATAAGTCCCAGAATTGGGTCATGAATAGATTTGCCCCAAATTTTCTCCTTTTCAGGAAAAGAAAGATTAGATATAGCACTCTTAAAGGTCGAATTGTTTTTCATTTTTTTTTATAAATTTTACGGGCTAATTTACGCATTTAACTTCTTTAGAATCATATAAAAAATGTTCCTTTATATTTCTTTTATTTATCACAAATACAATTCTCAAAACAAAATTTCTTTATATAATTCGTGCCTTTATTTACAAAAAACGCATTACTTTTAACGTTTTAAAAAATCCACTCAATTATTCAATTGTGACAAAAGACACTATCATACAGAATATAAAAGCTCTAAAAAGCCATTCTAATATAAATTACGGTATCAAAACCAAAACTGAAGATTTTACCGAAAAGCTTTTTTATACCCTTTTTGATTCGAATGCAGCATTGGCTCCAAGTATTGACGAGCTCGAAATACGATTTAAAGAAATTGCTGTACTGGCTTGCAAAAAACCTGAAAACTTATGCGAATCGATCTGGGACCGGTTTTTAGAAAAGCTACCGGGAGTTTTAGAAAAACTAAATCAGGATGCTGAATATATTTTAGAAAACGATCCGGCATCAAATAGTATCGATGAAGTTTATTTGGGCTATCCCGGCTTTTATGCGATTGCGATTTATCGCTTAAGTCATGAATTGTATCATCTGGACTTATTATTGTTTTCGAGATTAATGAGCGAATATGCGCACAGAATTACGGGAACGGATATCCATGCGGGTGCAAATATTGATTCTCCGTTTTTTATTGACCACGCCACCGGAATTGTTATTGGTGAAACGACTGTGATCAAAAAACACGTAAAAATATATCAGGGCGTTACTTTGGGCGCTTTGAGTGTAAGCAAGGAAATGAAAAATGCAAAAAGACATCCAACCGTCGAAGCGAATGTTTGCATTTATGCGAACGCTACTATTCTGGGAGGTGAAACTATTATTGGCAAAAATAGTATTGTGGGAGGAAATGCCTGGGTAACCAAATCGATTCCTGAAGATTCTATCGTAACCAACACTACTACAACTGAAGTTAAAATAAAAGAAAAAAAATGAACGCACAGAAATTGCTAAACCTAATTGGAAATACTCCTTTGATGGAAACTGTCAATTTGGTTAAGAATAAAAATGTAAAACTTTTACTGAAGCTGGAAGGAAATAATCCGGGTGGAAGCGTAAAAGACAGAGCGGCATATAACATGATCGCTGCTGCTCTTGAAAGAGGTGATATTAAAAAAGGCGATAAACTTATTGAAGCCACAAGTGGCAATACGGGAATTGCTCTTGCAATGATCGCACAATTGTTTCAAATTGAGATCGAATTGGTATTACCGGAAGATTCTACAAAAGAAAGAACTCAAACTATGCGAGCTTATGGCGCTACAGTGATTTTAACACCCGCTAGCGAAGGAATTATTGGTTCACGTGACTATGCCGACAAAAAGGTAGCAGAAGGCGGTTATATCATGCTAAATCAATTTGCAAATGATGATAACTGGAAAGCGCATTACAAAACCACCGGTCCTGAAATCTGGAACGATACTGACGGAACTGTAACTCACTTTGTTTCGGCTATGGGCACAACGGGAACTATCATTGGAACTTCGACTTATTTGAAAGAAAAAAATCCTGCAATTCAGATTATAGGTGCGCAACCAAGCGACGGTTCTCAGATTCCGGGAATCCGTAAATGGCCACAAGAATATTTACCTAAAATATTTGATGCTTCAAAAGTAGACACGGTTGTAGATATAAGCGAAGAGGAAGCGCGTGTTATGACAAAACGATTAGCTCTCGAAGAAGGTGTTTTTGCAGGAATGAGCAGCGGAGGTTCTGTTGCTGTTGCCTTAAAAATTGCAGAACAATTAGAATCCGGAGTTATCGTAGCAATTATTTGTGATCGTGGCGATCGTTATTTATCATCGGATTTATTTGATTAAAGAATAAAGACACTAAGGTTCTGAGTTACTAAGTTGCTAAGATTTGTTTAGAGAATATCTTAAAAAAACTTAGTAACTCAGAACCTTATCAACTTAGCACCTCAAAAAAATGAACTATAGAAAACTAGGAAAAACGAATTTTAATATCTCTGAAATCTCACTTGGAACCTGGCAAGTTGGAGGAAAATGGGGATCAGGATTTAATGATAAAACTGCAGATGAACTGATAAATACTGCAATTGACAACGGTGTGAATTTTATTGACACTGCCGATGTTTATGAAAACGGATTGAGCGAAACTGCTGTTGGACGTGTAGTGCGTTCAAGATCGGAACGTATTTATGTTGCTACAAAATGCGGCCGACATATAAATCCTCATGTGAGTGAAGGCTATCAGCCAAAAGTACTTCAGAAATTCGTTGAAGACAGTTTGAAAAGAATGGGATTAGAAACTATAGATTTAATTCAGCTGCACTGTCCTCCTACTGAAGTTTTTTACCGACCTGAAATTTTTGAACTTTTTGATCGATTAAAAGATCAGGGGAAAATCCTGAATCTGGGTGTTAGTGTCGAAAAAGTCGAAGAAGCGCTAAAAGCAATTGAATTTTCGAATGTAACTACGGTTCAGATTATTTTTAATCTGTTTCGCCAACGTCCTTCTGAATTATTTTTCTCTGAGGCCAGAAAGAAAGATATCGGGATTATTGCGAGAGTACCTTTAGCAAGCGGTCTTTTGACTGGTAAATTTGATGCAAAGACAACTTTTGACACACAAGATCACCGTAATTTTAATCGTAACGGAGATGCTTTTGATAAAGGCGAAACTTTTTCAGGCATCGATTACGAATTGGGATTAAAAGCGGTTGAAAAACTAAAGGCTTTATTTCCCGAAACAACTAACCTGGCGCCTATCGCACTACAATGGATTTTGAGTTTTAAAGATATCAGCTGCATCATTCCGGGGGCTTCAACAGCTAATCATGTTCTGTCTAACTTATCTGTTTATGACTTTCCTGAATTAACTCCTGAGAAAATTTCGGCAATGAATAAAATTTATGAAGAGTATATAAAACCTTCTGTACATCAGTTATGGTAACTTAAAAGGTACTAAGATTCTAAGGTGCTGAGGTTCTAAGTTTTTTTTGAATCTCAGCACTTTTTTTTATAACAAACTAAAAGATTTGAAATTTCTATTTCACAAGTCTTAAATTATAATTTACAATTCATCAAGCTTCAAACTCAATTCTAAATTCGGCACCTTTATTTCTACCTTCGCTGGTTGCATTAAGAGTTCCTTTATTTTTTTCGATGATTTTTTTACACAAATACAATCCAATTCCTGTCGAGGATTCATTTGCGGTTCCTAATCGGCTCATTTTTGTAAACTTCTTGAACAATTCATCAATCTGACTTTTATCAAAGCCAATTCCTGTATCAGTTACCGTTATGACAAATTTTGAATTATCATTATAAATTCTAACCTTAATTTCGCTATCAAAATAAGAGAATTTAATAGCATTACTTATTAAATTGACTATAACCTGAATCAACAAACCTTCATCAATTCTAAGTTTAGCTTCAGTAAGTCCTAAATCTAAACTCAATTTTATATTTTTATCTACCAAACGCTGTTCTACCTGTTCGTTAATAAAAGGTAAAATACCGGGAAATAAAATCGTTCTTAGTTCCAGATTTCCTTTTACAACACGATCCTGCTCTTGCAGTAATTTGATAAAATTTTCGATATATCGAAATTGCAAATTAGTCGATTCACGAATTAACTCTGCCAATTGGCGTATCGATTCAGAAGGATTTTCGGTTATAATTAAATTAGCCAAACCTTGCGGATTTCCTGCAAAATTTTTTAAATCGTGCGAAAGCATGTAAATCAAATCCTGCTTTTCGTTTATAAAACTTTCAGCTTCATAAATAGATTCCTGAATATTAGCCATTAACAAACCGGCTTCATCACTATATTCAGTTGGCAAAACAGATAATTTTCTATTATTTCTATAATCGTCTAATGCTTTCGATGCAATTGATATTGGCTTAATCAATTGATTGAGCACTATTAGCGTTAGTACGGTAGCCAGCAAAGTCATTATTAATGAGAAAACCAATATTGAAGTAGGCGAAACACTGTGATTGTAATAAAGCACAAAAAATAAAATTCCGATCAAAGGGATATGTATACCAACAAAGGCAACAAATAAAAACTTGAACGCATAACTTTTTTTCAAAAAGCCAATTTGTGAAAGATTATGATACAACTTCATAAAAAACAACAATAATCTAGGTTAAAAAAAGGAGGATTTGGGCAAATTGTTAAAAACAAAGTTAACTTTTAAAGTCAATTAAAATAATAAATTAAACAATTTGATAAAATATTTTGAAATTTAAATTTGAAAAAGTTTACAAACACTTATTTTTGCGCTATGGGAAGAAAAAATACAGACAAAGTTGTCTTTCATCAAATTCAAGTTCTTGATGCCGGGGCAAAAGGAGTATCAGTAGCAAAGGCTCCTGACGGAAAAGTAATCTTTATACCGAACGTGGTTCCGGGTGATGTAGTTGACGTACAAACTTTCAAAAAAAGGAAAGCCTACTATGAAGGTAAAGCCGTAAAATTTCATGAATTATCAGAGCATCGCATTGAACCTATTTGCGATCATTTTGGAGTTTGTGGTGGATGTAAATGGCAAAATATGAAATACAGCCAACAGCTGTATTACAAACAAAACGAGGTAAAAAATCATTTACAGCGTATAGGAAAAGTTGAACTTCCTGAATTCGAAACTATTTTGGGTTCAGAAAAACAGTTTTTCTACAGAAATAAAATGGAATTTTCGTTTTCTAACAGTCGTTGGTTAACTGAAAAAGAAATTGAAAGCACTGAAGATTTAGGAAACAGAAATGCGTTAGGTTTTCATATCCCTAAGATGTGGGACAAAATCCTTGACATTCAAAAATGTTACTTACAGGAAGATCCATCTAATGCAATCAGAAACGAAATCAGGGATTTTGCTAACGAACATAATTTAGCTTTTTTTAATCCAAGAGAACAATCTGGCTTATTAAGAACTTTTATGATTCGTACAGCTTCGACTGGCGAAATCATGGTTTTGATTCAGTTTTACGAAAATGACAAGAAAAATCGTGAGCTTCTTTTAGATCATCTTTACGAGAAGTTCCCTCAAATTACTTCACTACAATATGTCGTAAACTCAAAACAAAACGATACTATCTACGATCAAAATATTAAGCTGTACAAAGGCAGGGATTATATCCTTGAAGAAATGGAAGGTTTAAAATTTAGCATCAACGCTAAATCTTTTTACCAAACCAACTCTGACCAAGCTTACGAATTATACAAAATAACACGTGATTTTGCAGGACTTACCGGAGACGAAACTGTTTATGACTTATATACAGGAACTGGAACAATTGCACAGTTTGTTTCTAAAAAAGCAAAAAAAGTAATTGGTGTAGAAAGTGTACCTGAAGCTATTTTAGACGCTAAAGCAAATGCAGAACGCAATAATATAACGAATTGTGAGTTTTTTGTAGGTGATATGAAAGTCGTTTTTAACGAAAGCTTCATTGCAGAACACGGAAAACCGGATGTTATTATTACAGATCCTCCAAGAGATGGTATGCATGCGGCAGTTATCGATCAAATTCTAAAAATCGCACCTAAAAAAGTAGTTTATGTAAGTTGTAATTCAGCTACACAAGCACGTGATTTGGCTTTAATGGACGAAAAATATAAGGTAACACGTGTAAGACCTGTTGATATGTTTCCACAAACGCATCATGTCGAAAATGTTGTACTTTTAGAACTTCGCTAATAAAATTTAAATGAAAAAAATAATCTGTCTTTTCTTAGTCTTTACCTTTGGTTTATCCAGCTGTGAGAAAGATGATATTTGTGATGCAAATACGCCCACTACTCCCCGATTAGTGATTTCCTTTTATGAAGTCAAGACTCCTAGCTTAGCTAAAAATGTTACCAACTTAAAAGTAATTGGTAAAGATCAGTCTAATGGAATTATTTTCAACAAAAGTGGCGACTCCATCACAAAGTATCGAACCAGTGCTAATACTATTTCTATACCGTTAAAAACAAATGAAAATTCAGTTACCTATAGTTTTATTCTGGATTCAGGAAATCCTAATCCCGCTGCAATAAATACAGATGTAATAAAATTCAACTATACACGTGAAAACGTATATGTATCCAGAGCTTGTGGTTTTAAAACGATTTTTCAGTTAGACCCACTATCGCTTGCCGATCCAGTATCAAGCCCTTTCGAGCAAACGGATCCAAACAATGATGGACTCTGGATGCAAAGAGTTATCGTATTACAACCTAAAGTCGATTCTGAAAATGAAACACATATTAAAGTATTATTTTAGTTTTTGCTTATTGTTTTCAATGTTTTTGGCACAAGCCCAGGAAACATCGACTAAAACAATAACAAAAGGTACCACTCAGGAAAAACCTAAAACCGGAGCCGCAAAACCTGAAATCCAGGAAGTAAAAAAAGACAGCATCAAAACAGATCGCTATGGCCTTCGTGTAGGAGTTGATTTATACAAGTTAACCCGTGGTCTTTATGATAAAGATTATAAAGGAATTGAAGTTGTGGGTGATTTTCGTTTAACGAAAAAATACTATATCGCTGCCGAACTTGGTTTTGAAGACAAAACTACAGATGATACCAGATTAAATTCAACAGCTACAGGAACTTATATTAAAGGAGGTTTTGACTATAATTTATATGAAAACTGGATGGACATGGAAAACTTAATTACAATAGGTATGCGTGGTGGTTTTAGTACTTTTAGCCAACAGTTAAACAGCTACAAAATCTACAACGCAAATCCGTATTGGGGAGAACAACCCCCAATTGTTGATGGTCAAAAATATACTGGCCTTACAGCCGGATGGATCGAAGTTGCCATGGGACTAAAAGCAAAGGTTTTTAATAATGTATTTGTTGGGTTTGGCGTTCAGTTAAAAATGTTAGTAGCCAACTCAAAACCATCTGGTTTTGACAACCTATACATTCCGGGCTTTAACAGGACTTATGATGGTAATTTTGGAGTAGGATTCAATTATACCGTTTCCTATTTTATTCCGCTTTATAAGAAAAAAACAATTATCCCAGTATTGACCAATACCAAAGAAGCTCCTAAAAAATAGTCTCTTTTAAAAATAAAAAAAGCCATGAACTTATTAATTTAAATTCATGGCTTTTCTATTTACGTTCTAATCTTAAGAGAGCTGAAACTCAACAGCTGCATTTGAATGTATCAAAGCAGTATCAAAAATGGGTACCAAAAGATCTTCTGCTTGTATCACTAAAGGAATTTCGGTACACCCTAAAATAATTCCTTCCGCTCCTTCTTTTATTAATTGATTGGCAATTTCCAAATAACGTTTTTTAGTTGCTGCGGTTACAATTCCCCTTCCTAGTTCTTCAAAAATTGTAGTATGAAGAAAATCCCTATCGTCATCATTATTCGGAATCAAAACTTCTATTCCTTTATCGATAAGTTTATCTTTAAAAAAATCGAGTTCCATTGTAAACTTAGTCCCCAACAAACCAACCTTTTTCAATTCTTGTTTCTGAATTTCGATCGATGTTACTGTTGCAATATGAATAATAGGTAAATCTATTGCCGCTTCAAGTCTGTCAGCGATAAAATGCATCGTATTTGCACACAATACAATTGCTTCTGCCCCGCCCTGCTTTAAGAATTGACATCCTTTTAAAAGCATATTAAAAGTAGAATCCCAATCGTTGTTTTCGTTATTCCTTTTTATATCAGCATAATTAAAAGAGTAAATCAAACACTCCGAGAAGTTTAACCCTCTCAATTTATCATTTATACCCTGATTTATTAGTTTGTAGTAATCACCGGTAGAAACCCAACTAATCCCGCCTATAAGCCCAATTATCTTCATAAAACTGATCTATCCTATTTCTCTGATACCCTTCATGAAAATCCATTTCATAAAAAGCTTTTCGCCATCCTTAGTTTTTACTGCCTGAAATTTAGGCGAAATCAAAGTTGCTATAATAAAAGCAGTCATCGGAATCCAAAGTCCTGTTAATCCTGTATACATCGCTACTACATACCTTCCTGCAATAAATAAAATTGCGAAACACCCCAATTGGTATAAAAAAGCTCTTACTTGTAATTTTGTCATTTCTTTTTAAGTTGCTAAGGTCCTGAGGTACTAAGTTTCTAAGATTTTCTCTTTATAACTTAGTTTCTTTAACCTAAAATTATATTTTATTCTCAGCCAAACTTCTTATTAACTTAGAAACTTAGCATCTTAGAAGCTTTATTCAGAAACTTGAAATTTCGTTCTCTTACTTCCTTCGTACATTTCGTATTTTACCAAACGCGCTTCAAGGCTTGCGTTGAAAAGTTTGATTTTACGAGAAGGTTTTAAACCTACAAATTTCAATGCTTCAAGATTTGCTGTAATAAACCAGGCATTTGTTCCCGGATAGCTTTTCTTTAAAGTATCACCAATATTTTTGTAAAACTCTTCCATATGAATATCCAGACGCTCATCATAAGGCGGATTAAAAACCATATGCAATTTTCCTTCTACTGATTTTTCAGTATCAAAAAAGTTATTTTCTTCAATCGAAACGTAATCTTCAAGATTAGCATTCCTGATATTATCTTTGGCTTTGTTTACAGCACTTGGCGCTTTATCAAAACCTTTTATAGTATAATGAAACTCTTTTGTTTTCTTCATCAAACTGTTTATAATCTGTTCGAACAAATCATTATCCCAGTCTTTCCATTTTTCAAAAGCAAATTCTTTACGATTTATATTTGCCGGAATATTACAAGCAATCATCGCCGCTTCTGCAAGGAAAGTTCCTGAACCACACATTGGGTCCAAAAAGTGGCTTTGTCCTTCCCAGCCTGATAACAACAAAATTCCTGCTGCCAAAACTTCGTTGATAGGCGCAATATTCGTAGCCGTTCTGTATCCACGCTGGTGCAATGAATTTCCGGAAGTATCTAAAGCAACCGAAACCTGGTCTTTATCGATATGAACGTTGATTCGTAAATCAGGAAAAGCTTTATCAATACTTGGGCGCTGTCCCGTTCTTTCTCTAAACTGATCTACAATTGCATCTTTACATTTTTGAGAAACAAACTCAGAATGATTAAAATAAGTCGAATGCACCGTTGCATCAATCACAAAAGTCTGGTTTGCATTTAAAAGTTTTGACCAGTTTACACCAGAAATCCCTTTATATAATGCTTGTTCATTATTAGCCCTGAACGAGTAAATAGGTTTTAAAACCTTAAGCGCAGTACGCAACGATAAATTAGCTTTATACATAAAACCTTTATCACCTTTAAAGCTTACCATTCTCACCCCTTTTTCGACGTCCTGAGCACCAAGGTCTTTTAATTCTTTCTCTAATATTTCTTCAAAACCAAAAAAACATTTGGCAATCATTCTAAAATTTTCTTCCATCTTTATTTTTGTATTAAAAAAAACTCCGATCGCAGACACAAATCTGATTATTCAGGTATCGTCGCGAAATAGTTATTTTTCGGCAAAAATACACTAAATTTGCGGGACTTTGAATTAATTGAAATAGAATAAATGTCTGAAGCACCAAACTCATCAACACCAAATCAGGAGCGTAATACCGAAAATTGGTTTACATCATGGTTTGACACTCCTTATTACCACATACTTTATAAAGATAGAAATTACCGCGAGGCACAGATTTTTATGGATAACCTTACACATTATCTAAACTTGCCTGAAAAAGCAAAAGTGCTGGATTTAGCGTGCGGAAAAGGGCGCCATTCTATTTATTTGAATCAATTAGGCTTTAATGTTCTTGGTGCTGATTTGTCTGAAAACAGCATTGCCGAAGCCAGCAAAAACAGCAACGAAACCCTGCATTTTAAAGTGCACGATATGCGTGAACCTTTTGATGAAAAATTTGATGCCATTTTTAATTTGTTTACGAGCTTTGGTTATTTCGAAAACGATGATGACAATCTAACAACGCTAAAAGCCATTAAAGAAAGTTTATCTGAATATGGTTTTGCCGTAATCGATTTTATGAATGTGGCCAATGTAATTGAAACTTTAGTTCCGGAAGAAGTAAAAACCGTTGACGATATCGATTTTAAAATCAAAAGATATGTTCAGGACGGACATATTTTTAAGGAAATAGATTTTGAAGACCAAGGGCGTCAATATCATTTTACCGAAAAAGTAAAAGCTTTAACCCTAAAAGATTTTGAAGATTTAATGGAAGAAGCCGGAATTTTTCTATTGGATATTTTTGGAGATTATAAACTCAAAAAGTTTCATAAAACCGAAAGCGAACGATTAATCATGATTTTTAAGTAAAATTGGTGAATCGTTAATTGTTTAAACCGTTTAGTCGAATAAACAATTAACAGATTAAACAAATCAACGATTAAACAATAAAAAATGAATTATCTTTTACCCTTATTTTCTGTACTTTTAGGTTATATTCTGGCTTTGTTTTTAAAACCAAAAAATAAGACCAATCTAAAATTATTGCTTGCTTTTAGCGGTTCATTTTTATTGTCGTTAACCGTAATGCATTTGCTTCCGGAAGTTTACGAAACACACAATCATAATATTGGTATCTTTATTATGGTTGGAATTTTATTCCAGATCATCTTAGAGTTTTTCTCTAAAGGAGCTGAGCATGGTCACGTACACGGACATGCACAAATGAGTCAGATTCCGTGGTTGCTTTTTATAAGCTTGTGCATTCATGCTTTTTTAGAAGGTTTCCCCGTAAGTCATCATCACGATTTAGCACTTGGTATAGCAATTCACCATTTGCCAATTGCAGTGATTTTAACAACCTTTTTTATCAATGCAAATCTTGACAAGAAAGCCATTTTTGTTTTCATGCTTACTTTTGCACTTATGACGCCGCTTGGTACGGTTGCATCCGAATATTTGCCTTTTTTAAATGAATATTATACTGAAATCACTGCGATCGTAATTGGGATTTTATTTCATATTTCATCCACAATTATTTTCGAAAGCAGCGAAGGACATAAGTTCAATATTGCCAAAGTTTCTATGATTGTTCTGGGAATTTTACTGGCATTTATGTTATAATCCGGGCGTGACCAAATTCACAAAAGGCGTTATTTAACAAACCACTTACATGCACCTTTCGCAAATCCAGTCGGACTATCCTTTCCTCCGTGACGGATCTCCTATCCCAATGTCATTAAGTTAAGAGATTTTTGAATACGGATTAACTATTTCTTTATCAATACCTCTATCAGAATCCGCAATCTTGTCATCTCGACGAAGGAAAGATCACACAAGAAACTCGACAAAGATTGGCGAATATCTGAACGGAAATACTAGTGTGATCCCTCGTTCCTTGGGATGACAAGATTGCGTTTAAACTTTGCGAATAATGGATTAAAATCCATCCCTACAATATATTTTGTTCCTCCTGAACTCTTTCTAAAATTCCAGAGGCATGCTTTATTTGTAGCGCCGTCCCGAAGTTTCGGGATTGAGAGAAAAATTATGATCAAAAAAATTTAAATTAATGACATTGACCCCTATCCCTCACGCAAAAACTTTGCATAAAAAAACACCTAACAGGTTTTAAAAACTTGTTAGAATACACATACCTTTATTTATGTTTTAATTTAAATTTTCTAATTGACTAAAAAACATCATTCACCCGAAGATTCAGTAAAGCAATCGCCGTGTAAGAATTAAAAGAAAAAAGTTTTTTTAATCTTCGCTACTTTACGTTCTAAATTTCGGGATTGCAATAAAAAAGATTAATTTTGAGCCGGCTTAATTAACACGAAAAAATGGCATTTACCAAAACTACAGAACAATCTTCAAAATACGAACATTTAGAAATAATGTCTCTGCATGAATTGCTTACCAACATCAATCAGGAAGATAAAACCGTTCCTAATGCAGTTGAAAAAGCAATACCACAAATAGAGGCACTGGTTGCGCAAGTGGTCGCTAAACTAAAATTGGGCGGGAGATTGTTTTATATTGGAGCCGGAACATCCGGACGTTTAGGTGTTGTAGACGCCTCAGAATGTCCTCCCACTTTTGGCGTTCCTTTTGATTTAGTAAACGGAATTATTGCCGGTGGAGATTCTGCTATTCGTCGTGCCGTAGAAAATGCCGAAGACAATGCCACCCAAGCCTGGATCGATTTGCAAAACAATAATATAGGTGCGAATGATGTCGTGATTGGTATCGCTGCTTCCGGAACAACTCCTTATGTTATTGGCGGCTTAACAACCTGTAATCAAAATAATATTCTTACCGGCTGTATTACTAATAATGAGGGAAGCCCGCTAGCATTAACAGCTCAATTTCCTGTAGAAGTAGTTGTAGGACCTGAATTTATTACCGGAAGTTCCAGAATGAAAGCCGGAACAGCTCAAAAGCTAGTTCTGAATATGATTTCTACAGCTGCAATGATTCAGTTGGGAAAAGTAAAAGGCAACAAAATGGTCGATATGCAATTAAGTAATATTAAATTGGTAGATCGCGGCGTGAAAATGATTATGGGCGAAATTCCTGTTTCGTATGAAGAAGGTTCAGAATTATTAAAAAAATACGGCAGCGTACGAAATGCTGTTGATAATTATAAAAAGTAAAAGCTTTTGTGAATAAGCAATATCTTTTTACAACACAATATTCATTTCGATGCAAGGCGAAATTACACTCGCAAATCGACAAAGATTGAAGATATATATTGGGAGTTTCTTGTGTGATTTCGCCTTGCGTCGAAATGACAAGGTTGCGATAAACCTGAAACTAAAAGAAACCTGAAACCGGAAACTTTGCAAATCAAACAAGAAATTATGTCAACAAATAAAGAATTATTAGGAAAAGGAATTAAATATATGTCAGGTTCATTACCACTTTTATTTATTGGTCCTTCATTGATTTACAATGCTTTTATGAATCAGCATACCAATTGGCATTATTTAGTTTTAGGAATTGGAATTGTAGCTTGTCTGAGTGCAATGTTTTTAATTTTTTACGGATTGAAAATTATTATGAAAGGTTTGTTTAACGACTAAATTACACGCCCGGGTTTAGCATCATTACTAAAAAAATATCCAATATAATTAAAATATGGAAAGTCTAATTCACATTCAGAAAACCTTCGAGAAAGTCACTTATATTGATAAAAAAATAAACAATCGGGAGTTTGAAGATTGTGATTTTAAAAATTGTGATTTCTCGAACAGTAACTTTGCATACAATACCTTTTTAGACTGCGAATTCATTGATTGCAATTTGTCGATGACGAGTTTATCAGGTACAAGTTTAAAAAATGTAAGTTTCAAAAACTGCAAACTTCTTGGAATTGCTTTCAACGAATGTGACGATTTTTTATTTCAGGTTTATTTTGAGGAAAGCACTTTAGATTATGCCATTTTTTCAAATAAAAAAATGGCCAAAACCAAATTTATTAATTGCTCAGTTAGAGAAGTTACTTTTATAGGAACCAACTTAACGAGTTCGGTTTTTGATAATTGTAATCTCGAAGGTGCTATTTTTAACGATACCCAATTGGCTGCTGTTAATTTTAAGACGGCATACAATTATAAAATTGATCCGGAATTTAACCCAATGAAAAAAGCGCAATTTTCTAATGATGGAATTGTGGGTCTTTTAGATAAATACGATATTAAAATTGTCTAACATCTAATATTAATAATTTTAAAATAAAAGCCACAAATTTCACGAATTAGCACGAATTGTTTTTTTTTGCAGACTTATAAATTCGTGACTTGAGCGATAGCGAACAGGCGAAGCAAATTCGTGGCAACAAATAAAATAATTATGGAAGCAACAGAATCTTATTTAGAAAGTGTTAAAAAGCAATTTTTATATTACAAAACACTGGGCGAAAAAGCCATAGACCAATTAGAGCCTCAACAGCTTTTTGTTACTGTAAACGAAGACACTAATAGTATTGCAACTATAATTAAGCACATTTCGGGAAACATGCTTTCAAGATGGTCCGATTTCTTAACTTCTGATGGCGAAAAAGAATGGCGCAATCGAGACGCCGAATTTGATAATGATTTACAATCCAAAGAGGAAGTTTTAATCGTCTGGAACAAAGGATGGGATTGCTTTCTCAATACCTTAAACAGCTTAAAACCAGAACAACTTTCGGATATTATTTACATTCGTAATGAAGGTCACACTGTTATCGAAGCCATAAATCGTCAATTAGCACATTATCCATATCATGTGGGACAAATTATATTTTATGCGAAACAATTAAAAAATGCTTCCTGGAATAGTTTATCGATTCCCAGAAATAATTCCGGAAATTATAACGCCGAAAAGTTTGCCAAGGAAAAAGAAATCAAGAACTTTACCGATGATGAATTAGAAAGATTAAAATGATCTGTTTGTCAGGCTGAGCGGAGTCGAAGCCCTAATAAACCGAACAAATTCTTTCAACTTCATTTAGTGTGATGAAAACGATTGCCCTAGCCCTGATTGTAATGGAAATCCTTTTTGTTTTTTCTTTAAAAACAAAAAGATTGAAGTAAAAAGCAGGAATAGCTCCTTAAAAAACAAATTATTTAAAATGAAAAAAATAGTATTCTTACTTCCGTTACTTACCTTAGTATCTTGTTATGATGCAGAACATAATTGCAAAGATTTTAAAACCGGAAAATTCAAATTTGAGTTTGATGTAAACGGCGTAAAAAAAACGACAGTCTTTGAACGTAAAGATGGGATAGAAATCGAAACTTTTGAAGGTAAAACAGATACATCGACAGTACGTTGGGTAAGTGATTGTGAATATATCCTGCAAAAGAAACACCCAAAAAACATGGCAGAAGAAAAAGCTATCAATATGAAGATTTTAACAACTTCTAAAGATTCTTATACGTTTGAATTTGGAATGGTGGGTTCTGATCAGAAACAACGCGGAACAGTAGTAAAATTGGAATAATTAATCTAACTAAACAATTTTTAGTATGGAAGTATTTTTGAATCCCGATGCATCGATCGCTTTATTGACTCTGACTTTTCTTGAAATTGTTTTAGGAATTGATAATATTATTTTTATATCGATCGTAACTGGCAAATTGCCTGAAGAAGATCGTAAAAAAGCAACCCGAATCGGTTTGTTTCTGGCTATGTTTATGCGTATCGCCTTATTGATGGGTATTTCGTATCTGATTGCCATGAAAGCCACCATTTTCAGTATTCACTGGGGTTGGTTTGAAGGCGACTTTACTGGTCAGGCATTGATTTTATTTCTTGGAGGTTTATTTCTGATTTATAAAAGTACGAAGGAAATTAGCGAAAAAGTAGATCATAAGGGCGATGAGGAAAAGACGATTGGCAATGCTGCAAAAAAATCATTTTCGAATGTTATTGTCCAGATTTTACTAATCGATTTAATATTTTCTGTCGATTCGATTCTAACGGCAGTTGGTATGACAAACGGTGTTCACGGTGCCTTAACAATTATGATTACGGCTGTTATCATTTCAGTTTTGGTTATGATGTTATTTGCGGTTCCGGTGGGAAATTTTGTCAATAAAAACCCTTCAATTCAAATACTCGGACTTTCGTTTTTAATCCTGATTGGTTTTATGCTGATTACTGAAAGTATGCATTTATCGAATGCTGCACTTTTGGGAGAACATATTGGCGCAGTACCAAAAGGATATTTGTATTTTGCCATTACGTTTTCATTGGCTGTAGAGTTTATCAATATGCGGGTTCGAAAGAGACAATCTTAAATCATAATTTAAAAGTTCCTATTGGAACTTTTTTTATACCACCATTTCTCAGAAAACAAAAACTCATTTGTAACATCTTTTAAAAAATACAAAGAATAAACAAATCTTCGTGCGTTTGTGACTTTGTAGCAAGAACAAAAAAGTTTAAGCGTGTTTCTTTTACATTTCTATTTTAAGTATTACATTAGAACCTAAATCTTACGTATGAAAAATACTATTTCGCAAAGAGTTGCCGACTTTTTAAAGAACTTCCCTCCTTTTAGTTTTTTACATCAAAAGGATTTAGAAAAACTATCTGAACAAATTTCTATTGTTTATAAAGATAAAGATGCTGTAATCTTTGCAGAAAACGACAAAACTCACGACTCTTTTTATGTCGTTCATAAAGGTGCTGTTGCGCTTAAAAAAAGTCCAAAAAATACCGTTTTAGATATGTGCGACGAAGGTGATATTTTTGGATTGCGCCCGCTTTTGGCGCAGGAAAATTATATTATGGAGGCTGTTGCGTATGAAGAAACCATCCTATATGCCGTTCCTATTGCTGTTTTTAAACCTTATGCGCTTGAAAATAGAAATGTTGGAAATTTCCTGATCGAAAGTTATGCGTCTAACACCCGTAATCCTTACTCTGATATTCACAAAGACAAATTATATGGCGATGATCTACTGCATGAAAACCACCATTCTGAAAGAGATTCTTTTGACTTACAACCCATAAAATATTCCAAGAAAATTGTCACTTGCAGTCCGTCGACCACGGCTCGGGATATTGCAAAAATCATGACAAAGAATAAAGTTGGCGCCATATTAATTGTAGACGAAATGCTGCCTATAGGAATTATTACTGACAAAGATTTACGCAATAAAATTGTTACAGGCGATTATTCGATCCTCACAACTGCCGAAACCATAATGACGAAACCCGTTATTACGTATCCTAAAAAAATGACAGTTACTGAGGCTCAAATGGCGATGATGAAAAGTAACATCAGTTATTTATGCCTGACAAAAGACGGAACAACGAATACTAAAGCCGTTGGGATTTTATCCAAACATGATGTAATGGTGGCTTTAGGAAATAATCCTGCCGTTTTAATAAAAGCACTTAAAAGAACTAAAAAAGCCAAAGAGATTAAACCTATTCGAGCCAGAATCATGCAATTGCTTCAAGGGTATCTGGATCAAAATATACCAATGACTTTAATTTCTAAGATCATTACTGAGCTAAACGAAGCGTGCATCACCAGGGTTATCGAAATATCATTAGAAAAAATGAGCAGTCCGCCACCTGTAAAATTTGCATGGCTGGCGTTAGGAAGCCAGGGACGAAGTGAACAAATGCTTCATACGGATCAGGATAATGCCATTGTTTATGAAAATGTTTCGGATGTTTTTAAAGAGGAAACAAAAATATATTTCCTAAAATTTGCCACACTTGTCAACAAGGGACTTTTTGAAATTGGCTATGATTATTGCCCTGCCGAAATGATGGCCTCAAACCCAAAATGGTGCATGAGTCTGGATGAATGGAAAAATCAGGTACATCACTGGATCACAAATCCAGGAAAGAATGAGGTTTTACTATCTTTTATTTTCTTCGATTATAGCTTAACTTATGGTGATGCCGCGATTACAAATGAACTGTCTGATTTTATTTTTGAGAATGTAAAAGCAAATCCTATTTTTTATGTTCATTTAGTTAGCGGTGCTTTGCAAAGCCCTTCTCCAACAGGATTTTTCAGGCAATTTTTAGTAGAACAAGATGGGGCGAATAAAGATCATTTTGACATTAAAAGAAGGGCTTTAATGCCATTGACAGATGCGGCAAGGGTTTTGATATTATCACATTCTATAAAAGGTATCAGTAATACAGCTGAGCGATTCGAAAAACTTGCAGATCTAGAACCTAACAATAGAGAATTATATCTTTCCTGTTCGTACTCGTTTAAGGCTTTATTGAAATTCAGAACCAAACAAGGACTTCTACACAATGATTCAGGACAATTTATTGCATTGGAAACATTATCTAAAATGGAGAAGATAAAACTGAAACGCACTTTTAAAACCATCAAGGAACTTCAGGAATTAATTTCGGTACGTTTTAATGTTTCAAATCTGGTATAACTATGAGTTTATTTAATTTTTGGAAAAAAGAAGAAGATCTCTTTGATGAAAACATCACTATTGAAGAAACTCGTTTTGTCGTTCTGGACACAGAAACAACTGGTTTTGATTACGATAACGACCGTATATTGTGCATTGGAGCATTAGTTTTACAAAATGGGGTTATCTCTGTTCAGGATAGTTTTGAAGTTTATATACAACAAGATCATTACGACAAATCGACGGCTCAGATTCATGGTATTTTAAAGGCTTTCGTTGTTCAACGACCAAGTGAAAAAGAGGCTTTAGAACAATTTTTAGCTTTTCTGGGTGATTCGATTATTATTGCGCATCATACTGTTTTTGATGTTACAATGATCAATAAAGCGTTAGAACGAAATGGTGATCCTGAATTGACTAATAAACGATTAGATACTGCTATTTTATACAAAAAGACACTCATCCAATCGCATTTGTTCGAGCGAAAAGATCATTATACTCTTGACGATCTTGCCGATAAATTTGACATTTCTAAAAAGGACAGACATACTGCTTTGGGAGATGCTTATATTACCGCAATTGCCTTTTTGAAAATTATAAAAAAACTAAAAGAGAAGAAACACGTTAATTTGAATTCGCTGTTTAAGTAACAATCAGGTTTGCGTTAATCATTAAATAGGGCATTATTTTTAGAAAAACAATCATATAAAAAAACGCTAAGAGAATCTTAGCGTTTTTCATTTTTATATTAATCTAAGACCAAACCAATCTGGCCGTCGTCGTCTAATTCTGTTTCGACTGAATCATCATCTGATAATTCAGGTTTTTCAGGAACTTCTTCGACAGGTTCTTCATAAGGTAAAGGATCAAGTAAATTTACTTGTTTTATTTTATCCGCTGTCAACTGATTTCCTAATGCTTTAAAGCCTTTTACAGCAATAAAATCTTCAACATCTATATGTAAATCCTCTTTCTGAACTCCTTTTACTTTTGCGAAAATAAGTTGTGCCACCGGACGATAATCTGTTGATACAATCTCTAATTGCGAATTTGGATGTTCTGTAATAAAGCATTCTTCTTTATCAGTCTCTACGAGAAAACGTTTTAAATAGTAACGTTCTTTTTCTCCGTCAAAATAAATTGCCGAAACTGGTTTTTTAGGATTAAACTTCTCCAATACGATCATATCTTCCTCAAAATGAGTCGATAATTCCGGAATGATTACTTTTAATTTACCACTTTGATTGATGATTAAGATTTTATCACTTGGCTTAAATTCACCTAATAATTCACCTCTTGCATCAACATTTAAGCGTTTTACGGTATCATCAAACCAAACTTTTCTTGGTAATAAAGTCGAAATTCCTTTCTCTTTTAATTCAATTTTCTTGATTGGATATTTGGTTACCAAATTTCCTTTTGAAGCACGTCCTTTAATCGCTAATTTGGCAAAATCAATATCAAATTTCAATTTCTTGATCGTTCCCACCTGACGCAATAAGATCGTAATGACTTCTGCTTCCCCATTCGGGTTATGCGAAAAATAAACTACTTGTGAACCATTCGTTTCATTCGTCAAGTCATAAGGTTTATCACGTGTTACACCAGAAACATTAAAACGTTTGATATAGGATGGACCTGATTTTCCGTCACGATACATCATGTTGTAAATCGTACGTTTATCACTCTTATCAAAAATAGCGACATGAATAATATCTTTACCCACAAATGTTTTGGAATCTACCTTTGTTACCAGCATTTTTCCGTCACGTAAAAACACGATTACATCATCGATATCAGAACAATCTGTAAGATATTCATCTTTTTTAAGGCTGGTTCCTACGAATCCTTCTTCACGGTTTACGTATAATTTTGTGTTACGCAAAACTACTTTGGTAGCTTCGACATTATCAAATACACGAAGTTCCGTCTGGCGTTCGCGGCCTTTTCCGTATTTCTCTTTTAATTTCGTAAAATAAGCAATTGCGAAATCTGTCAAATTTGCTAAATGATGCTCTACTTCTTTCATCTCGTCTTCTAACTTAGAGATAAAATCATCTGCTTTATCAGAGTCAAAACGAGTAATACGAATCATTGGGATCTGAGTTAGTCTTTGCAAATCATCATCATTGATTTCTCTAACGAATGATTTTTTGAAAATCTCAAATCTGTCATACAAATACTTATACAGCGATTCTCTATCTGAATACAATTTGAAATCAATGTACATTTCTTCACGAATGAAGATTTTCTCTAAAGTAGAGAAATGCCATTTATTTTTTAATTCTTCTAATTGAATTTCTAGTTCCTGGCGAAGTAAATCTTCGGTTCTGTGAGTCGAAATTTTCAACATTTCAGAAACTCCAATAAACAACGGCTTATTATCTTCAATAACACAACCTAAAGGCGCTACAGAAGTTTCGCAGGCTGTAAAAGCAAACAAAGCATCAATAGTTTTGTCTGGAGAAACACCCGGAAAAAGATGAATTAAAATCTCAACATCTGCCGCTGTATTATCTTCAATTTTCTTGATTTTGATTTTACCTTTATCATTGGCTTTCAAAATACTGTCAATCAAAGTTGTGGTATTGGTCGAAAACGGAATTTGCGTAATTACCAACGTGTTCTTGTCTAATTGGGCAATTTTAGCACGCACACGCACACGTCCGCCACGAAGTCCATCATGATAATTCGACACATCAGCAATACCTTGTGTCATGAAATCAGGATATAATGTAAATGGTTTTCCTTTTAAAATCTTGATCGAAGCATCAATTAATTCATTGAAGTTGTGAGGCAGAACTTTAGTCGAAAGACCAACCGCAATTCCCTCTGCTCCTTGTGCCAAAAGTAACGGAAACTTTACCGGAAGATTGTTGGGTTCTGCACGACGACCATCATAAGAAACACCCCAATCGGTAATTTTTGGAGAATACAAAACCTCCAAAGCAAATTTAGACAAACGTGCCTCGATATAACGAGAAGCCGCAGCTCCATCGCCTGTTAAGATATTTCCCCAGTTTCCCTGGCAATCAATTAGTAAATCTTTTTGACCAATTTGTACCATCGCATCACCAATACTGGCATCTCCGTGTGGGTGATACTGCATGGTGTGACCAACAACATTGGCAACTTTATTATAACGACCGTCATCCAACTCCTTTAAAGAGTGCATAATACGACGCTGAACAGGTTTAAAACCATCTTCAATCGCCGGAACTGCACGTTCCAGAATTACGTATGAAGCATAATCCAGAAACCAGTCTTTGTACATTCCCGTTACTTTTGTAATAACGTCGTCTCCTTCTTCTTCCTGGTTTTCGTAAAAATGCTTTCCTTCAAAATTCTTAGCATCTACGTTTATAATTTCCTCAGAATCATCTCCATCCTGATTTTCATCAATCTGGTTCTCTTCAGAATTATTCTCGTCGTCGTTTGGAATTATGTTATCGTCTTCTTCGTCTTTCATTTATTTATATTCGAAATTATAAATTTGATATTATTTATTCTCCAAAAGTCGTTTTAAATCTGACTCACTTGGTAAAACGGTTTTATATTTACTGGCAAAATTATCTAGTGTGCTAACTTAAAAATTCATCGACACTTATAACGAAATTCAAATTATAAATTCAGCAACACTGTCGCAGAATTTTATATTTCAAAAACCCCAGTCATTGACTGAGGTTTTCATATTTTTATTTTCTTTCTAAACTTCAGCTTCAACAGCATCCAATTCCACCTTCAAATTCTTGATGATAAATTCTTGTCTGTCCGGAGTATTTTTCCCCATATAGAAAGATAACAATTGTTCAATCGAAGTATTTTTATCCATCATAATTGGATCAAGGCGAATGGTTTCTCCAATGAAGTTTTTGAACTCATCCGGCGAAATCTCTCCCAAACCCTTAAATCGGGTGATTTCCGGTTTTGGTTTTAGTTTTTCGATCGCATCTCTTCTCTCTTCTTCTGAATAACAATAGATGGTTTCCTTTTTATTTCGAACCCTGAAAAGTGGCGTTTGCAAAATATACAAATGTCCTTCTTTGATTAATTCAGGAAAAAACTGAAGAAAGAAAGTAATCAACAACAAACGAATGTGCATTCCATCGACATCGGCATCGGTTGCAATTACGATATTGTTGTAACGCAATTTTTCCAGTCCGTCTTCGATATCTAAAGCTGCTTGTAATAAGTTGAATTCTTCATTCTCATATACAATCTTCTTCGTCATTCCGTACGAGTTCAAAGGCTTACCACGTAAACTAAATACGGCTTGTGTATTTACGTCACGTGACTTTGTGATCGATCCGGAAGCCGAATCTCCCTCGGTAATAAAAAGCGTACTTTCTAAGTTTCTCGGGTTTTTTGTATCTGGAAGGTGCGCGCGGCAATCTCTTAATTTTTTATTATGAAGATTGGCTTTCTTAGCACGATCCGTTGCCAGCTTTCTAATTCCGGATAATTCTTTTCGCTCACGCTCTGCCTGTAAAATTTTACGCAATAAAGCATCTGCAGTTGGAGGATTTTTGTGTAAATAATTGTCTAATTTATTTTTAACAAAATCATTTACAAAAGTACGAACAGATACAGCAGGCGTTCCATCGTCAGAACCCATATCTGTAGAACCTAATTTGGTTTTGGTCTGAGACTCAAAAACCGGCTCCATAACTTTAATACTAATCGCACTCACAATCGATTTACGAACGTCAGAAGCTTCGAAGTTTTTATTGTAAAACTCACGAATGGTTTTTACAATTGCTTCTCTGTAAGCCGCTAAGTGCGTTCCTCCCTGAGTTGTATTCTGTCCGTTGACAAAAGAGTGATACTCTTCGCTGTATTGTGTTTTACTGTGCGTTAAAGCGATCTCGATATCATGATCTTTCAGGTGAATAATTGGATATTCAAGATCATCCGCACTAATTGTTTCTTCTAATAAATCTCTAAGACCATTTTCAGAAATGTATTTTTCTCCATTAAAAATAATCGTCAAACCATTGTTTAGGTAACAATAGTTTTTGACCATTTTAATGACATATTCCATACGGAATTTGTAATTTTTAAAGATCGATTCATCCGGCGTAAAGGTTACTTTTGTTCCTTTTCGCTTTGTCGTCTCGATTATATCTTCTTCTAAAACTAAATTTCCAGCAGAAAATTCAGCTCCTTTTTGTTTATCATCACGAACTGATTCTACACGAAAGTAATTCGAAAGTGCATTTACTGCTTTTGTTCCTACACCATTTAAACCTACTGATTTCTGGAAAGCTTTAGAATCATACTTTCCTCCTGTATTCATTTTCGAAACTACATCAACTACCTTTCCTAACGGAATTCCACGTCCGTAATCACGAACCGTAACCGTTTTATCCCTGATAGTCACCTCAATAGTCTTTCCTGACCCCATCACGAACTCATCGATACAGTTGTCTAAAACCTCTTTTAAAAGAATATAAATACCATCATCCGGTGAAGAACCATCTCCTAGTTTCCCGATATACATTCCGGGACGCATACGAATATGTTCTTTCCAATCGAGTGATCGAATGTTATCTTCGGTATATTGATTTTGCTCTAGCATAAAGTGAATTGGATTTTTGGCTAATGTACCATTTATAGTCAAAAAATGAAAGCGTATTTTTTTTTTGTTATGATTAATAACAGCTTTAAATCCTATTTAAATTGATTTTAAAATAATACAGGTGTCAAAAATAAAAAAAATCATGTTTTTAACCAAAAAATGCTATTTGATTCCCAGTACTTCTTTTGCTAAAGCAATCATTTCGGGCGTTCCCGTATTTTTATTTTTTTCATCAGAAAGCTTAACAACGCCTTGCCAATGTGTATTATCCAGTTTAACTTCGGTCAATTTTATAACCATATTCATAGGCGGCAAACCTACGTCATTACTAAAATTGGTTCCGATACCAAACGACATTTTAATTTTATTTTTACAAAAATCAGTGATACTTTTTACTTTATCATAATTCAGCGAATCCGAAAAAACAATCACTTTCGATCTTGGATCAATCCCCATTTTTGTATAATGCGAAAGTACCTTTTGCGCAAATTCGATGGGATCTCCACTATCATGACGGACTCCGTCAAAAAGTTTAGAATATTTTTTATCAAATTGTTCGAAAAAAATATCTGTTGTATAAGTATCCGTTAAAGCGATCCCGAGATCACCTCCGTAAACTTGTGTCCAATTTTCCAGGCTAATTAAATTGGCCATTTTAAAACCAAACTGAGCCGCATGAAACATAAACCATTCATGTGCATGCGTTCCTAAGGGTCTTTTATTATTGACCATTGCAAAATGCACATTACTTGTACCAATAAAACTTTCAGAACCAAAAGTCTGCAAAGTATCGTTGATCAAAACATGTACATCATAAGAATGGCGACGTCTTGTTCCAAATTCCAAAATTGAAACCCCTAATTTATTATAGTTATCAATTTTATCTTTTGTTAATTTTTTTATCGCATCATCATTCAGCCGAATTAAGTGATTCGCCTTATAAAAAAGTTCTGAGATTAAAGCCATCAAAGGAACTTCCCACAAAATAGTTCGATACCAAAATCCTTCGATTGTGACTTTTATTTCTGATCCTTCCTGAGTAATGTGGACTTCTGACGGATCATAATTATATCCTTGTAAAAAATCTAAATATGTAGGATCAAGATACGGACAAAAGTGGGCTAAATAATTTTTTTCGTCTTTAGTCAGACGCAAATCAGCCATGGCATCAACAGATCGTCGAAGTAAATCACCAAAACCGGGAGGAAAAATATGTTTGCCTCTATTGATAAAACCATAACGCACTTTTGCCTTTGGAAAAAGCTTAATTACAGCATGCTGCATTGTAAATTTATAGAAATCATTATCTAAAATAGATTTCAGGAAAGTAGTTTCCATAGCCTTGGTTGCATTTCAACAGTTTTATTGACTGCTATCATTAAATTCATCTCTTTATCGCTAAGATACGTCAATTCTATAAAAGAAGAAAAACGTTTAAACAAAGATGCAAAATATCTTTATTTCGGAATTATTTTAAATGAAACGATGCTAAATGTATCCAGATAAATAGTAATGTAATCGCTTATATTTTTGTCATAAGTAATATCAAATTCTATACCTCCGCGTTTCGCTTTAGAGTTTTGAATTTTTACTGGCTGATTTTTTTTATTTAAATAGAAGAGTAAATCTGATTTTGAAACGTTTTTAATTTCAAAAGTAATTTTATCTCCATATTTCGCTTCCACTATTCCGGAATCCGGTGCTTTAATTTTATAATCGCCTTCGATTGTTTTATTATAAATTAAAGGTCCATTAAGAAAATCTTCCTTACTTAATCTGTTTCCTAAATAAGAACCGGAATCCGGAAAATGTTTAGCAAAAAAATATTCAGGATCTGTATCAAAATAAATGGATGTGAAGTCATTGACCATTTTTCCTTTACTATTGTCATAATATCCCTGACCCCATGTAACATCAATCAGTCGCCATTTTTTATCAATTAAAACAATGTTCCAGGCATGATTTGAAGAAAGTTTTTTTCGGCCAATATCTGCTAATCTTATCTTTGAATCTCCTCTGATTATTTCTGATTTAAGCCCTACCAATCCGGACAAATGCTGATATAAAGCTGTAAAACCCTCACAAACTGCCTTTTGAGAACTAAAACTCTTTTCAATCAATTTATCATTGATTTGTTGAATTTTTCTTTGCTTTTCAGCTTCAGTAGAATAACTAAACCCTTGTGTTCGCGGTGGATTTAAATATACCGCATAATCATATTTTACATTAAAGGCAATCCAACTGTAAATAGCTCTTGCCTTGTCGTGTTCTGAAGTAAAATCTTTTTGAATTCTTTCTGCTAAATCCTCTGTAGAACTAAAATGTTTTGGGTATTTTAGTACTATCCTGTCTACATCACTATCTTTTTGTGAGTAAGATGAATTTATAAAAACAAAATTCAGGAGAAGGAATATAACAGTAATCTTTTTTATTATCATCGATTAAAAACCAGACTTTATTATGTCTTTTAATTCTATATCTAACTCGGCATTTGAAATTTTATTTTGTTCCAGATCAAAATTAGCATTAAATGCTGGTAATGAAAATGTAGCTTTTATTTGTGCGCCGTATCGTGGCAATGCATTATTAGCAATTTCTAACACAGAAGCTCCACCTCTTGTGCCTGGCGACGTTGCCAATAACAACATTGACTTTTGCTGAAAAACTTCTTTGGTGATTCTGGAACTCCAGTCAAAAATATTTTTGAAAGCAACGGAATAATTACCATTATTCTCCGCTAAGGAAACAACAAGAAGATCTGCTGTTCCAATTTTCGCCAAAAATGCTTTTGCCGTTTCGTGCTGACCAATTTCTTTTTCAACATCGACACTAAACAAAGGCATAGCAAAATCATTCAAATCCAAAACTTCAACATCAGCATTTTCAAATAAGCTTGCTGCGTAAGTCGCAAAATGTTTGTTGATTGAATGTTGACTGTTACTTCCTCCAAAGGCTATAATTTTCATAAAGATGCTTTTTTTAACGGTTCTTTTTCTGTTGGATCTTTTATTTCGTAAATCTCCTTTTGAATTTCAACAGAGTATTCATTAGGTTCGATTTTACCTCCGTATGACTTTGCATATACTTTGGTAAATTCTGCTCCAAAATACAGAATAATTGCCGAATAATAGACCCAAACCAAAATAATTATTACAGAACCTGCTGCGCCATAGACTGAAGCAACTGTAGAGCTTCCTAAATAAAAACCAATTGCAAATTTACCAATCATAAAAAGTATTGCTGTAACTCCGGAACCAATAAAAGCGTCTTTCCATCTAATTTTTCCATCAGGTAATGTCTTGAAAATAATTGCAAAAAGAAGCGTAATACTTGCAAGAACGATCACTATATTGACTATATAAAATAAATAGACGGTACTTTCCGGGAAATACATTTTTAAACGAGCACTCATTAAATCTAATGTGGTACTTATAAAAAGACTGACAAGCATTAAAAAACCAACTGAAGCGATCATTGAAAATGACATTAAGCGATTTTGAATGAATTTTTTAATTCCTTTATCAGGTTTTGCTCGTAAACCCCATATAAAGTTTATAGAACTTTGTATCTCGGCAAAAACTCCCGATGCTCCAATTAACAACATTGCAACTCCAAATATGGTGGCAAAAACATTATCTCCTGACAATTGCACATTTTTTATTGCTTCCTGAATCTGGATTGCAGCGCCATTACCAACCAAACCATTTATTTGCCCGTAAAGTTGTCCTGTTACAGCATCTTCACCAAAGAAAAATCCGCATACAGTGATGATGATAATCAACAAAGGCGGTAAGGCAAATATGGTATAATAGGATAATGCAGCACTCAATTTAATAGCATTGTCATCATTAAATTCTAAAAAGGTGTTCTTGAGCAGAAACCATGACTTGGAGAATAATTTTTTGATTTTCACGATATTTCTGGTTTTAGATGTTCTCTCAAATTTAAGAAAAATTTAAAAACTTTTAATTCTCGCTTTTTGAGGAAATTTTACATTTTTACCATATTGAATATGAATATTCCAAATTCTTAAAATGGAACGCGGATGACACGGATTTGCTAAAGCGAAAACGCAGATTTGTATGGTTTTTTTTTATGTCGCCTGTTTTTTGTTTCAAGTAGATTGAGCAGATTTTATTCACATTTTTTGTCAATTTCGACCGAACGAAGACCGCAGCGATAACGAAGATACGAAGTAATAACACTCAGAATAACACACTACCTGCTGATTGTTTTTTGCGCATAAAAAAACTGCTGAATCTCTCCAGCAGTTTAGCCTATTCTCTTTATTCTTTATTCTTTATTCTTTATTCTTTATTCTTTATTCTTTATTCTCCAGAAATCTATACGTTGAAACGAAAGTGCATTACATCACCGTCTTTTACGATATATTCTTTTCCTTCGACTTTGAATTTCCCTGCTTCTTTTGCTTTTGCTTCTGAACCGTATTGAACGTAATCTTCGTATGAGATAACTTCGGCACGAATGAATCCTTTTTCGAAATCAGTATGGATAACTCCGGCTGCTTGTGGCGCTGTTGAACCAATATTGATGGTCCAGGCACGAACTTCTTTTACACCTGCTGTAAAATAAGTTTGTTGTTTTAGTAATTTGTAAGCTGCACGAATTAAAACTGATGCTCCTGGCTCAGTCAATCCCATATCTTCAAGAAAAACCTGACGCTCTTCGTAGCTTTCTAACTCTGTAATATCAGCCTCTGCTCCTACTGAAAGTATAATAACTTCAGCACCTTCATCTTTTACTAATTCACGAATCTGATCTACGTATTTGTTTCCGTTTACAGCTGAACTTTCGTCAACATTACAAACATATAAAACCGGTTTTGAAGTAATTAACTGGAAAGCTTCCATTAAAATTTCTTCGTCATTATTTTGAGGAATAATTGTTCTCGCCGATTTTGCCTGTAATAATGCTTCTCTGATTCGGTTTAACAAAGCTTCTTCTGTCTGTGCTTCTTTATTTCCTGTTTTTGCAGCACGTTTTACTTTTTCTAAACGTTTGTCTATCGTTTCTAAGTCTTTTAACTGTAATTCGATATCAATTGTTTCTTTATCACGAATTGGATTTACATTTCCGTCAACGTGAACAATGTTATCGTTATCAAAACAACGTACAACGTGAATAATAGCATTACACTCTCTAATGTTTCCTAAAAATTGGTTTCCAAGACCTTCACCTTTACTTGCACCTTTTACCAAACCTGCGATATCAACAATATCAACTGTTGCCATTTGTACGCGCTCTGGTTTTACCAATTCTTCTAACTTATTGATTCTTGGATCCGGAACGTTTACAACACCAATATTAGGTTCGATTGTACAAAACGGAAAGTTGGCACTTTGCGCTTTTGCATTAGATAAACAATTAAATAATGTTGATTTTCCAACATTTGGTAATCCTACAATTCCTGCTTTCATTTGTTGTTTCTATTTATTTTTTATGTGATCCTGATCTCTCAGGCCTTATCATTAATAAATTTACCTTAATATAAAGGCAATTATTTTAATGATCTTTATTTGTGTCTTTGCTTTTTGCTTCTGCCAAAATGATATTTTTTGGCTTTAAAATTTTGCAAATATAAGATTTAATAGCTGGTAAGTGAAGTAAAAATGACGATTAATGTATTTTAAAACATCTTCTTTAAAATACATTCAAAATTTTATTAAAAAACAGCTCTTTTACTCAACATTATAAAACAAAAAATCCTTGGTTCAAACATTTAGAATTCTTTTCATTTTATACTCATTTCGAAAAGTTACATCTTAAAATCCAATGCACTTATAATGGCTTTTTCCTGATCTGTGGCTGTAAAACCGGAAATATCCCAATAGTTCGTCAGAATTTTATTCTGTTTATTAAAAAGTGTTTTTTCTTTAAAAACATCACTTTCACGATAAGTAAATTTTTGTTTATTAAAGTTGGTCGTTATAAAACTATTGCGAACCTGAATATTTTTGACCTTATCTTTTAAAATAATATTATAAGCAATTTCTTCATTTGAATTGAGTAAATAATAATTTTCACCATCTAATCTATAATCTACTTTTACAAATGATCTTGTAATATTTTTAGATCCAACAATGGGTTTCACTTCTATTTTATCAAAATTTTGTGGAGTCGTGCTAATTATAAATTCTATAATTACTTTTTTCTCCGGATCGTAGATAATTTCAAAATTCTCGAGTTCTTTTTTAGAAGAGTCCAAAGGAGTAATTTTCATTACATGATAATTCCTATTATTAGGATGCCCTTTTACTATGAAATCATATTCTTTCTTCTTTTTTGAATCTAAAACAGGATCAAAATATTTAAGGTTAGAATAATTTTCCATAATATTATTCAAATTATATCCTCTAAGATCAGTACTTATATCGGTTTCTAATAAACCGTACGACCTATTTTGTTCTACCAGTAATGTTGTTTTTATTTTTTTCTCGTTTCCCGAAAACTGAAAATTCACAAGACCGTCATTATAATAGGAGTATTTATTATCCAGCATAAAAAACTCTCTCACATACACCTTCAGACGATAAGGTGTTGAGAGTTTTTTGATCGAATTAGAAACAATTTTTTGTAGTGTTTTCTGCGGATTTTCTCTGGACACAACAATTTCATCCAATTTATTCTTATTCTTTAGATAAACCACAAAATCATTGTCTTTTAAAGTCCCCCAACGAATTGTCAGATTTTCATAGTCAATATCCGAAACCTGAATGTTCGACGCACCATTTAATACAAAACCAACCTTACCTTCTTCATTAGTTAACAAAACTTGCTTCGTTTTCATGATAAGTACTGTCGCATTTTCTATAGGCAATTGAGTTTCTATATCCTTAACAACAATAGAATATTCTGTGTTTTGTGCAAAAACACTAACGCTAAAAAACACAATAGACAAAAGTAGTAATCTCCTCATAGATAGTTGCTAATACAAAATTAACCACTATAAAACTACAAATAAAACATTAAAATCCTAGACAATACAAAAAAAAGTTAATTACAAAAAAATCCTGAGCGTTGACTCAGGATTTTTTACTTATCTAAATTTAAATAATATTTTATTCATCACCATGCAAAAACGCTTGTCTGTTCAACAAGGTTTCTTCATCTTCTACGTGATTATCATCAGGCACACAACAATCAACAGGACATACGGCAGCACATTGAGGTTCATCATGAAAACCCTTACATTCAGTACATTTTCCAGGAACAATATAATATACTTCATCAGAAATTGGCGTTTGTGCATCATCAGCATCAACCTCAGTTCCGTCAGGTAAAATTATTTTCCCAGAAAGTTTAGTTCCATCCTTATATCTCCAATCATCAGCGCCTTCATAAATTGCTGTATTTGGGCACTCTGGTTCACAAGCCCCACAGTTTATGCATTCGTCAGTTATAATTATTGCCATTTTTGTTCTTGGTTACGAGTTAAAAGCTATAGGTTATGCGTTAAAAATGTCAAACATTATAATCGGCTTTGCCTTATAACTTAATATAGCTTATTTTTGTGCAAAATTACAATCAAAACCTTTCATAAACAAATTACTTATGTTACAAAACGAAAAAAAACAATCTTTTATAGCACTAGGTCGATTTTTAAGTCAGTTTTCTGAACGAGAAAACACACGAAATGAATCGGTTTTAGGTAATGACTTGTTTTTTAATGATTTTATAAAACTGATAGCCCTTTCGCAATCACACAACGGATGGTATACACCTGAACAAGTGTACTTTGCAATACAATCATGGGCGAATGCTCTAACTCAAGAAAATATTGACAAATGGCTTTCTGAGTATTCATTTGACTTTTCTCATGAAGAAAAAAATCAAAAAAATGTAGCATTAATATTAGCCGGAAATATTCCGTTAGTTGGTTTTCATGACTTTTTATCAGTATTAATCACAGGAAATAAAGCATTAATAAAAACATCCTCAAACGATCAGCATTTATTACCATTTTTAGCCAAATATTTGATTTTCGCTGATGAAAGCTTAAAAAACAGGATTACTTTCGTAGATGGAAAACTGGAAAACTTTGATACCGTAATCGCCACCGGAAGCAACAATACTGCCCGATATTTTGAATATTACTTTAAAGATAAGCCTTCAATCATCCGAAAAAACAGAAATTCGGTAGCCGTTTTAAACGGAAAAGAAACGCACGAAGAATTAGAAGCTTTAGGCGAAGATATTTTCAGGTATTTTGGTTTAGGATGCCGTAACGTTTCGAAACTTTTTGTTCCGAAAGATTACTCATTTGTTGCTTTTTTTGAAGCTATTTTCAAATATCAGGATGTTATACATTATGAGAAGTACGCCAATAATTACGACTATAATAAAGCGGTTTTTTTAATGAGCAATTTCAAGTTGCTGGATAATGGCTTTTTGACTTTGAAAGAAGATTCAAGTTACGCCTCTCCTATTTCCAGCGTTTTTTATGAGTTTTACGAAAGCATCGAAGATTTACAGGCTCGCCTTGAAGCTGATGCTGAACAAATTCAGTGCATTGTTAGCAACGATTTGATCAAAAACAGCATACCGTTTGGTCAAACGCAAAATCCTCAATTGTGGGATTATGCAGATAACGTAGATACTATAACGTTTTTGTTAACAACAAAGTAAAAATATGTTTAATTATTTCGAATAATTTATCGCTTTTTAAGCTCCTATTGCCGAAATTTGCCTCTTTAAAATTTTCGACTTTTAACAACAACCATGAAAAAACACAACTACAGCGCAGGACCAAGTATCTTACCTCAAGAGGTTTTTGAAAAAGCATCAAAAGCTATATTAAATTTTAATGATTCAGGACTTTCTATTCTTGAAATTTCGCACCGAAGCAAAGATTTCGTTGCCGTTATGGATGAAGCTCGTTCCCTTGCGTTAGAATTACTAGGTCTTACAGGAAAAGGATATCAGGCACTATTTTTACAAGGTGGTGCAAGTACAGCATTCTTAATGGCTCCATATAATTTATTGAAAGAAGGCGGAAAAGCGGCTTATTTAGATTCAGGAACATGGGCAACTGCCGCAATAAAAGAAGCAAAATATTTTGGAGAAACTATTGTTGTAGCTTCTTCAAAAGAACAAAATTACAATCATATTCCAAAAGGATACGAAATACCTAGTGATGCTGATTATTTTCACTGTACAAGTAACAACACCATTTTTGGAACTCAAATGAAAGAATTCCCTGCAACTAACGTTCCTGTTGTTTGCGATATGAGTTCTGATATTTTTTCACGCAATTTAGATTTCTCTAAATTTGACCTAATCTACGCCGGAGCTCAAAAAAATATGGGTCCTGCAGGAACTACTTTGGTAGTTGTTAAAGAAGATATCTTGGAGAAAAGCGGAAGAACTATCCCTAGTATGTTAGATTATGCTAAACATATCAAAGCAGAAAGTATGTATAATACTCCTCCTGTTTTTGCTGTTTATGTTTCGTTATTGACTTTACAATGGATCAAAGAAAAAGGCGGAGTTGCTGCTGTTGAAAAATTAAACGACGCAAAAGCTGATTTAATTTATACTGAAATTGACAGAAACCCACTTTTCAAAGGTGCTGCAGCTGTTGAAGATCGTTCTAAAATGAATGTTACTTTCTTATTAAACAACGCGGATCATACTGCTGCGTTTGATGCTTTATGGAAAGAAGCAGGAATTTCAGGATTGCCAGGACACCGTTCTGTTGGTGGTTACAGAGCTTCTATTTACAATGCTATGCCTATCGAAAGTGTTCAGGTATTGGTTGATGTAATGAAAGCATTGGAAGGTAAAGTTTAGTTTTCAGTTTGCAGTCTCAGTTTTCAGTCTTACTATTACTGAAAACTGAGACTGCAAACTGGGTTTCTAGCCCCGATAGAAGTGGAAATCCTTTTATTTTTTTTCTTTAAAAAAATAAAAGATTGTAACGAATAGCGGGATTAGCTCCTAAATCAAAAAAGAAAAAATATAATATTATGTTTATCATCTAATCTATACGATTAAACGATAAAACAAATAAACACATAAACTAAAATGAAAGTATTAGCAAATGACGGAATTTCTAAAAGTGGAATTCTTGCCTTAGAAAAAGGTGGATTTGAAGTTATAACTACAAAAGTAGCTCAGGAACAAGTAGCTAATTTTGTAAACGAAAACAATGTAGACGTAGTTTTAGTGCGTAGCGCAACTAAAGTTCGTAAAGATATTATTGATGCTTGCCCGGGATTAAAAATTATTGGTCGTGGTGGTGTTGGTATGGATAATATTGATGTTGATTACGCAAAAAGCAAAGGAATTCACGTAATTAATACACCTGCTTCATCATCAGAATCTGTTGCTGAATTGGTATTTGGACACTTATTTTCTGGTGTTCGTTTCTTGCATGATTCTAACAGAAATATGCCTCTTGAAGGGGATTCAAACTTTGATGGTTTGAAAAAAGCTTATGCTAACGGAGTTGAATTAAGAGGTAAAACTCTTGGTATTGTTGGTATTGGCCGTATCGGACAAGCTACTGCAAAAATGGCTCTTGGTTTAGGTATGAAAGTAATTGCTGCAGATAGTTTTATTCCGTCTATAGACATTAAAGTGGAGTTTTTTGATGGTCAGTCAATCACTACAACAATCGTTTCTCAGTCATTAGAGTCTTTATTCAAAGAAGCTGATTTCATTACATTACACGTTCCTGCTCAGGATGGTTACATCGTTGGTGAAAAAGAATTTGCAATCATGAAAGACGGTGTTGGAATCGTAAACTGTGCTCGTGGTGGTGTTATTGATGAAGTAGCTTTAGTAAAAGCTTTAGATTCTGGAAAAGTTGCTTTTGCAGGATTGGATGTTTTTGAAAGCGAACCAAAACCGGAAATGGCAATTTTAATGCATACTAAAATCTCTTTGACTCCACATATTGGTGCTGCAACGGGAGAAGCACAAGATAGAATTGGTACTGAATTAGCATCACAAATTATTACTTTGTTGAGCTAATCAATTAAAAAAAGATTAAAATCAATTAAAGGGATTTGCTACTCAACCGTAGTAAATCCCTTTCTTTTTTTATATTTTTACACCATAATTAAGCTAGAATATGAAAACAGATAAAAAAAGTTCTGGTCGTAAGTGGATCATTATTTTTATACTATTTATTGCTGTAATTGCTCTATTCTGTACCTCTATATTTGGAAATATCTTTTCGCTTGTTATCGAAAAAGAATATTTTATCCCAAAGCAATCATCAATTTTTACTTTTAATGAAACTGTTCAAAATGAGGGTTCAAGTGATGTGTGGAGATACGGGGAAGATTTTACCAATTATTATTTCAACCTAAGTACGTTTACTAACGATGTTTTATTCTTTCCTAAAAAGAACATTAATAATTGCCTGGGATTTGATCCTGAAGATATAACTACGTGGTGTGGTGTAAAAGTACCAAACCCTGCACAGCTTTAATTCAAAACCATATAAATAAGGGATAAATATTTTTTAGAATTTATTGGGCTAATTAATTATAATTAAATCGGTTAGAAGAAATTTATTAACATTGTTTAATAAATTTCTTTCTTTTTTTGATTAAATTTGAGTTCTAATCTAAATTCTTTAAATTATGTTTGAACAATTAACACAATTAGTACAACAATACGGAGGCAACGCTGTAGTAAACAACGCTGCTGTCCCAAATGAGCATAATGAAGCTGTCATAACTGAAACCAGTACGTCAATATTTGCAGGATTGCAAAAGATTGCTTCAGAAGGCGGAGGCGAACAATTAGCCAGTTTATTTAGTGGAAAAACTCCTATCGACAGTTCTAATCCTGTTGTGCAACAAATAACACAACAATTGTCCGGAAATCTTGGTGAAAAATTTGGATTAAGCAGCGAGGCTTCAGCCGGTGTCGCTTCAGGGATGATTCCTCAAATTTTAAGTTCACTGGTAAATAAGACGAAGGATCCTAATGACAGCGGTTTTCAGCTTTCGGATATTATTAGTTCAATTACAGGAAATGGCGGACAAGCTTCCGGAATTATGGAAACTATTAATAAATACGGAATGCAATTTGGTTTAGATCAAAACAATGATGGAAAAGTCGATGTTGCCGATGTTCTGATAGTTACCAAAAGCAAAGGTGGAATTGCAGGATTTATTGGAAAAATATTTGGCAGCAAATAAATAACCAATAAACCACTAAGGTTCTGCATATTAAATGCAAAGACATAAAATATCCTAAGCTGTTTACTTTAGTGTAAATGGCTTTTTTTTAGTTAAAAACTAATAATGGCAAGATTTTAGTATTTCAATTTATAAATAAACTTAAATCTACAGCCAAGAATCACAATGCTGCTGTTAAGCAATAAAATAGCAAGCTGCCCTAGCTGTAAATTAAAGTTTGAAATTAAAAATTATGAAAAAAATACTTTCCTCATTAGTTCTTTTGCTTACAATAGTAGCATGTTCTACAACTTCTAAAAATACTGTTGCCGTAAATCCTTCAACTAAAACAAGTCTTGCAGTAAATGATACGGTACGAATTGCGAATGATTCTTTAGAATATGAAGTAATTATTATCGACAATGGTTTTAGTACCTGGTTAGCCTCTACAGCGCTTCCTCGAAATTACTATTCTTTATCTTACCTTGAAAACAAGAATTATCTATACGTTACAGAATGGAATAATCGCGTTTTACAACCACAAAGATATAGTCCTAATTTATACGAAATGACTATTGATTACAGACCAAATATTCATTACGGATATGAAGTAAATTATTTGATTTATAATTATATGATTTATTTTCAAAATACATACAAACAAAAGCTCGCGGGCCATGTTCCTATAAGATAATGTTCTTATATTTGTAATCATTGCATATAAAAATGAACAGATTAAAGAAACGTTGGGGAATTACCTCAAATCTACAAGCCATCATTATAATTGTTGTTTTTGCCATCACAGGATCGGCATCTGCATGGTTGTCTAGACCTTTTTGCGTTTTATTAGGCATCACCAAAGAAGATTTTGGTGGCTGGTTTACTTTAATCCGATTGTTGATTATTTTTCCTATATATCAGGTTTTACTGGTTGCCATAGGAACTATTTTTGGGCAATTTCGATTCTTTTGGAATTTCGAAAAAAAAATGCTCAAAAATATGGGACTAGGATTTTTATTCAAAGATAAAAATTAAGCGTCATTATTATTTCTTTGAAAATAATAAGTATAAATCCACGTAAGTGTAAAGGATGGAATTACATCTGTAAAAGGTAATATCTCTTCAACAAAGGTCAAAATACCCGCAACACGCCCTACTCGGCCTTTATACATTCTAGTCATTATAAAAGCGGCGACCGGCGCCCAGATAACGTCCGTAAATTCTCCAACTAACGGAATTGTAAAGGAAACCATTCCAATCGCATCCAAAAGCAAGCCTAAAAGCAGCTTTCTGGTTCTCTCGTCTTCGTTTATCATTTTTACTTCCTGCATGTTATTTCAAATTAGATATTATTCGAATTTATAAAGAATTAGTCAAATTAAAATTATGTCTAAGCATAATTTTATTTCTTAATTACCATATAATCATCCGGTTAAAACACTTTTCATTATTTCTTAGATCTCGATACTGCAAATAACACACCAAAGTTTCCATCTGTCTGAATCCAATTTTCAGACGGGACAAATGCACGTGATACAAATCCGTCCAGATACAAAGCATTTTTGCAGCTTAAGCTTTTAAAATAACTTGCGAAATCATAAAAATTAATTTCTTTTTTAGATAATATGAAGACTATTTTTCCATCAGGCAAAATCCCTACTCCATTTCGAATGTTCAAATTACTGGATCCCTTTTTTAATTCCGGATGAATTTGCCCGTCAATAATCAACATTGGACCTGATTGAGTCGCATATTCTATTTTTCCGTTATTTCGAAAATCCTGGGTCGTACATATTGCAGCCGTTTTTTCCGTCGTTAAATAAAATACACCATTGGGTTTTAAATAAAAATTCCCTGCCGCTTTTATGGTATCTAAAGGCGATAATATTTTTTGCTTTTCAATATAAAGTCCCTGAGGCGAATTGTCTTTTTTGTACATTCCGGCATTCATCGCAAAATCAAGAGTTTTATTATTACCCTCTAACCAAGCTTTTAAATTCTGAATACTTCCGAAATTTTGATCCTTATCATCCTTCCAGTATAATTTTAAATCTTGTTTCTTAAGATCGACTTTGTATAATAAAAATTGATCATCAGCATATATTTTTGCATTTACAAATATTCCTGCAAGCGCAATTATAAAGATTACCAGACCAATTTTTATTTTCATCTTTTTAAAATATTTATGATAAATGTAAAATAAATTTTCAATACTTATTTAAATAGCCATCTTCTTAAATTTCTGTTACAACACATTTTTATATCGGCAGAATCTTTGTTTCTTTGTAGAAACAGTTTCAAAAATGATACACGCAAAAAACATACATAAGTTCTACGATAAATTAGAGGTTTTAAAAGGAGTTGACTTGCACATCAAAAAAGGAGAAATTGTTTCGATTGTTGGTGCTTCAGGTGCCGGAAAAACTACGCTTTTGCAAATTCTGGGAACGCTGGACAAGCCTGAAATAAACACTGAATCATCTCTGACTATTAACGGTGAAAATGTATTGAAATTACAGGATGTTGAAACTGACAATACAAAACAAGAAAAAGCTTTTAAATGGATATCCTGGATTGGTGCTGTTTATACCATTGCTTTAGTAATTTTCGCATTCTTTTTCAAGCATATAATTCTTGATGATTTAGTAAGAAACATCACCGTTGGCATTTTAATTTTGCCTGTTTTGTTATTTGTAATTTATATGAACCGTTATTTTAAAAAGAAAAGCAAACAAGACAAAGTATTGTCGAGTTTTCGCAATTTAAATCTTGGTTTTATATTCCAGTTTCATCAATTATTACCTGAATTCACAGCTTTAGAAAATGTTTGTATTCCCGCATTTATGGCTAATAAACCAAAAGCCGAAACGGAAAAAGAAGCCAAACGAATCTTAGAATATCTTGGTCTATCTCACAGAATACATCATAAACCAAACGAGTTATCCGGAGGAGAACAACAAAGGGTTGCCGTTGCGAGGGCTTTAATCAATAAACCGGACGTTATTTTTGCCGATGAACCTTCAGGGAACTTAGACACGCTTTCGGCCGAAAATTTACATCAGTTATTCTTTCAGCTTCGCGACGAATTTGGGCAAACTTTTGTTATCGTAACACATAACGAAGAACTGGCAAATATGGCGGATCGAAAATTAGTAATGGTCGATGGTTTAATTAGTAATTAGAATAAGGAGCTATTTACTGCTGTATGCCAATATTATCTCTTCCTAACAAAGAAACCCGAATAAGTAAACACTAATTTCACGAATTGTCACAGATTGGTTTGTTTAATTAATTACACGAAATAAGTTAAGCACTAAAATTAGTGTCAATTTGCGAAATTAGTGTTCTTATTTTCATAACATTAATATGTTCACATCAGAACACCCGAATAACAAGAATTTTCATTTCAATCATGACCCAAAAAGAGCTTAAAGAATTCCTCGACGAAAAAGTCATTCAATATAATAATCAGGATTTTATTGACAGTGATCCTGTACAGATTCCGCATTTATTTTCTCAAAAAGAAGACATTGAAATTGCCGGTTTCCTGAGTGCTACAATTGCCTGGGGAAATCGCAAAATGATCATCAAAAATTCCCATCAAATGATGGAATTAATGGGCAATACACCTTATGATTTTGTGATGTCCCATTCTGAGGAAGACTTGTTGAGTTTAGAAAATTTCGTTCACAGAACCTTTAACGGAAAAGATTTTGGTGGCTTTATAAAAGGCCTACAACACATCTATCAAAACCATAATGGTTTAGAAGCTGTTTTTGCTAAACATCAGGAAAAGGACAGTTTGCAAAAAAGCATTCACGAGTTTAAAAAAATATTCTTCGAAATAGATCATTTGCCAAGAACTCAAAAACACATTTCAGATCCATTAAATAATTCGGCAGCAAAAAGAATCAACATGTATTTGCGCTGGATGGTGCGTCAGGACACAAAAGGAGTCGATTTAGGAATTTGGAAAACCATTTCGCCATCTGCATTATCTTGTCCGCTAGATGTACATTCCGGTAATGTTGCACGAAAACTTGGAATTCTTACCCGAAAACAAAATGACGGAAAAGCTTTGACAGAATTGGATCTTAAGCTTAGAAAAATGGATGCTCAAGATCCTGTAAAATACGATTTTGCCCTGTTTGGACTGGGAGTTTTTGAAGGGTTTTAAAGTTTTAAAAATAGCGTACATCAAAGCTGATCTCAACAAATATCATACTGGTTTCCATAAATGTCAGGTTGAGCGAAGTCGAAGCCAAAGTTGCAATTGGCATGCCCTTCGACTTCGCTCAGGGTGATACATCGCTATCAAAAACATAAAATCTAACAAAAAACCATGAATTTAACGTACATTTGCACAAAATTTAATGTAAATGAGCACTTTCGAAAAATTCAATCTTCCAAAATCAGTACAAAAAGCAATCGACGAATTAGGCTTTGTTACGCCTACACCTATTCAGGAAAAATCCTTTGCTGTGATTATGTCTGGCCGTGATATGATGGGAATTGCGCAAACCGGTACCGGTAAAACATTTGCTTACTTACTACCTCTTTTAAAATTATATAAATTTACACCAACCAATACGCCTAAAATCGTAATTCTGGTTCCAACCCGCGAATTAGTAGTTCAGGTTGTAGAAGAAGTCGAGAAATTAACCAAATACATGTCAGTTAGTACACTTGGTATCTTTGGTGGAGTAAATATCAATACACAAAAGAAAGCTGTTTACGAAGGTGTCGACATTCTTGTTGGAACGCCGGGTCGTACAATGGATTTAGCGCTTGATGCTGTTATTCGTTTTGATGAAACTCAAAAATTAGTAATCGATGAGTTTGACGAAATGCTGAATCTTGGTTTCCGTACACAATTGACAGCGCTTTTGGCGATGATGAAAACCAAACGTCAAAACATTCTTTTCTCTGCAACCATGACTGATGAAGTTGATGCTGTTTTGAATGACTTTTTTGATTTCCCTGAAGAAGTTACACTTGCCGCTTCCGGAACTCCGCTTGAAAACATTACTCAGGTTACATACAATGTTCCTAACTTTAATACAAAAGTAAACCTGTTGAAACATTTATTAGAAACAAACGAAAGCATGGAACGTGTTTTGGTTTTTGTGAATAATAAAAAGATTTCAGACATGCTTCATACCAGAATCGAAGAAGATTTTGAAGGTCAGTTTGGAGTAATTCACTCGAACAAATCTCAAAATTATCGTTTGAGTACCATGGCAGAATTCCAGGAAGGAAATCTTCGCGGATTGATCACCACTGATATTATGGCGAGAGGTTTGGATATTTCGAATATCTCTCACGTTATTAACTTTGAACTTCCTGAATTTCCTGAATTGTACATGCACAGAATTGGTCGTACAGGTCGTGCAGATGCAACAGGAACCGCGATTAGTTTTATCACGCCTCGTGAAGAAGAATTTAAAGTCGAAGTTGAAGTATTGATGAATCAAGAACTTGCAATTGCAGATTTTCCTGAAGAAGTTGAAATTTCATTAAAATTAATTGAGCCTGAAAAAGACAAACAGCCGATTAAGTTTTTAATGAAAAAACAAAAACTTTCCGGTGATGGTGCTTTTCATGAAAAAGATAAAAAGAATAAAAAAGTAAATCTTGGAGGACCTTCTAAAACCAAAAAGAAAACCCACGGATCTGTCAATCGAAATATGTTGAAAACGAGAGACAAGAAGAGAAAAGATAAGAATAAATAGATTTTTAAAGGTTCTAAGTAGCTAAGGCTTTCTTTTTAGACGATATAAAATAAAAAATCCTAAAGATTGATACAATCTTTAGGATTTTTTATTTTAACTCAAAACCTTAGCAACTTAGAGCCTTAGTACCTTTTAAGAAAACTATATCTTCGTAAAAACCAATCCAACCGGAGAACACAATTCAATCTTTTTTCCGGTATTGGTAAGCTTTCCTGTGGTTTTATCTCTTTTAAAAATAACGATATCATTTGTATATTGATGACCTACCAAAAGGTAATTTCCTGTTGGATCAATGGCAAAATCTCTTGGGCCTTTTCCTAAAGTACTTTCCTGCTCTACAAACTTAATGCTTCCGTCTTTCTGAATTTTATAAACTGAAATATTATTGGCATCCACACGATCTGTTACGTATAAAAATTTTCCGTCAGGCGAAATTTTAATCGCTGCTGCGCCAGTTCCTCCAGTAAATCCTTTTGGTAAAATACTCGTTTCGGCAAGAAGTTTTAAATTTCCTGATTTATCATAACTAAAAGTAGTAAGAGTCGCATCTAATTCCTGAACCATGTACACAAATTTCCCGTCTTTACTAAAGGTTAAATGCCTTGGGCCACTTCCTTTTTTTACATCTACAGTTCCTTTTAAAGTTAAAACTTCATGGCTCGCACCCGGATTGTATTTATAAATAAAAACTTTATCCTGCCCCAAATCATTCGATAAAACAAACTTTTTGTCCGGAGAAAAAACAACTTGATGCACATGTGCCTTTTCCTGACGCGCAGCATTTGGTCCTTTTCCTTCATGCTGAATCATTTGTTGACCTTCTGTGATGCTCCCGTCGGCATTTTTCTTAAAAACTGCAATACTTCCTCCGGAATAATTAGCAACAATCACGTTTTTATCATCGTTTATTAGATGACAAGGATCCGCTCCCAGAGAAGAGTGCGTATTTAATACCTTAAGTTTACCTGTTGGCGCGTCATATGCTAATGCCGTTACAGCACTTTGTGTTCCGTTTTCGTTTACCGCATAAACAAATTTATTATTTGTCGAAACGGATACATAACTAGGACTTACTACATTTTCGGTAGAATTCTTTAATTTAAAATTACCCGAAGCTGCATCAAATTCGTAAACGTAAATTCCTTTACTTTCGCAAGTATTGGTGTAAGTTCCCACCAATAAATTGAATTTATTCTGAGCTTGTGAAGCTGTAAAAGCTAAAGTCGAAAAAAGAACTATATATAATCTTTTCATAGTTTTCATTTGTTTTTTGAATAGGCTAAAATAATCAATAATACCTTTCGGAAAGTTATTTTTTGTTATAAAAGAAATTACATAAGTTACATTATTCAAACTCTGTTTTGCTATTTTTAAACCATACAAGTACGATAAGTTCATTTAACTTTTGCAAAATTCGAATCTAGCTTGTATCCGGTATATTACTTATATGGTTTAAATACTATTACCTATATGGTTTGACTAAAAATTTGTATTTTTGACCAGCAGCTACAAAACGTAGTGAAATAAATCTAAGCCAGAATGCATTTTAAACATCCCGAAATTCTATACTTTCTGTTTTTATTGATCGTTCCAATTTTGGTTCATTTATTTCAATTACGACGTTTTAAAATATCCTATTTTACCAATGTTCGCTTCTTAAAAGAACTTTCGATACAAACCCGAAAAAGTTCTAAAATCAAAAAGAGACTTTTATTAGCGACTCGTTTACTATTGCTGACTTGTATTATTTTTGCTTTCGCACAACCTTTTTTTGAAGCTAAGGATAGTAAAAATGCAACTAACGAAATGTATATTATTCTGGACAATTCGTTTAGTATGCAGGCTAAAGGTAAAAAAGGAGAATTACTAAAACGTGCTGTTCAGGAATTACTCGAAAATACTCCTGAAACAACTCAGTTTTCGTTATTAACCAACACTGAAAACTACTGGAATACGGATATAAAATCATCAAAAAGCGCTTTACAAAATCTAAAATACAGTGCCACTCCTTTTGAGCTTTCGTCAATAATGGCAAAAATCAAAGCGCATAAATCGGCTTATAAAAAAGATATTGTTATTATTACAGATGCTGTTGGTCTCGCAGAAAAAGATGTAAAAAACATTGATAGAGAAGAGAAACCGTATTTTATTATTCCGCAAGCCGAGCAAAAAAATAATGTCGCAATTGATAGTGTTTTTATCAATCAGACTTTGGAGAATTTCTATGAAATCAGCGTAAATCTATCCGCTTACGGAGAGGATTTAAAACCAGTATCGATGGCATTATACAATCAAAACAAATTGATTGCAAAAACCATTATCAAATTTGATGCAAAGAAAAAGAAAGTCAATTTTACGATTCCAAAAGAAGCCTTTCATGGTTATGTAACTATCGAAGACAATGGTTTGACGTATGACAACACACTTTATTTTAGCATTTCGAAAAACAAAAAAACGAATGTTATTAGTATTGGAGAACCGGAGAAAAGTAATTTCTTATCCCGAATCTATACTTCAGCTGAATTCAATTATAACAATTACTCTATTAGTACTTTAGATTATAATAGTTTAGAAAAACAAAACACTATTATCCTGAATGAATTAATTGAAATTCCTCAGGCTTTGCAAACCACCTTAAAAGCATTTGTTTCTAAAGGTGGAAATTTAGTCGTTATTCCTTCTGAAAAAAGTTCTGTTTCAAATCTGAATACTTTTCTGGGGAATTTTGGAAGAATTCAGTTTAAGGATCTTGAAAATAAAAATAAGTTAATTACCAAAATCAATTTTGATCATCCTTTGTTTTCAGGCGTTTTCGAGAATAAAATTACTAATTTTCAATATCCAAAAACAAACAGTTCATTTAATATTTCGAGTCCATATCCGGCAGTTTTATCGTATGAAGACCAAAGTGTTTTTGTAACAGCGATTCAGAATCCGGTTTCAGGAATTACTATTTTTTCAGCACCAATAAATACAACAAATTCGAACTTTCAGCAATCGCCTTTGATTGTTCCTTTGTTTTATAAAATGGGGCAAAACAATCAGAAAACCGGTGTTAATGCATTGACCATTGGAAATAATCAACCTTATTTTACAGATGTTTTATTGACAAAAGACGCCATTCTGGAAGTCAGAGGAACTGAAGATTCTTTTATTCCGATTCAGCAAATAATGAATAATAAAGTAAAATTAATCTTCAATGATTTCCCTGAAACAGCTGGGAATTATGGGGTTTTTGATAAAAAAGAATGGGTAGAAAACCTGAGCTTCAATTACAAACGAAGCGAAAGCGATTTAAGTCAGGTGAATACCAACGTGGTTTCTGATTTTAAAACTGCTGATACGATTTCGACCATTTTTAATACGCTACAAACTGAACGAACTGACAGCCAAATTTGGAAATGGTTTGTTATCTTTGCACTGTTATTTTTAGCATTAGAAATGGCAATTATCAAGTTTGTGAAATAAACTTAAAGTTTTCTTTTTTGAACCATTAAGAGATTAAGTTTATAAAGTTGAAATACGACATACACACAGATTGTCATTTCGACGAAGGAGAAATCACATGCGCTGAGAACGCACTGCATAGAATATTGGATGTGATTTCTGCTTCGTCGAAATGACAAATAGAACGCTATAAAATACTATTTGTATACAAAATAAATTTATCTACATATGAAAATAATCATCAGAAGCGCCAAAATTATAGATTCAAAAAGTCCGTTTCATAATCAGACGGTTGATCTTTTAATTGCAGATGGTTTAATAGAAAAAATAGGAACTTCGATTCTTGATATCCAGGACACAACCGAAGTAAAGTTGGAGAACTTACATCTGTCGCAAGGTTGGTTTGACAGCAGCGTTTCTTTTGGAGAACCAGGTTATGAAGACAGAGAAACTATCGCAAACGGATTGAATGTTGCTGCAAAAAGCGGCTTTACGGCAATTGCCCTGCAACCCAACTCCTTCCCTGTTATCGACAATCAGTCACAAGTAAATTTTGTAAAAAATAAAGCAAATGGTTTTGCCACGGAACTTTTCCCAATTGGTGCTTTAACCAAAGCAAGCGAAGGAAAAGATATGGCAGAATTGTTTGACATGAAAAAGTCCGGAGCTGTTGCTTTTGGAGATTACAATAAAAGTATCGACAATGCTAATCTTTTGAAAATAGCTTTGCAATATGTACAGGATTTTGACGGATTGGTAATTACATACACACAAGATGCTAATCTAAAAGGAAATGGTGTTGCGAATGAAGGAATCGTTTCGACCGGATTAGGCCTGAAAGGAATTCCGAATTTAGCAGAAGAATTACAAATCGCCAGAAACTTATTTCTATTAGAATATACCGGTGGAAAACTTCATATTCCGACAATTTCTACAGCTAAATCAGTTGAGTTAATTAGAGAAGCTAAAGCAAAAGGATTACAAGTAACTACGAGCGTTGCTGTGCATCACTTGGTTTTGACCGACGAAAAATTAGAAGGTTTTGATACGCGTTTTAAAGTTACGCCACCACTAAGAACGGAAACTGACAGACAAGCATTATTAAACGGAGTTACGGACGGAACTATTGATATTATTACATCAGACCATAACCCAATTGATATTGAATTCAAAAAAATGGAATTCGACACGGCTAAAAATGGAACTATTGGACTAGAAAGTGCTTTTGGAGCTTTACACACCGTCTTACCAATCGAAACTATAATTGAAAAATTAACCTCAGGAAAAGCTATTTTCGGAATTGAAAATAATTCGATTGCCGAAGGTTCTAAAGCTAACTTTACTTTCTTTAATCCTGAAGGAAAATCAACTTTTACGAAAGCAAATATTCTTTCGAAATCTAAAAATTCTGCTTTTTTAGGAACCGAAATAAAAGGTTCTGTGTACGGAATTTTAAATCAAAATCAACTTGTTATCACTAAATAATTACAATGAATAATTCAATCGAAGAAGGAAAATCAATCGCTATTACCAGTTATATTTTAATTATTGGTGTTTTGATCGCAATGTCTATGAACTCTGAAAATAAAAATAGTTTTGCCTCTTTTCATATTCGTCAGGCTTTAGGATTATCGCTTGCTTTTATCTCTTTTGGAGCGATTATCAGCAATTTCGACAGCTTTATGATTACTTTCCCTATGTGGATTTGTATTTCTATATTATGGACTTACGGTATTTTTAGTGCTATTCAGGGACAAATGAGACCAATACCGTTGGTTGGAAATTTATTTCAGAAATGGTTTAAATCTATCGGGTAGAAATTCTAAATTTTTAAAAATCCAAATTCCAAAAAGAAACCGTTACAATCCGCGTTTTTGCGTTAGTGAACCTGTTTTATCAGCGTGTAAATTTAGAACACAGATGACGCTGATTTGCAAACTAAAACGCAGATAAAAACAAATCTTATTATAACAATCTCAACAAGCTTTATCAAAATTTAAAACTTTGACAAAGCAGAAATTCAAAATAAACTTTGTCGAAGCTTAAGTGAAAACTGAGACTGCGACTGAAAACTAATATAAAATGAATCTATCTTTAGAATATAAAATACAAGAGCCAAAAGTAATCTTAGATAAAAATCCTGTTTTACTTTTGTTACACGGATACGGCAGCAACGAAGCCGATTTGTTTTCGTTTGCTACTGAACTTCCTGATAACTACTACATTATTTCTGCTCGTGCGCCTTATGATTTGCAATATGGTGCATATGCCTGGTACGCGATTAATTTTGATGCCGATCAGAATAAATTTTCGGATAACGAACAAGCAAAAACTTCCCGTGATGCAATTGCTGCTTTTGTTGATGAATTAGTTACCAATTACCCTATCGATGCTAACAATGTGACTTTGGTTGGCTTTAGTCAAGGTTCGATTTTGAGTTACGCTGTCGCACTTTCTTATCCTGAAAAAATTCAGAGAGTAGTGGCTATGAGCGGTTATTTTAATGAAGAAATCATTAAAGAAGGTTTTGAGAAAAATAACTTTAAAAACCTGAAAATATTTGCGTCACACGGAACTGTAGATCAAGTAATCCCGATTGATTGGGCAAGAAAAACTCCTGCTATTCTTGAAAAACTAAATATTCCCGTGACTTATAAGGAATATCCTGTTGGTCATGGTGTTGCTCCTCAAAATTTCTTTGATTTTAAAAATTGGCTGGCTGAGTAGTTTTAGTACTTACTCGCAGTATTGAGTCTCGTTCTCAGTTTTTAAGTCAATTAAATAATAATTTAATCTTCAATCAATTAAGCAAAATGAGCAACTATAAAATTCTGAACTCCAGGAATATATTTGTAATTACGCTCATTGTTATATCCCTAACTATTTTAACTGTTTGGCTTTTTGGACTTGGCGATCATAGCTCTTTTTTTGAAAATTCGCTATTATCAACAACAATTTTATCTACGGCATTCTTTTTATTTATATCTATTGGATTATTTAAGGGAATTAAAATAAAAGATAATCTTGGCCAAATAACAGATCGTTTTGATGCATCAAAAATTGAATTTATAAGAGAAGCCGTTGCAGATCGAAGTATTGACGATCTACCAGATGGGGGCGAAGGAATTTTCGGAATTATAATAAGCCTAATTTTATGGTTTATTATGGCTATTGTAATTAGCTATTTGTGCTGGGCTTTTGGTGCAATATTGTGGTTTTCTATCTTAACTTTTATCGCTATGCTCTATTGGATTTTCTTTAGGGCATTGAGACTGGTTTTTAAGAAATCAGGCAAGTGCAAAGGCAATTATTTAAATAGTACATTGTACGGATTCAGTTTTACAATCCTTTACAACTTTTGGATTTATGCCATCATTTTCATGACAATATATTTTTCCTAAATCGGATAGGAGCCTAGGGATTAATTCCCTAGGCGACCTTCCACACCACCCGGCATACGGATCCGTACCAAGGCGGTTCTTAATTTACGATACATTTTAAGATAGATACC
>NZ_JAMZNK010000119.1 GCF_027980145.1 Flavobacterium azizsancarii | reverse complement strand
TTCTCTTTTCGCTTGTAATATCAATCGATTCTCAGTATCCATAGCTTCCCAACGATATTTTATTCTAATCTCCTGTAATGCTTCTAGAGCTAATTTTTGAACATGAAATCTGTCGGTAACCTGTACCGCTCTTGGAAAACATCTTTTGGAGATCAACTTCATGGAATTAGCCATGTCAAGTGTTATTTCTTGGACATAACTTCTTTTTTTGTAATCAATTTTACAGATATGTTCAATGACCTGATCTGCCTTTGTTCCAGCAACAATAGCAACTAAGCATCCTTTTTTACCTCTAGCTTCCTTATTGGTTACAATAGTAAAAAGTTCACCCTGAGACAAGGCTACTTCGTCAATTGACAAGTGGGTACCTATATTTTCAGGATAAATAATCCACTCATGTGCATGTTCACGTGGAGCCCACGTACTAAAGGAGCTTAAAAATTTTTTGTATTGTCTTTGTAATTTTTTCCCATTGACTCCAAAGAAACCTCCAATGGTACGACAGTCAATA
>NZ_JAMZNK010000118.1 GCF_027980145.1 Flavobacterium azizsancarii | reverse complement strand
GGATGAAGCGCAAAGCTTGGGGAGGAAATGTCAAAATAAAATAAGAACTTTGTAATCTAAGAATTTTATATGACCCCTATAGAACTTTTGAAGTTTATGCTTCCTGATTTTTTAGTTAACCATTTTGAAGTAGTTTCCTCTACTAATAGCGAAGAAATATTACACCTCTATTTTGAAGAGCATGCTAAACCTCCAGAAGAGTTTAGTGATCTTCAATTAGTCTCCAAGGGTTTTCAAGATGAGATTACCATACAGGACTTTCCTCTGAGGGGTAAGTTCGTGTATTTACATATCAAAAGACGTCGCTGGACTAATAAAAATACAGGTGAGATCGTTAAAAGAGATTGGAATTTAGTGGCTAAAGGAACCCGCATGACTCAAGAGTTTGCGGCTTTTTTAAAAGAAATTAATAGATAAAACTGCTATTGACTGTCGTACCATTGGAGGTTTCTTTGGAGTCAATGGGAAAAAATTACAAAGACAATACAAAAAATTTTTAAGCTCCTTTAGTACGTGGGCTCCACGTGAACATGC
>NZ_JAMZNK010000117.1 GCF_027980145.1 Flavobacterium azizsancarii | reverse complement strand
ATTGCATAATCTGAATAAGAAAAAATCTACTTTTCGTACTCCTCTAAATTGACTTCTAAATGCTTTTACTTTGGCATTAAAAGATTCTGCTGAAGCATTTGTACTTCTATTGTCAAAATAGTTTAAGATTGACTGGTAATTAACCGTTATGGTATTTAAAAGGATATTAAAATTTTTAAACCCTGACTCCTCTACATTCCTGTACCAATGTGCCAGTTTGGTCATCGCAATGTGTTTATTGTTATTATTGTTGTAAATACCTCGTAGTTGTTGGGTTAAACTGTATGCTTTTTTAATATCTGGATATAAGCCAAATAACAATTGGGCTCGTTCGTTTTGTCTTTCGGTCCATTTATCGCGGGATTTATAAAGAACATATCTACTTCTGGCGAGCAACTGTTTTACAGAGTCTCCATTAGATAAAAGATCTGGGAGATAAGTTTTGTTTTCTCTTTTCGCTTGTAATATCAATCGATTCTCAGTATCCATAGCTTCCCAACGATATTTTATTCTAATCTCCTGTAATGCTTCTAGAGCTAATTTTTGAACATGAAATCT
>NZ_JAMZNK010000116.1 GCF_027980145.1 Flavobacterium azizsancarii | reverse complement strand
TTTTTTTTGTATCTTTTGGGTGTAATCATAAGGCTTTTTAGATGTTAATTCAACAGCAACAAATTCAGTTTAGTCCCTATTCTTCATTATATGATTTAATCGTTCCAAAGGATAATCTGCTAAGGAAAATCAACGAACTAATAGATTTTTCATTTATCTACGATGAGTTATTAGATAAATACTGTTCCAATAACGGTCGCACAGCAGAGAGCCCAGTGCGCATGTTTAAGTATTTGCTTCTAAAAACAATCTATGACGTTTCTGATGTTGATGTAGTAGAGCGTTCGCGTTTTGATATGTCTTTTAAATATTTCTTAGAAATGGCTCCGGAGGAAGGCGTCATAAATCCAAGCTCCTTGACAAAGTTTAGGAAATTGCGTCTAAAGGACACCGACTTATTAAATCTACTCATTGGCAAAACAGTATCTATAGCTGTTGAAAAAGGAATCATTAAATCCAGATCTATTATAGTTGATGCCACACATACTTTATCGAGATCCAATCCATTTTCAGCAATTGATGTATTGAGAGAGCGATCTAAACTGCTACGAAAAACGGTCTATTTATTTGATGACCAATTCAAAGAGCA
>NZ_JAMZNK010000115.1 GCF_027980145.1 Flavobacterium azizsancarii | reverse complement strand
ATCTTCCTCTTTTCTAGCTCCTTGCGCTATTGTAATATTTAGTTTGGCTACCACTTTAATATTTTGATCGCTCGCTTGCTTGATATTTTCTGTTCCTGTATAAGCTCCATCTCCAATAATAGTGTTTACATCAATTCCGTTTTCTTGGCTAATCTCTACTAGTTTTGGTAATTCTGGACCATCTCCTTTTTCTCCTGAAGTTACTACAGCTGCTGTGATGATACGCTCTTCTGTCATCGCTAAATGAGTCTTATATCCAAAGAAAGAGCTATCAGCAGATTTATGACCTGTTTTAGCATCTGTATCTTTTGATAAAATAAAATTTTCCTGAGTATCTTCTATCGTTTCTTTAAGAAGATTTAGCTTTTCTTTCACAGCTGGTATAGAACTCAAAGATTCTTCTTTTTCTATGCGTTGTTCCAGTTCTTTACAATAGGCTAATTCTTTTTCTAATTCATTGGTATCATTTTTCCTGGGCATCTGCTCTTTGAATTGGTCATCAAATAAATAGACCGTTTTTCGTAGCAGTTTAGATCGCTCTCTCAATACATCAATTGCTGAAAATGGATTGGATCTCGATAAAGTATGTGTG
>NZ_JAMZNK010000114.1 GCF_027980145.1 Flavobacterium azizsancarii | reverse complement strand
CACACATACTTTATCGAGATCCAATCCATTTTCAGCAATTGATGTATTGAGAGAGCGATCTAAACTGCTACGAAAAACGGTCTATTTATTTGATGACCAATTCAAAGAGCATATGCCCAAGAAAAATGACACCAATGTATTAGAAAAAGAATTAGCCTATTGCAAAGAACTGGAACAGCGCATAGAAAAAGAAGAATCTTTGAGTTCTATACCAGCTGTGAAAGAAAAGCTAAATCTTCTTAAAGAAACGATAGAAGATACTCAGGGAAATTTTATTTTATCAAAAGATACAGATGCTAAAACAGGTCATAAATCTGCTGATAGCTCTTTCTTTGGATACAAGACTCATTTAGCGATGACAGAAGAGCGTATCATTACAGCAGCTGTAGTAACTTCAGGAGAAAAAGGAGATGGTCCGCAATTACCGAAACTTTTAGAGATTAGTCAAAAAAATGGAATTGATGTAAACACTATTATTGGCGATGGAGCTTATACAGGAACAGAAAATATCAAGCAAGCGAGCGATCAAAATATTAAAGTGGTAGCCAAACTAAATATTACAATAGCGCAAGGAGCTAGAAAAGAGGAAGAT
>NZ_JAMZNK010000113.1 GCF_027980145.1 Flavobacterium azizsancarii | reverse complement strand
CTTCATTCCTCGATCAAAAACCGCAATATCTTTTTTATTACTTATGTGTTCTTGAAGAATATTACCCAAAGCCAAATCTTCACTAATCATTTTTTGATCTTTGTGAAAATTTACATTAAATGGCAATTCACTAAAACCAATTGTAAATTTTATACTGTTTTTACCTTGCTCTCCTTTTTTATTTTTCTGTCCATTTTGCATTCCAAAACTTAATAAAGAAGCAGATAAACTTGTAATTGTTGAGTCGTATAAGCTTAATTTTGCTTTATCTTTCTGTTCAAGTTTATCCTGAAAAACAGTAACAGTATACTGATATAGTTTCTCGAAATATTCCACGTTGATTTTTCCAATTCTCTCTGCAATACTGCTATGACTAACACTTTTATCTTTAGGAATCTGAGCATATTTACAAAAAAAATGATTCTCGTAAAAATTCTCAAACACTCTGGAACTGGCTCTGGTTTCATTAAGATACCAAAAATACAAAGTTTAAATAATTCCTTACCTTTTAATTTTTTAGCATTCCAATCAACCATTGTTTGCTGAGCAAAAAAATCAAGTTGATCTTCTGAAATATAATTTAATATTTCTTTTACTTCTGTTCTGATTTGCATTTTCTGATATTTATTGACATACAGAAAATAAAAATAATAGTTTTTTACAAAAGTTCCTTACACTCTTGGTTTTGAACTTTGACAAAG
>NZ_JAMZNK010000112.1 GCF_027980145.1 Flavobacterium azizsancarii | reverse complement strand
ATTTATAAGCATCCCACAAATGCTGACCCTGCAAAAAAATATGTACTTGAAGTAAATGACCTTGTACTTGGCTTTGTAGATCAATCTTGGATAAATGGTTATTACATCGGCGGTGAGATAAATAATATTGAAAGCTTCTCGGTTAACACCGCGAATTAAATTAAATACTACATGAAAAAAAAGAAGATTATAAAAGCTCTATCTAAAAGAATTGAGCAATTAGAAAAAATTGTTAAGCCTGACGGACTAACATTGATTGCCCCATCAGATAAAAACAAAAGTGTTTTTATTGGTATCAAAGATGGAAAATTCACGCACGATGTAATTACTAAAACACCAACTACATCGCAATCAATCAACATTAATAATCAACCTATTTAAGCTATGAAACGAATACTTTTATTTTTATTATTTACATTGTCTTTGCCAGCATTTTCGCAAGTTCGTATTCCTACGGAATACTCTATTCAAAATCCTTTACAGCTGCAAACCGTTAATCCAGGATCAAAGGCAGATTCTGTTCTGGTACGAGGTTCTGATAAAATTGTAAAATTTGTTCCTCGTAGTGAGTTTGGCGGAGAACCAAAAGTACCCTCGCTATTAGATGTCACGAAGGCAGGTGCGAATACTAATATACCTGTGACTTTCTATAGTCAAAATTTTAATGGGTTCACTTACGTAAGTGGTGATGATGTCTCTTTTGTGGACAATAACACACTT
>NZ_JAMZNK010000111.1 GCF_027980145.1 Flavobacterium azizsancarii | reverse complement strand
GAGGGCACTGAAAAACATCCCTTATTTTTGATCAGGTTTATTTTTTAGACAATAAAAAACGCTTATAACAGGATTTAAAAATATCCGTTATAAGCGTTTTTCGTTTTATAACTGTTTTTTATTTGCGGTTACATGAGTCTGTTTTTGACTTATAGAGAGGTGTTTTGAGTAATCATGTTTGGGTTGTAATTCTTTATATCAATTTCAGTATTCTTTTTAAATTGACCGTAAAAATAGCCATTGCACCTTGCATTTGCATACTATCTATCCCATAAGATGTTGCTCTGTCATACCCATGTACATTTTTTAGTTCACTGTTTTTGGCTTCTATTTTGTATCGGTGTTTTGCTTTGTCTTTGTAGAAGTCAGTTTCCTGAAAGGCAATTTGTTTTTGATGTAAATTAGATTTTACTGTTACAGAATATGTTTTTGTCTTTGATCCGTCTTTGTAACATCCTTCTTTTAATGGACAAGATTTACATTTTTCGACATCAAAATAATGGGTTTCTGCTTGATTTTTTCCGACATTTTTTTTGCCCTGTTTGGCTTTTCGTATAGCTATATGCCCTGCAGGACAAACAAATCTATCGGCATCTTTATTGTAATCAAATTTATCTTCCTCTTTTCTAGCTCCTTGCGCTATTGTAATATTTAGTTTGGCTACCACTTTAATATTTTGATCGCTCGCTTGCTTGATATTTTCTGTTCCTGTATAAGCTCCATC
>NZ_JAMZNK010000110.1 GCF_027980145.1 Flavobacterium azizsancarii | reverse complement strand
AAATGGCGGAACATTGATTCCAAGTACAACAGCTTTAACAAGTGGTACTTATTATGCAGCGATAAAAGATGCAACATCACTTTGCGAGAGTGCATTAAGACTGGAAGTTGCAGTAATAGTAACAGATCCTGGAACGCCAAGTTTGGTAACTGCAGGAACACAGAATTTCTGTCAGTCGACTTTGCCAACTTTTGCAAGTATTCAGTTAAACGAATCTAATATCGTTTGGTATACTGCTTTAAATGGCGGAACATTGATTCCAAGTACAACAGCTTTAACAAGTGGTACTTATTATGCGGCGATAAAAGATGCAACTTCACTTTGCGAAAGTGCATTGAGACTGGAAGTTGCCGTAATAGTAACAGATCCTGGAACACCAAGTTTGGTAACTGCAGGAACACAAAACTTCTGTCAGTCGACTTTGCCAACTTTTGCAAGTATTCAATTAAACGAATCTAATATAGTTTGGTATACTGCTTTAAATGGCGGAACATTGATTCCAAGTACAACAGCTTTAACAAGTGGTACTTATTATGCGGCGATAAAAGATGCAACTTCACTTTGCGAAAGTGCATTGAGACTGGAAGTTGCCGTAATAGTAACAGATCCTGGAACACCAAGTTTGGTAACTGCAGGAACACAAAACTTCTGTCAGTCGACTTTGCCAACTTTTGCAAGTATTCAATTAAACGAATCTAATATCGTTTGGTATACTGCTTTAACTGGCGGAACATTGATTCCAAGTACAACAGCTTTAACAAGTGGTACTTATTATGCGGCGATAAAAGATGCAACTTCACTTTGTGAGAGTGCATTGAGACTGGAAGTTGCCGT
>NZ_JAMZNK010000010.1 GCF_027980145.1 Flavobacterium azizsancarii | reverse complement strand
CAACATGAAAAAATCAATAGTTTTTAATCGTTAATTAACCACAAAACTTGGTGGTCAATTTGCTCCGGAATTAGGTGGTCAGTTTGCTCCGGAACGGGTGGTCAATTTACTGGTTCTTCGTCAATTTTGGTGAAAGGAAGAAGCCAAGTTTATTGCTAAAGTGGATTGTTAATGCTAAAATGGTTGATAATCCAGGTTTCAAAATTTTTGCTGAAAATCTATTAAGAAATTACGCTTCTATTAATAATGCCTTGTTTACCCCCATATCTATTAGCAAGCAAATTATAGACTAGTTTAATCGATTATAAATGGAACTGTAAAATTCGATTTAGATCACCAAAATTGACGAAGAACCAATTTACTCCGGAATTAGGTGGTCAAATTGACCGGTTTTTCCAATATGCGTGTTTAATGTAAAAGGAAAGCCGCACAAGACTGCGACCTCTTTTAGATACTCATTCATTTTCTGGTTGGATGAAACAGGAAGCACGGTTCCACGCTGGATACACAGCGGGTGCTCTTTATATTTTTCAACTATTTTCAGTGCTTGGGGAAGAAGAGGGACATTAAATGATGAGTTTGTTTTCTGCCTTTCGGACATAATCCATAGATTTCCATCAATGCCTTCTTTGATATCAGTTTTCTTTAATTGATAAGCGTCTATGTAAGCCAGGCCAGTGTAGCATTGGAAGACAAATACATCCCTTACGACATTGAGCCTGTCAGTTGTGAAATAATGACTTTCAAGTTCGTACAATTCCTGCGCGGTGAGTGGTTTTTTTACCAGTTTTGTTTTACGTGCCTTAAAGTTCTTAAATGGGTCCTTGGTGATTAACTCCTTATCAATGGCGCGGATTACAATCTTTTTGAAATTTGCAATATACTTTAGGGTGGTGTTGTTGCTGCAGTCGCGTACAGTTCTAAGGTAAAACTCGAAGTCCTTTACAAACTCAAGATTCAAATCCGCAAATTCAAGATCGTGCTTTTTAAGCTTGAGTTTTATAAACGCAGTCAAATGGTTTTTAGTAATGGTAAACCGGTCAAGGGTGCCTTTTGCATAGCCTTTTCCAAGAAGCGCCTCCATTTCATCATTATGCTTCTGAAATTCTTCGAGCACCTTAATCTTTGGCGCGGTCCTTCCCAGAACCTCGTCCATAATTTTCTCAGCGGTTATGGTTTTGCCGCTGTACATCATTTCGGTTTTTATTTCATTGATTTTTAAAGTCAGCGAATCCAAAAAAAAGTTCAGCGACTTTGCATCTTCCTTTGAGCCGACCGCTCTTTCGAACCTTTGATCCCATCGAGTATTATCCCATTTTCTTTTAGTTGAGCTTTCCTTACGGATACCGTCAACAGTTATTCTGAAATATACGATCCATTCTTTACTTTCTATTTTGGGTCTTTTTAAAAAGAATCCCAAACCAAAACTGCTTTCCAACATAATCCTACTTTTTAAATTAATAAATGTAGAATAATATTACTGCCAAATCAAGTCGTTAATCTCGTTAACCCCCATGATATATGGGATTTTTACTATTTCTGGTGCACTTTTCAGCGCGCCGGAAAGTGCACCGATTCTGCACCTTTAATTTTGTGAGGATTTATAAATATTGAAAACAGGCCTAAAATAAAAAAAACCTGCAAATCGTTGAATTTGCAGGTCTTCAGACATTTTTTGTGGCTTTTTGAAAAGATTGAAAACTTTAAGTTTTCCGCCTTTTAGGCCTTTCCGTGGGGAGAGCAGTATTGCAACCCATGAGGTATCAATTTAACATATTAAGATAGGAATTTATTCTTCGTTTTTTATCCCTGACGAGGTAGAATATTAGCTATTAAACCTTCACTTTTGTATTAGGGTGCTTTAGTCCTATATTTACCTTTAATTAATTGAATTTCTTTTTCAAGTTTCTCAAGCGTGCTTATATCTTCTTGAGAAATCTCAGGTGTCTGCTGATTGAGTTTTTGAGTTAGCACAGACATTTCCCGTCCTATAGTGGCTTGTTCTGTTATAGCGTAAGATTCAGTCTGCTTGACTGATGAATGCCCTAGCATTTCCTTTACAACATTAATAGGGACATTATTGTTTAATGTTACAGTGCTTCCAAATGTTCTGCGGGCCATATGCGTATTGAGCGTGAAGGGAAAACCGCATAATTCAGCAATTTCTTTAAGGTATTCATTCATTTTCTGATTTGATGAAACCGGCAGTACAGTTCCGCGCTTAAGACATATGGGATGATCTTTGTATTTTTCAAGAATTTTGATAGCTTTTGGAAGAAGCGGAATTCTTGCCGTAGAATTTGTTTTCTGTCTTTCAGATAAAATCCACTGATTTCCGTCAACACCATCTTTTATGTCAGCTTTCTGGAGCTGAAATGCATCAATGTAAGCAAGTCCCGTGTAGCACTGGAAAACAAAAATATCCCGCACGGTATTGAGTCTTTCAGTTGAAAACTGGCGTCTTTCCAGTTCGGCTAATTCTTTTGCTGATATAGGCTTCTTTACAATTTTAGTTTTCTTTCCTTTAAAATTCTTAAATGGATCTTTAATTATGATTTCTTTATCTATGGCTCGTATTACAATTTTCTTGAAATTGGAAATGTATTTGAGTGTGGTATTATTTGCGCACTTCCTTACCGTGCGAAGATAGAATTCAAAGTCTTTTATGAATTCAAAATTTAAATCAGCAAATTCAAAATCACTCGTATTGTATTTGAATTTAATGAAAGCCGTTACGTGATTTTTAGTGATATTGAATCTCTCCAGTGTCGCTTCTGTATATCCGTTGCCAATTAAGGCTTTCAATTCATCATTGTGTTTTTGAAATTCTTCCAGTACCCTGGCTCTGGGAGTTATTCTTCCCATGACATGGTCCATAATCTTTTGGGAAGTTATGGGTTTTCCGGTGTACATAATTTCTGATTTGATTTCATGGATCTTCATAGCGAGTGAGTCCAGAAAAAAGTTCAGGGATTTTGCGTCTTCTTTTGTACCTGTTGCTCTCTCGGTTTTCTGGTTCCAGCGCTCGCTGTCCCATTTCCGTCTTGTGGATGCTTCTTTCGGGATTCCGTCAACGGTTATCCTGAAATAAACGATTCTAATGTTACTCTCATTGCGGGCTGCTTTCAAAAAGAAAATTAACCCAAAGCTGTTCTCTAGCATAATTCAACTTATTAGATTAGTAAATGTAGAATTATAACCTCATTTAAACAAGATGTAAACGTGCTTAACCCCTTTGATATAGGGACTTAAGATGAAATTTTGTGGCACATTTTCGAAATTTCCAAGTGTGCCACGAATGTGCCACAAATATTTTGTTCGATTTTATAAATATTGAAAAGTGGTATAAAAGAAAAAACCCTGCAAATCGTTGGATTTGCAGGGTTTACCGCTCTTTTTGGCCATTTTTGAAAACTTTGAAAATCTTGTTTTTCTTTTGTTTTCGGGCCTTCGCGGAGAAAGAGGGATTCGAACCCCCGGACCTGTTACAGTCAACAGTTTTCAAGACTGCCGCATTCGACCGCTCTGCCATTTCTCCAGTATGTTGCGATCATTTGATGATTGCGAGTGCAAATATAGTGCGCTTTTCCGATTATAAAAACTTTTTCGGTGATTTTTTTAAGATAATTTTTAAGTGTCTAATTACCAGTATTCCGAAAAAGAGATTTTGATAAAAATTATTCCAAATCGTCTAAAATCGGTGTTGGTTTTTTGTTTTCGTCTACCGCAACGAACGAAAAAGTTCCTGAAACTACCGTTTCGCGAAGTTCTGAATACATTTGTTCCATGAAAATATCAACGTGAATTTTACAGCTTGTTCTTCCAACGCTATCAACTTTTGCTACCAATTCGATTAAAGTACCAGCCGGAATTGCTTTTTTAAAGTCAATTTGACCTGTAGATATTGTTACTACTTTTTTACGGCTAAAACGGGTAGCACAAATAAAAGCAACTTCATCCATGAGATGTAATGCTGTACCTCCAAATAAAGTGTCATAATGATTTGTAGTGCTCGGAAAAACCGCTTTAAAAATACGTGTCTCAGATTTTACAATTCTTTCTTCTAAAGTCCCCATATTCATATATTAGTAGCTTACGTATTCTGTGATTTCAAGTCCATATCCAATCATTCCCACACGTTTTGTTTGTTCAGTGTTTGAAACTAATCTTATTTTAGAAATATCAATGTCATGCAAAATCTGCGCTCCAATTCCGTAATCTTTGCTATCAATGATCACTTTTGGTGCTTTCATTATTCCTTCTGCCTGAAGTGTTTTAAGCTCAGCAATTCTATTCAATAAGTTTACTGCTGTCATATCCTGGTTAATGAATAAAACGGCACCTCTGCCATCTTCATTGATAACCTTAAACATATCATCTAATTGTTGCTCGGCATTATTGGTCAAAGTTCCCAATAAGTCATTATTTACCTGAGACGAATTGATTCTCGTTAAGATCGGTTCCCCAAGATTCCATGTTCCTTTTGTTAAAGCAATATGAATTTGTTTGTTTGTAGTTTGTTCGTAAGCTCTCAGTCTAAAAGTCCCAAAGCGAGTCTCGATATCAAAATCTTCTTTTTTTACAATCAGGCTATCGTGCTGCATTCTGTAGGCAACCAAATCTTCGATTGAAACTAATTTTAAATTAAATTTCTTAGCGACTTTTACTAATTCAGGTAAACGGGACATGGTTCCGTCCTCATTTAGAATTTCGCAAATTACGCCAGCCGATTTAAATCCGGCTAATCTTGCAAAATCAATTGCAGCTTCTGTGTGTCCGGTTCTTCTTAAAACACCACCTTGTTTAGCTACTAATGGAAAAATGTGTCCTGGTCGTGCTAATTCATGTGGTTTTACATTTGGATCTGTCAATGCTAAAACTGTCTTAGATCTGTCAGCAGCAGAAATTCCTGTTGTAACTCCATGTCCTTTTAAATCAACTGAAACTGTAAAGGCAGTTTCCATATGATCGGTATTATTGGTAACCATTGGTCTTAAATCCAATTCTTTGCAACGGCTTTCAGTTAATGGAGCGCAAATTAATCCGCGTCCGTGAGTAGCCATAAAATTGATCATTTCAGGAGTCACTTTTTCGGCTGCTGCCAAAAAATCACCTTCATTTTCGCGATCTTCATCATCGACTACAATGATTACTTTACCTTGACGAATATCTTCTATAGCTTCTTCAATAGTATTCAGTTGTATTTTTGTTGTTGACATAGTTATTTTTTATTTTGAGCAGGGAAAAACCGCTCTGAAATTTTTTGGAATAATTGTAAAATTGGAGTTGTAATAGCATCAAAGTTGATTAATCCGTTGTCGTTTGTTGCACGATACGTTAATAAGACAGCTAATGGTAATAATACAAAAGAGGACATCCATGAACCCATAAATGGAGACATTGCAGCTTCTTGGGAGAGTCTTTTTCCAAAAGTATTGATAAAGTGGAAAGTAATAAAGATTAAAACGGCAAAAACAATTGGTAAACCAAGTCCGCCTTTTCGAATAATAGCACCTAATGGAGCTCCAATAAAAAACATTAAGAAACAGGCAAATGCAATTACGAATTTTTCGTATAAAGCAGTTAAGTGTTTATTGATTTCACGCTGTTTGTCTTTTAAATCTTTTTGAGTTGATTCAATCGAATAGATATTGCTGGTAACATTGCTGCCTGCCATTTTTAGAATATCGGCCTTCTGTTTATTTGTATATAAAGATAAAATATTATTAGGCAAAGCCTTTTTCTTTTTATCAGTTTTTACAGGAATTGGAGATTTTCTAATTCCAACACGCTGATTGATGTTTTCTGAAAATGAGATAATTTCATTCTCCATGTTTTTATTTAACGAATCTAAAGTATAGCGTAATTCGTTAACATTCAGCATTGCATTGGTGCTTCCTACATTTTCTTTGTCTTCGTCGACCTTGTTTAATTCAGATAAATCAATGTTGATAATCTGCTTTTTAAAAGAGCTTTTTATAAAAGGAAGTTTAGCGCGGTCTTCATATTTTTTTGGGGTTACATCCTGATAGTAATAGCCATCATTTAAAACCAGTTTTAAAATACTTGACTTTTCGCTACTCATTAATTTACCATCTTTTGCTTTGATAACGGTTTTGTTTTCGCCAACGTTATTTGGTTTTTCGTGAATAGTAACTCCGGTCAGAATGTTTCCGTTCTCACCTGATTTTTTATTTACTTTGATGTTATAAAAGCCAACATCGTTAAACTGACCTTCGGCAATTGCCATTGCAGGCTTGGCCTGGGCGATGTTTTTTCTGAAATTTATAAATTTATATTCGGCGTAGGGAATCACATTGTTGGCGAACCAAAATGCCACGATGCTTAAGACAAATATAAAAGCAATCAAAACCCTCATGGCTCTCTGAAGAGATATTCCGGAAGATTTCATAGCTGCGAATTCATAATTCTCAGCTAAATTTCCAAAAGTCATAATAGAAGCCAGTAAAACCGATAAGGGTAAAACCAAAGGAATTATTCGGGGCATCGAGAATAGAAGGAATTTTACAATCAAAATCAAATCAAGATCTTTACCTGCAAGTTCAGAAATAAAGAGCCATACGGTTTGAAGTATGAATATAAAAAAAAGGATTACAAATACCGTAGTAAATGTAATCAGAAATGTTTTTAGTAAATATTTGTCTAAAATTTTCAACCTTGTAATTAGTCTAATTTATTGATGTAGTATTTTGGATATTTGCTCGCTACAAATGTAAATTGATTTTTTGATAAAGGCTGATTGGTTTTAAAAGAATTAACGGTTAAAGTGGTTTTTGTTCCATTTTTACCAGTTTCGATTAAGTTGTAAATGTGTTTTGTCTGGACATCAATACCTAAAAGAATCTCTTTTCTTTGATCTTTTGCGTTTGTAGGTGCTAATTTAATGTATTGAATTTTTCTTCCCTTTACATTTTGTACAATATCCATATTGTATTTGTATCCGGAATTAAAAAAAGTAAGCATTTTTGACGGTGTTATAGCAGCGTCATCTTTTTCGTTTACTTTAGAAACCGTAACTTCTTCGTCTTCGGGAACTATAGTGTATGTTTTTTGACCATCAAATATTTTAGTAACCCCCATGAAATTAAGAACATATTGATTGCCTTTCATTGTTACGTTTCCTTTACTGTCCTGATTGATGTTTTCTTTGGCATTATTCAAAGAATATTTAAAATCAATAACAATATTGTCGTAACTTTTTATTTTAGCAGTCACTTCGTTCAATAAATCTTTGGCTTTTTTATCCTGAGCCTGAGTAGAAGTGAAGCTCAATAGCAATATAACAGCCATTTGAAAGCACTTTTTAGTCAACTTAGTAATAGAATTGTTTGGGATTTCCTGAATTTTTGTTCTCATGATAGGATTAATTTTGTTCATTATTAAAAAATTGATCAAGAGCACTTAAGTCAGATATGTTCACACTTCTTGCTTTACTGCCTTCAAACGGACCAACAATTCCAGCTGCTTCCAGCTGATCGATCAAACGACCGGCTCTGTTGTATCCTAATTTTAATTTTCTTTGCAATAATGAAGCAGAACCTTGTTGTGCATTGACAATAATCTCAGCAGCTTCTCTAAATAAGGTATCTCTGTCGGAAATATCCACATCAAGATTAATGCCAGTTTCTTCTCCAACAAACTCGGGAAGCAAATAAGCTGTGGCATATGCTTTTTGCGAACCAATAAAATCCGTGATTTTTTCTACCTCAGGAGTGTCAATGAACGCGCATTGTACACGAACGACATCATTTCCGTTGGTATATAATAAATCTCCACGACCAATTAACTGATCAGCTCCTTGTGTATCCAGAATAGTTCTGGAGTCAATTTTTGATGTTACCCTAAAAGCAATTCTGGCAGGGAAATTCGCTTTAATCAAACCTGTAATAACGTTTACAGATGGTCTTTGTGTTGCGATAATTAAGTGAATACCAATAGCACGCGCCAATTGAGCCAAACGCGCAATCGGGATTTCGACTTCTTTACCGGCTGTCATTATCAAATCGGCGAACTCATCGACAACCAATATAATATACGGTAAGAATCTGTGTCCGGCTTCAGGGTTTAATTTTCTGGCTTTAAATTTATCGTTATATTCTTTGATATTACGAACCATTGCATCTTTCAATAATGAATAACGATTATCCATTTCAACGCAAAGTGAGTTTAAGGTATTTACCACTTTCGCATTGTCTGTAATAATTGCATCATCAGTATCCGGAAGTTTGGCTAAATAATGTCTTTCAATTTTATTGAATAATGTTAACTCTACTTTTTTCGGATCTACCAGGACAAATTTTACTTCGGCTGGATGTTTTTTGTATAAAAGTGAAGTTAGAACGGCATTTAATCCAACAGATTTTCCTTGTCCTGTAGCTCCTGCCATCAATAAGTGAGGCATTTTTGCTAAATCGACAACAAAAGTTTCGTTTGAAATTGTTTTTCCCAAAGCAATTGGTAATTCCATTTCAGCTTCCTGGAACTTCGCAGAACCGATAACGCTTTTCATAGAAACCATTGTTGGGTTCTTGTTTGGAACCTCGATACCAATCGTTCCTTTTCCTGGGATAGGAGCAATAATACGAATTCCTAGTGCCGAAAGTGATAAAGCGATATCATCTTCCAAACTTTTAATCTTAGAAATTCTGATTCCGGCTTCCGGTACAATTTCGTATAAAGTTACCGATGGTCCAACGGTTGCTTTAATCTGTGCAATTTCAATTTTATAGTTACGAAGTGTATCTACAATTTTGTTTTTATTTTCTTCTAATTCTTCCTGATTAATTGTAATTCCTCCAGTCGAATATTCTTTTAATAAATCGATGGTTGGGAATTTATAATTCGATAAATCCAATGTTGGATCAAATAATCCAAAATCAGCAACCAGACGTGAAGCCAGGTTTTCTTCGATAATATCTTCTTCTTCGGCTTTTTCGATAACAAATTCTTCTACGTGTACAGGAGGAGTTACTGTTGCCGGTTTTATTTCCATTTGAACAGGTTTTACAACCGGATTCAAATCTATTTCTGATGAATGAGAAATAGTAGGCTTTAGGGCTTCTTTGTTGATTTCGAATTGTGTAACATCAGATTTTAAGTGAATATTATCTAATTCGGGATCTTCTTCAATAACAAATTCTTCAAGATTATAAGCACTTTCTGCCTGTTGCGGTTTTAGAGAACCCAATTCTGATTTGAACTCTTTTTTAGTAGAATCAAAATAGGACTGAATTTTCTCGGGAGATAATTTAATTTTAAAGATCAGATAAATAATTAATCCAAAAAGCAATGTCAGTAAAGTACCTGTTTTTCCGATGTAATCCTGCAGAAATAGATTTAACTCATATCCAATTGTTCCGCCAAGTTCAGGTGCTGAAGTTGCGAAAAAGCCAAATAAAATTGAAACTATAATAATGGCAAATATATCCCAGAACCAGATGTTTTTTAGTTTTTTCAGAGATAGCTCTAAAGCTAGAAACATTCCCGTTAAGAAAAAGAGTCGAACCAGTAAAAATGAAGCGATACCGAAACCTCTGTATACGAGTAAATCGGCAAGATAAGCGCCAAATTTTCCTAGCCAGTTTTGTACCACTTCAGAGCGATCGCCAAGTTGGCTTACCGCGCTTTGGTCAGTCTGCCATTGTCCGTTGACATAAAAAGAAATAAATGCGACTAATAATGAGATAGAAAATAGTACCAAAAGACAGCCCAAAACAAAACGTTGCTGTTTGTTGGGTCTCCAAGATTTTAGCGTCTCAGTTTTTAATCCGTTTTTTTTGTCTAAAGTTTCTTTTTTTGTTGTTTTTGCCATTCTTGCGTTGCCTGTTGCCTATATGAATTTTGGGATATAAATGATCAAGCCTATTGCTATTGCTGTCATTGCGGCAAAAAATACCGCTCCTGCAGCAATATCTTTAATAAAACCGATTCTTTCATGATAATTAGGGTGAATGAAATCGGCAATTTTTTCTACTGCCGTATTCAGTCCTTCAACACTTAAAACTAAACCTATGGCTACTGTTTGACATAGCCATTCGGTTTGTGAAATATGAAAATAAAACCCGGCAATGGTCATTAAAATCCCCAATGAGAATTGAACCATAATGCTGTGTTCCGTTCGAATAAGTTTTACAGCTCCGTTAAAAGCATAAGACATGCTTTTTAATCGGCCAGTAAAAAAAGTATTATCTTTTTGAAATTCCATTTAAAGGATATTATAGTGCCGCTAAAGCAGCTTCGTAATTTGGTTCATTTGCAATTTCAGCAACTTGTTCCGTGTGAGTGATTTTTCCGTTTTCATCAACAACAATAATCGCTCTTGAATGTAAACCAGTCAAAGGTCCGTCAACGATTTCTAAGCCATTAGCTTTTCCAAAAGTTCCGGCTTGAAAATCAGATAAGTTAACTACATTTTCTAATCCTTCAGCTCCACAAAAACGTTTTTGAGCAAATGGTAAATCTCTTGAAATACATAAAACAGTTGTGTTCTCTAAATTGCTTGCACTTTCGTTGAATTTTCTAACAGAAGTTGCGCAAGTTCCTGTGTCAATACTTGGAAAAATATTTAAAACTAATTTTTTTCCTGCGAAGTTACTTAATGAAGCAACTGATAAATCGTTTTGTACTAATTTGAAATCAGCAAGTTGTGATCCAACTGTTGGTAATTCGCCTGAAGTATGAATAGGATTTCCTCCCAATGTTATTGAAGCCATGATTTTTAATTTTTTATGAGGTTCAAAAGTAAGGATTAATATTTGAATCTAAAAGTATTTGTTGTGGGTTTAAGTATAGATTAAGATGTGAATTTGTCTTTGCGAAGAACTGAGCAATCTCATATAGGATTGCGCATATTTTGCCCGCGGATGACGCAGATTAAACGGATTATTACGGATTTTATTGTTGTTTTATGTTATCCCGGGGAATGTGGGATCTCCGGAAGCGATTATTTGATTTAGGTGTCTTTGCGAGGAACGAAGCAATCTCACTAACGATGAGACATAAAATTGATTTTGTAAATGTAGCTGCTTCGTTCCTCGCAATGACTTTGCTTGCGGTTATGATTGCGAAAGATAGATTTTAATCCGTTGAAAAGAACAAAAGATTTGGTGTTATCATGGAAATCGCAATGACAAGATTACGCTGAAAACTGAGACTGAGAATGAAAACCATTTTCTTGCTCTCGCTCAAATGATTTTTAGAATTTAGATTTTAAGATTTATGCAGTTTGTCAGGCTGAGCGGAGTCGAAGCTCACGTTCCAATTGGCGCGCCCTTCGACTCCGCTCAGGGTGACAAAAGATAATAATGCATGTCTCAGGATGAGGAAGTTGAGATAAATTGAAAGCTACAACTGAAAGTTTGAAACAAAAAAAACGCTTTCTTGGAATGAAAGCGTTTCTTAGGTCATGTTTTTTTAATTTGTAGTGCTCGATTATTTATCGATAGAGCCTAAAACACGTTTCATGAACGCATTTAAAGCTTCTTTTTTATCTGTGCCCTGAACTACCATTTTGTGTACTTCAAGTGCACCATACATATTGGATATTAATTCGCCAATTACATCTAATTCTTCATCTTTTAGAGAAGGAATTTCAGTCATTGCTTCAAGAACTTCTATCGTTTCAATGATATAATCCTGATCGTTTTCTTCGATGAATTGGGTTAATTGCTTTATTACGGGTAACTTCATAATTAGATTTCTTAGATTTTTAGACATTCTTAGACTTCTTAGATTTTTTTTGAAACTTTAGACAACATCTAAGAAGTCTAAAAATCTAAGCAAGTCTAACCAATTTCATTAAGCAATAGCGTTTACCAAGTCGATTAAAACTTCTTGTTTGTTAGTTTGAGTTTCTCCAACTAATTTTCCGTTTACGAAAGTAGCGAAAGTAGGCAAGTTGCTTACATTGGCTAATTTTCTTGATTCCGGAGAATTTTCAGCATCAACCAAAACAAAAGTGATAGCTTCATTTTCTGTGGCTAATTTTTTGAATTTTGGTTTCATAATACGGCAATTTCCACACCATGAAGCTGAATATTGTACTACTACTTTTTCGTTTTTAGCAACTAAATCTGCTAACGTATCTTCGTTTAAGTCGATTAACATAGTTTTGTTTTTTAAGGTTCTGAGGTGCTGAGTATCTAAGTTGCTAAGTTTTTTTTAGCATATCTTCTCAGTTCTCTTTTGATATTTTTAGGCAGTGAGATTTTAAGTTACTAAGGCTATAAGCTAAAAAAACTTAGAACCTTAGCAACTTAGTATCTTGTCAACTTATAAAAATTTAGTTTGCGCTTAAGTACTCAGCAGTACTGATTCTGTCAGCAGACATTGCTTCTTTACCAGCTTCCCAGTTTGCAGGACAAACTTCTCCTTTTTCCTGGATGTGAGTATAAGCATCAACCATACGTAAGTATTCGTTTACGTTACGGCCTAATGGCATATCGTTTACACTTTCGTGGAAGATTTTTCCTGTTTCGTCAATAAGGTAAGTAGCTCTGTAAGTTACGTTTGAACCTTCGATGATAACTGAATCAGTTTCTTCGCTGTATTCTGTAGATTCGATATCAAGGATACCTAAAATGTTAGCTAAATTACGGTTTGTATCAGCTAAGATTGGGTACGTTACACCTTCGATTCCACCATTGTTTTTTGGAGTGTTTAACCAAGCAAAGTGTACTTCGTTTGTGTCGCATGAAGCTCCAATAACGATTGTATTTCTTTTTTCAAATTCTGGTAATGCAGCTTGAAAGGCGTGTAATTCAGTTGGGCATACAAAAGTAAAATCTTTTGGGTACCAGAACAATAATACTTTTTTGTTGTTGTTTACTGCTTCTTCAAGAATGTTGATTTTTAAATTATCACCCATTTCTGAGATAGCATCTACTGCAATACTTGGGAATTTTTTTCCTACTAAAGACATATTTTTCGTTTTACGTTAAAAATTTATTTCTGGTGCAAAAGTAGCGCATAACTAAGTGTTCTTGCAATAAGAAGTGATTATAAATATTTATATATTGATAGTATTTGACTATTGTGTAGGTTTTGTTTTTATAACTTAGTGTAAGTCAATATTTACAGGGAGTTTTCCGTTGCAAACTGAATTTTCAAGAAATTGAATTCCCGCATTTTTTTGAAACTCCTCAAAATCCTGATAGACCTGAATTAATCCTGAAGCCTTTTTAATATTAGGAATAATAGGCAATGCATATGGATTTCCGAATACGTAAATAATACATTTTTTAGTTTGCAGCAAGTTCGAAAGCAATCCTAAAACTTCATCATTGATTTCGAAATTATTCATTGGTTTTGCTTTTGGAACAAATAATGAAATGATAATTGTTTGGAAATTTTCTAAATCATTTGCAATAGATTTTATATCAGAAGCTTCTAAACTTTCAAAAGCAAATTCAGGAGAATCTAATTTTGAATTTAAAGTCTGGAAAAAAGTATTCTCTGTGTTCTTATATAAACTTAGTTTGGCTAACTGATTGTTTTTATGTGCTTCAAAAGCTAATTGAGTATTCGAATTATCAATAATTTTTGTGATTGAATTTTGAGCAATTTCAAAATTTAGTGCTGATGCTTTTTCGAAGTCCAATTCTCCGGAAGTAAAAGTGTCAGTAAATAAAATCCCTACTTTTTCTTTAGCGTTTATGATTCTGTTGAAGCTTTCTTCGATACGTTCCGGCGAAGCATTTTTAAGGATTGCCTGAATTCCTTCGGGAACATTTTCGGCAAAACATAAAATATCGTTTCCGGCGTTGAAGGCTTCCCATTCCAATTCTCCTTTTGTATCGTATAGTTTAGAAACGCTGTGCATGTTTAACGCATCAGAAATTACCAAACCATCATAACCTAATTGCTCGCGTAAAAGTGTTTCGATAATAGGTTTTGATAAAGTAGCCGACGTATTTTTTCCGTCATTTAAACTTGGAACGGCAAGATGTCCGATCATAATTGAATCGACATTATTTTCGATTCCTTTAATAAAAGGGTATAACTCGTTTTGCATTAATTCTTCCAGAGTTTCATTTAAAACCGGTAATCCCAAATGCGAATCGACATTGGTGTTTCCGTGTCCGGGAAAGTGTTTCAGACAGCCTAAAACGCCAACTTCTGACATTCCTTTGAGATATTCTACAGAAAAATCAGCTACTTTCTTTTTGTCTTCTCCAAAAGAACGATAGCCAATAACCGGATTATTGGGGTTGTTGTTGATGTCTGCAAGGGGAGATAAATTATAATGAATTCCAGCTGCTTTTAGGTCTAGTCCAATTTGTTTTCCAACCTCGTAAACCAAGTTCGCTTTACTTTCAGGCAAAGCGCCAAGTGTAATGGCGTAAGGATATTGCGGTGTTTTTTCGATACGCATTGCTAAACCCCATTCGGCGTCAATACTGATTAAGAGTGGAGTAGGAGCGGCTTTTTGGTAACGAACAATAAGGTCTTTGATTTTTTGATAACTGTCGTCATTAAAAACAATTTTCTTTTTGCTTTCGAAATTGGTTGCTGCGCTGGCACGACTATGAAAAAAAGTCAATCCGCCAATATTATGTTCTTTTATTAAACGTTCTGTTTCCTGAATGTTTTCTTCGGTGTCGTTTATAAATACTGCGGGAAAAAAGAATTGTCCCACTTTTTGTATTAAGGTTTGATTTTTCATTTTTATAATATTATAACGCTTTTTTCATGCAAACACTATTATCCATGCTTTCGTACGGTGGATAATTAGGTATTACAGAATAGCCTAGTTTTTGGTATAGATTAATTGCTTCGGGTTGTTTTTTTCCTGTTTCCAGAATGGTATAATTATAGTTTACTTCGGTAGCCCAAATTTCTAATGCTTCGAGCAAAGTTGTTGCAATTCCTTTTTTGCGATAGTCAGGATGTACAAACATCCGTTTGATCTCGACGGTATCATTTTCTTTTTCTCTAAAAGCACCGCAACCCACGGCAATATCATTTTCGTAAAAAACAATTACATGTTTTATAGCATCGGTTTTATTAAACTGATTGTAAAAGGCGTGATCTTCTCCGTCTCTGATTTTTAAATCGCGGTCTAATAAAACAACCAGATTTTTAAAATCGATATCGTCAGAATTCGTTCTTTTTAAGGTGATCATAATAAAATGTACTAAAATTTATTTTTATTTGAGCTTGCTTTTCTTTTGTTTGGCAAGTTGAGCCTTAGTGTGCAAGGCTTTTTCGAGTCGGTTCTTGAAACGGAAAAGTTTTGGTAAACCTTCCAGACGGTCTTCCAGTGTAATTTCTTCGTAAACAATAATGGCTTTTTCTAGAATCCGAATCTCATTATCAAGATCGATTTGGTTTTTGTAGATTGTCGCCAATCGATCATAAGGATGATTTCCTTTAAAACCTTCGGTAATATTTTGTTCGTATAACGCAATTGCTTTCTCAATCTCTCCTGCTTTTTCAAATTCAATTGCTTTCAGGTTTCGTTCAACCTGGATGTTTTCATTGATTTCCATGGGCGTTATATGTATAGCTGTTATGCTGTTTTTTTACCGAAATCTTTTGGAAAAGTTATAAATCGGGATAAAATAATTCCGGGAATTGTAGCCAGAAATACCCAAATGAAGAAATTTCCGTAGCCTAAATATTTCTGAATAAAACCACTTAACATTCCGGGTAACATCATTCCTAATGCCATAAAACCAGTTGCAAGAGCGTAATGTGCTGTTTTCGATTCTCCCTCTGCCACATGAATTAAATACATCATGAAAGCGGCAAAACCAAAACCGTAACCAAATTGTTCTATAATAACAACGGCATAGATGTAATAAACTGATGAAGGATGAAAATGTGCCAATAATATGAAACCAATAATAGGCAGGTGCATCGTTAAAATCATTGGTAGCATCCATTTGGTTAACCCTTGTTTAGAGATTGCAATTCCGCCTAAGATTCCTCCAATGGTTAAAGCTGCAACTCCAAAAGTCCCGTAAATGATTCCAACATCCTGAGTATCTAATCCCATTCCGCCCACATTTACCGGATCAATTAAAAAAGGACTTAACATTTTGATTAATTGAGATTCTCCTAATCTAAACAACAATATAAAAGAGAGTATTAAGCCAATTTGCTTTTTCTTGAAAAAGCTGATAAAGATGGTGATGAAGCTTTTCTCGTTAACGTCTTTTGGTTTTTCTCCTGCATTTATTTCTGTTCTTGGAGTCGAAAAATAATTATATATCGTAATAAAAGTCATTAGTAAACCTACAAAAATCATGGTGTATGACCAGGCTTTGGTATTATCACCATATTTATGTTCGAGATATCCTGCTAAAAGCACGATTAATCCGTTTCCGGCCAGCATTGAGAGTCTGTAAAAAGTACTTCTGATTCCTATAAAAAAAGATTGTTTATCTTCTGGCAATACTAATAAATAGAATCCGTCACTGGCAATATCATTTGAAGCTGATGCAAAAGCAGCAACCCAAAATATGGCTAAGGTCATCATAAAAAAACCGCTGGTTGGGATTGCCAGTCCAACCAATAAAAAGGCAATAGAAATAATAAGCTGCATGGTCAGAAACCATTTTCTTTTGGTTCCTACGATTTCGATAAGAGGGCTCCAAAGTGGTTTTATAACCCAAGGCAGATACAATAAACTGGTGTAGACGCCAATATCTTCATTTGAAATCCCCAGATTTTTATACATAATTACTGATACGGAGATAATTACAGCATACGGCAAGCCAGATGCAAAATTAAGAAGAGGAATCCAAAACCAGGGTTTGTTATCTGTTTTCATTAGGTTGTGCAGGTGTATAAATTTTAAATGTCTTTTTTAAATCGATGGTAGTTGGAGTGCTTTCGTTTGCATAATAATCTATAAATGTTACAGCGCAAGCTTTGTATTGATTCATTTTTTCAGCCGGGATAGAAAACTGAATAGTTCCGTTGGTTTCACAAACTGTAATCTTATCAATTATTTTTGATGGATCATTAATGTCAACTTTCGATGTGCTTTCTCCTCCATATATTACCATATAACGCACTTTTGTATTCAACGGCGCTTTTATGTTGAAAGCATAATGTATACTGTCTTTTTGATATTCATTTACGACAGGAATATCGATGACAATGTGTTTTAAATTAGGAACTGCAGCAGGAAGCGCAGGATATTTGTATTGGTTTTCTTCTAAAATACGTACAAGATCAAAGTTTTTGTTCATGAACCATTTTGAACTGAAATAAGCACTTCCGCTTACTTTTTTGAAACTTCTGGCAAAGTCGATTTGGGTTGGGATTTCATTTATAAAATTCCAGCTTTTATCGCTATCGCCCCTGATTTTGTACGATGCATGACCAATATAAAGTGCAGTATTATTAGAATTTTCAGACCACCATTTTACCAATTTAGAATAAGAAGCTCTTGGGTTGTTCATGCTCCAATACAATTGAGGTAAGATATAATCGATCCATTTTTGATCCATCCATAAAACAGGATCGGCATACAAATCATCATAATTTGATGTCGATTGTGTTTCAGAGCCTTTAGGGTCTGCTGATTTATTACGCCAAACTCCAAACGGACTAATTCCGAATTGAACCCATGGTTTACTTGCTTTGATAGTAGTCGAAATTGTGTGTACAAAATTGCTCACATTCGCACGACGCCAGTCAGAAAGGCTTAAACCTGCACCATATTTTCTAAACGAAGCGGTATCGTTAAATGATTTTCCGGGAACTGTATAAGGATAGAAATAATCGTCAAAATGAATCGCATCGATATCGTATTTGTCAACAACTTCTTTTACGACTTTGGTTAAATGTTCCTGCACTTCAGGCAATGCCGGATCGTAATATAGTTTTCCGGCATATTCTATCATCCATTCCGGATGTTTGAAAATGTCGTGATTAGGGCTTAAAAGATTTTTGTTTAAATCGAAAGTAGCGCGATACGGGTTCAGCCATGCATGAAACTCAAAGCCTCTTTTATGCGCTTCCTCAATCATCCACGCCAATGTATCGTAATATGGGTTTGGAGCTACACCTTCTTTACCTGTTAAAAAACGGGACCAGGGAGCAAATTCTGATGGATAAAAAGCATCACCAACACTTCTGATCTGAACAATTACTGCATTATAATTTAGTTTTTTGTACGCATCTAAAATTTCCAGATAATCTGCTTTTTCTTTTTCTACGCCATCAATAGCCGTTTTTGGCCAGTCGATGTTGACCACAGTTGCAATCCATACCCCTCTGAATTCGTTTTTAGGGTATAGTATTTTTTCTTGTGAATTGGCGCTCCAATTAAAGAACAATAAAAATAGAAAAGGAAATATTAAGTGCTGATTTTTATGCATTTTAATCTTTTTTAACAGAATCCAAAAATAGTTTTTTTAGCGGACTATTTGAAATTATAATTTTGATGTGATATTTTTAATAGTTTACACCTTAAAAACCATGCCTTTTTTATAAAAATAACATAATACTAAACTCTAAATTAGAGTATAAAGTATAGGTAGCTTAATGATTCCGGTATTTGATTCTCGAAAATGGCGCTAATTCAAAAGAATAAGCATAATTATAAGCGTACGATTATTGCTTTTGAAGCAGCTGATTAAATGATACGGTCTTTTATTTTTTTTAATTTAAATTGTATTTAGTCTGGTAATGAAATTTTGCCCATAGTAACAGATGGAATTCCTTTTTGAGTGCCAAAATTAAAGCCGTCTCCGGCGACAGTTTCATTGGCTAAAATAGCAAACAAAACGGCTTCTTTAGCATCTCCGGAAATGCCGAGATCATCACTTTTGTGAAATTTGCAAGGCAATAATTCTTTCAGCCATTTTACTAGCAGCGGGTTATGCGTGCCTCCGCCAGACATATAGATTTTGAAATCTTCAAGTTTATCTAAAGAGTTTTTTACAGAATACTGGATGGCTTCAGCAATTGTTTCGGCACTAAAACGCGTTAAAGTAGCTAATAAATCAGGAGCAGAAATATTGTTGATGTTGCTTTTTGAGAGTGCTGCTTTTACATAATCGGCCCCAAAAAGTTCCGGGCCAATCGTTTTTGGAAATTGCTGGACAAAAAAAGCATTGTCTTTTAAATTGTCTAATAATACCTGATTCAATGTTCCTTTTTGTGCTATTTCAGCGTCTTTGTCGTAGCTTTTTTCAGGATAGTATTGTTTTACAAAAAGGTCAATCAAAGTGTTTCCGGTTCCTGTATCTGTTACAAAAGTTTCTTCGGGGTTTAGGGAAGCGGGTAAAAATGTAAAATTGGCAATACCACCCATGTTAAGCATAATGCGGTTTTCGCCTTTTTTTCCAAATAAAAAATAATCCCCATAAACAGCTAACGGTGCACCTTCGCCACCAGCGGCAATATGTTTTTGTCTAAAATCAGATAGTGTGATAATTCCTGTTTTTACAGCTATATGATCGCCATCTCCGATTTGTAATGTGGCGTTTGGAAATTTTTCAAGTTGGTGTAAAAACTTAGGAGCATGCAAAACAGTTTGTCCGTGTGAGGCGATCAGATCAACTTCTTGTGATGGAATATTCCACTTTTGAAGACAATTATTGATCATCTCAGCATGCAAAAGACCAATCCATTCGTTGAGAACAACCAAGTGCTGAAAATCGATAATTTTCTTGGCAAAAACTTCGCGGATTTCGATTTTGATATCTTCGGAATAATCAATCGTTTCAAATTGACTTAATTTAACGGTTGTCTTTTCACCGGAGCCTGAAATTTCGCATAAAGCGATATCAAGTCCGTCAAGAGAGGTTCCTGACATTAACCCAATAATTTTTCGGGTTTCTTTTTGTGCAATTTTATAAAGTGCATTAATATTTTTATTCATGAAAATTGAATTTTATGAAAACGGTTTCAATTGAAATGCTAAAATCAGATTATTTTAAATACAAACTAATTAAAAAGATATTTTTTCTTCAGAAGTGCTGCTGGTAAAATAAAGTCCAATATAAGTAAAAAGGCCGTTTAGTATGATGAGTTCATTATCAAATGTATATCCGATAAGTGAGGCTGAATGTTCGCTGATAAAATAAGTCAAAACTGGAGCAATGATACAAATTACCGGAACTAATTTATCGTTTACACGCCTTGACTTTTGCAATAATCCAAAAGCGTATAATCCTAATAGTGGTCCGTAAGTATAAGAAGCAGCTTTGAAAATCAGGGTAACTACAGAACTGTCGTTGAAAGAATTTAAAATAATAATAACCAGAAACAGCAATATAGAAAATCCGAAATGTACCAGATGTCTTCTTTTTACATTATTAGTATTAGAGGCATTTTCGGTTTTGTCCATTCCCAGAAAGTCTACACAAAATGAAGTTGTCAGAGCAGTTAGGGCTGAATCTGTTGTTGCAAATGTTGCTGCGATAATTCCTAAAAGAAAAATAAAAGCAGGAACAAGTGATAAATGATTGAGCGCAATTTCAGGAAAAAGTAGATCAGTTCTTGGTTTATTAGTCACTAAATCAAGCGGTACTGATATTCCGTTTTTGTTTGCATAGATGTACAATAAAGCACCTAAACTTAAAAAAATAATATTGATCAGTACAAATACTCCTGTAAAGGTAAACATGTTTTTTTGTGCTTCTCCAATGTTTTTACAGCTTAGGTTTTTTTGCATTAAATCCTGATCAAGACCAACCATTGCAATAGTAACAAAAATTCCCCCCAGAATTTGTTTTACAAAATGATATTTACTGGTCATGAAATCATCAAAGAAAAAAACTTGTGAATAATTACTTTTTCTAATGGTCGAAATGGATTCTATAACACTCAAATTAAGGCTGTCGCACACAAAATAAATGGTGATAAAAACAGAGGTTACCAAGAAGAACGTTTGTAAAGTATCTGTAATAATTATCGTTTTTAAACCGCTTTTGTAGGTATACAGAAAAATAAGTGTTAAGGCTAAAAATACTGTCATTGGAAACGGAATGCCATAGTAATCAAAAACATAGCGCTGCAAGACAATAATCACGAGATACAATCTAAAAGCGGAGCTTACGGTTCTGCTTACCAGGAAAATAGATGCGGCTGTTTTATAACTATTCACACCCATTCGTTGTTCTATATAGCTGTAAATAGAAGTAAGATTCATTCGGTAATAGAGAGGAAGCAGTACTTTTGCGATGATAATAAAACCAATTGCGTTACCTAATACAAACTGAAAATACTTGAATTGTTCTCCGTTTGGAGATCCCACTTCACCGGGAACCGATATAAATGTAACTCCGGATAATGCTGTACCAATCATTCCAAAAGCGACTAAGTACCATTTCGAGTTTTTATTGGCTTTAAAAAACGAATCGTTGTCTTGTCCTTTTTTGCTGATAACATGAGAAATGAATAGCAAAAGTCCAAAATAGACGACTATAAAAATTAATATTGTGCTTGAAGACATTTTGGTTTTTGGTTAGTTGAGGAAATTATTTTTTAGCACTATGGTCTAATAAAACGGCTCGTACACTTTTGTGTTTTTGAAGAAGTTCTGCTGCTAAATCAGATTCGATGTTGAGTTCTTCCATAATCATTTTAATGGCTCTTTTTACTAATTTTTCGTTAGATAATTGCATATCTACCATCTTGTTGCCTTTGATTTTTCCTAATTTAATCATCACCGATGTTGAGATCATATTTAAGGTTAACTTTTGAGCTGTTCCGGCTTTCATACGGGTACTTCCGGTTAAAAATTCCGGTCCAACAACAACTTCTATCGGGTGATCTGCAACCTGAGCAATAAGGCCATTGCTGATACAGGAAATGCTTCCCGTTTTAATATTGTTTTCTTTTGCTTTTTCAAGTCCGCCCAAAACATAAGGAGTATTTCCGGAAGCTGCGATTCCTATGATAAAATCTAAACTTGAAATTTGATATTGAGCCAAATCTTTCCAGGCTTGTTCTGTGTCATCTTCGGCATTTTCAACTGCTTTTCTAATAGCGGTATCTCCTCCTGCAATAATACCAATAATCATATCATGTGGCACTCCAAAAGTAGGAGGGCACTCAGAAGCATCCAGAATTCCGATACGTCCTGAAGTTCCGGCACCAATATAAAACAATCTTCCACCGAGCTGCATCTTTTTTACGATCGCTTTTACCAGTTTTTCAATTTTGGGAATTTGCTGTTCGATAATGTGCGGTACCTTTTTGTCTTCTGTATTGATGTTTTTAAGAAGCTCTTTAACGGTCATTTGATCTAGATCTTTATATAAAGATTCTTGCTCAGTTTCTGGATTTTTATTTTTCATAACAAATAAATTGGGGTTATAGTATAAAAAATCGGGGCATAACAGGATGCCCCGATTTTAGGAGGGTCTTAAATTTTTGGGTCAGCCGGAGTATTAGAATTGTTGTTTCTTTCAGAGTCCGGATAAGGATACCAGTTACGGTTTCTCTCAGCTCCGGTTGTTCCGGCGGCAGGACGCTCAAATCTTCTGCTGTCTTCGAATTTTAAACTGGACATGTACATTTCGATACAACGGTTTCTGTAAATTTCAGTCAAAATAGCAGGTTTGGTAACTGCTCCGGTATATGGTGCAAGGTTTGCTCCAATTCCGTAAGCATCAGCCGCTGCAGTTTTAGTCAAAACTTTATTTAATTCAATAACTGCCTGAGGTAAATTATCTTTTCGGGCATATGATTCCGCTGTAATTAATGTCATTTCTCCCGGTAAATAAGCAGGGATTGGTTTTATGTTAGAATCAAAAAATCCAGTTGCAAGTGTAGGGTTTGAACCCGGTTTGATGTAAAAATTCAATCTTCCGTCAGTACTTGCAGGAGCTAAAGATGCTGGTAATCCCAATGTTAAATCTATTGGTTGGAATACGTTATTAGTCGTGATCGAAACATAAGCAATTGGGTTAGGGCTTATTTGATCAAAAGCAAATACTGATTTTGCAGCAAGATCAACTTTAGCGGCATAAGCAATGGCGTTATCATAGTCTCCCACCATTAAATACGTTCTGGCTAAAAGAGCATAAACTGTGTTTTTATAATTAAGTGTGCTAACTAAACCTGGTGCACCAGTTGCTTTATCCAGCAAAGGCTCTGTTGCTTTTAATATCTTAATAGCCTCATTTAATACATCAGTTCTTGAATCGAAAGTAGCATTTTTTGCCGTTTTTAGCGGAACACTCTGAAAATATTGTACAAGAGTAGTAAGCGCCATTGCCTTAAAAATAGTAGCATGAACAAGAACACTTGATCTTTCAGTTTCGGCTGTTAGAACATCAATATGATCGATTACTTTTTGAGATTCAGATTTAATCACCAAACATTGCGACCATAGATTGTTTACTACGGCATTTTTGGTAGAAAGAACCTCGCCACCAACAGAAAGTTCACCTTCGTCAACATTTCCTGCATTTATAAGTCGGAGTTCTTTTGTTGTAAATCCGTTACCGGTAATGGTATTGTAAACAGGGCTTGTTCTGTCTACAGACCAAAGCTGTTGCAATCCGTTTGCCGCACCAATAATACCTTCTCTGGATCCAAAAACTAATTCCTGAGACGGTTTTGTTGGGTCTAAATAATCTTCGTTGCAGCTAACAAAAAGGGATGCAAAAGCAACTATAGGGATGAATATTTTTTTCATGATGTTTTTATTTGATTAAAATTGAACTTTAACGGCCAATGAATATGAACTAGGAATTGGCACTGTTCCAAAATTGTATTTCGCAACTGAAGATTGTCCGCCTGAATTTGTTTCAGGATCAAAACTGGTAAATTTATCCCATGAAATCAGGTTTCTACCACTTCCGGTAATGCTTAAATCATTAAAGAAATTGTTTAATTTTCCAAAAGAATAACTCAAAGAAACTTCTCTTAATTTCAGGTAACTTCCGTCAACAACTCTAAATTCTTCAACATTATAAACAGACCAGATATATCCACGAGGCAATTCTCCGTTAAGTTCTTTTTGAACCAATGCTCCTGAACCAACACCTTGTCTTGTTCTGTAATCAGCATCAAAAACATCTACGCCCTGAACACCATCAAATAATACAGATAAACTGAATTTTTTGTAGTTTAAATTCGCCCCAAACGAAATGATATAATCCGGATTTGGATTTCCAATTTGTTTGTTCAAAATCGTTCCTGTTGGTTGTCCGTTAGCATCTCTTTGTGCTACTCCGGTATTTACGTCTCCTTTTTCAGTTTGAGGATATCCGTTAGCAGTCAACAATAAACTTCCATCAGTGTTTCTTGCAAAATAAGTACCGTAGTAAATTCCAACTGGTTTATCCATTTCAACAAAAACAGGAGCTCCTGCTAAATTGCTGTCTAATTTAAAACGTTGCTGTGGTAATCCTGTTACTTTATTTCTGTTGCTGCTATAGTTTACAAAAACATCAAGATGCAGGTTTTCTTTTTGGATAAGCGCATATTTAAGATTCAATTCGAATCCTTTATTGTTCATTTGTCCAATGTTTTTAATAGTGTTTGTAGCACCTTCAGAAGCTGCTAACTGAACAGGTAACAATAAGTCGTCAATGTCAGCATTATAATAACTGAATGATAAGTTTAAACGATCTTTTATGAATCCAAAATCACCACCAACTTCATAAGTAACACTTTGTTCTGGTCTTAAATCTAAATTTCCTTGTTTGAAACCTTCGATAGTAAAAGTACTGTTTCCTAAAAGTGTTCCTGTAGAATAATTGGTAAAACGTGCATAAGGTTTAATAGCTGTTAAACTTCCTGATTTACCCCATGATCCTCTAAGTCTTACAGAGCTTACTACATCATGAATGCTTTCCATGAATGTTTCATCAGAAAGTACATAACTCAAACTTGCTTTTGGATAAAACTGAGATCTGTTATCGCTTGAGAAAATGGTCGAAGCATCTTGTCTTCCGGCAACAGTCAGATATAATTTATCTTTATAACCAATCGTTTCCTGAAGGTAGTAACCCCATAAATTGTATTTTGACTGGCTTGAACTTGGTGAACCCGGAATTAAAGTATTAAAAGCATTTATAGTCTCGATAAATGGTTTTAAGTTACGTCCTTCAATCGCTACGAAATTATCACGGTAAGTTTGTACATTATAACCCGCGTAAGTTGTTGCTTTCCAGTTTGAGTTGATATTATAAAGGTATCTTAAATTTAAATCATTATTGAATTGCACTACTCTGTTAGTTGCTTCAGAAACATATCCATCATTATAATAAGCAGGGTTAACGGTGTAGGTATATCTTGGGATAAATACATTTCCTCTTTGGTTGTAATTGTCTAAACCAAAAATCATATCGGCATTGAAGTTTTTAAACGGAACATAGTTCAATTGTAAATCTGTAATAATACGGTCTGTATTTTGTTTGATTTTAAAATCGTCTATGATAGAAAGCGGATTAATCCTGTTAGGATCAACAGCTAAATAATTACCGTTGGCATCTTTTTGTTTGATATCATAAGTATTGTTGGTAATGTTTATAGAGTTTATTGGACTCCAGAAAACGTTTCCATCCGGTTTTTCATTTGAGCCTGAATTAATATAATTCAATCCTACAGTAGCAGATAATTTCGAATTGAAGTCATGTTTCAATCTTACTTTTGCACCGGCTCTTTTAAAATCTGTATTTTTTATAATTCCTTCGTTTACTAAATAACCAAGCGAAGCAAAATATTTTGTTTTTTCGTCTCCGCCTTGTAGAGAGAAGTAAGTGTCAGTTCCTACACCTGTAGTAAAAATATCATCTTGATAATCATATCGCTGAACGTTTGTAGTTCTGGTTTCAAGATCTCTTCCCAATACATTTACAGTAGTTGCGCTTGCAGGATTGCCCTGGATAGGAAACAAAGCTGGCGAAGTACTCACAAATTGTTTGTCAGACATATTCATGTCTAATTTTTTTCTAATTTGATTTGAGGTTACACTAGTAGAGAAAGTATATTTAGTTTCGCCTGCAACACCTTTTTTAGTAGTAATCAAAACAACACCATTTGCAGCTCTTGAGCCATAAATCGCTGCAGCGGCTCCTCCGTTTAATACTTCAACACTCTGGATGTCGTTAGGATTAATATCAGACGATCTGTTTTGACCAATTTGCATATTAGAGTTTCCGGAAGTTACATTCAGGTTGGTAACGTTTGTAGTTGCATTATTCAAAACAACACCATCAATAACATATAATGGGTCAGAAGAACCTAATATAGAAGAAGTTCCTCTAAGTTTGATGCTGAAACCACCTGCTGGATCACCTGAGTTTTGAGAAACCTGAGCTCCGGCAATCTTACCTTGCAAAGCTGTAGAAAGTCCGCCTGGTTGCGCCTTTACTAAATCTTCACCTTTTAAGCTTGTCACTGCGTTTCCTAACTCTTTACGAGTAGCACGCACAGTAGATCCTAATACAACAACTTCAGAAAGTGTGTTCGTCTCTTCTGCCATTTTAAGATTGACTACACTGGAGTTAGCTGAAATTTTAACTTTTTTAGAAGCAAATCCAACGAAGCTAAAAACCAGTGTTTCATTCTGGTTTACAGCGATGCTAAATTTTCCATCTAAATCTGTTACCGTACTTTTAGATGTTCCTTCAATAAGAACAGATACTCCTGGTAGAGAAAGTCCGTCAGATTCACTTGTAATTGTACCGGTTACGGTTTTTGATTGGGCAAATATGGGTTGCGCAAACAAAATAATTCCAAATAAAATAAATAATAGTTTTTTCATTTTATAATTTTTGTTTAGTTAGAGAACCGAAATATATAAACATTTTTTTTAATTAATGCGATTTTGTGCGATATTTTAAAATAAAATGTTTGATAATGCATAATAACGCATTATAATCGTTTTAAATCAAAAAAATTTCATAATAAAACTCCTATTTTTTAAATTTGTTCAATTAAAACGTGCATAATAATGCATTATCTTTTATATTTGTTTAAAAAAAGAAAATGTTGAAAAAAGAAAGGCATCAATTTATCATGGATAAATTCAAAGAGGCCGATAAAGTAAATACGATCGATCTCGCTCTCGAATTAGAGATCTCTGAGGATACAATTCGCAGGGATTTCAATGAATTGCACAACAAAGGACTTATTGAAAAAGTATATGGAGGTGCCTTTCTGGTAAAGGATAAGTCGCGTAATATATTTGATATCAATATCGTCAATGAAGATAAAAAAATAATTGTAGGCCAAAAAGCGTTGTCGTTTTTACGCGAAGGTCAAGTAATTATTATGACAGGAGGTACCACCAATTTGTCGTTTTGTAAACTCATTCCAATTGATTTCTCTGCTACAATATATACCTATAGTTTGCCTATCGCGATGCAATTGTCACAACATCCTAATATTGAATTGATTTTTATAGGTGGAAAACTGCAAAAAAATGCAATGGTAACTGTTGGTATCGATGTGGTTCAGGTTTTGTCGAAAATCAAAGCTGATGTTTGTTTTATAGGCGTAAGTAGTTTAGATGTCAATCAGGGACTTACAGAAATGGGTTATGAAGTTTCGATCATCAAAAAAGAAATGATCAACGCCTCAGACAAGATTATTGTTTTAGCAACTTCAGACAAGATCAACGGCAAAATGCCTCATAAAGTTTGCGGACTTGATAGAATAGATGCCATAGTAACAGAGTTGAGTCCTACAAGCCCCCGAATTAAAAACTTTGCAGATGCCGGTGCTCGTTTGTTTTAACTAAATATGTTTTTTTGCAGCGGTAATAATCAATCCTATTCCTGAGTTTAATAAAGAATGATATATTTGAAGTTTATTTTCGGGGAAACAGTATAACCATTACAGCTAAAAAAGAATGAAACAGTTTGGTATTCAATTTATAATTTCAAATAGTGTCATTGTGATGCTGGCTATAATCGCTTTTTTTAGCTCTCCCGTTATGTTTGCTATGTTTTTTGTGCCGGTATTACTTATTTGTATTGTTACAAACGCAACTTTTTCTGGTATTATTTATTATATAAACCATAAAGTATCGATATTCCTATCGGTATTCATTTTTGTACTATGCGCTTGGTTTCTCAAAGTAATAAATAGAAATTCTAATGACTATAGTGATTATGAGAATTGGCAATTTTACAATCATCAGCAGATAATATCTACCAAATTAGACCTGATTATAGGTAGGAATTTATTAGGTTTTCAGCTTTTTTTGTTTATGATTTTATTGAATCTCTTTTCGGGTTTTATCGTATTTCTGATCAATTATTTTAGAAACAGGAAAAATAGGGAATTAGATTTTGTGGAAGAGGATTAATAGGAGCCCTCTTATTTTTTTAAGGTAATTTCGTGGTTTCCAAAACTTAAGGTTGTAAATTTCAGCTCTTGTTTCAGGAAAATTTATAGATTTCTCAAAAGTGAGATTTAGTTTACAAAATTAAACGTAGTATTATTTCGTTTTTATTTATATTTGACCAAACTAATAAAACTAAATTCATGTTTGTCATATTACCAATTATTATCATCTTTATATTTTTGTGGATATTTTATTACAATTCACTTATCGGAAAAAGAAATCAGGTAACGAATGCTTTTTCGGCAATCGATGTAATGCTGAAAAAACGTTTTGATCTAATCCCGAATTTGGTTGAAATTGTAAAACAATATACCAATTACGAACAAAGTACATTGACTAAAATTGTGGAGCTTCGTGCCAAAGCAACTTCCGGAGCGATTAGCGATACAGAAAAAGCCAGTCTTGATGCTGAATTGAGTACTACTGTAAGAGGTTTAATGGTAAATGTTGAGAATTATCCCGATCTAAAGGCGAACTCAAGCTTTACTAATTTGCAAACGACCTGGACAGAAAGCGAAGAACAAATTGCGGCAGCCAGAAGAACTTACAATGCTGTAGTTACAGATTTTAATAACGCTATTATGATGTTTCCAGGCAATTTATTTGCAGGAATGCTGAGTTATACTCCAATTCAAGTTTTGGCAACGGCAGAAGAAGAACGTAAAAATATTAGTGCAAAAGAACTTTTTAATAATTAATGGATTCAGAAATCACTAATAATCCAGCCTTACAAGAGATTTTGAATACATTAGAGGTCGACAGAAAAAAAATCGCGTCGACTTATACTGTTTGTTATACTGTATTTGGGATTGCGGTAGTACTTATCGTGGGCGGCCTACTTGTGGGAGCTGCTAGTGTTGCTTTTATATTAAGTTTGATTCCTATAATTGTTGGGATTGTAATGCTTTTTCAGATCGATGGTGATGCGCGAAAATACAAAGTATCTTATAAAACGAATGTTGTGGCAACGGCATTAAAAAACATCAACGAAAGCCTCACTTTTATACCTCAAAGCGGACTTCCTGAAAATGAATTTATAAATTCGGATCTTTTTACAACAGAACCGGATCGCTATAAAACGCAGGATTTAATAACCGGAACTGTCGATAAAACTTCTTTCTCATTTGCCGAAGTGCATGCCGAATATAAAACCGAAACACAAACCAAAAATGGAACACGCACGGAATGGCATAACATCTTTAAAGGAATTATTTTTGTAGCTGATTTTAATAAAAATTTTACGGTTTCTACAGTCGTTCGTCCAAAAAGTTTTGGGAATACGGTTGGCGCATGGTTCTCTAAAAATGTTTTTAGTTTTGGAAATACCGAAATTGTACAGTTAGAAAATTCCGATTTTGATAATCAGTTTGTTACGTATTCGAGAAATCAAATCGAGGCAAGATATATCTTAACGCCCGCCATGATGGAAAGAATTCTGAACCTAAACAACAAATCCAAGGAAACAATTTCGATCTCGTTTATAAGTTCAAAAATGTATATCGCTTTCCCGTTAAGCACTAATTACTTCGAAGCGCCTATTCATACTTCGCTTTTAGTTCCTGATTTACTTACAGATGATCTTTCGATTGTTCAGTTTATGCATGATATTGTTCATGAGCTGGATTTGAATACCAGGATTTGGGGGAAGGAGTAGGGTAATTTATAAAAATCAAAATTCACAAAGTAAAGACACGGGATATTTTTGTTCTCTGAATATGGTAATATGATTGTCAAGGTCTATAAAAATTTTTTCAAATCGATCAAAAGAAGATTCGTATCCGTATCCGGCATCTCTTTTAAAACTCTCTTTTATTTTGAGTTTACCAACAATTTCAAACTTATCTTTGAACGAAATCATATCTCTATGAGTAACCAAACTATAAGAAAGTCCGAAGAAAAAATTGTCTCGATTCACATATTCCCAAATTTCATCAACGTTTGGCTGTTGTAGTAAAGTTGTTTTCCAGTCATAACCAGATCCAATTTTCTGTCCTGCAATAAAGCAAGATTTCAAATCCTCAACAGTTGGTTTATTTTTTCCTTTATAGGTTGTAGCAACTAAATCATACGTGCATTGTCCTCTATGTTGCGTTATTTTTGCACAGATTATGGCATAATAATTTTGGTCTGAAAGTTGAAACGTTAATAAGTCGTCAGGTTGAAAATAAAGGTTTTTAATTAATCTGTATTTTTTTCTTTTCCTAATTTTCAAATTGGGTTGACTAATCTTCTTTATAAGTTTATCAAGTTCTTTTTGTCTTTTTTTACCTTCGTTTATATCACATTCCTCTGTCCATACTTTAACGCCGGCTTTTAATTCAATCACTCGTTTTACTTCTTCAATAATATCTTCTGTCATTTCTCCAATTTCCCAAAATGCAAGTGCGTAAGAAGTCACAAATATTTCGTGATAAAAATCGGTTTCCTTTCCGTAATCTTCTTTAATAAAAGGAATTTCTTTTTTAATGGTTTCAGTACTTGCATCACTATCATATAAATCCATTATTTGCTCGTAGGTATCTCGTGCTAAGTCTCCGTCAATTATTTTTATTCCGTCTGTTGCCATTTTATTTCAATAAATATTTAAAAATTGTAAGCTAATATAGTGCGTGTGTTTATGTGAAATTTAAATGTTTTCCTTGTTTTATTTGGATTTACCAATGAAATACTTTTCGATGCTGGCATTGTATCTTTTACTATTGTATTCTATAATAGGTTTATTTTTTCCATCAAAAATAACCATTGCTGTTCTTTTCTGAAGCTTTGTAATATCTATTAGATAGGTTTTATTGTTAGTTACAAATTTTAATTGTCGGGCATTTGTTCTTCCTATGAATCTATTATCAGTTGCTGGGCCATAATTATTGTAAAGAGAGTTTGCTACTTTCGTATGGATTTCAATTTTGTTTTTTGAAGCTGGAATTTTCTGATTTTCTACAAAAAAAACACCTCTTGAAGGTGAGGTTAGAGTAATACCGAACTCAGTTTTTGTATCTGGACTTACAAGTTTAATATACTTTGAAGAGCAAGCATTCATAACAATGATAATTACTAATGAGCAAATAGCAAGAGTTGTATTATTTTTTAAATTATTCATTTGTTTTAATGTTAATGTTTTTTTATTTTATCTCTGTTTTTTATGAATAGTTTTACCAGACTTCAAAAGATCTAAGCAATTTATCAACTCATTTTTTTTTGTTCTGTTCATTCTTAATTTCTCTCATGCTTTTCTTTGTGCTATCATCAAATTTTATTATTTCGGATAACGATTTATTGTGATCAAAATTTAAAAAACCAGTTTGATCTACTTTTGTCAACTATAGAATACCATTCATTACTTATACCATGAGTATCTTCATATTCAGTCTGTCCTTTAGTTGGTAAAACAAATATAAGTTTATTCGTACTCTCTTTTAATGAATCTTTTTCGATATTATAAAGACTTATCTTATTTTTCTGACACCCCAATCTAAATAATCTAATTCACCATCACTATCAAAATCTGCAAAAACTCTTGCGTCATAGAAGCTATTATAAAAAAGCCAGAAACCTATTAGTTGATTTTGATCCATCTTAATTAGAAGATAACTAAAGATAGTTCCCATTCATATTAAAATTTCTATTTTCTAACCCTATCAAAATAAAATCATTTTTAGTGAAATGTAAATAACTAAAATTTACCTGCCTTAGTGCTTTCGCCATTTGATCTGGCGCGATGGTGTTGTTGAAAAAAGACATAAGCCTGAATTCGGCTTCTTTCGAAAGGTTTTTTGTACTCATAACTTGACATTTTTTTGAATGTAAAACCCATGTAAATAAGATGTTATATGTCTTTAAGAACATTATTGTTGATTACAATATACCATCATACCGCAAGGGCAAATTTATTTAATTCTCAATGTGAAGATTTAAGAATAGCAAAGATATCAAAAAAGGAACATAATCAATAAGTAAGAAAAATAATATATTTAAAAATGTTTTATTAAAAATTTGACAGAGTTGCGAATCCAATATTTTCCATTTAATTTTGGAGTAATTATGATAGAACAAATCTTAACAGATTACATCAAGTTCATTAGGAATTTTGAAGTTTTACTAAAGGACAAATACAAACAAGACATAAATCCATGTTCATTTTCTCATACTTTTTTTGAGAGAATAGGATCGATTGACGGAATTGAATATTGGTTTCACGGAAGTGGCTGTACAGCTGAAAAAGACGGAGTCATTTATGCTTATGATATTGGAGGAAATGAAATTGAGTTTTCACAATGGAAATTTTCAGAATTTATTAGAACCCATCCTGAATATCGAAAATTAAATTATAGTCCTGAATTTATTGAATATGAACTATATCAGCTTATAAGTAAAGGAATTCTAAGCTGGTTAATTATTGAGGGAATAGAAGGAACTTCTTTTGGATGTGTTTTTATGTCATATAGAGTTATTCTTGAAGCGCCTTATGTTTGTGAAAATTTTTAAATTAATAGTCGCGCTGATAAATTACAAATTCTAATTTTCTGCATGCCTTATTTCCACAATCCCTTAGCGATCTTAAAGCAAAGCGAAATAACGACAAAGTCTTTGTGAACTTTGCGTAAACCTTAGCGTCCTTAGCGGTAAATTATTTTTTTTTAATTCTACATTCCAATTTTTGGTAAGGATTTAATGTAGTTTTCATTAGCCTTCGAATTCGCTCAGGGTCACAATTGAGTGTATAAATTCTAAATAATAAATAATAAATTCCAACTCAGGAAAGCCAAAGAAAAGAAAACCTCTGAACCTTTGGCACTTTGCACCTCTGAACCTTAAAAAATAACTATTTTTGTAACTGAAAGAAAGCCATAAATTCAGCGATAATGTCAATAAATAAGGAGTTAGAACAATTAGCAACGTCATTAGAAGGAACACTTTTATACGATGATCTTCATAAAACGCTTTATTCGACCGATGCTTCGGTGTACAGAATTCGACCAAAAGCGGTTTCTGTTCCTAAAACTATCGAAGATATCAGTAAAGTGATTCGGTTTGCGGCGCAGCATCATATTTCGATTACGCCCAGAACGGCAGGAACTTCACTTGCCGGACAAACGGTTGGTGACGGAATTGTGGTCGATGTTTCGAAAAACTTTACCAAAATCCTGAATTTCGACCCCATTAAAAAAACGGTTACAGTTCAGCCCGGTGTAATTCGTGATGAACTGAATTTATTTCTGAAACCACATGGCGTTTTTTTCGGACCTAACACTTCAACCACAAACCGTTGTATGATTGGCGGAATGGTGGGCAATAATTCTTCGGGAACGACTTCGATTCGTTATGGTGTGACGCGCGATAAAATTGTCGAAATCAAAGGACTTTTAAGCGATGGTTCTCAGGTGGTTTTTAACGAGTTGACTTCGGCGGAATTTATTGCAAAAACCAAAGGAGATACTTTAGAAAATAAAATATATAAAAGTCTTTATGAGGAACTTTCGGTAAAAGCAACGCAGGACGAAATTATCAAGGAGTTTCCAAAACCGGAAATTCACAGACGAAATACAGGTTATGCCGTTGATATTCTATTAAAATCGGATTTGTTTGGCGGAACTGAACCCACAATAAACGTAGGGAAATTACTTTGCGGAAGCGAGGGAACGCTGGTTTTTACAACCGAAATTACTTTAAAAGTTGATGATTTACCGCCAGCGAATAATATTATGGTCGTGGCGCATTATCATAGTATTCAGGAATCGCTGGAATCTGTCGTAGTAGCAATGAAACATCATTTGTATACTTGCGAAATGATCGACGATACAATTTTAGATTGTACAAAAACAAGTCGCGAACACATTAAAAACAGATTTTTTCTGGTTGGAGAACCTAAAGCGATTATGATGTTTGAAGTCGCTTCACATGATGCGGCAGATGCCGAAAATCAAGCAAATGCTTTAGTGGCCGATTTAGAAAAAAATAACTTTGGTTACGCGCTCGTAAAAATATACGGTGCTGATATTGATAAAGTAAACGAACTTAGAAAAGCCGGTCTCGGACTTTTAGGAAGTATTGTTGGCGATGACAAAGCAGCTGATTCTATTGAGGATACGGCAGTTCAATTGAGTGATTTACCTGCTTATATTGCAGAGTTTTCGGCCATGATGCTACGCCACGGACAAGACGCTATTTATTACGCACATGCCGGAGCGGGAGAACTGCACTTGCGTCCGGTTTTGAATTTAAAGAAAACATCAGATTTAAAACTCTTTAGAACCATTGCGACCGATGTGGCCATTTTGGTAAAGAAATACAGAGGTTCGCTAAGCGGTGAACACGGCGACGGAATTGTGCGCGGAGAATTTATTCCGTTTATGATTGGCGAAACCAATTATGAGTTGCTGAAAAGAATCAAATTGACGTTTGATCCGAATTCGGTTTTGAATATCGGGAAGATTGTCAACGCTTTAAAGATGGACGAAAACCATCGTGTGATTTCAGGCAGGACAGAACCGGATATAAAGACGTTTCAGGATTTCTCAGACAGTTTAGGGATTTTGCGTGCTGCCGAAAAATGTAACGGATCAGGAGATTGCAGAAAATTACCATCGGCAGGAGGATCAATGTGTCCGAGTTATCGTGCGACAAAAAACGAAAAAGAAACAACGCGTGCGAGAGCGAATGCGTTGCGTGAATATTTAACGTATTCTGAGAAAGAAAACAAATTCGATCAGAAGGAGTTATACGAAGTTTTTGAGTTGTGTGTGAGCTGTAAAGCTTGCGCAAGTGAATGTCCTAGTAATGTGGATGTTGCAACCTTAAAAGCAGAATTTTTATACCAATATCAAAAAGCAAACGGATTTTCGACCCGAAATAAGATTTTTGCACACAATGCAAAACTGAATAAAATGGGAAGTTTGTTTCCGTCGATTACGAATTTTATTTCGAATCAATCCCTGGTGAAGAAAAGTATGGGAATTGCACCGGAAAGACAAGTTCCGTTGCTAGCCAAAAAGACGTTTAAAAAATGGTATGAAAACCATAAGCCACAACAAAATAATTTCCCGAACGGACAAGTGTATTTGTTTAATGATGAATTTACGAATTATTACGATGTCAATATCGGAATCGATGCTTTCGAATTATTAACCAAATTGGGTTACGAAGTTCTGGTTGTAAATCACGAAGAAAGCGGAAGAACCTATTTGTCGAAAGGATTTCTGGAAGAAGCAAAGAAGATCGCGAATATCAATGTCAATATTTTCAAGGATTTAATTTCTGCGAAAGCACCTTTGATAGGTATAGAACCATCGGCAATTTTGACTTTTAGGGACGAATATTTACGTTTGGCAGATGATAAAGAAAGCGCTCAGAAAGTAGCACAAAGTGCTTTTACGATCGAAGAATTCTTTAAAAAAGAAATTATAGACGGTAAGATCAAACCTGATTCTTTTTCAGAAGAAAAGAAGGAAATCAAAATTCACGGGCATTGCCATCAGAAATCGTTGAGTTCGGTAGAAGCGACTTTCGCAATGCTGAATTTGCCAACGAATAATACGGTTACTATCTATAATTCGGGCTGTTGCGGAATGGCAGGATCATTTGGCTACGAAAAAGAACATTATCAGGTAAGTATGCAAATGGGAGAGGATGCCTTATTCCCTAAAGTCCGTGCTACTGCCGAAAACGTAAAAATCGCCGCCGCAGGAACGAGCTGCCGCCATCAAATTTTTGACGGAACGAGTAGGGAAGCACAGCATCCGGTAAGCATTTTAAGGAATTGCTTGCGTTGAGATAGTATGCCCACGGATGATACGGATTCACTACGTGAAAACGCGGATAAGCGCGGATTTTTATGTTTTATCTTAAGTTTTAGCCACTCATTAAAAAGATTCTTTCACGCAGTCCCGATAGCTATAGGGAGCGTGAGAAATAATTTGTGCTAATTTGTGAAATTTGTGGCAAAAAAATCTAAGTAAAGAAATGTTCAGCCAAAGACTATTAAGATTAAAATGATTTTGTTTCACGTAGTCCCGATAGCTATCGGGCAATGTCATTAAGTTAAGGAAAAGCTATGATGCTTTTGTCTAATTGATCTCGCGCAAAGTCGCAAAGCCGCCAAGTTTACATCCGTTTTCTTTGCGCCTTTGCGAATTTTTTTAGCCATAATTGTCCTTAAAAAACTTAACTTAATGACATTGAGCTATCGGGAGCGTGAGAAAATAATTTGTGCTAATTTGTGAAATTTGTGGCAAAAAAATCTAAGTAAAGAAATGTTCAGCCAAAGACTATTAATATTAAAATGATTTTGTTGCGCGCAGTCCCGATAGCTATCGGGAGCAGATTATAGCAGATTTAATTTTAGATTTTTATTAAATAATCTGCGCTTATCTGCTTAAATCTTTTTAAATCTGCGAGAAATTTTTATTAAAAGAATCTATGGCTAATTTTTTCTCTCGCAGATTTATCAGATTTTTTTTGACAAAGATTAAAAAGAAACCGGCGTCAATCTGTTTTGTCCGTAAAATCCGTGGGCAAAAAAGCTCTCCGGGAATCTCTGTGAGATACCTCGCCTTATAGCAAGCTGGAAGCTGCTTCATCAACAAACCAGGTCAATTTTCCGTCGATAGGCTGTATCAATTGAGAAGGGTAGTTGTTCACCTCTTTTTGCTCGTCTTTAATTACGTGTTTTAGTGCTTCGGCTTTGTTTGCTCCAAAAACTAAAAATGCCACATTTAGCGCTTTATTGATTAACGGAGCTGTTAAGCTAATACGATGTGTGTTTAATTTTTCTACAAATACTGATGCTACAGTAGCTTCTGTATCAGCAACCAAAGTAGTATGCGGGAAAATAGAAGCTGTGTGTGCATCATCTCCCATGCCTAAAAGAATTAAATCAAAAACAAGATCATTGTTGTCAAAATGTTTGTCGATTCTGCTTTTATAATCAGCGGCTGCGGCTTCAGGATCTAAAGTAGTATTGACATAAAAAATATGATTTTCGGATGTTTCTAAGATATCAAAAAAAGATCTTTTAGCCATTAAGCCGTTATAGTTTTCATCGTTTGCAGGAACAGTACGTTCGTCGCCAAAAAAGAAAAATACCTTGTTCCAGTCGATTTTGTTTCTGTATTCAGTAGCTAGAAAAGTATAAAGTGCTTTAGGTGAATTTCCTCCGGTAAGCACAAAATTAAAACGGTCGTTTTTTTCTATTGCTGTTTGTGCAATCTCAATAATGTAATTGGCTAAATCCAGCGTTAATTCTTCGGTTGTTTTGTATATACGTAAGTTCATGTTTTTTATTCTAAATAAGTAATAACGAAGCACAAATAATTTTTTAATTGATTTGTACTTCGTTCAATTACGTTTGTATTATTCTTTTTCTTTTAATGGTAGATTAAACCAATGAAAACCATCTCTGGCAATCAATGCTTCAGCTTTTTCAGGTCCCCAGCTGTCAGCTTGATAATTAGGGAAGTTAATCGATTTTTTGCCTTCCCACGAGTTCAGGATTGGCATCACCAATTCCCAGGCAGCTTCTACCTGATCGCCACGCATAAATAACGTTTGATCGCCCATTATGGCATCTAGCAGCAATGTTTCGTAAGCTTCCGGACTGTCATTTTTATAAGTGCCTTTATAATCAAAAATCATGTCTACAGGATTTAGGACCATATTCAGCCCCGGTCTTTTAGCCAATACTTGCATTCGAATACTCATCTCTGGCTGAATACTGATTATTAATCGGTTTTGCTGCCAGTTTTCGGTCGCGCTTCCGGAAAAAATCTGATGAGGTACGTCCTTAAATTGAATAGTGATTAAAGACGAAGTTTGGTTTAAACGTTTTCCTGTTCTTAAATAGAAAGGAACGCCTTGCCATCTCCAGTTGTCGATATGAAATTTAGCCGCTGCAAAAGTTTCTGTATTAGATTCCGGGTCAACACTTTTTTCCTGGCGATATCCAAGTACTTCTTTGCCCTCGACCCAACCTTTGCTATATTGTCCTCTTACGGTGTTAAAACGAATGTATTCCTGAGAAAACGGACGAACAGCTTTTAGAACTTCTACTTTACGATTTCTAATTTCAGTCGCATCAAAACTTATAGGAGCTTCCATTCCAACTAAACAAAGCAATTGCAAAAGGTGATTTTGAATCATGTCTCTTAATGCTCCGGCTCCTTCATAATAGCCACCGCGATCTTGTACGCCCAATTGTTCCGTTACCGAAATTTGGACATGATCAATATATTGCCTGTTCCATAAAGGCTCAAACATAGCATTTGCAAAACGGAAGGCCATCATGTTTTGCACTGTTTCTTTTCCTAAATAGTGATCGATACGATAGATTTGCTTTTCAGTAAAAATGCTGCTTAACAGCGAGTTTAAATCTTTTGCAGTTTCTAAATCGTAGCCAAAAGGCTTTTCGATTATAATTCGGCTATTATCTTCGTCTTCAGTTAATTTGTATTTTTTTAAGCTTTCGGCAATTACAGGAAAAAAACTAGGTGCTACAGCTAAGTAAAAAATTACCTGTGTATCTTCTCCATATTCCTGTTGGTATTTTTCGATACAGGCTTTTAAATTTTCAAAAGTTTGAGGCTGATCAAAATCCGTTGCACAATAATGTAAGGTATTACCAAAACGATCCCATTTTTCCTTGACTTTTCCGGTGCGCGAGAATGCGCAAACAGCGTCTTCCAGTGCATCTTTATAGCCTTGATCAGTATATTCTGTTCTCCCTGTGCCAATGATAGCAAATTGATCAGGCATATAACCTTCGATAAACAAATTATAAAGTGCCGGCGCTAATTTTCTTTTATTTAAATCACCTGTTCCTCCAAAAATTACAAAAATAGTGGGGTTTAACTTGGCTTTAGTTTTCATATTTATATTGTGATTCGTGTATTAAAACATTGATGCTGGTTAATTCCATTTCGCATGAAAAACACCTTCTTTATCAATGCGTTCAAAAGTATGAGCTCCAAAGAAATCTCTCTGTGCCTGAATTAAGTTCGAAGGCATTCGGGCACTTGTAATAGTGTCAAAATAAGTAAGAGTCGAAGCAAAAGCAGGAATACCAACACCAGAAGTTACACAAGCAGCAACTGTTTTGCGAGTACCTGCCAAAGTAGATTTGATGATTTCCTGAATACCGGCATCTCCAAACAAATGTTCTAATGTGTTGTTTTTATCATAAGCCTGATAAATATTTTCTAAGAATTTGGCTCTAATGATACATCCTCCACGCCAAATTTTAGCAATTTCGTTTAATTTCAATTCGTACTTGTATTCTTTAGAAGCTTGTACAAGCAAATGCAAACCTTGTGCATAAGCAGAAATCATCGAAAAATAGAATGCATTTTCAAGATCCTCAAGCGAAATATCAATTTTAGAATCTTTTTTGCCAAAAGCATCTTCCAGAGAAACTCTCAGTGCCTTGTATTTAGATAAATCACGATTGGTAACAGCTTCATTAATGGTAGGGACAGGCAATTGCAGTTCCATCGAAACCTCTGAAGTCCATTTTCCAGTACCTTTTGATCTCGCTTCATCTTTTATCATGTCCAGAAGGTCGTTTGGTGTTTCGGTATCTTTAACAGGGAAAATATCTGTTGTAATTTCTAATAAAAAAGATTGAAGCCTTCCTTCATTCCATTTCTTAAATACATTGTGAATTTCCTGATTCGAGTATCCCAAACCATTTTTAAGAATTCCGTACGTTTCGGCAAGAAGCTGCATGATAGCATATTCAATTCCATTATGCACCATTTTTACAAAATGTCCGGATGCACCAGGACCAATATAAGTTACACACGGATCGTTGTTTACTTTTGCAGCAATGGCTTCAAAAATATCTTTCATGACATTGTAGGCATTTTTGTCTCCGCCAGGCATCATACTAGGACCAAATCGCGCACCTTCTTCACCACCGGAAATACCCATACCAAAGAAATGTAAACCATCATTTTCTAGTTCTGCAACTCTTCGGTTCGTATCGCTAAAATGAGAGTTCCCACTATCGATAATGATATCGCCTTTGCTCAAAAGCGGTTTAAGTTCAGCTATAACACTATCAACAATTGGTCCGGCAGGCACTAATAAAATTAGCGTGCGGGGTGTTTGCAGACTGTCAATAAAGTTTTCGATATTATCAAATCCTTCCAAGTTATGATTCTTACCTTCCTCTTCAAGTTTCGTAATCATTTTTTGGTCTTTATCATACCCTGTAACAGAAAAACCTTTGTCTGCCATATTCAATAAAAGGTTTCGGCCCATTGTGCCTAATCCAATCATTCCTAATTTATATTTTTTAGAATCGTTATTTGCCATTTTTTATACATTTAGAACATCAAAAATAAGGTTTAAAATTTATATTATTAAGGATTAGTCCTGATTTCGAATTAAGGATCCGGTATTTTAGCTTTGAGGTTATTCAGATAAATTAAGTTATAAAGAAAAATCCTTAATTATGTTGTTTAAATTTAATTTTATCAGAATAACTAAAGAGAAAACAAAATGGTTTTATATATTTGAAATCAGGATAATTTTTGCATTATTTGCAAAATAAAACAGCAAACACCGATTTAAATTAATTTAAAAGCAAAACCATATATGGCATTATCAGGTTTATTCCGTAAAAAAACGGTACAAGATATTCTGAAGCAAGTTGCAAAAAACGAAGCAGATGGTCATAATGCATTAGGAAAACATTTAACCACGAGAGATTTAACTGCGTTTGGAATTGCTGCAATTGTGGGAGCAGGAATTTTTAGTACCATCGGAAAAGCCAGTGCTGATGGTGGACCGGCGGTAATTTTCTTGTTTTTATTTACTGCTTTAGCCTGTAGTTTTGCTGCTTTTGCTTACGCCGAATTTGCCTCAATGGTTCCGGTTTCAGGAAGTGCTTATACGTACTCTTATGTAGCTTTTGGAGAAATAGTTGCCTGGATAATTGGTTGGGCTTTAATCATGGAATATGCTGTAGGAAATATAACCGTTGCCATATCGTGGAGTGATTATTTTACAGGACTGCTCCAGAGTGGCGGAATTCATCTCCCGCAATGGATCCAGATGGATTATCTAACGGCTTCAAACGGATTTAAAGATGCCACGGCTTTAATGCAGGGCGGAAAATCATATGAGAATTTAGGCAGGGGATTACAGGAAGCTTATACGGCCTGGACAACATCACCAACGATTGGATCTTTCCATTTTGTTGCTGATTTACCGGCATTGTTTATCATTATTTTGATTACAGCGTTGGTTTACAGAGGAATGAAAGAGTCCCGTAATGCCAGTAACTTAATGGTTGTAGTAAAACTTTGCGTAGTGCTTTTAGTAATTGCAGTGGGTGTATTTTATGTAGATACAGCAAATTGGGATCCGTTTGCACCAAATGGGGTTAGTGGAGTTTTAAAAGGAGTTTCGGCTGTTTTCTTTGCTTATATTGGTTTTGATGCAATCTCGACAACTGCCGAAGAATGTAAAAATCCACAACGTGATCTACCACGCGGAATGATGTGGGCGATTATCATTTGTACTATATTATATATCGCCATAGCCTTGGTTCTGACCGGAATGGTAAATTATAACGAACTAAATGTTGGAGATCCTCTGGCGTTTGTTTTCGATAAATTAAACTTAAAATGGATGTCCGGAATTATAGCCGTAAGTGCTGTAGTTGCAATGGCAAGCGTTTTGTTGGTTTTCCAGATGGGTCAGCCCCGTATCTGGATGAGTATGAGCCGTGATGGTTTATTGCCAAAGAAATTTTCTACCGTGCACCCAAAATTCAAAACACCATCATTTGCTACTGTTGTAACAGGTTTTGTGGTGGCAGTTCCAGCTTTGTTTTTGAATTTGACAATGGTAACAGATTTATGCAGTATCGGAACTTTATTTGCCTTTGTCTTGGTTTGCGCCGGAGTTTTGGTTTTACAGGATAAAAAAGATATCCCGAGAGGAAAATTCAAAACACCTTATGTGAATTCAAAATATATTTTGCCAGTTTTTATGATTGTCGGACTGTATTATGCTTTCAATTTCAATACTAAAGCAACAATGGCTTTTATTAATAATGAAGAGCAGACTTATGACGCAACGACAATTATCACATCATTAAATAAAGAAGAATCAACCAAAGTTTTCAATTATTTAGAAAGTATCGATCTTCATAATAAAACTGCACAAACCGCAGATTTAGAGCATTTATTAAGCCAGTATCAAGACGATGATGCTAAATATGCTGCCGTTGTAAAAGGATTGCCAGTCAGTGATTCTCTAAAATACGAATCAGGATTCAGCTTATTCAAACACAAAATCCCAATGTGGATATTTTTAGTAGTTTTAGTTGGATTAGCAGTTTGGGCCTTCAGAAAAAACTTGTCTTTAATTCCGTTATTAGGTCTTATCTGTTGTCTGTATATGATGGCTGAATTAAGCGTCTGGAATTGGATCTACTTTACCATCTGGTTATTAATAGGATTGATTATTTACTTTACGTACAGTAGAAAAAACAGTAAGCTGAATACGATTGAAATATAATTAACTATAAATTATAAATAGAAATCCGCTCTGAAAATAATCTCGGAACGCTACAAACACGAATTTTATCAATTGTCAGTACTAACTAGTTTGTGAAATAAATTTTACAAACTAGTTTTACGCAATTAAACTTGGTGCTAAGACGTGAAATTCGTGTTCATAACAGATTTATAATACTTCCATAATTAGTTCAGAACGACTTTTTTTATCAATATATTCTTATGTTTTTCTAAAAGGTTTTCTTAAGTTTGAGGATTGTAATTTTTAAATTCTAAACGAATGAGTTTTCTTAAAAATATTCTGGGTAAAAAAGATACTCCGATAAATTCTAGTAGCGATTTTTGGAATTGGTTTCTAAAAAATGAAAAAGAGTTTTTTAAAATTGTTCAAAGCCGTAAAAACATAAATACAGATTTCTTTGATAAACTTGCTCCAAAGTTAAATGAAGTGCACTCTGGGATTTATTTCCTGACGGGTATGTTTGACGATCAGACTGTCGAATTAATTTTAACACCGGATGGGGCAATTAAAAATATTTACGTAATTGAAGAGTTGGTAAATAATGCTCCGCAAATTAAAGGCTGGAAATTTACAGCTCTTAAACCGGCATCAAATATTAAAGACGTTAGTATTAATTATGAAGATTATGAATTTAAGAAAGAAAATTTAAAATTTTATCCTAATCTCGATAAAAACTATCCGGACGAAATTGATCTTACAATTATTTACGATCATTTTACAGAAGAAAAAAAAGGAATACTAGCGAATGGAATTTATATTTTTCTGGATAATTACCTGGGCGAATTGCATTCAGTTACTTTGATAGATAATATGAGAGTAATTGGCAACAATGAAGTTGCTGAGGAGCTGATTCCAATCGAAAAATTAAAAGATTATTTAATTTGGAGAGAAAAAGAGTTCATCGAAAAATACGAAGGCACAAGGCATAATACAGAACATGATGGTTACGCAAGTTTTGAAGGGAAAACAAAAGAGGGTGGAATTGTTTTGGCAGTAATCAATACAACTCTTTTGCAATGGGATAAAAAAGCATCCCATCCCTGGATTTTGATAGTTGGAATTCCGTATGAGGAAACTGACGAAAGTGGTTTGCCGGATAATGAAACTTACAAACGATTGGATGAAATTGAAGATGAAATAACGTTAAGTTTAACTGATGCAGATGGCTATCTAAATGTTGGACGCGAAACAGCAAATAACAAACGAGAGATCTTTTTTGCCTGTAAAGATTTTCGAAAACCTCCTAAAGTTTTAGATGCATTAATAAAAAAACACAATAAAACGTTTGAAATAAATTACGAAATTTATAAAGATAAATATTGGAAATCCTTTAGGCATTACGAACCAAAATAAAGTAAAAATCCGTTCTGATAGATTTCAGAACGGATTTTTTGTTTTGCTACAGATAAAAAAGGTTTTTTTTTCACGCAGATCTTGCAGATTTCAGCACATTTAATGTAGATAGTAATAAATAAGACCTGTTTATATCTGCCTAAATCTTTCAAAATCTGCGTGAAAAAACTTTAGTGCAACACTGCGAGCCTCTGTGAACCAAGGCTACAATATGCCAAGCTCCACCATACAAGCCTTCATCATTTCATAAGTACGCTCAATATCGTTATCCAACCCAATAGAGAAACGAATCAAACCGTCCGTTAATCCCATTTCGTGTTGTTCTTCTAACGGAATCTCACTAGACGTCGAAGTTCCGGGAGCACTAAATAGTGTTTTGTAGAATCCTAAACTTACAGCGAGATAACCTAGATTTCTGGCTTGCATCAATTCCATTAGTTCATTCGCTTTTGCCAGAGTTCCAACATCAATTGTCAGCATTCCGCCAAAACCATATTCCGGATTGATCATCGTTTTGTAAAGTTCATGGCTTGGGTGACTTTTCAGTCCCGGATAAACTGTTTTGAGTCCGTCTTTTTCGAATTTATCCGCCAGGACATGAGCATTATGACTGTGTTGTTTGATACGGATATGTAAAGTACGAAGGTTTTTCATCACAGAAGCTGATCGCAAACTGTCCATTGTTGGACCCAAAAGCATACTTGCTCCCGAGTTTACATTTTTAAGCGAATTGATGAATTCTTTCGATGCGCAGGTCACGCCGCCAACTGTATCGCTGCTTCCGTTGATGTATTTGGTCAAACTATGAATCACGATATCGGCGCCTAATTTTGCCGGAGAAACAGACAAAGGCGAAAACGTATTATCGACCACCAATTTCAAATTATGCTTTTTAGCAATTTTGGACAAACCTGCAATATCAGCAACTTCTAATAACGGATTACTCACCGTCTCGCAATACAAAACTTTCGTTTTTGGCGTAATTGCAGCCTCTACAACATCAAGTTTTGTAATGTCTACAAAGCTTGTTTCGATCCCGAATCTAGGAGTGAAATTCTTCAAAAAAGCATAAGTTCCGCCATAAATTGTTCTGCTCGAAACAATGTGATCGCTCGTACCACACAACTGCAACAGAGTAGGTGTAATCGCGCCCATTCCCGAAGCCGAAACATTTGCCGTTTCCGTTCCTTCCATTGCCGCCAAAGCCTGATCTAAGTATAAATTGCTTGGAGACGAATGACGTGAATACAAATAGCAGCCCTCCATATTCCCCTCGAAAGTGTCGAACATCGTTTTAGCCGAAAGAAACGTATATGTCGAAGAATCAGAAATAGAAGGGTTTACACCGCCAAATTCACCAAAGTATTGCAAATCCTGAATTTTATCTGCTGGATTAAAGTTTTTCATTTTTAGTTAGTTTCAAGTTTTTATTTGTTTTAAGTTTTAGGTTTCAAGTTGTTGGAACTGATTATCAAATTTTAATTTTTAACCATTTTCATTGGAATTCAAAATTTGGAATTTGATTTGTCATCCTGAGCGAAGTCGAAGGAAGGAACTATTCCTGCTATCCGTTTCAATCTTTTGTGCCGAACCCCGGCACAAAAGGATTTCCACTTCTATCAGGGCTAATACATTCGTATTCAAAAGAAATTCTATTCAAAATAAGGACTATTTAGAAAATTAATCAATTGAGTAAGTAATAATTAGAATTTAAAACTATAAAAAGTAATTTTTAAAGATTTTTAATCTAAATTTGATAAAGAAAGTCTAACGCAGTAGATTTTCTATCTTTTCGTAACAAACTATCAACCAAAAACCATCAACTATAATGACTTTAGACGCCACCGATAAAAAACTCTTAGTCTTACTACAGACCGACAGTAAAAAGACCACCAAAGAATTATCTTTAAAACTGAATCTGTCAGTAACTGCAGTTTACGAACGCATCAAAAAGCTAGAGCGCGAAGGAATCATCAAAAACTACGTAGCATTAGTAGACAAAACCAAAATCGACAAAGGATTTGTCGTTTTCTGCCACTTAAAACTCATTCAGCATACCAAAGAGTTCCTCACCAAATTCGAAAGCGAAGTGATCAAACTCAACGAAGTTTTAGAATGCCATCACGTAAGCGGCGATTATGATTATATCCTGAAAGTATTAGTAAAAGATATGGAAGAATACAGAGAATTTCTGGTAACCAAATTGACTTCGCTACAGCATATTGGCAGCACGCAAAGTATGTTTATGATTAGCGAGGTAAAGAATTCGACGGTGATTTTTTGAGGAAGGTTCAGAGAGGCAAAGGGACGAAGGTTTTTCTCATCATTTTTGTCATCCTGAGGAACGAAGGATCACATGAGATATTCCGCAAACAGAATCGCCAATCTTTGCCGAGCCCCATATGTGATCCTTCGTTCCTCTGGATGACAAGTTTATGTATAAGCTTTGCGACTATGTGACTTCTAAGTTTTTTTAAAACTGCTTTATCTGTAAAATCAGCCTGAAACATTCTTTTTCATTTTCAAAATCAAAAAGAAAATTTAAAAAATTTGCGTCTCTTCACGAGACTAAAAAACAACAACTTTGCGAGCTTTCGCGTAACTCTTCGCGAACTTCGCGGTAAAAAAAACTTTGTACCTTCGAGACTTCGTGGTAAAAAAACAAAACTTCTTAGCAAAACCCTCCACCCAAAATTTCACACAAAAAACATTGAGATTTAAACTTTAAACAAAACTTTATTCCTTAATTTTGTATCGCTAAAAATAAAATAGACAAACTATGAGTTCATTTGACGTAGTCATTATAGGTTCAGGTCCTGGAGGATATGTATCAGCAATTCGTTGCGCACAATTAGGTTTCAAAACTGCGATTGTAGAAAAATATAATTCATTAGGCGGAACTTGCCTTAACGTAGGTTGTATTCCTTCAAAAGCATTATTATCATCTTCTCATCATTATGCAGAAATTGCACATTTTGCAGATCACGGAATCGAAGTTTCGGGTGAAGTAAAAGTCAATTTAGAGAAAATGATTGCTCGTAAACAAGCAGTTGTAGATCAAACCGTAGGTGGAATCAACTACCTAATGGATAAAAATAAAATTACTGTTTTCAACGGTTTAGGATCTTTCGTAGACGCAACGCACATTGCAGTTGCAAAAGCTGACGGAACTTCTGAAACTATCGAAACAAAATATGCTGTAATCGCTACAGGTTCAAAACCATCTTCTTTGCCATTTATCAAAATTGATAAAGAAAGAATTATCACTTCTACTGAAGCATTGGCTTTAAAAGAAGTGCCAAAACACTTAGTAATTATTGGTGGTGGAGTTATCGGAATCGAGCTTGGACAAGTTTACTTGCGTTTAGGAGCACAAGTTTCTGTAGTAGAATTCATGGACAGAATCATTCCCGGAATGGATAGTTCTTTGTCTAAGGAATTGACTAAAGTATTGAAAAAACAAGGAATGAAATTCTACGTTTCTCACAAAGTAAAATCAGTAGAAAGAAACGGTGATGCTGTTGTCGTTCAGGCTGAAAATGCAAAAGGAGAAACAATCACTTTAGAAGGAGATTATTCATTAGTTTCTGTTGGTCGTCGTCCGTACACAGACGGATTAAATGCTGACAAAGCAGGAGTTAAAATTTCAGACAGAGGACAAGTAGAAGTAAACGATCATTTACAAACTAACGTTCCTAATATTTATGCAATTGGTGATGTTGTTCGTGGAGCAATGTTAGCACACAAAGCAGAAGAAGAAGGAACTATGGTTGCTGAAACCTTAGCAGGTCAAAAACCACATATCGATTATAACTTAATTCCTGGTGTAGTTTATACCTGGCCGGAAGTTGCTGCAGTTGGACAAACAGAAGAGCAGGTTAAAGCTTCTGGAACTGAATACAAAGTAGGAAGTTTTCCTTTTAAAGCTTTAGGTCGTGCAAGAGCAAGTGGAGATTTAGACGGATTCGTAAAAATCATTGCTGATGCTAAAACAGATGAGGTTTTAGGAGTTCACATGATTGGAGCCCGTACTGCAGATTTAATTGCTGAAGCGGTTACTGCTATGGAATTCAAAGCTTCTGCTGAAGATATTTCAAGAATGAGTCATGCACATCCAACTTTTGCTGAAGCAGTAAAAGAAGCAGCATTAGCGGCTACAGATAATAGAGCATTACACGTATAATTTACGTTAAATCATAATTTTAAAAAACCTCTAATTCCGAAGTTTTGGAATTAGCGGTTTTTTTATTCTTTTACGATTTTAAAAATATAGTAGGTTTCTTTGTTTTTAGTATAAAGACTATACGTTTCATTTTCTTCATCGTATATTTTATAGAGGTATTTATCGCCTTTAATACTTAAATTTCCCCTTGAGATATTATTGCTTTCAATGAATTCCAGTTCAAATTCGCAATTGCCTTTTTTTCGATAATGAAGTTTTGAAAAAGTATTATCAGAAAATTGCTCAGTCCACAAATTATCCTTTAAAGTTACTGCTACCTTATTGCCATCGTTCTCGATATAATAATATTTTGAAGTCTTGTCGAATTGATTACACTTTGCCTTCGCTATTTTCTCGACAGGTTTTTCCTCTTGCATAGACCAGGTCCTTTCTTCTGCCTTATTAGGAAAAAGTGCTACAAATTCATTACAGTTTTTTTGTAATCTATAGAATATAAGTTCAAAAGCTTTTTTTTGAACCAGACTATCATTAAACTTTGCTAAATAAGGCGTAATGTGGGAATTGTTTATAGTATTGATTCTGATTTCATTATTCAGGTTTTTATTCTGAATCAATGATTTACATATTTCAGTAGTTAATGAATCAACAGATTGTATCGATTGAGCGTTAGAAAAATAATAAAAAGATAAGAAAGCTAATAAGATATATTTTTTCATTTAATGGAGTTGTTGATTGATCAAATATATAATTTTCAGCAGAAAATCTTCTTTCTTAAAACCAATAAAGTTGTAAATGTTATTTTAAATTGTGTAAAATAAATGCTTTACGGTATTTGTAGCTTTATACAAAAATAGATCGTTATGAAAAATAGATATATAGCTCCCGTTTTAGTTGGAGCAGGAATAGCTCTCGCACTTTATTCTTGTGGTACTACAATTCCCAAAAATGCAAAAGCAGTTACTAATTTTGACAAATCGAAATATTTAGGAAAGTGGTACGAAATTGCCAGACTTGATTTTAAATATGAAAAAGGACTGAATAATGTTACAGCCGAATATTCTCTCAATGATAACGGAACAATCAAAGTTGATAATAAAGGTTATGACGAAAAAAAAGAAAAATGGGAGCAAAGTATAGGTAAAGCTAAGTTTGCTAAAAGCGATAATGTCGGAATGCTGAAAGTTTCCTTCTTTGGTCCATTTTATGCCGGATATAATGTGATTGCTGTTGAAGACAACTATAAATATGCACTTGTTGCCGGCGAAAATTTAAAATACTTGTGGATACTTTCCAGAGAAACGACAATCCCCGAAAGTATAAAAGCAGATTTTCTAATTAAAGCCAGAGAAATAGGATATGAAATCTCAGATTTAGTTTGGGTAAAACATGATAAAGCAAATTAATGAAAACGGATTACTGTTAAATGCCGTGACACGATAAATTAATAAAGATTATAAACGTTGAATCTTTATTAAATAAGAAGCCCGATGCTCAAAAAGTATCGGGCTTCCGTATTTTTAAGTACAAATAAGTTATCTCGTAAAAACAGTTTTATAATTATCCCAATATCTGTAAATCAAAAATAAATTAGCAAGAAAGAGCAATGCCGCAATTGGCAAACCTTCAGGAGTCAGAAAATAATTGATAAACAAGATATTTACCGTTATCGGTAAGATCAAAATATTAGCTAACGTTACGTAGCGGCCAGTTACAAAAGCAATTCCGCAAAGCAATTCGATTGATTTCGCTAAAGGCATTAAATAAGTAGAGGCCAGTAAACCAGTATTAAAAGCTTTAAAGTCATCATTTGTAGCTGGTTCTGCAGGCATCAAATGAAAGAAAAAACTAATAGAGGCAAAAAGAAATAAAAGGCCAATTAAAACGCGGACAATAATAGTAGCAATTTTCATAATACTTAGGATTTTTAGATACGTTAAAAAAGTATAATTATTTTTTGAAAAGTGATATAATCTAAATCCTCAATTGAAATGGTATTTGATTTTTAAGGCTTTTTTATTGAGAATTTTACAATCTATTCAACCTATTTTAGGATTAATACAATGCTATATCAAATATAACGAATTTTTACTTACTAAATTGCTGTTTTTTTAACACTTTTGCTATTTCTTTATGTATTTCTTGTAAAGGATAAATCCACCTGCGCCAATCAAAATAAAGGGCCATAAATTAATAAGAAATACAAAGATGGATTCAGGAAAATACGGCGACTTTTAGGCAATTAATAATTTTTGACTATTCTTTTATCGAGGGATTTTTTTTGTCGTAATTTTGGAATCTAAAATTTATTTATTTTTGAGAGTTTCCATTCATAAACATATTGCAAATCCAGAGCACTTGAAGCAACAACTATTAAGCTGGTCGCAACAATTTCGCGAAGTAGTTTTTTTAGACAGCAATTCGTATCCGCAAGAATATTCCAGTTTTGATTGTATGTTAGCTGTAGATGCTTTTACTTCGTTAAAAACTGATTTCCATAATGCCTTCGACGATTTAAAACAATATCAGCAAACGACTAAAGACTGGCTTTTTGGTTATCTTTCTTATGATTTGAAGAATAATGTCGAAGAGTTAAAATCAAGTAATTTTGATGGATTAGATTTTCCTGATTTGTTTTTCTTTCAGCCAAAAAAAATAATGGTATTGAAAGGAAATCAGCTGGAAATTAAATATTTATTCCTTTGCGATGATGAGGTCGAAGATGATTTTGATGAGATTGTTCAAAATGAATTTAATACTTTCGAAACACTGAGTAAAGTCGATGTACAGCAAAGAATTTCGAAAGAATCGTATGTCGAAAAAGTAAGCGCAATGCTCAGACATATTCATAAAGGAGATATGTATGAAGCCAATTTTTGCATGGAGTTTTTTGCAGAAAATGCAATCATAAATCCGCTGGAGAAATTTCAAAAATTAAATGCAATTTCACAAGCCCCGTTTTCTGCATTTTTTAAAAATAATAAACAATTTTTGCTTTCAGCGTCTCCGGAACGTTATCTGAAAAAAGTAGGAGAGACTCTGATTTCACAACCCATAAAAGGAACATCAAAGCGGTTTTCTGACCCAATTGAAGATGAAAAATCAAAACAATTTTTAGCATCAGATTCGAAAGAACGCGCTGAAAATATTATGATTACAGACCTGGTTCGGAATGATTTGTCTCACACCGCACAAAAAGGTTCTGTAGAAGTGGTTGAGCTTTGCAAAATCTATTCGTTTTTGCAGGTACATCAAATGATTTCTACGATAACTTCAAAGTTAGATCCTCAATATTCGCCTATTGATGTTTTAAAAACAACTTTTCCAATGGGTAGCATGACAGGAGCACCGAAGATTTCGGTAATGAAAATTATCGAAAATCTCGAAGAAACTAAACGCGGTTTATACAGCGGAGCTATTGGCTATTTTACACCCGAAGGCGATTTTGATTTTAATGTCGTAATCAGAAGTATTTTGTACAATCAGGAAAATAAATACGTTTCGTTTTCAGTAGGGAGCGCCATTACAGCACAATCAATCCCTGAAAAAGAATACGAAGAATGTTTGCTGAAGGCTAAGGCGATGCATGAAGTTTTGCAGTAAGTTTTTTAAAAAAAAAGTTAGCCACGAATTACACTAATTAGCGCGAATTTTTTATTAGCTTAATGTAATTTAATTAGTGAAAATTTGTGCAATTCGTAGCGAAAAAGTATAGCCACAGATTATAAGGATTATAATGATTTTGTTTCACGTAGATTCTGCAGATTAAAGCAGATTTAAAATGATTTTTATTAAAATTGATTTGCATTAATCTGCTGAAACCTTTTTAATCTGCGTTAAAAAATAATTCGTGCTAATTTGCGCAATTCGTGGCGAAAATCATAGCCACAGATTAAAGGATTATAACGATTTTGTTTCACGCAGATCCTGCAGATTAAAGCAGATTTGAAAAGATTTTTATTAAAATTAATTGCGTGAATCTGCTGATTTTTTTTTAATCTGTATTAAAAAATAATTCGTGCTAATTCGTGCAATTCGTGGCAAAAAATATAGCCCCAGATTAAAGGATTAAAATGATTTTTATTAAAATTGATTTGCATTAATCTGCTGAAATCTTTTTTAAATCTGCATTAAAAAATAATTCGTGCTAATTCGTGCAATTCGTGGCGAAAAAGTACAGCCACAGATTAAAGGATTATAATGATTTTGTTTCACGCAGATTCTGCAGATTTAAGCAGATTTGAAAAGATTTTTATTAAAACTGATTTGCGTGAATCTGCTGAAATCTTTTTTAATCTGCGTTAAAAAATAATTCGTGCAATTCATGGCAAAAAAAATAGAGCAATAGTAAAATTAGTGGCAAAAAATACACGCTTAACATTTCATTTAAAAATAGAACGAATTTAATTTTTTACATTTATCAAATGTTTTCAAAATTTCAAAATCATATCGTTTCAAGGTTTCCATTTTTGGAAGATAAAAAACTATTTCTGGCCGTTAGCGGAGGTTTAGACAGTATGGTCCTATTGCATTTAATAAAGCAATTGCCGTATGAAATTGCCGTCTTGCATTGCAATTTTCAACTGCGCGGATTAGAAAGTTTTGGTGATCAAAGTTTTATTCAGGATTATTGTGATCAGAATAATATTTCTGTATTTATTACTCAATTTGATACTGAAGCTTTTGCGAAAGATTATAAATTGTCGACACAAGTTGCAGCACGTGAATTACGTTATAGTTGGTTTTATGAACTTTTAGAAACCGAAAATTTCGATTATATCTTAACTGCACATCATGCTGACGATAATCTCGAAACTTTTATCATTAACTTAACCCGTGGAACAGGATTGGAAGGATTGATAGGGATTCCGGAAGAGAACGATCGGATTATTCGTCCGTTATTGCCATTTTCCAGAGATGAAATCCTGAAATATGCTGAAGAGAATGGTATTGAGTGGCGAGAAGACAGCAGTAATGCGTCGAATAAATATCTTAGAAATAAGATTCGTCATGATTTGGTTCCAATGCTGAAAGAAATCAATCCTAACTTTTTGAATGCTTTTCAGAAAACACAATCGTATTTGCAGGAATCGCAGGTAATGGTCGAAGATGCTTCGATTATGATTTACCAGCAAGTAGCTAAAGAAGAAGGGGATGATATTCATTTCGACTTGAAGCAGCTTAAAAAATTACCCAATTATAAATCGTATTTGTACCAATGGCTGAATGAATTTGGTTTTTTGGCATGGAACGATATTTATGATTTGGTCGACGGACAATCAGGTAAACAAGTGCTTTCATCTGAATTTCGCTTATTAAAAAATAGAAATACTTTGATTTTAAGCCCAATTTCTGAAATGTCAGAAAAGGAAGAATTTGAAATTACTGCAAACGATAAAGAAGTTAATTTTCCCTTAAAATTAAAGCTTTGTAACGTAAGTCACATAGCAATAGATGCAAATAAAGCTATATTTGTCGACGCTGAAAAAATCCAATTTCCCTTGATTTTACGTAAATGGAAGGAGGGGGATGTTTTTTATCCTTTTGGAATGGAGGGGAAGTCTAAAAAAGTGAGTAAACTTTTTAAAGATGAAAAATTATCCCTGATCGAAAAAGAAAAAATATGGATTCTGTGTTCTGATAATCAGATTGTATGGGTTATTGGAATCAGACAGGACGATCGTTTTAGAATTGAAAATGCCACAAATCGAATACTTAAAATAGAATTAGAATCATGAACTTTAATCAACATCATCAAGCAATAATGTCAAAAAATATCTGGAATAAAACTATTGTGTTTTTCTTGTTTTTTTTGTTCGCTTTTTCAAAAGGTAATGCTCAAATCCTGGAGCCGGTAAAATGGACTTCAAAAATTGAAAAGAAAGCAGGTAATAATGCTGTTTTAATTTTCGACGGAACGATTGAAAAAGACTGGCATATGTATTCGCAATTTACACCTGATGGTGGACCGCTTGCGTTAGAAATTACATTTCAAAATCAAAAAGGAAATTATAATTTAGTTGGAAAAGCTAAAGAAAGAAAAACAAGAACCGCTTTTAATGATGTTTTTGGGGTTAATGAAACTTTTTTTGAAGGTAAGGCACATATCGAACAGGAAATTACTATTATCAATCCTAATTTAAAAACGGTTGATGTTGAATTTGATTTTCAGGTTTGTAAAGAAGTTTGTATCAATTCAAATAAAAAGTTCTCACTTGCTATTCCATCAACTTTTAAAATGGATGCGGTTGCTGCCGTAACTGAATCGAAATTAGACGAAACAAAAGTTCCGGCTTTAGTTGTGGATACAGCAAAAACTGTCGTAAATAATGCTAAAACTGAAACAGGAAAAGCAGCAGTTACTGAAACTCCTGCAAAAGAAGATATGCCTGAGCAGGCTCCTGCAAGAAGTTTATGGACGATCTTTTTTATCGCTTTTATTTCAGGATTTGCAGCGTTGTTAACACCTTGCGTTTTCCCGATGATCCCAATGACGGTAAGTTTCTTCACGAAACAAAGTAAAAGCAGGGCAAAAGGAATTCGTAATGCTGTAATTTACGGTTTCTCTATTATTGCTATTTATGTTATTTTAGGATTAGTTGTTACTAAAATATTTGGTGCAGATGCATTGAATGCGTTGTCTACAGATGTTTGGTTTAACTTGATCTTCTTTGTGATATTGATCATTTTTGCAACTTCATTTTTGGGTGCCTTCGAAATTATGCTTCCAAATTCATGGGGAAATAAAGTAGATCAGCAAGCTGACAGAGGCGGAATAATCGGAATATTGTTCATGGCTTTGGCTTTGGCAATTGTGTCATTCTCTTGTACAGGACCAATCGTTGGGACTTTATTGGTTGAAGCTGCTTCAAACGGTGGAATTGCTCCGGTTGTTGGAATGTTAGGATTTTCGTTAGCATTAGCATTGCCTTTTATGTTGTTTGCTATGTTTCCGGGCTGGTTGAATTCGCTGCCAAAATCAGGAGGATGGCTGAATACTGTCAAAGTAGTTTTAGGGTTCCTGGAATTGGCTTTAGCATTTAAATTTTTATCAAATGCTGATTTAGTTTTACAATTGCATTTATTAGAGAGAGAAGTTTTCCTAGCAATCTGGATCGCCATTTTTGGAGCATTGACGTTGTACTTATTCGGGAAAATTTCATTGCCGCATGATAGTCCGTTACAGCATATTTCTGTAGGCAGATTGTATTTAGGATTACTTACTCTTGTGTTTACAGTATATTTAATTCCGGGACTTTGGGGAGCACCATTGAAGTTAATTAGTGCTTTTCCGCCACCGCCACAATATAGCGAAAGCCCGTTTGGAGTAGGAGGTTCGTCTAATTCAAATGTTAGTGCAGAATCTATAAAAGGTTTTCCTGACGGAGCAGAACTAGGTCCTCATGGTATTATGGTTTTTCATGATTACGAAGATGGTGTTGCCTATGCAAAATCAATCAACAAACCAATTATGCTTGATTTTACAGGTTATGCTTGTGTGAATTGCAGAAAAATGGAAAACAACGTTTGGTCTGAACCAATGATATTGCCAATCTTAAAAAATGATGTTGTTCTGATTTCTCTTTATGTAGATGATAAACGTGAGTTGCCAGAAGAGCAACAATTTGTAACAGCTGCAGGAGATAAAATCATAACGGTTGGTGATAAATGGACTGATTTTATGATTTCAAAATATAAAACCAATACACAGCCTTTGTATATCATAACAGATTTAGAAGGAAATAATTTAAACAGTTCAAAACCTACTATTAGTTATGTAAATGCTGAAGAATACTTACATTGGCTAAAAGAAGGAATTGGGAATTTTAAGTAGAGAATAAAGAGAATAGAATAAAAATTATAGATGAGAGAGATTGTCGAATTGATAGAATAGAATAAGGGCAATCTAACAAGAAAATATAGAGAATAAATTTAGAATTTGCATTCTCAAATTACAATAATAAGGTTGAAATTAATTCAAAGTAAAAAGCACTTTAGGTAATAACTTAAAGTGCTTTTTTATTTGGTTTACCCACAGCCTAAAATTTAGAAAAAATCTTTCGTCTAAATCTACTCTCTTGACTCTTTGTTCTTGACTCTTTACTCTATATTCTCTTCCCTCTTAAAATCTTCAAAGCAAAAAGCACTCTAAGTCAGACTCAGAGTGCTTTTTTAATTTTGGTTTATTTGGTTTTGGTTTGTTTTTTTATAAAAATTCTCCGTGTTGAGAAATGTCAAGACCTAATTCTTCTTTTTCTTCAGTAACTCTTAGTGGTGTAATTTTATTTACAACGAAGAATAGGATATATGAACCTACAAAAGCGAAGATAGAAACGATGATCATGGCAGTTAATTGGTTGATGAATAAAGTTGGACTTCCGAAAATCAAACCTTGATTATCTCCAACAGCCGGGTTGATTGCTTTAGAAGCAAAAACACCAGTTAATAACATTCCTACCATACCACCAACACCGTGACAGGCAAAAACATCAAGAGCATCATCGATTTTTCCTTTAGGGAATTTGCTCACTACAAGATTACTTACGATGGCAGAAAAAGCGCCTATAAATATTGCATGCGGAATGCTAACGAAGCCTGCGGCAGGTGTAATAGCAACAAGGCCTACCACAGCTCCGATACATGCACCAAGTGCAGATAATTTGTGTCCAATTATTTTATCAAGGAAAACCCATGCCATTGCAGCAGCGGCAGCAGCAACAGTTGTAGTTCCTAAAGCCTGAACGGCTAATCCGTTTGCTCCAAGTGCAGAACCTGCATTGAAACCAAACCATCCAAACCATAGTAAACCTGTACCTAGTAATACATAAGTAATTCTGGCAGGATTCACTTTCTGGATTTTTCTTTTTCCTAAGAAGATCGCTCCGGCTAACGCAGCCCAACCAGCACTCATGTGTACCACAGTTCCTCCGGCGAAGTCTAATACTCCCATTTTAAAGAAAACTCCATCAGGATGCCACGTCATGTGTGCCAAAGGAGCATATATAAGTAAGATAAATAAAACCATGAATAATAAATAAGCCCAGAAACGTACACGCTCTGCAAATGCACCAGTGATTAATGCAGGTGTAATGATGGCAAACTTAGCCTGAAATAATGCGAATAACATAAACGGAATAGTTGGGGCAAGACTCCATGCGGTATTAGTACCAACACCCTGAAAAAACAAGTTAGAAGTTGGATCTCCAATGATGCCTCCAATAGTAGGGCCAAATGCTAATCCAAAAGCAACAACAACCCATAAAATAGTTACAATTACCATTGCCATAAAACTTTGCAGCATAGTACTGATAACATTTTTCTTACCTACCATTCCTCCGTAGAAAAATCCTAGTCCTGGTGTCATAAGCAATACAAATGCAGTTGCTACGATCATCCAAGCTGTATCTCCTGTATCAAACTTAACAGCTTCTGCCGGAATAGGGTTATCTGTTAAGATAAAATTCGATATAAAGGTTAGTACCAAAATAGTGATAAGAATCACACTTAAAATAATTTTTCGCATAGTTATTTAGTTTTAAATTTTTTATAAAAGTATAAAATCAATCGACATCCCTATAAAAAATAGGGGCTAATGCTTAATTTTTGTTAATTTTAAAATTTAACCCCCTGTATTTTGCGTGTATTTGTTAAAAAGAACTTAAAATTTGTAATTTGTCAATCTAAAATTCGAAATATTTGCCTTTTTGGAGCTGTGTTAACAAAAAGCAGAGATAATATTTTATGTTTTAAGAGTAATTATGGTTGAATTGTTGCTTAAAAGAATAAAACGTTACCAATTTTAAATAAAAAAGGCATCAGATGATTTCTCAAATGATGCCTTTTTTATAAAAAGAGTTTTTAACTATTTCTGATTGTATTTTGCTTTGAATTTATCGCTCAGCTTGGTTTGGAAAGTCTCTAAATTAATTGTTCTTCCCTGAATAAAAGCTGATGTTAATTTGTTTGTTCGCATATCCAGCGCATCACCTTCAGAGATAAAGAGTGTGGCATCTTTACCGGTTTCTAATGTACCGCAGGTCGCATCTATTCCTAGCAATTTTGCTGTATTAGAAGTAATAAGCTGTAAAGCTTTTTCTTTGTCTAAGCCAAAAGCGGCACAAGTTCCTGCTAAAAAAGGCAGGTTTCTTACACTCATACGTTCGTGATCCCCACTGTTTTCAAGACCAACCACAATACCTTTATCAGTAAGTATTTTTGCCATTTTATAAGGCAGGTTTACATCTTCGTCATCACTGGTTGGCATATCATGAACACGTCTTAGTAAAACACCCACATTGTATTTTTGCAAAACATCAGCTGATTTATAAGCTTCAAATCCTCCTACAATCACAATCTTTTTGATCTGGTTATCAACTGCTAATTGTATGGCGTCTACAATTTGTTTTTCCTCATCTGCGTGTACATAAAGCGTTTGGGTACCATCAAAAAGTCCTTTTGTAGCTTCCAGGACAATGTTTCTGTCTTTTGAAGCAGTTTGGTTGTAAGCCTTTGCATTGACTAAAAAAGCAGTTATTTCCTCAACTTGTTTAGGATATTCTTTATTAGCTTCAATTATTCCAGGTTCAAACCAGGATCCCGATCTTTTAAAATTAGATGGAAAATTAAGATGAATTCCGTCATTCTCTTTTATAATGGCATCTTCCCAACTCCAGGCATCGAGCTGAACCACTGAGGATGTTCCTGAGATGCGACCACCACGAGGTGTTATCTGAGCAATTAAAACACCATTTGGACGAACTGTTTCTACTACTTTCGATTCAGAATTGTATGCAATAATACTTCTTACATTCGGATTAAAACTTCCTATTTCTTCCTCGTCATTTGATGATTTTACAGCATCAATTTCTACCAGACCTAATGTTGCGTTAGGAACAATAAATCCGGGATAAACGTGTTTTCCGCTGGCATCTATAGTCGTATCATATGCATTGGCGGCAAGTCTGATTGTTGTTGCATCAGCTACCAGAGTAATTTTTCCGTCTTTAAAACCAATCGCACTATTCTGAATCACCGTTCCGTTGCCTAAATGGGCTGTGGCATTTAAAATCAAAATGGATTTGGTTTGTTTTGGTGCCGGTATTTGTTGCGCTTTTATTTGCAGCGAAGCACAAAAAGCGATCAACATTATATATATGTTTTTATGTATCATATTATCTGTTTTTATCTTTACGAATTTTCTAAAGCCGTTATTATTGTTCTAAAGTATCACAGTGGTATTCTGTTTTCTCTTTTCTGGTAGGCTGTTGCATGCTCATTCCCTTGTTTTTTTCCTGCAACATTTGTCCAATTAGTACACTTCTTTCTTTAGAAATAGACAATTGTTTTTCAGCATCTTTTTCAATGTCAAAATAAACCACACCATCAATAATTGTTTTTTCGGCTTTAGCATAAATAGACAAAGGATTATCGCTCCATAGGACAACGTCAGCATCTTTGCCCACTTTAAGACTTCCTACTTTATCATCAATATGCAATAATTTAGCAGGATTCAGGGTTACAAATTTCCAGGCATCTTCTTCAGAAATATTTCCGTATTTGACCGCTTTTGCAGCTTCCTGATTCAATCTTCTTGACATTTCTGCATCATCAGAATTATAGGCAACTATTAATCCTTCGTTGTGCATGATTGGTCCGTTGAACGGGATTGCGTCATTTACTTCAAACTTATAAGCCCACCAATCAGAGAAGGTCGAAGCACCAGCTCCGTGTTCTTTCATTTTGTCAGCAACCTTATAACCTTCAAGAATGTGGGTGAAAGTGTTTACTCTAAAATTAAATTTTTCAGTAACATTCATCAACATCAAAATCTCTGATTCTACATAAGAGTGGCAGGTAATAAAACGCTCTTTATTGATAATTTCAGCAATAGTTTGTAATTCTAAGTCAACTCTTGGCGCTTTTCCTTTTTTTGAATTTGCATTGAATTTTTTCCAGCTTTCATCATACTCTTTTGCACGCTGAAAATAATCGGTAAAAACTTGTTCAACTCCCATTCTGGTTTGCGGAAAACGAGTAGGATTATCAATTCCCCAATTGGCTTGTTTTACATTTTCTCCTAAAGCAAATTTGATAAACTTAGGTTGGTTTTTGTATAACATTTCGTCTGGAGACGAACCCCATTTCCATTTTACAATCGCAGAACGGCCACCAATAGGGTTGGCAGATCCGTGTAATAACTGAGAAATGGTTACACCACCGGCAAGATCTCTGTAGATATTAATGTCTTCAGAGTTTACTACATCCTGAATGGTAACTTCGGCAGTTGAGTTATGTCCCATTTCATTAACCCCTTTTGATATAGCGATATGGGAATGTTCATCAATAATTCCGCTTGTGATATGTTTGCCTTTTGCATCAATAACAGTAGCAGTTGCATCCGAAAGGTTTTTACCAACGGCAGCAATTTTTCCGTTTTTAATTAAAACATCTGTTTCAGTCAAAACACCTTCTTTTTCATTTGTCCAAACCGTAGCATTTTTGAATAGTAAAGTCTGAGCCGTCAATTTTTTAGTATCACCAAAAGCAATGTTAGGGTATGTTGTAGGAATAACAGGATTTGGTTTATCTGCTTTGACAGTATCTTTAACAGCAACAAATGCACTGGTTTTCAAAGCTGTCCAAACCAATTCATCTCCGTTTGATAATACTGCTTTTCCGGATAAACTTTCCGGTTTTTCGATAAATCCTGTTAAACGGCTATAATTAGATTTAATAGTATCTGCAGGTTTAATCAAGAGTGAAATCCAATTTTTAGAAACTGAAAAAGTAGTTTTTAATTTTTTGGCATCAGCAGTAGTAATTTCAGATTTTGGTGCATCGACAGTTCCGTCAATTTTCCATTTATAAGTGTCTTTTCCAACAGTTAAGTTATAGTTTCCACGAATATCTTTTGCATTAATATCGTTCACCACATATTTGCTTCCCTGAACCCAGTTTTCGTATAAAACTGTTTTCTCATCGAAGATTTCTCCTGAAGTAATGACAAAATTGGCATAACTGCCCGTTTTTAAACTTCCAATTTCGTTGCTTTTCCCTAGAATCGCTGCCGGAATTGTAGTCAAAGCTTCTAGAGCTTTTGTTTTGTTAAAACCATATTTAATGGCTTTCAGTAAGTTAGGTTTAAAATCTTCTGTCTTTTTTAACTTGTCCGTTGTCAGGGCAAAAACAATTCCGTTCTCTGATAGCACTTTTAAGTTGGTAGGTGCCTGATTCCAGAAACGCATATCAGTCAATTCGATCTGGTTTGATAAATACGGATTTGAGACATCGTATGCTTCCGGGAAACTGATCGGAATAATATATTTAGCATTTGTACTTTTAATCTCTTCGATTCTTTCAAACTCATTTCCACTGCCTTTCAGAATATAGTTCAAGCCAAATTCTTTGGCGATTTTTGCAGCTCTTAAACTATTCAGTTTGTCTTCGGAGGCAAAAATCTGAATTAGTTTTTCATTGTTTGCCAGTGCTTCTAATGATAAATCTTTAGTTTCAGAATTTCCTTTTTTGTACCAATCCAGATCCAGATACATTTGGCGTAACAATGCCATCATACCCATTAATGAGCTTGGATAAGCCTGTTTTGTCAAGGCGCTTTTTGTAAATGCAAAGTGGTTGGTGATTTTATTGGCAATAATTTGTTTACTGTTTTCAGTATTGTTTAATGCGACTAAAATTCCGGTTCCCTGTGCAATTCCGTCAGGAATATGAGTACCTACAACACCAAAACCTGCTTTTAGCAATTCTTCGGCTTTAGGTTGATCGTATTTAAAAGTCTCATAAGTGTTTACTTCCGGTTTCACACTTTCGTTCCAGTAATATCCCACTCTTTTCGTATCGTATAATGGGTTACGATCACGCCCGCGAGAGAGGTTACTTTTTGGTTTTTCAACTCCAAAACTAGTATAAATATCAATAAATGAAGGATAGATTGTTTTTCCTTCAAGATCGATAATAATGCTATTTTTAGGAATAGCCACAGTATTACCAACCGAAACGACTTTACCATCCTGAATCAGTAAAGTTCCTTTTTCGATTTTTTGGGTTGGAGTAACATAAATAGTGGCATTCATAAAAACAGTATAATTTTTGTTTTTATTCTGCACACTTTCATTAACAGGGAAATAGTCTTGAGCATACGTTTTTGTTAAAAAAACGCTCAAAAAGAGTAGGAGTAGGGCTTTTTTCATAGTGTATCTGCAATTTTGTTGCTAAAAATATGAAATATATGTTGTTTAAAATTGATTTTTTTAAATGTTTTTTCTTTATTTAGATAATAATTTAATTAAACGCCTGATAAGTAGCGTTTATAGAAACGTATGAAAAATAACAATAAAATAAAATGGGGAGTTATTGGCTTAGGAAATATTGCAAATCAATTTGCTGCAGATTTATTACTACTAAACGATGCAACGCTATTTGCGGTTGCTTCCAGAAATAGAGATAATGCGATTGACTTTGCTGAAAAGTACAATTGCCCAAAAGTTTATGATTCTTATGAGGCACTTTGTAAGGATGATGAGATTGATATTATTTACATCGCAACGCCGCATAATTCGCATGCCGAATTATCGATCAAGGCATTAGAAAATGGTAAACATGTCTTATGCGAAAAACCAATTGCATTGTCTTATAAAGATGCCATTCGAATGACTGAAGCTTCAGTAAAGTACAATAAATTTTTTATGGAAGCTTTCTGGACCCGCTTTATTCCGTCGGTTCAGGAAGTTCTAACAAAAGTAAATGAAGGAATAATTGGTGATATAAAAAGCGTGAATGCTGACTTTGCTTTTTATGCTGATGAAAAGAATGGAGGAAGACTTTTTGATAAGGATCTTGGCGGAGGAGCACTTTTTGATATTGGCGTTTATCCTTTATTTCTCGCCTATATATTTCTGGGAATTCCTAAAGAAATAATTGCAAAATCTATTCTTCATAAAAACGGAATCGATCTTCAGACTTCAATGATTTTGCAATATGAAAATGCTCAGGCCGTTTTGCAGGCTTCTATAATTTCAGAATCTGATATGAAAGCAACAATAAGTGGAACAGAAGGCTATATTAAACTTAATTCTCCGTGGTTTGTAGCTGACGGATATTCTGTATTTAGAGACCAAAAGGAAACCAATTACAGTTTGCCTAATCTAGGAAAAGGATATACGTACGAAATTCTAGAATGTCATCATTGTATTAGAAACAGTCAAATCGAAAGTGAGTTTTGGTCGCAGCAAAATAGTTTGGATTTGAGTAAGATGGTGGAGGATATAAAAAAACAAATTGGATTAAGTTTTTCTTAATCCGATTTAGATTTTAATAAAAATCACAATAATAAACCCAATCTTCAGTCGTTCTGTTTTTTGCTAAATAAATATTTCCACCGTCAACGATATTTAAATTCGCTTTTTCATCAGAAGCAATCTGAAAAACAAATTCAAAATCATCTCCAAAATCAATTCCGGATTGGCAATATGTTGCATAGCCACCAATTTTGTGACCATAATTGTTTTCGATAATATCGTAATAAGAATCAATAATTCCTGAATCCTCAAGTTGATTAATATTATTGGATATATCATTTGGTATTTCAGGGTCTTCCCAAACCGGATAATCTTTTTCAATTAGTGTATTGGATAACGGAAAAGGTTTTATAAATGAAGCATCATTTTTTAAATCCTTAATTACAATATTATCTAAGTTTTTATATTCACGCAGAACCCAATTATTTTCATTAGGCGTTAAGTCCATCGGGAATTTTTTAGAAATAAAAACGGTAATAATCTTAGATTGTTCTAAAATTTCAGGCACAAAAGGTAATTGATTAAGACACAATTGAAACAGAGGAAGCATCAATTCACCATCATTATCCAAAGGAATTTCTTCATTTTCGTGATATAAATAGACTCTTCCAATCCAACTTTCAGTAAATGAATTTGTTGGTTTAAGACCTCCTGTTGTAAATTGAGTTGCTTTTTTTGCAAGTGCTGATTTTATTTGCGCTTCATTCATCGTATTAGTTTATAAAACTAGAATTAAAAATAGATTTAATAGTTATAATAATAACGTTATAAATTTATCCTTTTTCATGATTAGATATGGGCAATCGTAAATGAATAGATTTTTATACTTAAAATACTGATTTTCTACTCTATATTTTTTTCGATATAATTCGAATTTAATAAATACAAGGCGCCCATATATTTAATATTGAAAGAAACTAAATCGCCCACTTTGTATTTTTGGGTTGAACTCGTAATGTCAATTACCAACATATCAGAGCTGGCATCTACAATTGTGATTTCTTCATCGACAGCTTCTAAATATTGAGGTTGCATGTCGAGTAAGCCAATATCTAGAATAGCTCTTAAAGAAGTTCCGCTAAAATCCTCGGTATCCTGCATAGAAAAAGTATTTCCGGCTACATTTTCGCCTAGTTCTCCTATTGGGATATCCGGTTTTTCGGTTATTTCAATGACTTCTGCAAAAAGTTTAAAGACGTCATTGCGCATGCCTTTAATTGTTTCTCCTGTAAACAAATCTTTTCCAAAAAATAAAGCTTCACCAATTCTAAAGTGGTTTACAGCCATTGGTCGGGCATTTTTTAGAAGTAACGGGATTGCAACAGAAGTTCCGCCGGAAACCCACGGAATTGTAATATTGAATTTAGCTTCGATAAGTTGTTTATACAAGCTCAATTGTATCAGTTTATCCTGTGTTGGCATAACCCCGCTTAAACAATTTAAGTTTGTACCAATTCCACGAATCTCAATATTAGGCATACTAATAACAGTGCCGTAAAATTCGATTAAATCTTCGCCCATCACGCCTTCACGTAAATCTCCCATTTCGATCATAATGATGATTTTATGGATCTTGTTTTGCTTTTTTGCCTCTTCAGATAACATTTGAATCGTGTACAATTCAGTATTAAAACTGACATCGGCATATTTTACAATATTGACAATACTTCGCTTAGCAGGCGGTTTTATATAGACAGTTTGAATAGTGGGATCAAGCGATTTTATCTTTTTTAGATTACTCACACGCGAATCATGAATTTCTTTGACTCCCAGCGAGATAATTTCTTTTAAGTACAGTTTGTTACCGCATAAAAGTTTCGATACAACTCCCCATTGAATGTTTTTTGATTCGAAAAGTGAATTCAGAAAAGTATAGTTTTCTTTTAATTTTTTTCGATATAATTTTATAAATGCCATTAGGCTTTGTTTTTTATTGAATTAATTAATTTGCGTTTATTTAATCAGACGCATTTCAAGATACTTATTAGTAAAACCCAGTTTTTCATAAAGCTTTTTAGCAGGATTGTCCGGTTCTACGTGAAGAGCAATGTTTCCTTCGGCGACAGAAATGGCTTTTTCCATAAGTTTTTTTCCATAACCTTTTCCTCTTTCAGCATTGTCGACAGCTATATAAACCAGGATGTTTTCCGGAATATAATCTTTCATTCCCGTATTATTCAGAATTACGACTCCAACAATTTTTTGGTAGTCCAGACCAATGACAATATTGCCGCCTTTGTCAGGATTCATTGCATAAGCAATAGATTTTAGTATGTCTTGGGTAGTGTCTCCATATTGTTCTAAATGCGTATGTAAAAAAGCAGCAATTATTTCAGGTGTATAGATAGCGTCGTATCCAATAGTTGGATTAAGTAATTTAAATTCCATGTTTTAAATTTTAGATTATTTAGGCTGATAGAAAATTTTCAGCAGATGTAAAAGATGCAAAGTCAATTGCAGGTAAGATTCTTAGAATTAAGAAATCGAAATTATCGATAGAAATCGATGATATTTTCGCAAGATAGGCATAAATAATGGTTTTATTGCAGTTAAAACAGGCCTTTTTGGTTTTTTCAATACTGAAGCCTTATAATATGTATTTCTAAAAGTATTTATTTGTAATAATTTGATTGTTAAATTAAATTAGTTTCATTAGATTTAAAAACATTTAATGAAAGGATCTTATGTTAGTAAAAGTTTATGGAAGTGCCGTTTTTGGAGTTGAAGCTACTACCATTACAGTAGAAGTTCATATGGATAAAGGGATTGGTTATCACTTAGTTGGATTGCCTGACAATGCAATAAAAGAAAGCAGTTACAGAATTGCTGCTGCTCTTAAAAATAACGGATATAGTTTGCCCGGCAAAAAAATAACAATCAATATGGCGCCGGCTGATTTGCGAAAAGAAGGTTCTGCCTACGATTTACCTCTGGCAATGGGAATTTTAGTTGCCTCTGATCAAATAAAAGCACCAGAAATTGCACAATATGTCTCTAGCGTATATTGCAACTTTTCCCATTTCTTTTGTTTAATTATATAGGTCAAATATATACCACACATTTTACATACGCAACAAATGGAGCGCTTGTTGGTGGAGGAAGTTATCCGCAGCCCGGCGAAATTTTGATGGCGCACAATGGTGTTTTGTTTTTAGACGAATTACCGGAATTCAAACGTGATGTTTTAGAAGTAATGCGCCAGCCACTTGAAGATCGTGAGGTCACAATTTCGCGTGCTAAATTTACCGTGACTTATCCTTCTTCGTTTATGTTGGTAGCAAGTATGAACCCAAGTCCCAGTGGTTTTTTTAATGATCCCAATATGCCAAATACCTCATCTCCGCACGAAATGCAGCGTTATCTGAGTAAGATTTCCGGACCTTTATTAGACAGAATCGATATTCATATAGAGGTAACTCCTGTTCCTTTTGAAAAATTAGCCGATGATCGAAAATCCGAAAGCAGTGTCGAAATCAGAAAGCGGGTTACAGCAGCGCGCGAAATCAAACCAAGCGATTCGAAGCAATGGAAAACATACATTATAATGCCCAAATGAGCAGTAAACTAATTCGGGAATATTGTGCTCTTGACGACCAGTCAAAAGAATTATTAAAAACTGCTATGGAACGATTGAATCTTTCTGCCCGTGCCTACGATAGAATCCTCAAAGTGGCGAGAACAATAGCAGATCTTGATGCCACGGCAATTGTAATTTCGCAACACATTGCCGAAGCCATTCAATATAGAAGTCTGGATCGTGATGGCTGGTTGGGGTAATATAGATTTCAGATTTTGAATTGTTGGATTTTGAACCCTCAGTAGCAGAAAATCAATTTTCATAAAACCTCCAGTCTCGTTGTACACTATATCTTTTTCTGTCTAAAGAAGCCAGAAAAAGGATGTCGTTTCCATCGGGGCTAAGTGAGAGGTTTATTTTTTATAAGAATAAAAAGTTACATCTTTAATATAAGATGCGAAACCATTTAAGCTATTCCGTAACCTTTTTGTATTCAAAAGTTCCTATTTGCGGAGTTGTAATGATACGTTTGTTGGCATAAAAATAGTCTATTGAAAACTTTACGGGCATCATAGCCAGAGTAATAGTAAGCTCAGAATTATCTTTAGATAATTTCTATTTTGCTTTATGTGATTCATCGCCAACAATACTTTCAAAATCTCCATTTTCTTTGAAAACCTGGAAAACCTGATCCGTTTTATAATAGTCTTTTATATCTTTTTCCTTGCCTTTCTTTACCCACTTTACCAATTGCCATTTACCAATAAGTTCTTTAGAGGTTTGAGCATTTACAGAGAAACCAACTAAACAAATGAAGATTAAAAATATTTTTTTCATAATGATAATGATATTAGTACTGTAAAGTAAATTTACTGATTTTTAGAAATATTCCAAAAACTCATTTTTCTTCTCGTCACAAAACCTAGTTTTTTGTATAAAGCTATTGCTCCAATATTACTTTCAACTACATGAAGGTAAGGCGTTTTATTCTCATTAAAAATTCTATTCACAACATGTGCAATCAATTGTTTTGCATAACCTTTTCCGGTGTGGTCAGGATAAGTAATAATAGCGCTTACTTCTGTAAAGTCGTTCATTTTCATTCGTTCACCAGTAATAGCTATTAATTGATTGTCTTTGAAAATCCCATAATAATTGCCTAATTCAGCTGTTTTATTTTTGAAATATCCTGGCTGAACCAGGTTAACCAATTGAACTAATTCGTCATTGTATTCTTCAGTAATTTTTACAATCTCAGTAGTTATGGGCAGCTCTATTTTGTTGTAAATAATCATTTGAAGACAGACTAACTCTTTCGCAATTTTTAGAGAGTCACTGATTTTAGGTTTTTCTCCAACAATAAAGAAACTTTCTGCCAGTGCTGAATATTGATTAGCTGCTTCTAAAGTGCTTTCCGGATTTACAAAACCTCCAAACGGGCAATGATCAGGACTGTAAAATTTAGTTGAATTATAATCAATTGCAAATGTTGCATGACTTTCAGACAAGGAATACCAAACGGGATTGTCTAATTTGTTTTCTTCTGTATTTTTCATTTCTGTAAAATTTGGTTTTCATTTCAAAATATTCGTTTCTATTCTTTTGTCTGCGGATAAAAGAATTTAAATGAATTTGAAGCAGCGGGATGCAAAATAGTAGCATGATTCTCCTGTGGGAAATAATCAAAGTACACTTTTATGTTTTTACTTTTAGTAGCTTTAATTTTTTCAGCCAGTAGATTAGCATCTACTTCCATCACTCTCGGGATTTCTGTTGGTGTAAGTCCTTCTTTACCAACAGCGATATAAATATCAGTTTGCTGATTAAAATTTTCCTGAAAAATTGTGCTTTCCTGGTTTAATAAAGAACCATTATCCCACCAGATACTAGGACTCACAATAACATATTTATTAAAAAGAGTTGGTTTCTTTAATAAAATTTCCGTTTCTAATAATCCGCCTAATGATTGGCCAATAATAGTTTTAGAATGGGTTGTTTTGTATTTTTTGTCAATAAACGGCTGTAATTCTTTTTCGATAAAAGCAATAAATTTATCCGAATGTCCTGAAGTAGCAAAACGCTTTTTATCTTTTTCGATATTCGTTGGATAAGTAAAATCTCTTCTTCTGTCTACAGTTGCAATTCCCACAACAATTGATTTTGGAACCTGATTGATCCATTCAAAACTATTGAACTGTACTAATCCTGCAATATGTATAAAGTCTTCGTCAGCCGAGCCATCCAATAAATAAATTACAGGATATTTTGTTGTGTGTTCTGCTTTATAACCTTCGGGAAGATAAATGTTCAGGATTCTTTTTTCGCCCAGTTCTTTCGATTGTATTTCGTCTATAACGCCTAAAACAAAAGGTTTGCTGGTATCTGTAGATTTAGATTTGGTAGTTTGACTAAAAAGTAATGTTGAGGTGAAAAGGAAAAAGGCAAGGGAAATAATTTTGTTCATTGGGTGGTATTTAAATCGTTCAGAATTTTGAACTTTTTATGAGAGTATTCGTGGACTAAAATACAAATTTAAGACATTCTAAATTTTTACAAACATCAAATTGAAATTTTAAAACAAGTTATAAAACAAATCCCTATCATTAATTAATGATAGGGATTTGTGAAGTTTAAAGGCATGAAATGTTTTAAAAAAAGGAATATCCCAATATTAAGGATGCTGTTGAATAAGAAGAATCCAGGAATAGATAATTTTTTAGAATAGTTCTGTTTATTAAGTATCTGAATTCTATGCTGTATTTGTCGTGGAGTTTTCCTCCAATTCCTAAAGCGAAAGTACTACCGGATTTAATATCAAGAGAATTTATTATCGACCCATCTTTTCGCGAAAATTCGATTTTTGAATTTGAGCCAAAATCAATGAGATAAGATGCATTTATAAATATTTTAGAATCATTTTTTAGAAAAAAGTAATGTCTGACACCTATTGGTAATTCAACAGACTTGTAATCAACTTTTGCGGTAATTTCTCCACCTACTAAAGAAGTAGTTTCGTTTGTTTTTTCTGCTTTATAAAATTGATAAGTAGGCTCTACGATTAATGACCATTTATTTCTATTGAATGGCAAAATAAACTCTGCTTCAACGCCCAAACTTAAACTTGATTTAGAATCAAATTCAAAATTATAAAGATCTGTATTTGAATTGCTGATAGATAATGAACTATTGTTTAATCTTGGTCTAACTGTTAAATTAAATAAATCTTTTTTTTCTTTTTTCTCAAATTCGGTAAAATTTGTATCACTGCATTTATTATATTTTATAAAAAATTTGAGCAAGGCACGGCGATCGTAGCTCAAATTTTCATAATCTCTTTGAAGTATATTATCGCACTTCAGGTCAATAAAAAGTTGTTCTCTGAAATAATTATTTTTGGCAATAGAAGAATTTCCGTTTATAAGATAAGGTTTGTAGACCAATTGTTTTATTTCTGCATCATTAACTTTATAAAAGAAACGAGTTAAGCTTCCTTCGTCATACATATAAAGAGATGCTTTTCCTTCAATAAGTACTTTTAGCAATAAAGTCTCTTCCTTAAAAACCGGATCTTTATCCGTACTCATATTTTCTATGAATTTTGAAGATCGGTCTATTTTTAATGAAGTTCTAATGTATTTACTTTCGCCTGAGATTGCAAATTCTTTTATAGTCTTAATATCCGCAATAATGATGTCTTGACTTTCAGGTAGTTTGTATTTGAAACTAGTTGGTATGTTTTTCCAGTCTAAATTTTCAATTAGGCAATCTGTTTTTTTATTATTTTGATCAATGAAATATCCATTTTCGTAAGTTATTTGCGAATAAGAATTTATACTAAGAACAAGGGTAAGAACAAGGAATAGAATTTGTTTTTTCATTAAGATTTGGGATTGTAATTATAGCTTAAAGCCCAAAAGTAATAGGTAAAAATTTGTTTTCATTACGGGAAACCGTAAAAATTGTTTTAATTTATGCAAAAAGGACACACAAGAAATTTACGCATCTTTTTTATTTTTAGATGAATTTGAAGTAAAAACAGCATCCAAGCCTTCCAGGGCAATTGTAAAGCCTTCTTTGAATCCCATTTTGATTATTTTTTCCAGATCAGAAAGATTTTCATGCTTAATAGCGATGTCAACAATAGTGCTGTCTCCTTGTTCTGCAAAACTCACATTCCAGTCAGAGCGTGGAAAAGCTGCATTCAAATTTCCTTCGCTGTCAGAAAAAGCATCCAGATATTTAAAATTAGTCTTTGGAGTTATAGAAGTAAAATCGGCTACAGCCCAATGTTCTTCTCCAGCAGGACCAACCATGGCATAAAGTCTTTGTCCGCCTTCCTTAAATTCCATACGTTTTGTTTTAGATTTCCATGGGGCAGGTGCCCACCATTGATCTAAAATTTCAGGTTCTGTCCATGCTGACCAAACATTGGCAAGAGATGCATTGAACTCACGTTTTACATTTACCGTACTTGTTTCTTTGTCTACAGTAAAATTCATTAAGAGATTAGATTTCATTTTCTTAAAATTTTAAATTCATTACTATTTTACTTTTGTACTTCAAGGATTTTATCCAACGTTTCCATAGTGCTTGTAAATCCTTCTTTAAAGCCCATTTCAATTATTTTTTCTAAATCAGATAAGCTATCTCGTTTAATTTCAATAGCAACAATTACGGAATTTCCTTGTTCGGAAAAATTGACATTCCAATAAGAACTTCCAAAAGTTGAATCAGGATTGCCTTCAGCATCACAAAAAGTAGCAGAATATTTAAAATTGGTTTTTGGAGAAATCGAGGTATAATCAATAAGTCCCCATCGTTCCTGATTTTCAGGACCAACCATGGCATACAATCTTTGTCCGCCTGCTCTAAATTCCATGCGTTTTGTTTTAGATGTAAATGGGGCAGGAGCCCACCATTGATCTAAAATTTCAGCTTCTGTCCATGCTGACCAAACATTGGCAAGCGATGCGTTGAACTCACGTTTTATGTTCACCGTTATAGTTTCCTTGTTTACGGAAAAATTCATTAAGAGATTAGATTTCATTTTCTTTAGATTTTAGGTTCATTAACACATGATCAAGTTGACTGAATCGGTTTTCCCAAATTTCCTTAAACTGTTCCAGCCATTTGTCAACTTCTTTCATTTTGTCAATTTTAAGTTGATAATAGATTTCTCTGCCTATTTTTTTTTCGTCTAATAAGTCGCATTCGTTGAGAATTTTAATATGTTTCGAAACGGCTTGTCTCGTTGTATTAAACTGCTCTGCAATTGCATTTGGGGTTAAAGCAGTAGTAGCCACTAATACTAAGATGGCCCGACGGGTTGGGTCGGCAATAGCCTGAAATATATCTCGTTTCATTTTTGATTTATTTAAATACGCAACTAATCAGTTGCAAATATACATAACATTTTGATTAGTAGTATGTTTTTTTTATTTTATGATTTTCTGTAAAAAAAAAATAGAGACATACAATTTTGTACATCTCTATTAAAATAAGGTCAGGGTTTATGTTCACCGCCTATTAATTGTCCCAATTTTCTATTATGTTTTTATTCCACAAGTCTTCGGCAAACTGTCTAAAGACTTTTGGAGCTTTCTTAAAATTGTCATCAAATTTAAATTCACCGCCTTCAAATAATCTTTTTCCGTTATCATCAGTTCCAAATTCAACTTTGTTGCGTCCTCGTATAGCATATTTCTGGTTGCCTTCGTACATAATAATCTTCATATCGCACGGGCTTACATCTCCATGACAAACCGTTTTATACATTAGCCATATTTCAGCGATACCATTTTTATCTAAGTCTGTAATTTTAAAAGTATTTTTGACAAAAGCCGCTATAATATCTACCGGACAATCGGCAATAAAATCCTTTACTCTCCAGATTTGTTTCGCTTCGTTATTCGATATTATAAAATGGTAGGCATATAACTCAGCATCACTGCTGTCTTCAAATTCGTGTCCCTGTTTTTCATTTTTGTAAATACCCGTTTCAGTTGTGATTACAATATTATCTCCTGAATTATCTTTCCAGCGAACAGCATTTTTAATAAAACCTTCGTATTTTATTGAACGGGGAAATTGTGTCGAATCAATTTTTGTTACAACTAAAGGTTGATTTTTTGAAACGTTTAGCGTTGTATTATCAGATGTTTTTGGCTGTTCTTTTTTCTCCTCTTTACAACCTGAAAATGCTATAATAAGTATTAATAAAATTGCAATTTTTCTCATGTGTTCATTCATCAACATTTTTTTAAAGGATATAGGATTTTGATACAATACGCTTAAAAAGTAATATGTTTTTGCTTATTCTATTTGCATACCGCTTTCGGCATCAAATTGTTTTCTTTCGCTTTCAGACATTTTGTTTCTTAGTACTTTTATCGTGTAACCGCCAAACAGTTTTCCGTTTTCAATATACATCCAGTCGCTAATGTTTTTACTGTCGACGTTTATGGTATCCCCAATTTTATAATCTGTAATATATTCAGGTTCATTATCTAAAATTCCGGAATATTTGCCATCTTTAAACTCAACATTAGTTAACCAGATATGCTCAGCATCGGTTTCATTTTGAAATTTAACTTTCAAAGATTTAACTTCAATTTCCGGATTAAGTAAAGCAGTATTAAAAGCTGCTAAGGTTTGGTTCGCTTTTTCTATTGCTTCATTCATATTTGTATCACTGCCTTTAACATTGTAGATATCCGGCTGGTCTTTTCTTTCGACCTTATCAGAATTTTTACAGCTGATAAAACAAAACAGAATTAAAGTAATCAGGATTTTGGTTTTCATTTTTTGATTGTATTAAATTGTTTTTTTGGTCAGAAATTTTATCCTCTGAATTTATTTCTGACAATAATATCTTTAAGTCTCGCTTTTAGATCTTCGCCGGTATCATAAACCATTTGATCATTATTAGGGAAAGGCACAGCACGTTTATTAAAATAATTCATATAATTATCCTCACAAGCACTTCTGTCGCCTTTATACGTAGAGTAAACATTTTCGAAAATAAATTCGCTCGTGACCGGAAATGATTGTAACAGCGCATTTGTGCGAACATCAACATAATCTACTTTTGCCGTTATCTGGCAGGATTTAAACTGTCTGAATTCGTAGATATTTGCTCTAAGCCATCTGTAGTTGTCGACCTTTATCTCTTTGCCCAGACTATCTTTTACAGGTCTTCCGCGGCTGTCAAGAAGAGTTTTTATACCATCTTTGACTTGTCTTTCTTTAATGAATTCTTTCTCCTTGATTTGCTCCGGCGAAATATTAATTTGTCTAAAGTTGATTATCAGGCTATAATCGTAAGTAATATTTTTTTGTCTGGCACTATGATAAACCGTCCATTTATCATTTAAACCGTAAGTTTTAAAATCCAGTAAATCATCCTGAAGCATTTTTGGGATCACCATATTAGTTTCGTTTGTGGCATATACATCAACGAAATCAGTTCCTTTGAACTGGGCGTCATCCATCATTTTTTTCGTGTTCTTGTAGCCCGGACTAAGACTTTCAAGATAGAAAAGATCATCATATGCGAGTCTGAAATCCAGTTTGTTTTTTGATTTTAAAAGAACAGAAGCTTTGTCATATAAATATTTCGTAAGCGCAATTTTACTGCTCACAATCTGATCTGAATAATTATCAAATGCAAAAGAAGCATTTTTTCCCTGTTTCAATAAAGGCAACGGCAATAACGGTCTTATTTTTTCCTGACGGTTATTCAACTGCAAATAAGTATTATAAACACGTTCAGAATTTGTTGGTGTAGCTTCTTTAATCATCAAATCGAGATCACGCAAATCCCTGTCCTTTGCTTTTGCAAAAGCTTCTTCCAGCAAATAGACATAATCTTGTTTTCCTTTAGCGTCTTTTTTGGTTCTCAATGCCTCGACAGCACGGTCTATGGCACCATCATAATTACCATCGCTTAGCAATGATTGCGTGGTTTTTACGCCACATGACGAAAGGGCTAAAAATAATATGGAGAATAGTAATCCGAATTTTTTCATTCTAAAGGCGATTGATTTTAAAGGTGTAAATATATCGGTTTTTAGATGAATTCAAATAGTGTAAATTTTAAATTTCAGGAGCAGGAATTTTAGTTCACAAAAGGAACAATTGTCCCGCTTTCGCCTTTATCGCTTGGTACCGATAATTATCGGGAATTCGAGGATACGGGCTCTATTGGGGCTAGATTAGAATTTTAGTTTTTTATAAGGGTTGAGACGCAATAGGATGCGCCTTTATGTATTTACCTGAAGATCCTTTTATTTAGGCCAGAACAAAATATTAAATTTGTGTCCATCCGGATCAGAGAATCCAAAGAAATATCCTTTTTCAATACTTTGAGGTTCAGCGAAAATCTTTCCACCTGCATTTTTAACATTCAGTAACCATTGATGTACTTCGTCTACGCTTTCGGCCGAAAGAGAGAAAATAACTTCATTACCCACTTTTAAGTCGGCAGCTTCACTACTAATAGCCCACTTAAACTTTTCTTTTATAAAAAAATGAATTATAAAATCATCCTGTCCAAAAGTAAAACTGGTCAATTCTGTATTGGTACCATTGGGTTTAAAACCTAGTTCGCTGTAGAATTTGGTTGTTCGCGCCAGATCTTCTACACCCAAATTGGCCCATATTTTTTTAGTTTTCATAATAATGATTTAAAAAATTAGAACTTAGTTTCGACCATTAAATAATAATCGAACAATAAATTTATGAATTTTTAAATTAATAATTATAGAAACGTTGATATACAGCGGTTTGTCTAACGTGTGATAAAATTATTCCCGCTGAATCCATTCGTATTTGTTGTTTTTTAGGTAAATGATACCACCTCCGCAGCTTTCTTCGGCGTGAATAAATATACCGTCATTGGGAAGTTTGATTTTATCTTCGTCCTTTATTTCTTCATCGCCCATTATTTCGCCTTCGTCACTTATGTTATTCCAGTAAACTTCATTTTTTGGCGCTTTTTCGAAAATTCCCACCCAGTCAATTTCGTCAAAACCTTGTTTCAAAACAGTATTTCCCATTCCCAGATAATCGGTTCGTTTTCCGTTACCGAATATGATCCTTAGACCACTTTTGTTATTATTGGTACTTCTGACAATTTCGACAGTTTCATTTTTCCCGTCGCCATCTAAATCACATAGAATTTTGTTTTTTTTATGTTTGGCCGAAATTACAATAGTATCTGAACTGTTTTTTACAATTTCTTTTTCCTCAGGTATTTGCACAGTATCTTGCACAGAAACTTGTATTTTTTCGGTTTCTGTTTTTTGATCTTTTTTACAGGAAATAAGTATGAAGGCAGATAGAATTAGAATTGTGGTTTTCATGATTTATAAAAAAGGGTTAAAGTATTAATTAATAATTTCGTTAGCAATTTTGAAAACTTTATTGTCGAGATTTGACTCAGCTAATTTCAAAACACAAATATAATTGTTCAGACAAAGATTGTTATTTTATTTATTTTTTTTTACAGATCTTACAATTAAAGTATAAATCGTCAAAATCTGAAAAGTAATAAAAATTTTAATTTTGTAAATTTTTATTTACAAAATATTATAATAGCAATATCTTTGCTAATCGATATTGTTTTCAATTCTGACCTAAGAAAAGAAAAAAACAGACGAACAATCAATTAAAAACTTAACCATAGTACAATCTAATGGATTTAAATACAGTAACAAAAAAAGTGGAAATGGTTTCTGATCAGTACGAGAAAAACTGCAATATAAAAAGGGACGCCGATTGGTATATTTTGAAATTGCAGGAAGAAATAGGAGAGTTGACCCAAAATTATCTTTCGTATACAGGGAGAGGAAGAAGCAGAAATCTGACACAAGAAGAATTAAAAAAGAACATTGCGAATGAAGTCGCTGATGTGCTTGGGCAAATTTTATTATTTGCCAATTATCACAATATTGATGTAGAGAAGGCTATGGAAGATAAATGGTTTTCGTACCTGAAATAGATTTATATTAGAGTTTTATTGATTGTAGAGACGCACAACAACTCGACTGAATTACAGCAAAAAATGCACAAAGATCAAAAGTGATATTTGTGCATTTTTTCTTTTTTGCATATGCTGATTAGATTTGATATTGTTTATTGATTTTTTCCTCCGGTTTTTCGCAAAACAAATACAAGCAAAGTAAAAACGCCCATTCTATTGGTTTCATTACTAAATAGGTAAAGCTGGATAATGGTTTAGTATTGATTTTCTGAGATAAATTATATCCGTATTTATCATAATTGGTGCGTATAAAATGATGTAATTTAGGAGAGAAATCCTGTACCATTTCTTCAAAAGCATTTGCAATAAGCAATTGACGGTTTACTATTATTGTTCTGCCATTTCTTTTTCCTAATCTTAGAGGTTTTACAATTTTAGGATTTCCGGAGGCAGCAACCGTACATAAATAATGTCCTTTATGATCCAGGATTGGCGGATGCATTTGTTGCGAAAATCTCCAGGTTGTTGTGTCTGTAAAAACTTTTATCAATGAATTAGAATCCTGACCAAATAAGACTAGGATAAGCGTAATGATCAATAATAGCGGAATTATTAGAATAATACTCCACAAAGGTAAGTTGCTTTTTTGAGCGAAAAACTGGTTGATTTTATTCAAAAAATTATTGGAATATCTTTTTTCATTTGCAATCCTCATTTTGGTTTTTAGGATGCCAATGACAAGGCTTACTGCGATTATCAGACTTATAATTGGAACACCTATAAAAAAATACATATGTTCTGAATTGTCATACATATCAATACTTTCGGTATTGTGTTGTGATACTTGTAGTAAAATTACAAAAGAGAGAATACTGCCAATTACAAGAAAACTCAAGGATAAAACCTGTGTTAAGGGAGGTAATTTATTGCCTTTTAGCCAAATTAATAAAACTGAAATAATAAAGGCTATAAAATAAAAGAGTAAACTAAGAATATGCTTGCCCCCAAAAGGAATATAACATTGCCCATCGACAGGATCAATAGCGATATGGTAATCGTTGCCATGAGATTCTAACCCAACGAACATAAAAAGGAGTGAAAAAACATAGATGTTTGTTACAATCAACTCTAAAATTGAAATGTTCTTTTTAATTTTTTTTAAAATAATAACCACAATACTAACTATAGCTATAAAGGCTAATCCGGCATAAAAAAAAATCATATATAATTTTGAATTTATTCGTTTTTAGAGAGGTGTTTTATTTATACTCTTTTCCATTAAAAACTAATTTCGATGTTTCGGTTTTAATCGTATCCTTAGAGATACAATCATCTTTTGTGGGCGTACTTATTGTTTGTACAATTTTAGTTTTGACTATAATATTGCTAAAATTATTGTTTTGCACTTTGCCCATGTCGAAGGTCGAATTACTGTATTCAAATTCTCCTGCACAATTAGTATCCCATTCTCCATGAGATTGTGAAATTTTATAATTCTTCAGCACTTGCTTCAAAGATCCTTTTTCTATAATGTACAATGACAAATTGGTTTCGCTAAACGGATTAGGTTTACTGCTGGCATTAAAGTCTACTCTTACTCCAAAGGCTCTCGTAGTTTTATTAAGAAGGTACAATCCGGTATCAATCGAAATATCGGTTAATACAAAAGCATCAGATGTCCAGGCGTTGGGTTCAATAAATTTGCAGATTATTTTTCCTGTTGCATTATCGATTACCACGATATAAGCATCTAATTCAAAGTAAAAATGACCTTCATTGTCTTCTTCATTGACAATATATTTAGGGATCACCAAAACACTTTTGTCCTTGTCGTATGGTAGTATTTTTTGAGTAAAAAGATTTTGATTTATGTCACTTTCTTTTAAGTTAAGCTGTTTGAGTACAGTATCTAAATGATCAACCTGTTGTGAAAACGAAAGTTGAAAACAAAATAGTAAGGCAAGGAAACATTTTTTCATTGTTTTGCTTATTCTATATTGATTAAATTAAATTTCTTAAGCTCCGGATTAAATTCATAATTCAAAATATTGCCTTTAAAACAATCTTTTGAGTCTTCTAATAAATCAGAATCACTAATCTGTATTTTTTTTGTTCCAATGAAGTTATAATCAAATAAAATCTGATTGTCCTCAAGGAATTCCATACAGTTTTTATCGTTTTTGTCAATTAAAAATGCTGTTAAATTGTCAAATAAGCTTTTGAACGGGATGTATTTTAACTCACCATTTAAGTATTCATAGGCGTGAAGATCTTTTCCATCGCCAACAACATCATTTGTAATTACGATATAGTTATTGGTTTTTATTTTATAAATTGATAAGACCCAATATCCGTCAACAACTTGAATTTCAATTGTATTGGGTTGTGTCAGTGAAATTTTAGAAAAATGTTCTGCTGGTGTAGTTGTATAACTAAGTTTCTGTATTTGCTTTACAAATTCTATTCTCTCATTTTTATTCCATCGCCAGCTTGCCATCGTACTGTCTGGCAAAATAGTAAGAATATCAAAGAGGTTTTTATGTTCGTAGTAACTGATTTTTAGAGTATCTAACTTTTTAATGCCATCATTTTCTCTTTCTGAACTATCCTTCTCTTTTTTATTTGAAATTTTAGAATCTGACGTTTCCTCATTTTTTTTACATGAAAACAAAATCAGGACTAAAAGTGATAGCATTAATTGTTTCATTTCTAAGAGTGGGTTGGTTAGAATTTATCTCTACAAAAAGAGTATTCGCTGTCGTTCGAAAATTTTTTATTAACGAAACTTTGTTTTGCTAAAATATAAAAATAAACTTACGTCAGAACAGCTTTTAAACAGAACTTTAAATTATTATTTAATAGCTAATTTATGGTAGGAATATAACTTTTGACGATCAACTTCTTTGTAACCTTTTATATAGAAAACATGGTCTGTTTTCCAGATGATTTTTTCTATTTTAAATTCATCTGAGTGATAAGTCGCAGTCTCTGTTAGATACGTTTTTGGATTTTTTTTATCATTTATTTTTAATATTCCAATATCACAATTTTGACTTTCGTAAGCAGAGTTGTAATAATAAACTAGATATTTATTATTTACAGACGGAATTGGTAACTCTACCCTTCTATCGCCAAATGAAACAATATTGTATTCATAATCATTAGTATCATCTAATAAAAAGAGTTCTCCAAATCCCAGAGATTCAGATGTGGAGCTGTTGGTAATCGCAAACAATTTCAAGTTTGTATAATATCCTAATAAATCATAGCCGCTCCAGCTTTCTTCTCCGCCGTAATCTTTGTATTTTTTAAATTGGTGTTTTGTATGTTCAGTTTGAATATAGAAAAAATTGCCATTTTTTTCAGTTTTGACTTTTTCTAAAGAAGCAAATGATTTAAGTTGGTTAAATTCTGTTTCGGTAATAGTGTCTACAGCTAATCTCGGAAGTTTTTCGTACTTGTCAGCGTAGCCAAGATCTATTTTTTTGGTAGTATCGAGAACCGTTTTTTCTGTTTTAGAAGCTTTGTTTTCGGATGTTATTTCGGTTTTAGATGCTGTTTTTATATTTGCATCATTCTTCTTTTGCTTGATACAGGAAATAAACGAAAGGAATATAAACGATAGAAGAATTTGCTTCATTGAAATTGATTTATAAAGCGCTTTTACTTTAATTCTAGTCTACTTTTTATCTGATATACAATTTCCCAAAACAAAATAGATAAAATAGCATTTGTAAATATTGCTGTTTTTACTAAATAAGGATCATAATTGACAAGCAGATGTAAATTTGCAAATTGTACAGCCAAAAATAAACTTAAAGCAGCAATAGCAATAGAACAAATTATATTTAGGAACAGTGTCCACTTGAGGGCGAAGAAAGTATACATCAGGTTCAGAACTGCAAAACCACAGCCTAAAGTGATATACGGATCTGTTTTTAATACTTCGCCTAACGAAAGTAAAAGTGAAGTTGTAGAAAGGTATAGAAAAAATAGAATGGAGTAAATTAGGATTCTTATTTGTGGTTTCATTTTGATGTTTTTTTTAATTTGACGAAATTACGAATTAAAAATGAAGCTGTAATTAAGGTAGATTTAAAAAACGGTTTTTGTTATTTAAATGATATAAATTCGAGTTTAAACAAAACGTTTATAAAATTGCTCACTATCTGTAGAATCAATGACAATTGTTTTCGCCCACAAATCTCCAAGTCTTTGATTGTATTTTGTGTTTTTTATCAATAATATTCCCAGTAGTCCAAAAAACCAAATGTCTAATATATCTACCAAATGTCTTTTAAAGGATTGTCCAAAAGTTAAACTTGAAGTGTTGTTATCCCGTATGGAAACAACTTTTAAATCAAATACCAGATTACCAAGAGTGCCTCCAAATTTTAATTCGAATCCAATCATATAAAAACCCCAAATTAATTATGTTGTTAATGCAGGAAATCCTTCTAGTTTGTATCCTGTTAAAGTTTTTTCTCCATAATAGACGAACATAATATATAGCATTCCAGACATTAGCGAATAGTCAATTAATCCCGCAAATATTCTTTTTCGAAGATTTGGTTTCGTAGCAATTTTTTCCATTTGTTGTGTAGTATTTAGTTATTTTAAAATCGTCTCTATTTTAGTTTCTGATTTTTCTTTAAGAACACTGTCCGGATGAAAACTCCAGATTACGAGAAATCTTCCTTTTGCAAGATATTCTTCGGGATGTTCATCTGTTGGCTGACCGTCTTTTCCCCAAAGCAAACCTTGCAGAAATCTATCCCCTTTAAAAGTGTGTTCAAATTCAAAATACATGATAGATCCACGATCGGTTTTACTTTTAAAACTTTGAATCGCTTTACTTTTTAAAGTTCCAACAATGGTGCTATAGGTTTCAATATCAGTATAAAAATTACAAGCGGCAGGAGTAACACAAATATTACCGTCGTTTGAAGTATATGTTTTAGGGATTTCTTTTGGTTTTAGTTTTAGATCAGCAATGGTTTGACTGAATATATTGGTAGTAAGTAACAGAAATAATAGCGATAGGGGAATCGTAATTTTCATGGGTTTAAGGTTTAGTTGGGCTTGCTAAAATAGTTTTTTTATTTGAGTTTTTGTAGAGAAAAAAAATATTAGCAGGTTAGCCTGCAATGTCATTAAGTTAAGAGATTTTTGAATGAGGATTAACTATTTCTGTATCAATAATTCTATCAGAATCCGCAATCTTGTCATCTCGACGAAGGAGAGATCACACAAGAAACTTGACAAAGATTGAGGATTCTGATTACGGGATATTGGATGTGATTTCTCCCTTCGGTCGAAATGACAAACTTTGGGGTTACTTTGCGCTTCAAGGGATTAAAATCCCTCGCTTCAATATGTCCCGAACCTCCGGTTCTCTAAAAAAGTTCCGGAGGAACGTATTATTTTGTAAGGCTGGACTTCAGTCCAGTCTGATAAAGTTGAGTCTGGAATATCATGATAAAAATCCTTTTTAATCCGCGTTTTTGCAAAGCAAATCCGCGTCATCTGCGTTCAGTATTGGCGATTTGCTTGGCGGGGCTTCGACTTCGCTCAGCCTGACATGCGTTTGCCAATCTAAAATATAAAAGCAGCAATCTAAAATAAAAAAATCCCGCTTCAAAATGAAACGGGATTTCTACAATTGATATTCTCTTTTTTTTATTTTAAACTGTTGCAGCAACTTCTTGTGGCAACGGAATTTGATTTTTAAGCAAATCTTCGAATGTTTCGTGTTGGCGAATTAAGATTCCTTTTCCGTCCATCCATAAAACTTCGGCTGGTTTGTATCTTGAATTGTAGTTTGATGCCATGGAGAAACAGTATGCACCGGCATTTCTGAAAGCAAGAATATCACCCTCAGTAATTTCTGAAATTCTACGGTTGTTGGCAAACGTATCAGTCTCACAAATGTATCCTACTACAGAGTAAAAACGCTCTTTTCCTTTTGGGTTAGAGATATTTTCGATATGGTGTTGTGAACCGTAAAACATAGGACGAATTAAGTGGTTGAAACCACTATCGACTCCGGCGAAAACTGTTGAAGTTGTTTGTTTTACTACGTTTACTTTTGCTAAGAAGAAACCTGCTTCGCTCACGAGGAATTTCCCTGGTTCGAAAATCAACGTTAAATCTCTACCATATTCTGTACAGAAAGAGTTGAATCTTTTTGATAATTTTTTACCTAATTCTTCAATGTCAGTTTCGATATCGTCTTTTTTGTAAGGTACTTTGAATCCGCTTCCGAAATCTAAAAATTCAAGATCTTTGAAGTGTTTTGCGGTATCAAACAAGATTTCAGCAGCATACAAGAATACTTCGATATCAAGAATATCAGATCCTGTGTGCATGTGAATACCTACGATGCTCATTTTTGTGTTCTCTACAATTCGTAATATATGCGGAATTTGGTGAACAGAGATTCCGAATTTACTATCGATATGTCCTACTGATATATTTGCATTTCCTCCCGCCATTACGTGCGGATTGATACGAATACATACCGGAATTTGTGGATATTTTGTCCCGAATTGCTCCAGAATAGATAAGTTGTCAATATTGATTTGTACACCCATTGCGGCAACTTCTTCGATCTCTTCAAGAGAAACTCCGTTTGGTGTAAAAAAGATTTTTTCAGGTTCATAGCCAGCATGAAGTCCCAATAAAACTTCTTGAATTGATACAGTATCTAAACCAGACCCCATGTTCTTTAATAACTGAAGAATCGCAACGTTTGACAATGCCTTCATGGCGTAATTAACTCTTAAGTTTTCTACCTTAGAGAAAGCTTTAGTTAACCTATTGTACTGTGATTGGATTTTTTCGGCATCATAAACATATAATGGACTTCCAAATTGGTCTGCTAACTGCAGTAAATCTTTTGCTTGCATTTTTTTAACTTATTTTAAGCAAAGTTATTACACTTTTGACTAACGACAAATTAATTGTAGAAAAATAACAAATTGTAACAAATTGTTTGTTTTTAAACAAAAAGTCGTTTATTTTAGATTTTTATAAAATTCTTTTTAGCCTCTAAGTTGCTAAGGTTCTAAGTTACTAAGTTTTTTGCATAGATTGTCGAATGCTTGCTTTTTTTTGCCACGAATTTCACGAATTTTCGCTAATTTTTATTTTGGTTGTTTTTTCAAAACTTTGCAAAACCATAGCCCGAGGTTTCAACCTTTGGAACTAAGTTTTTTGCATAGTTTGTCGAATGTTTGCTTTTTTTGCCACGAATTACACCAATTTTCGCTAATTTTTATTTTGGTTGTTTTTTCAGAACTTTTCAAAACCATGGCCCGAAGTTTTAACCTTGGGTACTAAGTTTTTCGCATAGATTGTTGAATGTTTGCTGTTTTTTGCCACGAATTACACCAATTTTCGCGAAATTTTTATTTAGGATATTTTTTCAAAATTTTTCAAAACCATAGCCCGAGGTTTCAACCTTGGGAACGCAATATATGATTACAATACGTTTTCCAAAGTTGAAACCTCGGGCTATGCATTAAGATTTTTGGGTTTTTTAAATCTTTGTTCCTTTGTTTCTCTTGGTCTTTAAACCTAAAAAGCCCTGACGTTAGTCAAGGCTTTTTGTTGTGTGTTGTTTATAAGAATAAAGACGTTATAATTTTTTTGATGTTCTAAAGATTTAAGAAAGTAAAAAACGTAGTCCCTTAGCAACTTAGTATCTCAGAACCTTAAAAAATTATAGACTTGGTAAGTCTCCGTTTCCTTTGGTTGGCAAGTTAGTAGAGCCCATTAAGAACAAATCTACTTCTCTTGCTGCTTCGCGACCTTCTGAAATAGCCCATACGATTAATGATTGTCCACGACGCATATCTCCGGCAGTGAAAATATGAGGTACATTCGTTTGATAATTTTTTGCCTGATAGTTGCTTCTCATGTCAAGTTCAATACCTAATTGCTCGCTTAAAGTTTTCTCCGGACCTGTAAATCCTAAAGCCAATAAGGCGAGATCACACGGCCAGATTTTCTCTGAACCTTCTTTTTCGATTAATTCAGGACGTTGACCAGGAGTCATTTTCCATTGAACTTCAACGGTTTTTAATCCTGTTAATTCTCCTTTGTCGTTAGAAATGAATTCTTTAGTATTTATTAACCAGTTTCTGCTGCAACCTTCTTCGTGAGATGAAGACGTTTTCAACTGCAAAGGCCAGAAAGGCCAAGGCGTAGATTCGCTTCTTCCAACCGGAGGTTTTGGCAAAATTTCAAAATTAGTTACTGATTTTGCTCCGTGTCTGTTTGATGTTCCAACGCAGTCAGATCCAGTGTCACCACCACCAATTACAATTACATCTTTTCCAGTTGCTTTAACCTGGTCCGGAATCGATTCTCCGTATAAAACTTTTGTTTGTTGAGTAAGGAAATCCATTGCCTGAACAACGCCTTTGCTTTCGATTCCTTTAGTTGGCAAACTTCTTCTTTCGGTTGCTCCACCGCATAATACGATAGAATCAAAAGCATTTAGTTCTTCTACGCTAAAGTTAACACCAACATTTACATTCGTTTTAAAAGTGATTCCTTCAGCTTCAAGAATTAAAACACGTCTGTCGATGATTCCTTTTTCTAATTTGAAATTCGGAATTCCGTAACGCAATAAACCTCCAATAGCATTGTCTCTTTCAAAAACAGTTACCGTGTGACCGGCTCTGTTTAATTGTTGAGCTGCTGCCAAACCTGCAGGACCTGAACCAATAACGGCTACGGTTTTTCCTGTTCTGGTTTTTGGTGCTTGTGGTTTGATCCATCCTTCAGCAAAACCTCTTTCGATGATGTTTTTCTCGATGTTTTCGATAGCAACCGGTTCTTTGATGATTCCTAATACACATGATTTCTCACATGGAGCAGGGCATAATCGACCTGTAAACTCCGGAAAGTTATTAGTAGACTGCAAAATATTTAATGCACTCTGCCATTCTTCCTGATGTACCATGTCGTTGAAGTCAGGAATTAAATTTCCTAACGGACAAGCACTGTGGCAAAAAGGAATACCACAATCCATACATCTTGAACCTTGTTCTTTTTTCTTATCTTCTGCTAACGGTATTGTAAATTCGCTGTAGTTCGAAACACGTTCTACAACTGCTAAATTACTTTCGTCGGCTCTGTTATATTCTTTAAATCCGCCTATTTTACCCATGACATTTTGATTAAAATTTAAATGATCAATTTTAAATTCCAATTTTTTAAATTCCAAATTCCAATTTTTTTAACCGCAAAGAGCCCAAGGTCTTTGTTTTTGCTTTTTTGAGTGTTTTAAGTTCGCAAAGCTTTGTGGTCAAAATTTCAATAATCGAAAATCTAAAATCAGAATTCTAAAATCATTTAACCCGCAATTAATTCTTCTATTTTTTTCTCTTCTGCAATTCGTTGTAATGCTTTCTTGTAATCAGTTGGCATTACTTTCACGAAATTGTTTTGTTCATTTTCCCAGTCTGCTAAAATTCTTTTTGCTAATGGACTGTTGGTATACAAAGAGTGATTTTTGATTAGTTTTCTCAATTTAGTCACATCTTCTTCTTCGACAGGATCAAAAGCAACCATTTCCATGTTGCATAATGTCGCATCAAATTGTTGTTTAGGGTCGTAGACATAAGCTACACCACCGCTCATACCAGCTGCGAAGTTTCTTCCTGTTTTTCCTAAAACAACCACTGTACCACCGGTCATGTATTCGCATCCGTGATCTCCAATTCCTTCAACAACTGCGGTTGCTCCAGAATTTCTCACGCCAAAACGCTCACCAGCCATTCCATTAATATAAGCCTCTCCGGTAATAGCTCCGTAAAGGGCAACGTTACCAATAATGATATTTTCTTCAGGTTTGAAAGTTGCAGTAGGAGGGACTTTGATAATCAATTTTCCTCCGGACAATCCTTTTCCTAAATAATCATTACAGTTTCCGTGAATTTTAAACGACAATCCGTTTGTTGCAAAAGCACCAAAACTTTGTCCGGCAGAACCTTCAAAATCAACTAAAATAGTGTCTTCAGGTAAACCTTGTGCGCCATATATTTTTGAGATTTCATTACTCAAAATAGCACCTACAGAACGGTCTGTATTTTTAATTTTAAATGTAACTCTTGTTTTCTCTTTTCTATAAATAGAAGGAATAGCTTCTTTGATAATTTCGAAATCCAATACGTTTTCAAGATTGTGATCTTGTTCAGTTGTATTGTGATTTGGAACTGTTTTAGCTTTTTCCGGTTTGTATAGAATCGATGATAAATCTAAACCATTTGCTTTATAATGTTTGATCGCTTTGTTCACATTTAATTTTTGTGACTGACCCACCATTTCTTTTAAGGTTCTGAAACCTAATTGCGCCATGATTCCTCTTAACTCTTCAGCAATAAAATACATGAAGTTGATAACGTGCTCCGGAGTTCCTTTGAAATTTTTTCTCAATTCAGGATCCTGAGTTGCAATACCAACCGGGCAAGTATTTAAGTGACAAGCTCTCATCATGATACATCCTGATGCAACAAGCGGTGCAGTAGCAAAACCAAATTCTTCGGCTCCCAATAATGCAGCGATAGCAACATCACGACCCGTTTTCAATTGTCCGTCACATTCCAGAACCACACGGCTTCTTAAATCATTTAAGATCAGAGTTTGTTGTGCTTCGGCTAAGCCAAGTTCCCACGGAATACCTGTGTGTTGTAAAGAAGTTAATGGTGCAGCACCAGTTCCTCCGTCATAACCTGAAATCAGGATTACGTCAGCTTTTGCTTTTGCAACACCGGCAGCGATGGTTCCAACTCCAACTTCAGAAACTAATTTTACGTTTACACGTGCTTCACGATTGGCATTTTTTAAGTCAAAAATCAACTGAGATAAATCCTCAATAGAGTAAATATCGTGGTGAGGCGGAGGCGAAATCAAACCTACATATGGTGTAGAGTTTCTTGTTTCAGCAATCCAAGGCACTACTTTTTCTCCAGGTAATTGACCACCTTCTCCGGGTTTTGCACCCTGAGCCATTTTAATCTGGATTTCTTTAGCGTTTGTCAAATAGTTGATCGAAACACCAAAACGTCCCGATGCCACTTGTTTGATTGCACTGTTTCTTGAATCTCCGTTGATTTCTTTCTGGAAACGTTTAGGATCTTCTCCTCCTTCTCCAGAATTACTTTTTCCGCCAATTCTGTTCATTGCAATCGCTAAATTCTCGTGTGCTTCTCTACTGATAGATCCGTAAGACATCGCACCCGTTTTGAATTTTTTTACAATTTCTGTCCAAGGTTCTACTTCATCAATAGAAATTGGATCTAAATTGTTGAATTCGAATAAACCTCTAATAGTCATTAAGTTTGAGCTCTGCTCATTGACCATGTCCGAGTATTCTTTATAACTTTCAGGGCTATTCAAACGAACGGCCTGTTGTAATTTTGCAATAGTGGTTGGGTTAAACATATGTTTTTCTCCACCACGTCTCCATCTGTAAATTCCTCCAATTTCTAAAGGCAATAAACCTGCAATTTTAGAATTTGGAAATGCTTTTTGGAAACGTTTTTTTACTTCTTTTTCTACTTCCATCAAACCAATTCCTTCGATTCTTGAAGGGGTAAATGGGAAGTATTTGTTAGTGAAGGTTTTGTTTAAACCTAAAATCTCGAAAATTTGAGCAGCTCTGTACGAATGTAAAGTAGAGATACCAATTTTATTCATGATTTTAAGGATACCTTTTGCAATTGCTTTGTTGTAATTTACTATAGCATAATCTGCTTTTACTCCTGTAATATGTCCCTGGTTAACCTGATCGTGAATGATCTCGTTTACCATATAAGGATTGATCGCACTTGCACCATATCCGAATAATAAAGCAAAATGATGAGGTTCACGTGGTTCAGCAGATTCGATTATGATTCCGAATTTAGAACGAACCTGTAAAATATTCAAAGAGTGATGGATATAAGAACAAGCCAATAGCATTGGTATTGGAGCCAATTCTTCACTTACACCTCTGTCAGATAAAATAATGATATTACATCCTTCAGAAACCGCTTTAAAAGTTGCCTGAACACATTTTTCAAGCGCGCGTTCTAAACCGTTAACTCCTTTTTCTATTTTATATAAAGTAGAAATTGTAGCCGATTTGAAATCTGCGTGATCAATGTTTCTGATTTTATCTAAATCCTCATTCGAGATAACCGGATTCTGGATTTTTAGTTTTTTACATTGTTTTGATTCAATTTCAAAAATATTAAAATCTCCACCAATTGCTAAACTGATATCGGTAATGATTTCTTCACGAATACCATCCAAAGGCGGGTTGGTAACCTGAGCAAATAATTGTTTGAAATAGTTGTACAACAATTGAGGCTGATCTGATAAAACTGCCAATGGCGTATCGTTACCCATAGAGCTAATGGCTTCAGCGCCCTGAGCTCCCATTGGGTTAATGATAGTTTTTAAGTCTTCAATTGTATAACCAAATAATTTTTGTCTTGTTAGAAAATCAAGTTTCTCAACAGGAGTAGGATTATTGGTATATGGTATTTTAGATAATTGCAACAAGTTTTCATCAATCCATTCCTGGTAAGGACGTTTTGTTACAATTGCTTTTTTAATTTCTTCGTCTTCAATAATACGACCTTCGTTCATGTCTACAAGGAACATTTTTCCTGGCTCTAAACGACCGTGTTGTACTACATCTTCCGGTTCTACATCAAGTACACCAATTTCTGATGACATGATCACAAAACCACTTTTTGTCAATGTATAACGAGAAGGACGCAAACCGTTACGGTCTAACAAAGCCCCAATTACGTTACCATCTGTAAACGGAATAGAAGCAGGACCATCCCAAGGTTCCATGATACAAGAGTTGAATTCGTAGAACGCTCTTTTTTCAGGAGACATTGTCTGGTGTTTTTCCCAAGCTTCAGGAACTACCATCATCATCGCCTCAGGCAATGAACGGCCTGTCATTAATAAAAGTTCTACCACCATATCCATAGAAGCAGAATCTGATTTTCCTTCTAAGATAATTGGGAATAACTTTTTGATATCATTTCCGAAAATTTTGCTTTCCATCAATTCTTCACGAGCACGCATACGGCTTACGTTTCCACGAAGCGTATTGATTTCACCATTATGACACATATATCTAAATGGTTGTGCTAGTTCCCATGAAGGGAAAGTATTAGTAGAGAAACGTTGGTGCACTAACGCCAGACGAGTCACTAAATCGGGATCTTTTAAGTCAACATAATAACGGCTGATGTCTTCCGGCATCAATAAACCTTTGTATATTATGGTCGTTGTCGATAAACTAGAGAAATAAAACATGTGACTTTCAGAGGTTTTTGATCCTCTTATGGCATGTTCAGCAATTTTTCTAGCTGCAAAAAGTTTTGCATTAAATTCGTTTTCAGTTAAATCCTGACCGTTTTTGCTAACAAAAACCTGTTTAACTGTTGGTTCTTTTTCTGCGGCAATCTGCCCTAAATTCTCCACTTCAACAGGTACATCTCTCCAACCCAGAACTTTTAAGTTTTGATCCTTAATAGTCGATTCAAAAGCGTTGATGCAAAAAGAAACCTGGTTTTTGCTTTTTGGTAAAAACACCATTCCTACTGCATACTCACGTGTTTCAGGGATTTCAAAATCACATACTTTTTTAAAGAAAGCGTGTGGGATATCGAATAAAATTCCAGCTCCGTCTCCAGTTCTTCCATCAGAACTAACGGCACCACGATGTTCCAATTTTATTAAGATATCCAATGCTTTGTGAATAATATCGTTTGATTTAATACCATTCAGATTACAAATAAATCCTGCACCACAATTGTCGTGTTCAAATTCAGGCAAATAAAGCCCTTGTTCTTTAACTTTCATTCTTGATATTTTTTCTACAAAAATAAAGATTTCGTTAAATATAATGTATTGGAATTGTAATTTGACTTACATTTTTATTGTAATACTAGAAAAACGCTTCTTAATTGATAATAATATTATATTAACCATTGCGAAATGATAAAATGACAACGGCTGTTAGAATATATTAAGAAAAATCGCCGTAAGCCTAATGAATACAGTGATGTATTTGTTAAATATCAAACGTTTTAGTGGTTTTCCGTTAATATTAACAAATTGTTTTGTTAACTATTTCTTGGTATTGAAAAAGAATAAACGTTTTGCAAATATCTCACACGTTTTTTAATTGAAAAAGATTTTACTATTCAGTTGAATTTTGCTACTTTTGTCGCACTTTTATTCTGAAATAAATTCAGAACCAGACAAATTCTATATTATGAACATACACGAATATCAAGGAAAAGAAATTTTAGCGAGTTACGGAGTACGCATTCAACGCGGAATTGTGGCTAACAATGCAGTCGAAGCTGTGGCTGCTGCAAAACAATTAACTGCCGAGACTGGTACAGGATGGCACGTAATAAAAGCACAAATTCACGCAGGTGGTCGTGGAAAAGGTGGTGGAGTTAAGCTAGCTAAAAACTTGCAACAAGTTGAAGAAATTGCTGAACAAATCATCGGAATGCAATTGATTACACCTCAAACTTCTGCTGAAGGTAAAAAAGTAAACAAAATTTTAGTAGCAGAAGATGTTTACTATCCTGGTGAAAGTGAAACTTCTGAATTTTATGTTTCTGTTTTATTGAATAGAGCTACTGGTCGTAACATGATTATGTATTCTACTGAAGGTGGAATGGATATTGAAGAAGTTGCTGAACACACTCCTCATTTAATTTTTACTGAAGAAGTTGATCCTTCTGTTGGATTACAAGGTTTTCAAGCAAGAAGAATTGCTTTTAACTTAGGTCTTTCTGGAAATGCTTTCAAAGAAATGGTGAAATTCATCGACTCATTATACAATGCTTACATTGGTTCTGATGCTTCTATGTTTGAAATCAACCCGGTTTTGAAAACTTCAGACAATAAAATTATGGCTGTTGATGCTAAAGTAAATATCGATGATAATGCTTTATACAGACAACCAAAATATGCTGAGATGAGAGATATCCGTGAGGAGAACCCAATCGAAGTTGAAGCTAAAGAAGTAGGATTGAACTATGTAGATCTTGACGGTACTGTAGGATGTATGGTAAACGGAGCAGGTCTTGCAATGGCAACTATGGATTTAATTAAATACGCTGGTTTTGAGCCTGCTAACTTCTTAGATGTTGGTGGAACTGCTGATGCAAAACGTGTTGAAACTGCTTTCCGTATTATCTTAAAAGATCCTAACGTAAAAGCAATTTTGATCAATATTTTTGGAGGAATCGTTCGTTGTGACCGTGTGGCGCAAGGAGTTGTTGACGCTTACAAAAATATGGGTGATGCTATTAAAGTGCCAATTATCGTTCGTTTGCAAGGAACAAATGCTGAAATTGCAAAAGAATTAATTGACAATTCAGGTATGCCAATTTTATCAGCTACTCAATTTCAAGAAGCTGCTGATCAGGTTAAAGCTGCACTTTCTTAATCAAATAAGAAATCAATTATATAGAAAATCCCTCCGATCATCGGAGGGATTTTTTTTTTGGAGTCATTTTAACTGGTGAGGATTTAACCGCAAAGATCGCAAGGATTTTTAATTATAAGGATCTTTATAAACGCAGAGTTCGCAAAGCTATACTTGATAAAGCTTGGCGATTTTTGAGAACATAGCCCGTGGTTTCAACCACGGGGACGCTACGGGATATACAAATTGTGATATGCGGATTGTGATATACATTGTGTCTCCGTGGTTGAAACCACGGGCTATATTTTACAACGGAATTTATTATTATACTTTTTTAAGGCATAAAATCCGCAAAGCTTTATTAATAAAACTTTGCGTAAACCCTTGCTTTCTTTGTGGTTAGATTCGTAACTATTTCAAAACGGTTGCCAATTCTATAATTTCAAATTCGGGATCATGTGCAACAAATTCTCTCAACATGGCCGTATGTCCCGCTCCCAATAAAACCATTATTTTATCGTCTTTGCTTTCTGTTAGTTTCTGGATTAGAGCATACATATAAAGATTTCTTCTGTACCATTCTGAAACTAAAAAAGCACCCACAAAATTATCTGTTTTACCGCCTTTATTCGCCGTTTCGAGATACCAGCCAATATTATCTTCATTGGACGCTTTTGTATTAATATCTAGAAGAAGTTCAGTTAAATTGTATTTAGCAATTTTTTTATTTTGATCTGTTTCATAATGTTTCATTGACTCTTCATTTTTTTTAATCAGGTCAAACTGATTGGCTGCTTCTATTCCCTTTACTAAACTATCATAAGGAAAGTCAGTGTCTTTATAATCAATTCCGTATAGCTTTTTGTGTTCTAATTTTTTAGCCGATCTTAATGCAACTTGTACAATTTCGCTGGCATTTTTATGGAGTAAACTATCCGTGTTTTTGTTATAGAATTTATCCAGTTTGTCCTGTTTTTGATAATTCCATTCTACAAAAATTTTATCAGGACCAAATTTTTTGATTTTATTGGTAATGTTTTCAAGCTCTTTCTGGCTCTTGTCTGTCATTACATTAAAGGTATTGATTTTGGCAACATCAAGCCCGGGATTTTCAAAATGGAAAGTTCCAAGCAGTAAGATTTGTTTCTTTTTTTGTTGAGCAGAAACGGTGTTGAATACAATTGTAAAAACTAATAGTAAAGCGATTTTTTTCATGATGATTGTTTTAAATTCATGACAAATGTAGAGCAGCTTTTCAGTTGGATTTTTAGTTTTTGATGAACACCACATTCCGGATTGCAAACAATGATAATTGGCTGGTAAAAAATTTCGTGTACTATTTTGGATAGTTCATCCAAGGAAATGACCATTTTATATAAATATAGTATTCATGTAAAGTCATAGTTGTATTTTTGAAATAATAACAACATCATTATGAAGTCAAAAATCCCGTTTTATTATCATGTTCTTCTTTTTTTAGGGCTATTTATACTTCTTTATCTGTGGGATATAGGAGTTAACAATCGTGGGTTAGATTCCGTTTTTAGTAGTTTGTATTTTGCATTTAATATCGGTTTCTTTCTGTCTATTTTCGTTGTTTATATTCTGAATTTCTATACCTTTTGTAATTGGTTTTTAAATAAAAAGAAAGCTTTTTTGTATTTATTGAGTATTCCGGTTTCATTAGTGATTTTTGCCGGCGTACGCTATTTTTTGCAAGAAGTTGTTATTTTTGAAATTACAGGAATTCATAATTATGGAGAGAAAGCGCGAGAAATAACCTATTACATCCGTGACAACTTTTTCTTTGGATTGCCATCTGTTATTTTAAGTGCTGTGAGTTACTTATTTTGGCAATTTCAAAATACCTACAAGCAAAATCAGCAATTAGTATTAGAAAATAAAAAAGCACAGCTTCAAATGCTAAAGTCACAAGTAAGCCCGCATTTTTTGTTTAATACACTTAATTCCTTCTACAGTCAGTTGATTCTGAAAGATGATAAAATGGCATCAGATATTTTAGTATTGTCAGATTTACTTCGTTATGTCATTACAGAGACAGAAAAAGAGGAGGTATTGCTCTCTAAAGAAATTCAGTTTCTACAAAATTATATTCATTTGCAGCAAAAACGATTTGAAGATCAGCTTTATTTAGATTTTGAAATTGAAGGAAATTTTTCGACTGAAAAAATCCTTTCTTCGGCATTAATACATTTTATCGAAAATGTTTTTAAACATACAAAACTTAATAATCCCGATGAAAAAGCCATTATTCTGATCAAAATAAAAGAAGGTTTTTTAGAACTTTTAACTTTTAATTATAATGTGGGAGGAGAGAATTATTCGTCGACCGGAATTGGTTTTGAAAACCTGACCAAACGATTAGAGTTTACTTATAAAGATCAATTTATACTCGAAAAAACAGCAGAAAATAATACCTTTAAAACCTATTTGAAAATACCACTAAAAAAATAATTTATGACCTTTAAATGTATCATTGTTGATGATGAACCGCCAGCAACCCGCATTCTCGAGAATTACATCGAAAAAGTATCTTTTCTGGAAAAGGTGGGAGTTTTCAATGATTCATTAAAAGCATTAGAGTTTCTGAATACACAAAGCGTTGATGTTATTTTTTTAGACATTCAAATGCCGCAATTAACAGGTTTACAGATTTCAAGGATAATTTCTAAAGATATTAAGGTCATTTTTACAACGGCTTATCCTGATTTTGCATTAGAAGGATTTGAATTAAATGCTATTGATTATTTATTGAAACCAATTGCTTTTGAACGTTTCTATCAGGCCGTTTCGAAGCTGAATTCCGACCCTAAAACAGAAGTTGTAATGAATAATTCATCTGATTTTATTTTCATAAAAACAGACGGAAAAAACAAATTTCAGAAGTTGTTTTTAGAAGAAATTTTATACATAGAAAGTCTTCAGAATTATGTTTGTATCCATACTCATAAACAACAAATTATCACCCATTCGTCTTTAAAAAATGTAATAGAATCATTGCCTGAAAAAGATTTTATTCAAATCCATAAGTCATTTATCGTTGCCTTAAAACAAATAGAATCTACGGATAGTTTTTCGGTTTTTATTAATGCAAAAGAATTGCCAATTGGAGCGACTTTTAAAGATGCTTTTTTTGATCGAATTGATCAGAATAAGATATAAAGAAAACCTAATCATTAATTTTATTTAACCGCAAAGTACGCCAAGTTTTTATCTCGGACTTATGCTGATAAACGCAAAGTTCGCAAAGCTTTATCAATAAAAACTTTGCGAACTTTGCGTAAAACCTTGCGACCTTTGCGGTTAATTATTTTTTATTCTTACCGTTTTTGTAAATCACTTTTTCTACAACCTGTACTTTAGGAGCAGTTTTAGTGTTATTCTTCTTGAAAGGTTTTTTAGCTGCAGGTCCTGATTTAGAAGGTGCTTTATCGCCTCTTCCTTTTTCAGCATCTTTTGCACTAGCTTTAAATTCAGGTCTTTCTTTCGTACTGTCTTTTTTAGGAATCTCTGCTTTATGTTTTGCTAAAACATCGTTTGGGTTTTTAGGATTTTCTTTCGTTCCTCTTAAATGAATTACCAATCCGTTTAAGAAATTACGTAAAACCTGATCGCCACATTCCATGTAATTTTCATGATCTTCGGCTCTAAAAAAAGCTCCCAATTCTGATTTTGTAATTCTAAAATCTACTAATTCTAAAATTTCAACTATTTGGTCGTCACGGAGCATCAAAGCCACGCGAAGTTTTTTTAGGATATCGTTATTTGTCATTTTTTGTTTTTTAATTTCAATTGTTTCAAGTTTCAAGTTCCCCAATCTTTGTCATTCATATAATAGAGGAATCTTCGCAATGTGAGCAAACAACGAAGATTGCTCTTTCGCGTGATAACAAACTATGCACTTATTTTCTACAAAGGTACGTTTTAAAACTAATTTGATTACAATTTATTCAGTTGTGCCTGGTTTTTTTGCCACGAATTACACGAATTTTTACTAATTGAAATTTACGCGCAATGCAATTCGTGAAAATTAGTGTAATTCGTGGCAACTTTTTTTGCTTTTACTTAAAATTAGAATTGTTTAAGATATTTACTAATTTATCTAAATCTTCGTGAAGATGATTGGCGGTAATCACTATTCGATTTAGGTTGTTAGCATTTTTCTGATATTTGAAATTGGCTATAATAATCTTATTTTCTTTTAATATTTCGATTAGATTGTCATTTTCTAAATAAATTAAAGGATAGGTTTTGTCAAATTTGATAGTGTCATTTTTGATTAACTTTTGATCAATATAATTCAGGTTTTCAATCAATTTTTGATGTTGATTTTTGTAAAGAACTGAAGCATCGGCCAGAGTCTGGACAAAAGCAGGATTCATTCCAGCAGCAGAAACAAAAGTGTCTTGTTCTTTTATTTGGTTGATAAAAGAAGCATCGCTTGCAATAACGCCACCGTTTAAGCCAAATGCTTTCCCCAAGGACGAAATCATGATTTTTTTTTTGATGGGAAGATCGATTTGTGAATAAATTCCACAGCCATCTCTGCCTAAAATTCCAAACGAATGCGATTCATCAATAAGAAGTGTAATTTCTTTATGATTAGGAATTGCTGCCAGCATTGATAAATCAACTGCCCGGGTTTGGAAAGACGGAACTCCATCAGTCAGAATTGTAATTCTTTCCGGTTGAGAATCCAGTAATCTCGGGTTTATTTTCTCGTTTATAAACAACGGTAAACTATTCGTTTTGATGGCAGTATGAATATCTGAAAAATGGAAAAATCGATCCGTGCTTTTATTCAGTATATCAATTACTAATTTGCCGGCGAGCATTCCGGACGAAACTGTAACGGCGCTTTCTGATTTTATATGTGTGGCTAAGAAAGTTTCGCCGCTCTCATAAGCCGTTAGATTTATATTGGCACTTCTGGAACTCCCGTAAGTAGTTCCCCATTTTCGTATGTTTTTAATCACCAATTCCTGAAATTCCTTATTTGTTGGTAATCCCAAATAAGCCGTTCCTCCAAAATACAAATATTCTTCGTGATCGATTTCGATAATTCTATCCGGAAACTGATTGACATTCATAACGTTTAGATTAAGGTAACTCCCGTTCCGTTAAGGTCAGAATAATGAATAACACCATCTTTTATTGTTACGCCGGTTGCAATATCTTCGGCTAAAAGCAAAGCACCATCCATATCAACATAATCTAGTTGAGGTAATAAATGTGCAATGGCAGAAATTCCCACCGTTGATTCCGTCATACAACCCACCATTGTTTTTAAACCGAGTTTTTTAGCTTCTTCGATCATACGTTTTCCCGGAGTTAATCCGCCACATTTTACCAATTTTACATTTACACCATGAAAATGGTTGAAACATTTGGCAACATCTTCTTCGATAATACAGCTTTCATCAGCAATTACAGGTAAAACTGAGTGTTTGAAAACTTCTTTATGCGCTTCCCAATTATCAGCTTTCATGGGTTGTTCCAAAAATTCTACGCCTAATTTTTTTAGTTCAATCGCATTATTAATCGTTTCCTCAACACCCCAGCCACAATTGGCGTCGATCCTAAAAATAGCATTCGTGTGTTTGCGGAGTTCTTTTACAATCGCAAGATCTTCTTTCGTTCCCAGTTTGATTTTGTAGATAGGCCACGGAAGTTCCTGCATTTTCGAAACCATTTTGTCTATAGAAGCAATTCCGATCGTATAATCAGTAAGCGGATTATTTGCGATATTATAATTCCATAATTCATATAATTTCTTGCCTTTTTTACGAGCATATAAATCATTATAAGCTAAATCTAAAGCGCATAAAGCAAACATATCGCCTTTTAAATAAGGATAGATTTTTGCCCAAAAAATATGGGGAGTTTCATTATCTGTAGTTTCAATAACAGTTCTGATTTTTTCTAAATCCTGCATCATTACCGGAACCGTTGTTTTGTAATACGGATTCGAAGTGGCTTCTCCAAAACCCGAAAAGCCATCACTTTTGAGTTCGACAATCAGTGAAGGCTGAAAATCAATAGATTCTCTTGAAATGGTAAAAGTATGTTTTAGTTTTAGATTGTATTCTCTTAAAATAAGTTTCATAGCGAGTTTGATTGCTTTTTATATTTCATATAAAATATTTGTTATCCACAACAATACAAAAGAGAAAGATCTGTAATCATGAGTTGTGTTGCGTTTTAGGTTTAAAAACAATATTTTAGCTAAAAATAATAAATTGATGAATACCGAAACAGAAAAGAGAAGTTTACTTTTAGAAATGATTGCTTTTTCTACCGTTGATGGGCAACTGCATAAAAGGGAGTATGATTTTTTGTGGCTGGTAGCTCAGGAATTGAGCATCGAGTATGTCGATTTTAAAGATTTATTTCATCAGGAGCATACTGCTCAAATTATAAAATCGGAGTTTCAGCGCATACAGCAATTTTACAGACTCGCTTTAATCATGTATTGTGATGGTATTTTGCACGAAAAAGAAGCCAAAGCAATTCAGCAAATTTCAATCGAAATGGGGTTGAACCCAAATGCAACCAAACGTGTTTTAGATTTGATGAAAAATGCTCCAAACGCAATAATAGACCCTAACGTTTTATTGAGAGTTTTTCAGGAACAACACAATTAAGCCAATTGTTCCTGTAGTTTTTTGATATCATCACGCAACTTAGCCGCTTGCAAAAAGTCCAGTTCTTTTGCCGCTTTCTCCATTGATTTTCGTTTTTCGCGAATCATTTTTTCTAATTCGGTTTTCGATAGATAAGCAGTTTCCGATTCGGCAGCGGCAGATAGAGTATGTCCTAACTCATATTCTACCAAAGGATTTTTAGTAAAGGCACTGTCAATCTTTTTATTCAGAGCTTGTGGTGTAATTCCGTGTTCTGTATTATAGTTAATCTGTTTAGTTCTTCGATATTCTGTTTCGTCCATTGTTCGTTGCATACTCGCCGTAACTTTATCCGCATACAAAATTGCCTTTCCGTTAAGGTTTCTTGCAGCACGACCAATAGTTTGTGTTAAAGACCTGTGATTACGAAGAAAACCTTCTTTATCAGCATCTAAAATTGCAACTAGCGAAACCTCTGGTAAATCAAGACCTTCACGAAGTAAGTTTACTCCAATAAGAACATCAAAAATACCTTTTCGTAAATCCTGCATAATTTCGATACGTTCCAGCGTATCTACTTCAGAATGTATATAACGACAACGAATGTTTACTTTAGTTAAATATTTTGCGAGTTCTTCGGCCATTCTTTTGGTCAGCGTGGTTACTAAAACTCTTTCGTCTAATTCGCAGCGTACCTGAATTTCTTCAATCAGATCATCGATTTGATTCAAACTGGGTCTTACTTCGATAATAGGGTCTAATAGTCCCGTTGGACGAATAATTTGTTCTACATAAACACCATCTGTTTTTTGTAATTCGTAATCTGCCGGTGTTGCAGATACATAAATTACCTGATTTTGTATGGCTTCAAACTCTTCAAATTTCAAAGGTCTGTTATCCATGGCGGCCGGTAAACGGAAACCGTACTCCACCAAATTTTCTTTACGGCTCCTGTCGCCTCCGTACATGGCGTGAACCTGAGAAACGGTTACGTGACTTTCGTCAACAACCATCAAATAATCACTTGGGAAATAATCTAATAAACAGAACGGTCTTGTTCCGGCCTGTCTTCCGTCAAGGTATCTGGAATAATTTTCGATTCCGGAGCAATACCCCAATTCACGAATCATTTCTAAGTCAAAATTAGTACGTTCTTCCAGACGTTTGGCTTCGAGGTGTTTTCCTATTTCTTTGAAATAATCGACTTGTTTAACCAAATCTTGCTGAATTTCCCAAATAGCGCCTTGCAAAACATCCGGAGAAGTCACAAACATATTAGCGGGATAGATAGTAAGTCTTTTGAATTTTTCTATAACTTGTGAGGTCTTCACATCAAATGATTCTATTTCTTCGATTTCGTCGCCAAAAAAGTGAATTCTGTAAGCGTCATCGGCATAACTTGGATATACTTCGACCGTATCGCCTTTGATTCTGAAAGTTCCCGGATTAAAATCGGCCTCGGTTCTGGCGTATAAACTCTGAACCAGACTATGAAGTAATTTAGTTCTCGAAATAACCTGATCTCTGCTTATTTCTATTACATTTTTTTTAAATTCAACCGGATTCCCAATACCATATAAACACGAAACAGAAGCGACAACCAAAACATCCCGACGTCCCGAAAGGAGGGAAGAAGTTGTGCTTAAACGCATCTTTTCGAGCTCTTCATTGATGGATAAATCTTTTTCGATAAAAACCCCTGTTACAGGCATAAATGCTTCGGGCTGATAATAATCGTAGTAGGAAACAAAATATTCGACCGCATTATTGGGGAAAAATTGTTTGAACTCAGAATATAATTGCGCTGCCAAAGTTTTATTGTGGGCCAAAACTATGGTTGGTCTTTGAACTTCCTGAATGACATTGGCTACCGTAAATGTTTTTCCGGATCCGGTAACGCCTAATAATGTCTGGTATTTTTCGCCATCGATCACACCTTGTGAAAGTTTTTCGATTGCTTGTGGCTGATCACCTTTTGGACTATACTCTGAGGATACTTGGAAATTCATTTTTGAAGGATGAAAAAATTAGTTTTGTAAAGATACAAAGTTTGAATTCTATATAAAAGGGTTGCCACGAATTACATGAATTGCCCGAATTTTTACGAATTGTCTTTTGTTATTATTAATTGAATTGGTATAATCCCTACGCGATATTCTGTGTGGTTATGGTTCTTTTATCAAAATTAAACTTCTAAAGGAGTTTTTTTATTAAACTTGTCATCTCGACGAAGGAGAGATTGCACAAGAAACTCGACAAAGATTGGCGAATATCTGAACGGAAATACTAGTGTGATCTATCCTTCGTCGAGATGACAAACTTTGTGAATACTTTCTGTGTTTACTCATGTACTCATGTCTTAACTTGATTGCATTAGTTGTAGGGAATATAACTTATTTGGCTATTCTAAAAAATCAATCATCGCATCATTTACAACTTTTGGCTGATCGATGGTTAAAAAATGTCTGGCATCTTTTATAACCTGAGTTTTACTGTTACTTACATATTTTTTGGCTCTTTCTAAACTCTCTTCAGAATTTATGACATCATGATCTCCAATTAAAACCAAAACAGGATTGGTAATCGATTTTAAATCATCATCTGAAAAGGGATGCATTTTGAACATACTTGAATTTGATTTAGCATATTTATTGGCCAAATAAAATTGCTTTTTATAAATGGGACTAATTTTTTCAGGATGTGCAGAAAATGTTTTTAGTGTTTTTCCGAATTTCTTTTCGCTTGGGAAAAGTTTCAGCATTAAAGCAGAAGTCGTTTTACCTACTTTGTCAATGAATTTAAAGGTTTGCGCCGGACTTAGCAACACTACTTTATCTATTGAATTTCCTTTTTGAGTGGCTAATAATGTGGCAATCCAGCCGCCGCGGGAAGCTCCAACAATATCAAATTTCTTTAATTTGTAATGGTCGAAAATTTCATTGTATAAAATTACAATTTCTTTTGATGAAAGTGATTTTGAAGCCAGAGTCGATTTTCCCGGTTCCATCATGAAATCAATTGCGTAAATGCGATGGTTTTTGGCTAATGGTTTAATATTTGGATACCACATGGTAGAGCTCGCATCCATTCCGTGAAGTAAAACCAGATCTTTTCCATTTTTTGGACCAGCCATAATAACGTGAGCCGTGCCGTAAGTGGTTTTTATGTCTTCCTCAGTATAAGGAATATCCCAAAGTTTTAAGGCTTTGTCGTAAGAGTTAATATAAGCTTGCTTTTCACTTTTTGTTTTAAAAACATAATCGTCAAATTTTGCTTTTTTAGTCGAAGAACAGCCTGTAAGTACAAGTAATAAGAGTATTCTGAAGTATGTTTTTGGCATAGTAATAAAATTCAATTTACTTTAAAGGTACGGAAATACACTATCGATAAAGTATCAGAATTTTATTTTAAAGTATCATAATTGTAATTTCTTGAATTTACTTTCCATTTTTCAATATTATTTTTAACCTCACTGTGAGAGTAAAAACTTCCATTTTTAATTTCTTTTTCAGAACATGCCAGCTCTTTATTGTATTGTTCCAAATCAATTTTTGAAATTTCAGAAACAGTGCTGTTTTTAGTTTTACTTATGATAATAGGATTTAATAGTTAAGAATTCTCAAACTTCCACGCCTTTTGCTGACTTTCGCTTAAAAAAGTCCAGGCAATGATTCGGCTGGTTTTTTGGCCTTGAGCCATATCAATAGTTTTTATCGAAGAAGCATTTACTTTATTAAGTGTTTTGTAAATGCTGGACAGGTTTTCTCTTTTTGAAACTAATGTAGTAAACCACAAACATTGCATAGCAAATTTTGAGCTTTCGTAAATCATTTGGGTAACAAAACCAATTTCGCCGCCATCGCACCATAATTCGGCATTGTGACCTCCAAAATTCAGTACAGGATTTGTTTTCTTTCTTTCCTTTGTCAGGTTCGAAATTTTGCGAAGGGTACTTTGATTTGCATCTTCAGCAGAAGAATGAAAAGGTGGATTGCACATCGTGAACGTAAAACGATCTTCGGGTGTGATGATGTTTTTGAATATAAAACGAGCTTCAGTTTGTTGCTGTAAACTGATGGCATCAATCAATTTTGGGTTTGCTTCGATGATTTTACTACAATTTTCAATTGCATTTTCGTCGATATCCGTTCCTACGAAACTCCAATCGTAAATTGCATTTCCTAAAATAGGATAGATACAATTGGCACCTGTACCAATATCTAAACCTAAAACCGAAGATCCTTGAGGGATAACTCCGTTATTGGTTTCGGCTAATAAATCAGCCAGATAATGAATATAATCAGTTCGGCCAGGAATTGGCGGGCAAAGATAATTTTTAGGAATATCCCAGTCTTGTATATCGTAATAGGTTTGTAGTAAGGCTTTGTTAAGCGCTTTTACAGCCAAAGGATTACTGAAATCTATGGTTTCAATTCCGTGAATATTTATTGCAACGAATGGTTTTAATTCAGGACAATTCGTAATAAGAAGTTCGAAATCATAGTGGGAACGGTGAAGATTTCGAGGATGTAAATTATTTTTTTCGGAATTGTCTGTTTCTTTCATTTTGTAAATTTCCGTGCAAAGATAGTCATTCCTTTCTTAGTCTCAGTCGGTTTAAAATTCCAATGTTTAAAATCTAAATTCCAATAAAAAAAAATCCAAATTCCAAATGCGAATTAATGTAAGGGTAAGTGATTTTTTTAGAGATTTTAAACTATGTTTCTATGTGCTAATTTTTCTCGCAGATTTTAAAATAATTTAGCTGATGTACACAGATGATCATTCAAAATTTGATCTTCTATAATCTGCGTGAAACAAAATTTTTTTTAATCCATGCACTCCATCAACAATAAATCGCCCTCGTTATGGGTAATGCTGACTAAACCGTCCTGAAGAACAGAATTGCTGCTTCCGGTTCGATAACCAATTGTTAAGGTATCGTCTTTTAGAGGATATAGTAAATTGGTAGAATTAATTCCGTTGACAACACCAATGGGAATCAAAGAAATAGGTGTTTTTGCGGTGTACCATTTCTCGAATTTGTTAGGCAGCAAGAATATTTTAGAATGATCGTCGAGAATAACAATTTTAATCAGATTGCGGTAACGAACGATATTAGTAAGGTTTGTAATGGTATGATCGGCGCGTTTTCCCGTGGCCCAAACTACGTTTACGGCAGGGATTTTTCGCGCGATTAAATAATCGAAAGCTTTCTCTAAATCGGTTTTGTCCTGATCCGGAGTGTGTACAATTTCTATTGGATATTGAGATGTTTTGTAGATTTCAGGATCAAAGCCATGATCGAAATCTCCTAAAAGTACATCGACTTTTATACCTAATTCAACAACTCTTTCCATGGCAGAATCCAATACGATCACAAGTGGCGACCATTCGAGCAATTGTCCTAATAATTCAGGATTACATGCTGCTCCGTTGGCAATAATTAAAGCGGGTTCCTGGTCGTCGCGTACGATATGGTGTGAAGACATTTAGATTTTTGATTTGAAATGTGCTGCAAAGGTACGAAAGTTATAAGTTTTTTATTTTACCATTAAGAGATTAAGAAAGTTTAGTTGGCTGGCTTAATATCCTAATGGTTGTATTTTTTTTACCACAGATTATTAAGATTAAAAGAATTTTCAAATGGTTTGCTTTTTAGAATAGCAACCTAACTTTCTTAATATCTTAATGGTGAAATTTTTTTATTTTGCCTTGAAAGCGATAGCATCAACTTCGATTAGCATTCCGTCGATAGCTAATTTAGGAACGGGAATTAAAGTACTTGCCGGAAATGGATTGTTTTTCCAAACTTTTCTGATTTCTTCGTTCCATATTTTTAGTTTTTCAGGAGAATGATCTACAATCAGAATGGTTATTTTTATAATATTCTCCGGTTTTAGTTTGTAGCTATCGAGAACCGTGACTATGTTTTGTAAGGCAATCTGAGTTTGCTCTCTAAAATTATTACTTAATGTATGTTCTTTTCCTGCTCCGCCACTTTGCCCTGAAATGTAAACCAATTCTCCAGGAGCAGAAACCGATGATGCGTGACTAAATCCATAAGGAGTTGGATCGAATAGGGATTCTGGATTTTTGAATGTTTGTGCTTTTGTAGTAAACGCGCAAAGTGAAAATAGGCTAAAAAGTAAATGTTTCATGTTTTCGAAATATTGAATTAATTATTTGCAAAGTTTGCTTAATTCTAACTTCTAAACCTGTACATATGTTGAGGTTTTTTTCAGTCGCAGTTTTCAGTCTCGGTGCTTACTGTAAACTGAGACTAAAAACTTAAAGTAGCCTTCGATGGTAATTGATTTGTCCTAAATGATAGGCCAAATGTGTGGAGAGATGCACTAAAAAGAATCCTGTTGTCATCTCTTTTTCGAACACAATTTGTGGATAAATGTTTTCCAGATCATCTTCGGTTAAACTGTCAAGCGTATTATTTACGACCAGAATAGTGTCGTCAATTTTGGTAATTAGCTCAGTTTTTGGAATATCTTTTAAGGAAAACTCTAAAGGACGATCACGGACATAACCTGTTTTGCCTATTTCGGCTCCAATATAAGTATTGATGTTCCCGATAAGATGTAAACAAAGATTTCCTCCGGAATTTGAAATACCTTTATCAATTGCCCAAAGTTTGCTTTCATCATGATACAATTCTATCTCGACTTTTAATTGGTGGAGATCTCGGTTGAAAAGAGATTTTAAGGTTTCAATTAGCATAACGTTTTTTTTTTTTTTTTTTGCCACAGATTTTAATGATTAATCCGGATTTCTTTTAATTAAAATAATTATAAATGGAACTTAGTACGATTTAATAATAATGTTATTGTTTTGATAATCTGTGTTTAATCATTAAAATCTGTGGCAAAAAAGTTAAGCTTTAGGCGTTATCGGAATCCAGATTTCTTCTTCAGAATCCGGATCTTCTTTTTTGTATTGATCACCCATTACTGCAAAATGCGGTCGTTCGTCTACGGTATATCTTGAATTGGGTAGCCATTCGACAAAAATAGAATGATAAGTTTTGTGTCCTTCGCTTTGTGGGCCTTTATGAACAAAGACTGCGTACAATCCGGTTGGGATAATTAAAGTTTCCATTTCTGGCGGGACTTTATCAAAATCAGAAACTTCGACAGCTGCCCATTTTTGGAAGCTGTTGTTAGGATCAAAATTATTAAAATGTCCATCAGGAAAAACTTCAAGCGAATATAAATTAGAGTCAATCGAATTCTTGATCTCTTTACGTTTTGGCATAAAAGAACTCCACAACTGGAATGTTTTATTTTCGATAAACGACATTACGATATGTTTACCAATTAATTTTTTTTCTGGTAATATTTCAATTCGGGCTTCCATTGTACTGATTATTGAATAGTGTATTTTTTATAATCTGTTTCGCTAAGTGAAAAATAACCTAACGGATAATTGGCCTTATCTATTGTGTTGATGATATTTCCTTTTACCGTAGCGGGTGGGGATTGAAATGGTCCGCCAACATTACTTCCCGCAATACTTACTAAAATGCTCATATAATTATAATATTGTTTTGAGATTCCGTAATGTGTGATTTCGACTTCATTTCCAATTTTTAAATCATCATCATCTGATTTACTAAAATACTCATTTCCCTGAAAGAATTTATCTTCACCCACATAATAGGTCGAGGTCACTTTATTTGAGTAGCCGTATTTGTATAAGTAGAAATTATCAGCATCCGGAGGATCGTTATAAAATGCTCTGATTTCGATTTCATCTCCTGTAAAACCACCTTCGTTATTTTGTTCTATACGGGTTATTGGCGCAACAGATTTCATTATTTCAGTGGCTGTATAAGTAATTCCTTTGTTGATGACAGTCAAAGTATAAGTCTCGTCAATTACCGGGTTGAAGTTGGTGCAAACATATCTTCCTGTTTTGGTTACTTCTATAAAATTGAATTGGTCGTTGTGGCTGTTTTTTATAAAAATGGTTGCCCCGGAAACTGTCGGAATCACATTTTCGAAATAACCGGTCGTTGTACTCAGTTTTATAGTTTGCTGTTTTCCTGATGTTCCTTTTTGCCAGTTTATAGCAGCTTCGATTACCAATTTTGGCGGAGCAGTATCGAGATCAACGTCGACAACTTCTTCGCAGCTGGTAAAGAAAATCGAAAATAAAAGTACAAAGAATAAGGTCGCTTTTTTCATGATATATTTTTTGTTTCCTTTTTGAAGAAAATGATTCTTAAAATTTAAAATTATAACTAACCGCAGGAACCATCCCAAAAATAGAAGTTTGTACTGCTTCATTTGCACCTGTATCAACGTTCTGACGGAAATTGATCGAAGCGGCATTATGGCGATTATACAAGTTGTAAATGCTAAAAACCCATTCGCCTTTCAGTTTTCTGTCTTTGTTTTTTCTAGGCGTTAAAGTTGCCGAAACATCTAAATGGTGATACGCAGGCAGGCGATTTTCGTTTCTTGATCCATAACTAGGAACCGTAATTCCTAAATATTCGTACTGACCGTTTGGATACGTAACAGGCTGACCGGATTGTAGCGCAAAGTTAGCACCAAAAGACCATTTCTCGTTTAAAGTATAAGCACCTGTCACTGCTAAATTATGTGTTTTATCATAAGCAGAACTGTACCATTGTCCATTATTGATACCTGTTTCTTCAGGAGTTCTTCCCGGCGTTTGTTGTTGTGATTTTGACAGCGTATAAGAGATCCAACCGTTTAGTTTGCCTTCATTCTTTTTCAGCATAAATTCAACCCCGTAAGAACGCATTCTTCCGTTTAGGATTACTTGCTCGATAGCGTCATTGGCAATCAAATCAGCACCATCGATATAATCCAGTCTGTTTTGAATTTTCTTGTAATACGTTTCAACTTCTACAGAATACGCGCCGTTATTTATGTTTCTAAAATAACCCAATGCCACCTGATCTGCAATTTGTGGTTTGATATAATTGTCACTTGGCATCCAGACATCAAGAGGAGTAGGAGATGAGGTGTTTGATATTAATTGAAGGTATTGCGCCATTCGGTTATAGCTGGCCTTAATCGATTGATCATCATTTAGTTGGTAAGAAGCAGAAAAACGGGGTTCTAAATTATTGTAATTTTGAATTTCCTTGTTTTTGCCAAAATATTTGGTAGATGTTGGTATTGCTTTTTCGTAAATCTGCATGTCAGTATTGAAGATCACAGGTTCATTATTATCGTAATAATTAATTGTCGAAGCTCCTAAACGATAAAATAAACTGTAACGCAATCCGTAAGAAATCGTAATCTTTTTCGAAATTTGATTTTCTGCTTCTATATAAACAGAGGGCTCAAAAGCATATTTTCGATCTAATTGGTCCGGGTTGATTCCTGAAGTTTCATTACTTGGTTTAATAGTTCCGGGATTGAATTCGTAATAGATTCCGTTTACACCATAGTTTAATTTGAATTTATCAGAAATATAGTTCTTGAAATCATATTTGATGTTGTAATTTTTGATTCCCGAATCCCATTTGAAACCTACGAAATCCAGATCAAGACCATAATAGTAATCACTGTAAATTAAGGATAGATTCGCAAACAATTTATCAGAATATAAATGATTCCAACGCAGGTTCAAAGTAGAGTTTCCGTAGATATTCGTAAAACTTTTGTTCAGGCTGAACACGTCACGACCAAAGTAACCGGATAAATACAAACTGTTATTGTCGTTTAGTTTATAACTTAATTTTGTGTTTAAATCATAAAAATAGGCCGAGTTGTCTTTTTGTTTTTCTGACAGTTTCAGGAATAAATGGGCATATGAAGCTCTTCCTCCAATTAAGAAAGAACCTTTGTCTTTTACAATTGGACCTTCAGCAAGAAGTCGGCTTGAAATTAATCCAATTCCTCCATTTACATGGAATTCTTTACTATTTCCGTCTTTTTGATAAATATCCAATACAGATGAAGCCCTTCCGCCATATCGAGCGGGAATTCCGCCTTTGTATAATTTTAAATCTTTTATAGCATCAGGATTAAAAACAGAGAAAAAACCAAAAACGTGAGAAGAGTTAAAGATCGTTGCTTCGTCTAATAAAATTAAATTCTGATCAGCTCCACCACCACGAACATTAAATCCAGAAGCACCTTCGCCTGCATTCGTTACTCCCGGAAGTAGTAAAATCGATTTAAGGACATCGACTTCCCCCATAACAACGGGCATTTTTTTTATGGCAGCAATAGAGAGTTTATTGGCACTCATTTCAGGCGACTTGATATTGATTTTGCCTCTGTTGTCTTTTATTACAACTTCCTGAAGCTCTTCGCCACCTTCCTTTATCCCAAAATTTGTTTTTGTATTTTGATTTAAGATAACTTTTTTGTGGATTGTCTGGTACCCCACATAACTAATTTCAATTTCATGTTCGCCTTTAGGAACCGTTAGAGAATAAAAACCATATTCGTTGGTGGTTGTTCCTATTTTTAAAGCAGGAATGTAAACATTTACGCCAATTAAAGTTTCGTTGTTTTTAAAGTCAGTGATTGTTCCGCTTAAAGTAAATTTTTCCTGAGAAAATGAAGTTAAAGTTGTTAATAGGAAGATGAGAATAATGCCAATTTTTTTTGTAATCATTGTCTTGTATTTGAAGCACATAGTTAATAATTCTTACTAAATATTAATGCGTAACGATTGTTAAACATTAGTTAAGAATATTCTATTATTGTTACAGGCTTTTGATCCTTTAATTAGTTTGCTTATAAATTCTCGATAGATTATTCTGAAAGGCAAAAAAAAGACAACCGTTTAAAGTTGTCTTTTTATGAAGGTTCAAAGGTTTCTCTCTAGAGACGAATAGTGTTGCGTCTTTATTTGATTGTCCTTAAAATCTTATTATTTTATTTCAGCAACAATTGCGTTAAATGTTGTACTAGGACGCATTGCTTTGCTTACTAAATCAGGAGTTGGCTGGTAATAACCACCAAGAGTTTGAGGTTTTCCTTGTGCACCAATTAGTTCATCATTGATTTTTGTTTCGTTAGCTTCAAATTGAGCAGCAATAGGAGTAAAGATCGCTTTTAATTCAGCATCTTTATTTTGAGCTGCCAAAGCTTGTGCCCAATAAAAAGCAAGATAGAAATGAGAACCACGATTGTCGATCTGACCTACTTTACGGGCAGGAGATTTATCGTTTGCTAAGAATTTATCGTTTGCTTCATCTAAAGTTTCAGATAAAACAATTGCTTTAGAGTTGTCTAAAGTTTGTCCTAAATGCTCTAAAGAAGCACCAAGAGCAAGAAATTCTCCTAATGAATCCCAACGTAAATATCCTTCTTCTGTAAATTGCTCAACGTGTTTTGGGGCAGAACCTCCAGCACCAGTTTCAAACAATCCACCACCATTCATTAACGGAACGATTGATAACATTTTAGCTGAAGTTCCTAATTCTAAAATTGGGAATAAATCAGTTAAGTAATCACGTAAAACGTTTCCTGTTACAGAGATAGTGTCTAAACCTTTGATGATTCTGTCTAAAGTAAATTCAGTTGCAGCAATTGGGTTAAGGATACGGATATCTAGATTTACGGTATTGTAATCTTTTAAATATTTTTGAACTTTTACGATCAATTCTCTGTCATGCGCTCTGTTTTCGTCTAACCAGAAAACAGCAGGAGTATCAGATAAACGAGCTCTGTTTACAGCTAGTTTAACCCAGTCCTGAATAGGAGCGTCTTTAGCCTGACACATTCTAAAAATGTCATTAGCCTCAACGTTCTGCTCCATTAACACAGTTCCTTTATTATCAACTACACGAACAACTCCGTCCGCTTTTACCTGGAAAGTTTTGTCATGAGATCCGTATTCTTCAGCTTTTTGAGCCATCAAACCTACGTTAGGAACACTTCCCATTGTTTTTGGATCAAAAGCACCGTGTTTTTTACAGAAATCGATAGTTGCAGTATAAATTCCAGAATAAGCACGATCCGGAATAACAGCGATTGTATCTTGTTGTTTCCCTTCTTTATTGTACATCTGTCCAGAAGTACGAATCATTGCCGGCATAGAAGCATCAACAATAACATCAGATGGAACGTGTAAGTTTGTAATTCCTTTATCAGAATTTACCATTGCAAGAGCTGGTCCGTTTTCGATCGCTTTAGTAATGTCAGCTTCGACAGCAGCTTGCTCAGGTCTTCCCGCAATTTTTGCGTAGATATCACCTAAACCGTTTCTTGTATCTATATTTAATTCAGAGAATAAAGTGGCGTATTTTGTAAAAAGATCAGCAAAATATACTTCAACGATAGCGCCAAAGATAATTGGATCTGAAACTTTCATCATTGTAGCTTTTAAATGCACAGAAAGTAAAACTCCTTCTTTTTTAGCATCAGCAATAGCGTCAGCAACAAAGCTTTTTAGAGCTTTTAAATGCATTACAGAACTGTCGATTATTTCACCTGCCTTAAGCGGAGTACTTGCTTTAAGAACAGTTGTTGTGCCATCTTTTGCTACGAATTCGATCTTTACATCATTTGCTTCTGCTACAGTAAGTGATTTTTCGCTTCCGTAAAAGTCACCATCAGGCATAGAAGCTACTTTTGTTTTAGAATCAGCAGACCATGCACCCATTGAGTGTGGATTTGCTTTTGCAAAGTTCTTAACTGCTCTTGGAGCTCTACGGTCAGAGTTACCTTCACGTAAAACAGGATTTACAGCAGAACCTAAAACTTTAGCATATTTAGCTTTAATTTCTTTTTCAGCATCATTTTGTGGATCTTCCGGGAAATTAGGAATTTTGTAACCGTGAGACTGTAATTCTGCAATTGCAGCTTTTAATTGTGGTACTGATGCAGAAATATTTGGTAATTTGATGATATTAGCTTCAGGTTGTGTCGCTAATTGACCCAATTCAGCCAAAGCATCTCCAGTTTTTTGAGCATCTGTAAGAACATCAGGAAAATTTGATAAAATTCTACCTGCCAAAGAGATGTCTCTCGTTTCAATTGCAATACCAGCTGTAGCAGTAAATGCCTGAACAATAGGTAAAAAAGAATAAGTCGCTAACAATGGCGCCTCATCAGTTAAGGTGTAATAGATTTTTGAATTCTGTGTCATTTTTTTTTTTTTTTTTATAATCGTATCGCCAAGATGTAGCGATGTAAAAGGTATAGTCGGCTCAGAATGAGCGGAGCAAATATAATAAAAACAGTTCGAAAACGGTGTAGTATTCCGGAGAAAAACTGAAATTATCAGATTGTTATTTCGAGGTCGTTAAATTGTCAAATCGATTATTTTGATCCTAAAAAATTATGGTTTTGATGAATCAGAGGTAAAAGTGAAAGATTCCGAAAGAGGAAAAGGCTGAAAGTTATAAAAATCCATTTTAGCTTTGGTGGTTTTTGTCTGAAAAGTTGTATTTTTGACTCAAATGCAATAAACATATAACAAATGTGAAATACATTGTTTAATATGTTTTTTACTTGTTGTTTATTATTAAGCTTAATCATTTCTTTGAATTATGAGCACACTTATAAAACCAAATCATATAGGGCGAAAAATTAGCCGTATTAGTGAACTTCGTGATATGAAACAGGAAGCTTTGGTACAAGCTTTAGGAACAAACCAACAAGCTATATCTGCTATTGAAAATAGTGAAACTATAGACGAACAAAAACTTGCAGAAGTTGCAAAAGCACTTGGCGTAACCGTTGAAGCAATTAAAAGTTTTTCAGAAGAAAATATGATTAGTTATTTTAATAGTTTCCAAGACAATAGTATCAATAATGGTAATTTTGCAAATAATCATTGTACTTTCAATCCATTGGATAAATTAATTGAAACTTTTCAGGAAAAAGAAAAGCTTTACGAGCGTTTACTGCAAGCTGAAAAAGATAAAATCGAATATTTAGAAAAACTATTGAATAAATAGAATATCAATTTTTCATTAAAATACAAACCGATGCTTTAATAAGTGTCGGTTTTTTTATTTTGGGCGTGTCCCGCCGAAAGAGGCGGCTCGGGCTATCCGCTGCAAGTCCTCGCACTTCCTTCGTCATGCTGTGGGCTTTCCACTTCTATCCCTCACGTTAGGCACTAAATATTGGTAGTTAATAAAAATCGTAATAAATCTAGCGTGCAGTAGGTACGCAATAGTTACGATTTTGTTGCGTAACTACGGCACGCCCGTATTTCTAATGTATATTATCTACCAATATTTAGTGCCTAACGGCACATTTCAATTCTTGGTTCGCATTGTTCTAATTATCAATACTAAAAAGCTTTTATGTAAATGATTGCCTTAGCCCCGATAGAAGTGGAAATCCTTTTGCTTTTTTCTTTAAAAAGCAAAAGATTGTAACGAATAGCGGGATTAGCTCCTGAAAATTTTAAAAATCAGGCACAAAAAAAAGCTCGTTTCAAATAAATGAAACGAGCTTTTTTATAACAAATCGATAAATGATTATCTTCTTTTATCTTTAATCTTAGCTTTTTTACCAGTAAGTTCTCTGAAGTAGAAAATTCTAGCTCTACGAACAGCTCCTTTTTTGTTGATTTCAACTTTCTGTAAAGCTGGTAAGTTTACTGGGAAGATACGCTCAACTCCAACAGCTCCAGACATTTTACGGATAGTAAAAGTTTCTGTGTTACCAGAACCTCTTCTTTGAATAACAACTCCTTTAAAAAACTGAGTTCTTGTTTTTTCACCCTCTTTAATTTCGTAGTAAACTGTGATAGTATCTCCAGCTCCGAAAACAGGGAAATCTTTTTTAGCAACTAATTCGGTTTGAACGAATTTCATTAAATCTGCCATGATATCTTGTAATTATGGTTTTTGTATAGAGCAACATTCACGGATCTCGCCAGAGGTTAGTCTAATTCGGGTGCAAAGATAAAAAAAAAGTTTAAAGTTTAAAGTTTTTCTTGTTTAAAGTTTTTAGACTTTATAATTAAATTTGCAATATAAAATTTAAAGCTAGGTTTCTAATTTTCAGTTAGATAAAGTTAAAGTTTTATTGGTTTTAAATTTGAATTTAGGTTTTAAGAAACCTGAAACAAAAATAACCCAAAAACCTGAAACTAATCTTGTCCTTCGAGAAGATCTGGTCGTCTGTTTTTAGTATGTTCATACGCCATATCTTCGCGCCATTTATCAATTTTGGCAAAATGGCCGCTTGTTAAAACATCAGGAACTTTCCATCCTTTATAATCTGCGGGTCTTGTATATATAGGTCCTGAAAGTAAATTATCCTGAAAACTATCTGTCAATGCAGATGTTTCATCACTTAAAACACCCGGAATTAATCGGATTAAAGCATCAGATAAAACCAGAGCGCCTAATTCTCCTCCGGATAAAACATAATCGCCAATCGAAATTTCCTTAGTAATAAAGTGATCACGAACACGTTGATCTACACCTTTATAATGTCCGCATAAAATGATAATGTTTTCATACATCGACATTGTATTGGCCATTTTTTGATTCAGAGTTTCTCCGTCAGGCGACATATAGATTATCTCGTCGTATTCACGCTCACTTTTTAGATGTGTGATGCAAGCATCAATGGGTTGAACAGTCATTACCATTCCGGCGCCACCTCCAAAGGGATAATCGTCGACACTTTTTTGTTTGTTTGTAGTGTAATCTCGTAAATTATGAAAATGTACTTCGACAAGACCTTTGTCTATGGCACGTTTCATAATCGAAGCTTCAAAAGGACTTCTTAAAAGTTCAGGCAAAATCGTTACAATGTCAATTCGCATTTTTTTTTGTTCAATAGTTCTAAGCGGCAAAGATACAAAGTTAATATTTGAGAATTTTAAAGATTTAAAAATGGTGCAAGTACGTCTGTCCGCATAAAATTGTAGTTCAAAATTGATTGCTAACATTGTATTTAATTAGTAATAATTATATAATATTAAAATGATTTTGTGTAAATATTTTCTAGTTAATTTCGGCTAATATTGTTAGTGTAATCCTTGTTTAACTGTTTAAAATGAGGATATAACTTTAAAAAACAGTGATCTTATGAAGAAACTTTTACTTTTGACTATTTTGTCAGTTTTATATGCATGTTCTACAAATAAAAATTCGAGTGATAAATGGATTGGCCAATCTAAAAAAAATCTTATAAAGACCTGGGGACCTCCAATACGTACTTTGAACAATGCTGAAAAAGGAGAAATTCTTATCTATGGACAGCAGGTTTATGCGAACGCCAATAATGATGAAGGATCCAGAATTGCCGGTCCTAATCATTGGATTTATACTTATATATATGCCAATAATGATGGGAAAATTTATTTGTATAAAATAGATAAACAGCAAATGACGCCACAAGAGATTGCTGTAAAGTAATTATTTTACATTTATTATTGCCAGATGAGGTTGCGATTTTTTATTGTAATCTCTAATCATTTTATTATATTTAAATTCTTTATTATCTGATTCGTAATGATTTAAAATAAAAATTATGAGAAAAATAATGGTACTTGTTATAATTTTTGTAATTATCTCGTGTAATAATCAAAACCAGCCAAAACCTATGGAAACTTCAAAGAATGAAAAATTAATCAAACAATATTTTGAGTATTTTAATAAGCATGATTGGAAAAAGATGTCGGAAATGTATACCGAAACTGCTGATTTTAAAGATCCTTCTTTAGGACAGGGAATTGTAAAACAAACCCGAAAACAGATTGAAGATAAATATGCGGAATTGAATAAAGTTTTTCCGGATTTGAATGATAAGGTAATTCAAATTTACCCTTCTGGAGAAAAGCATATTATTGTAGAGTTTGTTTCGACCGGAACTGCACCGGATAATTCAAAGTTTGAATTGCCTATTTGTACTATTTTCACAATAGAAAACGCATTAATTACTAAAGATTTTACGTATTTCGATAATTTTGAGGATGGCGAGGAGTAAATTTTATGTATAGTCCCTACGGGACATGATATGGTGGTCAGCTTATTTTAGTTACCGATATTTTGTTCCTAGGGGAACATCAAAAAGTATGATTTATGTATTTGCTACTCTGCTATAAATTATATGTTTACAGTTTTTTTCTTAAGCTAAAGAAATTTTAAAAATATGCTCAATGTATTATTATTCCGTTAGGAATTATATGTTAATAGAAAAAAAATTGCAAATCAAAATTGTCCCGTTAGGGACTATATATTTCGATAATTTCGAGGAAGATGAAAGTTAGGATTAAATGTGTAAAGGTACTTATGTATAGTCCCTACGGGACATGATATGTTGGTCAGCTTATTTTAGTTACCGATATTTTGTTCCTAACGGAACATCGAAAAGAATGATTTATGTATTTGCTATTCTGCTAGAAATTATATGTTTATAGTTTTTTTCTTAAGCTATACTGATTTTAAAAATATGCTCAATGTATTATTATTCCGTCAGGAATTATATGTTGGTAGAAAAAAAATACAAATTAAAATTGTCCCATAGGGACTACATAGTAATGGCAAATACATATACTCAAATACACATTCATTTTGTTTTCGCAGTAAAATTTAGACAAGGTATAATTAATAAAGAGTGGAAAGAAGAACTCTATAAATATATAGCAGGAATTATAAAAAATAATAATCATAAACTTTTAGCAATCAATGGTATTTCTGACCATGTTCATATTTTAATTGGAATAAGGCCAGCACAATCTATCTCTGATTTAATGAAAAATATAAAACAAGATTCTTCAAAGTGGATTAATAATAGTAGATTTCTAGAATGTCACTTTGAATGGCAGGAAGGTTATGGCGCATTTTCATATAGTAAATCACAATTGACTGCCGTAATTAGTTATATTGAAAATCAGGAACTACACCATAAAAAGAGAACTTTCAGAGAGGAGTATATTGACTTTCTTGAAAAATTTGAAATTGATTATGAGGAAAAGTTTATTTTTAAGGAATTAATTTAAAATTGTTTTTTATTAATACATACCAGAAAATAAATGAAAAAAATAATCTTCTTCCTGCTTGTATTATTTTGTTCCTGCAATAAAGAAAAAACAAAAGCAATTACCAAAGCAACACCTAAACAAATTCCTGAACAAGCACCATATTTTGGGCAAATCAAAAGCAATGACGTTAAATTGGCTGAACCTGTTTATGGAGATTGGTTGTATTCCCGTAAAGAAAAAGGACAAACTTTTGAACAATATTTTAGGTCTAAACATATAATTCCAGCAGAAGATTCTAATATTATTTATATACTGCCTATTGGAAATTTTAATACTTTACAAAAAAAGCAAATTAAGCTTGCCAATGAATATTTAGAAATCTACTTTCAATTAAAAACAAAAACTTTAGATCCTATTTCTAATGATGTGGTTCCAAATTCTGCCAGAAGAATGATGGATGGTCATGAACAATTATTGGCAGGTTATCTTTTAACAGATGTTTTAAAAGAGCAAAAGCCATCAAAGAGAATTGCGTTAATGGGGCTTTCAGAACTTGATTTATATCCTAAACCTGAATGGAATTATGTTTTTGGTTTGGCTTCTTATCACGATAAGATTGGCGTGAGTTCAATTTATAGATTACAAGACGGGGAATTGACGTCTGAAAATTTTGATTTGTGTTTATCACGATTGCTTAAAATAAGCTCTCATGAAATTGGACATATGTTTGGCCTGCATCATTGTATTACGGCAAACTGTGTAATGAATGGGACTAATAGCATGTATGAAACAGATAAAAATACTATTCGATTGTGTTCTGTTTGTCAGCAAAAACTAAATTCATGTATACAATACGATAATAAAAAAAGACTGGAAGATTTAGAGAAATATTTTATAAGAAACAATTTAACCGATGGATTTCAGTTAATGAAAAAAGATAGAGACGTAATTAAGTAAAATGCAAAAAGAAACAATAAAAATCTTCGCCATAACGGGAAGTACAAGAAGAAATTCTAGTAATTACAAAATTCTAAAATATATTTCGGAAAATATAAAAACCGAATTTAAAATTGAAATTTTTGAAGATCTGGCTGGTCTTCCTCATTTTAATCCGGATTTAGATAATGATGATGCGCCCAAAGAAGTCAAAGAATTCAGGGATAAAATTAGTGAGGCCGACGGAGTTCTAATTTGCACTCCGGAATATGTTTTTAGCATACCCGGAAGTTTAAAAAATGCTTTAGAGTGGTGTGTTTCGACTATTATTTTTTCAGATAAAAAGACGGGTTTGATAACGGCTTCGGCTTCGGGAGAAATGGGACATGAGCAATTGACATTAATAATGAAAACCCTTGAAGCTAAATTCGAGGATGAAACCAGACTTTTGATACAGGGAATTCGCGGAAAAATTAATGAAGAGGGGGAAATTGTAAGCGAAGAAACGGAAGTTGCTCTTCAGGATTTTATATGTAATTTCGAAAAACAATTTATAGAGGTTTAAGATTGATTTAAATAGATTAATTTTATTTCCGGATTTTTAAAATGAACGAATGATTACAAGGAGAAAATTTATACTAAATACAGGTCTGGCTACGACATTAGTTATGACTTTGCCATCATTAGCTTTTACTATGGATAAAAAAGAAATTGGTTTGCAATTATATACATTACGGGATGAACTCCCTAAAAATGTGGGGTTAACTTTTGAAAAAGTTGCCGCTGCCGGATTTACAACTGTAGAAACGTATGGTTTTTCGATTAAAGATCAGTTTTGGGGTGTTACGCCAATCGAATTAAAGAAGATACTGGACAAAAACGGGCTCAAAGCGATTAGCGGACATTATAATCTGGGAAGTTTTTTGTATGATGGAAATACATCAGAATTAATTGCTGCGATAGAAGCGGCAAAGGTTCTAAAAAGTGAATTTTTGACAATTCCATGGTTAGATGAGTCTTTCAGGAGAAATATTCAGGATTATAAAAATATTGCAGCCCGAATAAATGAAGCGGCGAAAATGTGTGCAGCCGCAGGTTTAAAAATAGCTTATCACAATCATGATTTTGAATTTCAGAAACATGATGGGATTACAGGTTATGAAATTCTCTTAAAAGAAACTAATAAGGATTTGGTTTATTTTGAATTGGATTTGTATTGGGTTGTTCGTTCAGGAAATGATCCGCTAAAATTGTTTGCAGCAAACCAGGGACGTTTTAAATTGTGGCATGTAAAAGATATGGACAAGGCAAATCAGGCTTTAAACACAGAAATAGGTTCCGGTTCTATTGATTTTAGAACTATTTTTAAGGAAGCAAAACAATCCGGAATGAAACATTTTTTTGTAGAACAGGAGAATAATTATAATCCCGATGCTTTTGAATCTATAAAAACAAGCAGTGGTTTTATTTCTAAAAAATTGATTTAAAAATAAAATCATCTAAAAGTATTATTTTTGTACCAATTCAATTAAAAAACAGATATGCAAACTTTCGGAACAAGCAAAGAATTTATAAAAGGGGATGAAATAGAGTGGGAAGTGGTTGGTGAAGGAATCAAACGCAAAATTCTGGCATACGACGACAGAGTGATGTTGGTGAACGTTCATTTTGAAAAAGGCGGAATTGGTGTTTTGCACGAACATTATCATACGCAAGTAACGTATGTTTCGAGTGGTAAATTTGATGTAACTATAAATGGCGTAACTCAAACCTTAAAAGAAGGAGACAGTTTCTACATTCCGCCTCATGCAATTCATGGAGTAGTTTGTTTAGAAAGCGGATTTTTGACTGATGTTTTTAGCCCTGCCAGAGAAGATTTTTTAAAATAGAATTAAATAAAGAAAATCATTAAGTATCCGTGTTTTTGCGATAACGAATGGGATTAAGCAGCGTCAATTTCCAGAAAATTAATGGTGCAGATTCTCTATTGCAAAGATGCAGATTTACACAGATTTTATAAAAAAAATAACTTTAATTATAAGTTTAGATTAAATATTGATGGTATTTTTGCAAAATGAATTTATCCAAAACGAATGTCTTATTTATGGCAGCTTGCACTGGACTTATAGTTGCAAATCTGTATTACTGCCAACCTCTAATTGTTTTAATTGCCAACGAATTTAAAATTCCCGAAGCCAGCGCTGGAACAATAACATATCTTACTCAGGCAGGTTATGCGATTGGGTTGTTTTTTATGGTTCCTTTAGGCGATAAAATTGAAAGAAAAAAACAAATTTTAATGACCACTTTTGCTTCTGTAATTGCCTTGATTCTGGCAGCTACGGCTAAAAGCTTTTTTCTTTTACAGATTGCCTCCTTATTAATCGGAATTACTTCAATTGTACCACAACTTATTTTGCCTTTGGCCGCTTCATTATGTGCGCCCGAACAACGGGGTAAAGTAGTGGGAACAATCATGAGCGGATTACTTGTTGGTATTTTGCTTTCAAGAACTTTAAGCGGGTTCATTGGTCAGTATTTAGGATGGAGATCAATGTTTTATATCGCTTCAGGAATTTGTCTTTTGATCTTTTTTGTTATTCAGAATAAATTTCCGGTTAATAAACCTCAGTTTAAGGGAAGTTATGGAGAATTAATTAAATCCCTTTTTACACTTATAAAAACACAACCAATTTTAAGAGAAGCGACAATCATAAATGTATTTAGTTTTGCTCAATTTGGTGCTTTCTGGACCACAATGGTTTTATTGCTTTCAGGAGAACCTTTTCATTATAATAGTGCAACAATCGGTTTATTCGGGATTGTTGGTGCATCAGGAGCTTTAGCAGCGCCTTTAGTGGGTAAACTTGGTGATAAAGGAGGATCTAGAGTTGCTGTGGGCTACGGTTGCTTGTTGATTTTGATAAGCTTTCTGGTTTTTTATTTTTCAGTAGAAAGCGTAATCGGAATTGCTATCGGAATCGTATTTATTGATATAGGAATCCAGGGCGTTCATATTTCTAATCAAACCCGGGTATACTCGTTGCTTCCCGAAGCCAGAAACAGATTAAATACCGTATTTATGTCATTTAGCTTTTTAGGAACAGCAGCAGGATCAGCTTACGGATTGTTTTTGTGGAAATTAGGCGGATGGCATGCTGTAACAATTGGGTGTGTTGCTTTATCAGTATTATCATTATTAGTATACGGACTTACTTATAAAGTAAAGTCTAAAAATAAAGTTTAAGATGAAAATAATAACGGCAATTGCTAGTTTGTTTTTGATTTTAAGTTGCCAAAAAACACTTTCTGACAATGAAATAAAAGAATATGTTTGGAAATGCGGGATTCCATGCGGATTGGGTGATATCATAGTCTTTAATCAAAATACAGTTCTTAGAAATGATACGATATTTTTAAAGAATATACCTTACGGGAAAATAGTGAAGCGTACATGTGATTTTGATGAAGGGACTAAAATTTCGGTTATCAATCTCGAAAATTCAGTAATTAAAGATACTTGTATTTTTCACGCAAAATGATATAAAATTAATTTTGTAAATTTGCATTTAAATAAAAAATAATAACAATGGAAAACGGAATATACGCTAAATTCAATACAAGCAAAGGTTCGATTTTAGTAAAACTAACTCACGATTTAACACCAGGAACCGTAGGGAATTTTGTAGCTCTTGCAGAAGGAAATATGGAAAATAAAGTAAAACCTCAAGGACAAAAATTCTATGACGGATTAACATTTCATAGAGTAATTCCTGATTTTATGATTCAGGGTGGATGCCCAAAAGGAACAGGAACTGGTGATCCTGGTTATAAATTTGATGATGAATTTCACCCAAGTTTAAAACACGATCGTCCGGGAGTTTTAGCAATGGCAAATTCAGGACCTGCAAGTAACGGTTCTCAATTTTACATTACTCACGTTCCAACTTCTTGGTTAGACGGAAAACATACTGTTTTTGGTCATGTAATCGAAGGACAGGATATCGTTGATGCTGTTGCACAAGGCGATGCTCTTGAAAATGTAGAAATTATCAGAGTTGGAGAAGAAGCAGAAAAATTTAATGCTATCGAAGCTTTTGTTGGTTTAAAAGGTGCTCGTCTAAAAAGAGATGCAGCTTTAAAAGCAGAGTCTGAAGCAAAAATGGAACAATTAGCTGCTGGTTTTGAAAAAACAGAAAGTGGTTTACGTTATAAAATGATTCAAAAAGGAGAAGGTAAACAAGCAGAAGCTGGTAAAACAGTTGCAGTTCATTACGAAGGTTCTTTAGAAAACGGAAAAGTCTTTGATTCATCTTATCCACGTAAAAAACCAATCGAATTTAGATTAGGTCAGGGACAGGTTATCGAAGGATGGGATGAAGGTGTTGCTTTATTGCAAGTAGGAGACAAAGCTCGTTTTGTAATTCCTTCTGACTTAGCTTACGGGGCTGCCGGAGCTGGAGGAGTTATTCCGCCAAATGCAACTTTGATTTTCGATGTTGAATTAATGGAAGTAAAATAAGAAATATAGAGACAATTTAGTATTGTTTTAAATTAGAATCCCGTATGTCAAGGCATATGGGATTTTTTTATATTTACTTATAAATTAAAGCAAAACAATGAAATCAAAAATCTTAATTCTAACTGCTGCGGTATTACTTTTAGTTTCTTGCGGAACCCAAAAGAATGCTTCTACTGCGTCAACAGTACCTGTAACCGAAACTGCTAAAACTGTAGTATTAACACCTGAATTGGAAGAAGGTAAAAACTTATACGAGAACAGTTGTGCAAGATGTCATAAATTATATGACGCAAAGAAATTTACTGAGCAAGAGTGGAAACCAATTTTAGCAAGGATGCAGAAAAAAGCGAAGTTGGATGATACCCAGATGGCTTCGATATCAAATTATATAACTTCTCAATTGTAAGAAGTTCTTTTGTAGATTTATAAAAACTATTCAGTAACTATTATTGGATAGTTTTTTTGTTTTTAAATAGGGCATAAAAAAACACCTTCACGAATGAGGTGTTTAAAAAAGGTTAAGAATTGTCTTCGGCTATATTACTAACCGCAACTATTTTTAGAGTCTTTATTCCAGCCGGTAGTTCCCAATCGACCTCGTCATTTTCCTTAAATCCAATTATAGCAACACTCAAAGGAGCAAGAATTGAAATTTTACTTTGTTTTACATCAGCAAATGAAGGTAAAACGATTTTAATTTTCATTTGCTTTTTTGCTTTTACATCTTCGATAGTGACGTATGAATTTATTCTTATAATCGAGTTGTCTAATTCGCTTTCTTTGCTAATTACAGCGCGATCTAACTCTTGTGAAAGCTGATTGGCTTCTTTTGCATTTGTTGAATTTTTACTTTTTAATATCAATTCTCTTAAGAAATGATAATCTGTTTTACAGAAAGTGGGTGTTGGTTTCATAAATATGTTTTTATATTATTATTAATGCGTAAGTGTTTTTTAGTGTATTTCTTTACAGGCTTATAAATACATAATTGTTGTTTCAAATTGTACAGGTACAGTTGAAATTTAAAATAATGTATGTTTTGGAAACTTTTGATTGAAAAAACCAAAAAATCATTTGAGAGAGAATTTACTCTTTCAAATAAAATAAATGATTAAATCGTGGTATAAATCCTCCGCCTGAAAGAAGAAATTGGAATAGACGGAGGCCTAATTAATAAAGGCCTTACTATGTGAAATAAATACAGCAGTAATTGGTCTTCTCGTAAGAGAAAACAACAACATAAAAACTGTAATTAGGTTTATAGTGCTCACAATGAGAATAATTAATTGATCTGCAAAGATAGGTAAACTTTTTGAAATACTTCTAATTTGTTTATTTCCATTTAATACTACAGCCAATACTTGGCTTTTGTGGTTCTTTTAAACTTCGGTTATAAATGAGCGCATCAATAGCACTACGAAGATCACTTCCGCTTAACGAAATTCCGTTTCCGGGTCTTGAATCATCCATTTGACCATGATAGAATAAACGATCCTGATTGTCGAATAAATAAAAATCAGGAGTACATGCAGCATTGTAGGCTTTGGCAACTTCCTGGGTCCCGTCAAATAAATACGGAAAATCGATTTTATTTTCAAAAGCAAATTCAGTCATTAATTCAGGAGAATCTTGCGGATATTTTTCGATATCATTACTCGAAATGGCAATAACTCCAATTCCCTGAACGCGATAATCATTTGCAATCATTACGATTTCGTTGATAACATGAAGTACAAACGGACAATGATTACAGATAAAAACCACTAATGTACCTTTTGATCCTTTCAAATCATCAAACGAATATTCATTGTTAGAATTCGCATCTTTTAATTTGAATTTTGGTGCAATTGTTCCAAGCGGAATTATATTTGAAGAGGTTTGTGCCATTTTTATAGAGATAAGATCTTCAAAAATAGCTTTAATATTCTTGTAAAAGAAAGTTTACAGGATTAAAAAAAAACATCCAAAGAAACTTTAACAAAGCTCATAAGTTTCTTTGGATTTATATAGTAGTATTTTATGAATTCAAAAAATTCAATAAATCAGTGTTCAGTTTATCTTTGTTGGTATAGAATAATCCGTGTGGAGCGCCTTCGTAAACGATATAAGTGTTTTCGCGAATGGCTTTTGCAGATTTTTCAGAGGTTAGTTCAATTGGAACGATTTTATCATCGTCTCCATGAATGATTAACGTTGGGACTTTTATAAAATCTAACTCTTCTCTAAAATCAGTATAAGAAAATGATTCGGCACATTTTAGTGTAGCACGAGGAGAAGCAAATGAACATAATGCTCTGTAATATTCAAGTAATGGAGTGCTTAGAGGTTTGTTGATGATGTTGATTCCGAAAAAAGTTTTTCCAAAATTATCCACAAAACCTATTCTGTCTTCTTTGATTGCATTTGCTGTTGCTTCGCTTTTTTCCTTTGGATGTCCGTCAGGATTGTCGCTTGTCTGTAGTAAAAATGGAACTACAGAAGATATTAAGGCAGCTTTTGTTACTCCTTTTCCACCATGACGGCTAAAGTAGCGAACAACCTCGCCACCACCCATTGAAAATCCTACAAGAGTTGCGTTTTCTAATTTTAGCTGGTCAATAATTTCTTTTAAGTCATCAGTCAAAGTATCATAATCATATCCGTCATAAGGTTGAGATGATTTACCAAAACCACGGCGGTCATACACAATTACCCTATAGTTGTTCTGTACCAAAAAATCAACCTGATATTCCCACATTTCATTCGAAAGAGGCCAGCCGTGAATCAAAATAACAGGTTTTCCTTTTCCGTAATCCTTTACATAAAGCTTTACATTTTTTGCAGTTTCGATGTATTTATCAGTGTTTAATTCCTGGATATCAAATTCAAAATCTCTCAGGGATTGGTCGGTATTTAGGATAGTGTTTTCCATTTCTATATCTTTTTTAGTGTTACTTTACTCAGTGATACGTAAATTTAGAAGTAGAACTAAAAAAAACGGTTATAGAATTAGTTGTAATAATTACAAAATTAATAGGTTTGTAATTCAACATTATGAAAACGTAAATGGATTTAACCTGGAATGAATTTGAGAGAACCGATATGCGTGTCGGAACCATTATAGAAGTAAATGATTTTCCCGAAGCAAGAAAACCGGCATATCAGCTAACGATTGATTTTGGCGCTGAAATTGGCATTAGAAAATCATCGGCACAAATTACCAAACGTTATCAAAAAGAAGACTTAGTAAACAGACAAATTGTGGCGGTTGTAAACTTTCCCAGAAAGCAAATAGGAAAATTTATGAGCGAATGTCTTGTTCTTGGTGCTGTAGGCGAGGAGGGAGATGTTATTTTATTGGCTCCTGATTTTAAGATTGAAAATGGACTTAGGATTGGTTAGTTTTCTGTCACAGTTTTCAGTTTGCCACTCCCGATAGCTATCGGGATTAAAGAATTAAAATAATTTTGATTTTGCGGTTAATTTTCGCCACGAATTACACAAATTCACACGAATTATTTTTTAAGCCCAGCTTTGTGACCTTTAATCAGGCAAAAGTTCACAAACCTTCAAAAGAAACTTTGTGAACTTTGCGTAAAATCTCTGTGAAATTTGCGGTTAATTAACCTCCAGACTGAAAACTGAGACTGAAGACCGCAACTGAAAACTAAGAAATTTTCTCAATTAACTGCTGTAAAATCAACTGACCTGCTTCCCAGTATTTTAAGTCAGAGTCAGAATTGATGTGTCCTTGCTGACCTACGTTTGCGAAATCGCTTCCCCACATTTTGGCAAAATATTCTTTTCTTTCAAAAGAAGCGTACGGATCATTTTCGCTTGCGACAACTATTGAAGGAAATGGTAATTTATAAACGGGCATTGGAGAAAAATTCCGAACAGATTCAGGAGTATGTTGAGGTGAATCAACATCAGCAGGAGCTACTAATAAAGCGCCTATGATGTTTTTGTTGGTATTTGAGCCCGCCCAATGCAAAACTAAAGAAACAGCTAAGCTATGCGCAACCAAAATCGTTGGTTCATTGAGTTTTGCAACTTCTTCATTTAATCTTTCGAGCCATTCTTTACAAACAGGTTCGTCCCAATTGTCCTGAACTAAACGAATTGAGTTTTTAAACTTTTTATGCCAGAATGTTTGCCAGTGTTTTTCGCCTGAATTTCCAAGCCCGGGTAGTATTAATAATTGTGTTTCCATTGCCGTGGATTTATTTAAAGATTATTTTTTATTTTCTTTTAGGATTCTGTTTACCTCTTTTACAAGCAGCGGAAATCCAGGTTCAGTCATTCCGTGTCCGTAACCGTCAAGTTCATAAAGTTTGGTTTGTTTGTGACCGACTAATTTCATCATACGTGCCATGTAGGCATTTTCTTCATATCGTCCTAACATCTCTAATTCGCGATCTCCGGTAATTAATAAAAGTGGCGGAGCATCAGCACGAACATAAAAAAGAGGTGCGAAAGCATCAATAGTTGGTGTTGTATCAGGAATTCCGTTTTCTTTTCTAATTTCGAAATGAGTAATGCATTGACCGCTAAATGGGATAAGTCCTGCGATTTTATTAGCGTCGATTTCTTCTTTTTGCAGCCATTTTTTATCCAGACCAATCATTAAACCTAAATATCCTCCTGCAGAATGTCCTGAAACAAAAATTGAAGAAGTGTCTCCGCCGTAATTTGCAATGTTGTTAAAAGCCCAGGCAACTGCAGCAGCTGCATCTTCGATAGCTTTTGCAGCTTTTACCTTTGGTGATAATCTGTAATTGACTCCAATAATCGCAAACCCTTTGTTTTTTAGAGCTTCAGGGATTTCTTTGCTCCCGCCGGTCAATCCTCCTCCGTGAAACCAAACTATTGTAGCAAAACCTTTTGTGTTTTTAGGGTAATAAATATCAAGAACACATCTTTCATTTATATAGCTATCAGTTTTATTAATTGCCGGGTTGTAGTATTGAATATTTGATTTCGTCTCGTATTCTGTTTTTTGGGCAAAAGATGAAACTCCAATAAAGAGGAAAGTAAATAAGAGAATTAATTTTTTCATTTAAGAGATATTTGAATTCGTATAGTTAATCTGGAAAAATATAAAAACTTCAGTCCGAAATCTAAAATGATTCTCGACTAAAATTATAGAATTTAAATATATAAAAAAAGTCCAAAATGCAGGACATATTGGACTTGTACTTTTTAAAAAGTTATTTAGGACTAAATATCGTCAAAATCAATATCAGTAAAACTAGATCGTTGTCCTTCAGGTTTATCGGAACCGTATTCTTTCTTAAAATCTTTTTGGTGTCTTTCAGAAATTACTTCTTCGCCTTTGTGGTTCAAGACATATGAAGTCATTTCTTCTAGTATTTCGGCAAAAGCACTAAAATCTTCTTTATACAAGTAAATTTTGTGTTTTTTAAAATGAAAAGAACCATCTTCTTCAGTAAATTTTTTACTTTCGGTAATAGTGATATAATAATCATCAGCTTTAGTAGCTCTCACATCAAAGAAATAAGTTCTTCTTCCTGCTCGTAATACTTTAGAAAAAATCTCTTCTTTTTCTAACATGTCATTTTCTCTCATAATACGTTCTATCATTTTTGGAATTAATAGTACTCAAAAATCATAAAAAATTATCTATTACGCAACATTTAAAGTGATTCTTTTTCTGAAAGTTGTTTTAAATATAAAGAAGCATAATAGCCCTCTTGATTTATTAATTGATTATGAGAGCCTTGTTGAATGATTCTGCCATCTTCTAAAATGATTATTTTGTCGGCATTTTTTGCTGACGAAACACGATGACTGACTATTATGGTAGTTTTATCTTTACAAATTTCGAATAAATTGTTCAAAATCGTCTCTTCTGTCTCAGTATCGACTGCTGACAGGCAATCGTCAAAAAGTAGAATCGCAGGTTTTTTAATAATAGCACGTGCAATAGATACACGTTGCTTCTGGCCTCCTGAAAGTGTGATACCTCTTTCTCCCAGAACTGTGTCGTATTGTTTGTTGAATGCAATGATATTGTCATGAACGACAGCATTTTTAGCCGCCTCGATTACTTCTTTGTCTGTAGCGTTTTGATTGCCAAATTTGATATTGTTTTTAATAGTGTCAGAGAATAAAAAAGCATCCTGAGGTACGATTCCTATATTGTTTCGAAGATCATTTAAGTTCAAAGTGCTTATTTCATTCCCGTCAATTGTGATTTTTCCCGAAGTAACGTCGTATAAACGGGAAATTAAGGAAAGGATAGTCGATTTACCAGAGCCTGTTTTTCCTAAAATAGCCAATGTCTCTCCTTTTTTTACCGTAAAAGTTACATTTTTCAGCGCTTCGATATTAGTGTCTTTATACGTATAGCTTACATTTTCGAAAGCAATAGAACCTTGAATATCTGATGTGTTCTCATTGTTATTCTTGATTTCCGGTTCAATTTTCAGGAATTCATTCAAACGTTTTTGAGAAGCTTCGGCTTCCTGTACCATTGATGAAACCCATCCTAATGAGGCAACTGGCCAGGTTAGCATGTTTACATATAAAATAAACTCAGCAATTGTTCCAATGTTCGCAATCGTTCCGTTAATGTACATAAGACCACCAAAATAAATGACAACCAGATTACTGATTCCGATTAAGGCAATCATCAAAGGGCCAAATAGTGATTGGACTTTGGCTAAATCCAAACTCTTTTTTTTGCTTTCATCCGCAAGAGCTACCATGTTATTTTGATGTTGGTTTTCTAAGGAGTATGCTTTTATAACCCTGATCCCTGAAAAAATTTCCTGCGAAAAACTCGAGACTTTCGATAAATATTGCTGAAAAGTCGTACTTCGTTTATTGATTTCAGAACTTAATTTAAAAATACAATACGAAAGTACAGGTAACGGTAAAATAGTATATAGTGTTAATAACGGCGAAACATTATACATATATATTATAACGATTGCAAAACGAATAAATGTATTGATGGTGTACATTACGGCCGGACCAACGTACATACGGACCTTTGAAACGTCTTCGCTGATACGATTCATTAAATCTCCGGTACGGTTTTGCTTGTAAAAGTTCTGTGAAAGATTTTCGTATTGCTTGAAAACCTCATTTTTTAAATCAAATTCAATATGACGGGACATTACAATTAAAGTCTGTCGTGTTAGGAAGAGAAAAAAGCCTGAAATTATTGCAGTAGCGATAATTAGCAATACGTTATTGATTAAACCATCTCTGTATGAGTCAATAACAACTTGCGACATCTGTTCAGATTTGGGAAGCTTATCAAAATTTTCGATAGCGTTTAGAGACTTACTAATTAATTGAGGGGTAAATAGAGCGAATATTTGTGAGATTATAGCGATTAAAATTCCTAAAGAGAAACTATATTTATATTTGATGAAATATTTGTTTAAATAGCTTAATTCTTTCATTTTTTTAAGAGATTCTATGACGAAATGTTTTGATTTTGTACAATATTGTGAATTAAAATTAACGGAAAGTATAATTTTATCAAAACAAAACGATTGTTATATTGTTATTTTAAAGATAAAAAATTAGCACATGTGTATTTTTTGTATAAATTTGAGAAGTCTTTTTGACAAATTCATAATTTATAACTAATAAATACTAGCGCTATGGATGCAACTTTCGCAACTGGAAAGGAACTTCAAAAAATGGATCCTGTTTTTGGTCAACTATCATTTGATGATCACGAACAAATTGTTTTTTGCAATGACAAAGATACAGGTTTAAAAGCAATTATTGGTATTCATAATTCAGTTATGGGGCCAGCTTTAGGAGGTACAAGAATGTGGAACTATAATACTGAATGGGAAGCATTGAACGATGTTTTGCGTCTTTCAAGAGGTATGACATATAAATCAGCCATTACCGGATTGAATATCGGTGGAGGTAAAGCAGTAATTATTGGTGATGCTAAAACGCAAAAAACACCTGAATTAATGCGCAAGTTTGGTGAGTTTGTTCACTCTTTAGGCGGAAGATATATTACTGCTGAAGATGTTGGAATGGAAACGAAAGATATGGACACTGTTAGAGATGTAACACCTTATGTTACGGGTATCTCTGAAGAAAGAGGTGGTTCAGGAAATCCTTCTCCAATAACAGCTTACGGTGTTTATTTAGGAATGAAAGCTGCTGCTAAAAGTCAGTTTGGTACTGATGTTTTAGAAGGTAAAAAAGTTTTGGTTCAGGGTATTGGCCACGTTGGTGAAGCCTTAGTTGAATATTTGACTAAAGAAGGAGCAATCGTTACTATTACAGATATTAATGAAGAAAAATTATATCAGGTAGCTGCAAAATATAATGCAACAGTTTATGCAGGTGAAGATTTGTATACTGCAGATGTTGATATTTATGCACCATGTGCGATGGGAGCAATCATTAATGATGATACTGTAAATAAAATTAAAGCTAAAGTTATTGCTGGTGCTGCCAACAATCAGTTAGCTGATGAGAATGTTCACGGTTTAAGATTGCAGGAAAGAGGTATTTTATATGCTCCGGATTTCTTAATCAACGCTGGTGGAATTATCAATGTTTATGCGGAATTAGAGCATTATGGTAAAGCTGAAATCATGACTAAAACAGAAAACATCTATAATACTACTTTAGAAATTATCGATTACGCTGTGAAAAACGGAATGACAACGCACAAAGCTGCTCTTACAATTGCTCAAAATCGTATTGATTTAAGAAAAATTGAAAACGCTGCTAAGAAGTAATTTTTAGTTTACAATTTATAGTCCCAGTATTCAGTCTCAGTTTGCAATGTAAACTGAGACTGAATACCGGGACTTTTTTTATAGGTAGCTTGATATTGCAGTTTATTTTTTACCGCAAAGTTCGCTAAGATTTTTATTTATTGCGGTTAGAAAACACAAAGTTCGCAAAGCTGGTTCAACACAAAGCTTTGCGAACTTTGTGTTTTTGCAAAACTGCTTAATTAAAAAAAAACTTTTTGAACTTTGAGGTAAAAAAAAACTTCAGATTGGAATGCGTATGTAATCATAAAGTTCGCAAAGCTGGTTCAACACAAAGCTTTGCGAACTTTGTGTTTTTACAAAACTGCTTAATTAAAAAAAACTTTTTGAACTTTGAGGTAAAAAAAACTTCAGATTGGAATACGTATGTAATCGTAAAGTTCGCAAAGCTGGTTCAACACAAAGCTTTGCGAACTTTGCGGTAAACAAAACTTCAGATTGGAATACGTATGTAATCGTAAAGTTCGCAAAGCTGGTTCAACACAAAGCTTTGCGAACTTTGTATTTTTACAAAACTGCTTAATTTTAAAAAAACTTTGCGAACTTTGCGGTAAAAAAAAACTTCAGATTGGAAGTTTTTATGCTGAAAAATAACATCTTTTTTGTTTAAAGATCTCAAAGTATTGTCCTGTGAAAAATGCGGCTTTTTATTAATATCATAAATTAATTGCTTTCTGAGAGCTTTTTTATCCATTTAAATTTTATTATCAACTGTTAAATCCTTAATTTTGCAGACTAATTTTTAAATGTTCTTACAAGGTGGTAAATAGAAGACACATACGCGTTAAAGTAATGCAATCCATTTATGCAATGCATCAAAGCGGTTCTGATAATATGGAAAAAGAAGAGAAGTTTCTTTTTTACAGCATTGATAATATTCAGGATTTATATCTTATAATGCTTTCTTCATTGATTGAAATTTGCAAAAAAGAATCCATTTTTTTACATCTATCAAGCAAAAAACATCTTGCAACTGCTGCAGAACGTAAACCGAACGAAAAATTCATCAACAATAAAATTTTTCAACTTCTTGCCGAAAGTAATTCACTTAGCATCGCTTTAGAAAATCGTAAAATCAACAACTGGTCATTAAATGATGATTATATTATTTTACTTTTAAATGATATTAAAGCAAGTGATCTGTATGTAAAATACATGAGTAGTTCTTCAGTAAATACTTTTGAAGAAGACAGACAATTTGTAATCGATTTATTTGCTGATGTAATTGTTCCTAATGAAAAATTATATGAGTATCTGGAAGATGATAAATTAACATGGGTTGATGATATTCCAGTTGTAAATACGCATATCGTTAAACAATTGAAGGCGATAAAAACACAAGATCCTGATGATTTTAGAGTGCCAAAATTGTATAAAGATGTAGAAGATAAAGATTTTGCTAAAGACTTGTTTAGAAGAACAGTTTTAAACGAAACTATTTTTGCTAAAGAATATGATGATAAGACACCAAATTGGGACAGTGACAGGATTGCTGAAATTGATACTATTATTTTGAAAATGGCAATTTGCGAGTTTTTAAAATTCCCTTCAATTCCAGTAAAAGTAACTCTTAACGAATATTTAGAAATTGCAAAAGAGTATTCTACACCAAAAAGTAGTATTTTTATCAACGGAATTTTAGATAATCTTGTTAAAGAGCTTACGGCTAATAAAAAGATGATTAAAGTTGGACGTGGTTTAATGTAAGACTAAGTCAAGGATTTCAAACTATTAATAATATAATAAATCAAAAACAGAATTTAAATTATGGGACAATTAACTCAATTTGCGCCATTTCTATTAATGTTCGTGGTAATCTATTTCTTCATGATCAGACCACAACAAAAAAGAGCAAAAAACGAAAAAGAATTTGAAAGCAGCCTAAAAGTAGGTGATAAAATAATTACTAAAAGTGGTTTTCACGGTAAAGTTGTTGAATTAGCTGATACAAGTGCAGTTATCGAAACAATGTCTGGAAAATTAAAAATTGAGCGTTCTGCTATTTCTATGGAAATGAGCGCTGCTTTGAATAAAAAAGCGTAATTATTTTTTAGAAATTCCAACTAAAATATAAATCCCAAATTCCAATTTAAACGTTGGAGTTTGGGATTTTTTTTTCTTTTATTAAACTCAATCTTGTCTTTTTCGACCAAAGGGAGAAATCACACAAGAAACTCCGTAAAGTATATCTTCAATCTTTGTCGATTAACTAGTGTGATTTCTCCCTTCGGTCGAAAGGACACGACAACTTAGTAAAAATTCCAGACTCCAAATTAGTGATTGCACTTTGTGATTTTTTTTTTACTCAATCTTGTCTTTTCGACCAAAGGGAGAAATCACACAAGAAACTCCGTAAAGTATATCTTCAATCTTTGTCGATTAACTAGTGTGATTTCTCCCTTCGGTCGAAAGGACACAACAACTTAGTGAAAATTCCAGATTCCAAATTAGTGATTGCACTTTGGGATTTTTTTTTAAACTCAATCTTGTCTTCTCGACCAAAGGGAGAAATCACACAAGAAACTCAGTAAAAGTATATCTTCAATCTTTGTCGATTAACTAGTGTGATTTCTCCCTTCGGTCGAAAGGACACAGCAACTTAGTGAAAATTCCAGACTCCAAATTAGTGATTGTACTTTGTGATTTTTTATTAAACTCAATCTTGTCTTTTCGACCAAAGGGAGAAATCACACAAGAAACTCCGTAAAGTATGTCTTCAATCTTTGTCGATTAACTAGTGTGATTTCTCCCTTCGGTCGAAAGGACACAACAACTTAGTGAAAATTCCAGACTCCAAATTAGTGATTACACTTTGTAATTTTTTTTAAACTCAATCTTGTCTTTTCGACCAAAGGGAGAAATCACACAAGAAACTCCGTAAAGTATATCTTCAATCTTTGTTGATTAACTAGTGTGATTTCTCCTGTCGGTCGAAAGGACACAACAACTTAGTAAAAATTCCAGATTCCAAATTAGTGATTGCACTTTGTGATTTTTTCTAAACTCAATCTTGTCTTTTCAACCGAAGGGAGAAATCACACAAGAAGCTCCGTTAAGTATATCTTCTATCTTTGTCGATTAACTAGTGTGATTTCTCCCTTCGGTCGAAAGGACAAAAAACTTAGTACATATTCCAGACTCCAAATTAGTGATTGCACTTTTTGATTTTTTTTAAACTCAATCTTGTCTTTTCGACCAAAGGGAGAAATCACACAAGAAACTCCGTAAAGTATATCTTCAATCTTTGTCGATTAACTAGTGTGATTTCTCCCTTCAGTCGAAAGGACAAAAAACACATAAAAAAAGCCTTTTTCAAAGTTTTCAAACTTTGAAAAAGGCTTTTGCTAATAACTGGAATTTGGAATTTTTTCACCAATCTTCAAAATTGGAATTTATTTTCCTCGTATTATCTTTTTCTTTTTGGTTTTTCGGCAACATCAAAAATACTTGGAATAGCTGTTAATTCAGCGATTTTTACAATAACATCAGTTGCTTTTTGAATGCTTTCTGCGGGAACATATTCATATTTTCCATGAAAGTTATGTCCGCCTGCAAAAATGTTAGGACAAGGTAATCCCATAAATGATAATTGAGATCCATCAGTTCCGCCACGAATAGGCTTAATGATAGGTTTGATGTTTAGTTCTCTCATTGCTTTTTCAGCAATATCAACGATATGTTTTACAGGTAATACCTTTTCTTTCATATTGTAATACTGATCTTTAACTTCGGCAGTTACAATATCTTCACCAAATTGTTTGGCGAATTTTTTATTGATTTTCTTGGCGATTTTTCCAATTAAGTCTTTTCTTTTTTCGAATTTAAGCTTGTTGTGATCACGGATGATTAGTTCTAAAACTGTTTCTTCGATGCTTCCCGTTAAGTGATGTACGTGAAAAAAACCTTCATAACCTTTGGTTTCCTGTGGTGTTTCTCCTTTTGGAAGTTCGTTGATGAAATCATTGGCAATCAACATCGAATTGATCATTTTTCCTTTGGCATAACCCGGGTGAACGCTTTTTCCTTTAAAGGTTATTTTGGCTCCGGCTGCATTAAAGTTTTCATATTCTAATTCTCCAATCTGGCTTCCGTCCATAGTGTAGGCCCATTGCGCGCCAAACTTCTCCACATCAAAATGATGTGCACCACGACCAATTTCTTCATCTGGAGTAAAACCAATTCTAATTTTTCCGTGTTTAATTTCAGGATGCTGAATTAAATACTCCATTGCAGAAACAATTTCTGTAATTCCGGCCTTGTCATCTGCGCCTAATAAAGTAGTACCGTCAGTTGTGATGATAGTTTGTCCCTTATATTGTAGTAAATCCTTAAAATAGCCTGGAGATAAAATGATGTTTTTCTCAGCGTTTAGAATGATATCTTTTCCGTCGTAATTCTCAATAATTTGAGGTTTTACATTTGCACCGCTAAAATCCGGTGAAGTATCAAAATGCGAAACAAAGCCTATTACAGGAACTTCATGATCTACATTACTTGGTAAAGTAGCCATTATGTATGCTTTTTCATCTATAGTAACATCGTCAAGACCAATTGTTTTTAATTCTTCGACTAATTTATTGGCAAGATTCCATTGTTTCTCTGTACTTGGAGTGGTTTGTGAATTAGGATCTGACTCGGTATCAATAGTTACATAACTAATAAAACGATCTATAATATGTTGCATTTTTTTAATTTTCAGCAAATATAAGCAAATAATTGGGCGCTGTGAAGCTGTAAATTACGAAAACTGTAAAATCAGATAAAAAAATGCTGCGAATTTGCTTTGCCAGTTCACTAACGAGTGCGTTATGAATTTTCAGGAATAAACAGGTATTCCATAAATGCTTAAAAACGAATTTCAAGAATCTAAATTCTTGAAATTCGTTTTTATATTTAAATTAATTCGTATAGATTCGTGTAATTTGTGGCAAAAAAACTATTGCACACATCTGAAACCAATATGGTTTGCTGGTGATTTGTAATCTCCTTTTCCTCTGGTACCTACCATGTAGCGCGTGCAATATTGATCTGTACATAAAAATGATCCTCCGCGTTGTACCTTTTTAGGTAAATTTGGTTCTCCGGGATCGTATGACGATTCAGGTCCTTGAGGGTTTCTGGCAACTTTATCTTTTTCGCTTATTACAGAATAATAATCAGCAGTATACCAATCGTTAGTCCATTCCCAGACATTTCCTCCAATGTCGTAAAGACCATACGGATTTGGTTCAAATTGAGCAGTTGGTGCAATACCTATATAGCCATCTTCGCCGGTATCTCCTTTTTCGACAGGAAAATGGCCTTGATAGATGTTAGCCTGAAATTTTCCTTTAGGTTTCAATGTGTTTCCCCAGGCATATAATTGCCCGGATTTTCCGCCACGCGCTGCAAATTCCCATTCAGCTTCAGTAGGTAATCTTTTGCCCGCCCATTTAGCATAAGCAGCAGCATCATCATATGAGACCTGAACTACCGGGTACTTTTCTCTGCCTATTATTGAGCTTCCGGCTCCTTCGGGATGTCTCCAGTCAGCTCCCTGAACATACGTCCACCATTGCATATAGTTGTTTAGGTTAACATGTGCAGATGTAGGGGTAAAAACGGCTGATCCTGCAACTAAATTTTCTACCGGAGCATCAGGATATTCTTCGTGAGTTGGTTTTATTTCTGCTAAAGTTTTATAGCCAGTAGCTTTTACAAAGGCTTCAAATTGTTCATTAGTCACTTCGGTGTGATCCATGTAAAAACCGTCAACATATACCTGATGTATTGGTGCTGCATCTTTTGTAACTCCTTTTATGCTGCATAAACTTTCATCAGAAACATTACTTCCCATAGAGAATTCTCCGCCAGGAATCCAAACCATTCCTTTAGGAGTTTTATTGGCGGCAGGTTTGTTTTTATTTTCGATCGTGGGTTTAAATAAAGAAGTGTCAGATGTATTTGCAGTTTCGGCACAATCCATTGCCGTCAACGTTTGGTCTGGGCGAATAAATTTAGTGTAACCATAGGCAATTGAAATAGCAGAGATGGTAAGAATTGCTAAAATCCAGTAAGTTTTATTTTTCATTCTTGATTTGATTTTGGTGTTGTCAATATAAGAGGGAATAAAGTTAAAAAAATAACTTTAAATTATAGTTGTCCTATAGGATTAGTTGTTTGTTTTTGCAATACGAATAGTTTTAGTGTTGTTTCTTGCTTCCGTTTGAATAAGTTGTAATGCTTTTTTAAATTTCCCATATTTAAAGGTAGTAATGGTAAGTGGTTTATTGTCATTACTTTGTCTTGTACTATTCCTTAAAATTTAAAAAATAATTTAATTGCTTAAAGAATAATTATTTTGCTGATTATTTTTTTATGAATTTCATTTTCAATCTTTTAATCCCATTAAAATTAAAAAAAAAATAGTAATAATTGTAAAAAAATAAAAATCATTTTAGTTAATAGTTGTCTGAAGTATTATAATTAAATTTGCCATCGAAAAAACACACACAACACTCTTATGTATAAATTGATAATTCGCCCGATACTTTTTTGGTTTGATCCGGAAGAAGTTCATTACTTTACTTTTTCATTTGTTAAATTCATTTCAAAGATCCCAGGAGTTTCGTCGATTATAAGATCAATTTATGAAGTAAAAGATGCTCGCTTAGAACGTGAAGTTTTCGGAATCAAATTTAAAAACCCGGTGGGACTTGCGGCGGGATTTGATAAAGATGCCAAGTTATACAAGGAACTTTCAGATTTTGGTTTTGGTTTTATAGAAATAGGAACCGTAACTCCGGTTGGCCAGGAAGGAAATACAAAAAAACGTTTGTTCAGATTAAAGGAGGACCAGGCGATTATTAACCGAATGGGCTTTAATAATGGTGGGGTTCTTGAAGCCGTAGAACGTTTAAAAAAGAATTCAGGCGTTTTGATTGGTGGAAATATTGGTAAAAATAAAATTACACCAAATGAAAATGCTGTAGATGACTATATCATTTGTTTTGATGCCTTGTTTGATCATGTAGATTATTTTGTAGTAAATGTGAGTTCTCCAAACACACCAAATTTAAGAGCTTTGCAGGATAAGGAACCGTTAACGGCTTTATTGCAAACTTTGCAAAACAGAAATGTTGCAAAGCAGAAAAGAAGTACTCAGAAAATAAAACCAATTCTTTTAAAAATTGCTCCGGATCTTACTGACGAGCAGTTATTGGATATTATTGACATTGTAAAAACGACTCAAATTGCGGGCGTAATTGCAACCAATACAACAATTTCAAGAGAAGGATTGCAGTCTGAAAACCAATCTGAAATGGGAGGTTTGTCCGGAAAACCTTTGGCGAAACGTTCGACGGAAGTGATTCGTTTTCTTTCTGAAAAAAGCAATAAAGCATTTCCAATTATTGGAGTAGGAGGAATACATTCTGCAGATGATGCTATCGAAAAGTTGAATGCAGGAGCGAGTTTGGTACAATTGTATACCGGATTTATTTACGAAGGCCCGGCTTTGATAAAAGCAATCAATAAAAAAATCTTAAACCAGTTGTAATAAAAGCGCCTGAACAAGTAATCCTGTAATAATAGCAGTTCCAAAACTGATCAAAGTACCAATTAGAACATATTCGGTAAGTTTTCTTTCTTTGGCTTCTTTTAAATCTCCAAATCTAAAGATAGATTTGGCGGCCAATAAAAATCCGATTGCTTCAAAATGTCCTGTTAGGATAAAACAAAACACAAAAAGACGTTCTAGTATTCCGATATAATTTCCTGCCGTAGCAAGTGAATTATCGTTGTGACTATTTTGACTTTCAGGATTCCAGATAGAAATAATGGTTTTAATAAAAATAGAAGTCGGTTTCGTGATGAATAAAATACCGATAATTAAAATCCAAAATTGATTGTTAAACCATAGAAAGTTTATGGATTCTCCGTTGTAGAGTAATACAATTGCAATTAAAATAAGGATATGAGCAATTTGATCCAGAACAAACCAAGTACGTTTTGTATTTGGTTTTTGATAATTGAGTTTGATCAAATCTACTGAACCATGCGTAATGGCAATTAAAATAGCATAAGGTATAAACTTAATTTCTCCAACTAAAACTGCCGCCAGAATTGCATGCAAAAGAATATGAAAGTAGAGATAGATACTTTTATATTTCCTGGCTTCTTTATCTTTAACCCATGAGTTGGGCTGCCATATAAAATCGCCTAATAAATGTGCTAAAAGTAGTTTTATAAATAAAATCATCGCGTTTTAAGTTGTTTTATCTCTGTTCTAAAATAACGATCTAAATGTTGTACCAAATCAAACTGGGCCCTTTTTTGTCTTCGGCTTACCGCGGCCTGATTAATGCCTAATTTTTGTCCTAATTCTTCTTGAGACAAAGTAGGATTTTCTATTGCAGCGGCAACAAATTGTGCAGGTTGTGCAAGCCAGTTGTCCATGAAGGTAAGCGCCAATTGTATCATTAAATTCATTTTTTCATCGAGATTGGTATCGCCTGTTCTCATTGCTAAAGTTACCTTTTGTTTTTTTAATGTTTCAAAAAGTTCTCCGGAATGTATAAAGGCAGAACCGTTGCTCTCTGATATTTTCTCGGCATTATATGTCTTGTCGCCAAAACCAATACTCATTCGGGCGTCTAGTTTTATAGCTTTTAAATGTGCTTTTATTAAAATAGCAGACAATAAAGCATCTTCGGGATTTTTAATCTCGATCTGAAATTCATCACCTCTGTAAACTTCCCATTGACTTGGTGTTGCTCCAAAAGGAGATAAGATTTTTTTTAAATCTTCTACCCAATCTTTTGATTTTTGTTTTCTGGAGTCAATGATATCACCTGTAATTACGCTTGTCATAATTCAAATATAATTAAAAATAAATAAAGTTTAATATTACAAATATATGTAATATTATTTATTATTACGTTTTTGTGTAATGTTATGTGTTATTACAATATTGTGTAATACTGTAATTAATGAAAATTATAACTTTTATTTCTTTAAAAAAGACGTTAACTTAGCCTTCACTAAAGAATAAGCTTTGAATAAAGAAATCAAGATTATCGAATGTCCGCGTGATGCTATGCAAGGTATCAAAACTTTTATTCCTGCTAAAAACAAGGTTTCATATATACAAGCTTTGCTTAGAGTTGGGTTTGATACGATTGATTTTGGAAGTTTTGTATCTCCAAAAGCAATTCCGCAAATGCAGGATACTGCCGAGGTTTTGGCACAACTTGATTTGTCGCAAACCACAAGCAAATTGTTAGCAATAATTGCGAATACACAAGGAGCTATATCAGCGTCAGAGCATGAACCAATTCGATATTTAGGATTTCCTTTTTCGATATCTGAGAATTTTCAGATGCGAAATACACATAAAACAATAGCTGAATCTTTAGTAACACTTGAAGAAATTCTGGAGATTGCAGATAAGAAAAACAAAGAAGTGGTAACGTACCTTTCAATGGGGTTTGGAAATCCATATGGAGATCCGTGGAATGTTGAAATCGTTGGCGAATGGACAGAAAAATTAGCCGGAATGGGCGTTAAAATATTATCACTTTCAGATACTGTTGGCAGTTCGACGCCGGAAGTCATTACATATCTTTTTTCGAATTTAATTCCAAAATATCCTGAAATAGAGTTTGGGGCACATTTACATACAACGCCCAATAGTTGGTTCGAAAAAATAGATGCAGCATCGAAAGCCGGCTGTACCCGTTTTGACGGAGCGATTCAGGGTTTTGGCGGCTGCCCAATGGCTACAGATAAACTAACAGGAAATATGCCTACAGAAAAATTGATTTCTTATTTTACAGCCAATAAAAAATCAACAGGTTTAAACTCTTTAAGTTTTGAAAGTGCTTATAATGAAGCTTCAAAATTGTTTGGTAATTATCACTGATAAAGCAATTAAATATAATCTTCAGGTTTAATATGACGAAAATAATAACAAAAAGATAAACACCAATCGGGCAATATATAGTTAATAAAATACGTTTTTTGTGTATCCAAATACCACTTCTATGAAGTCAAATCTTATCAATAGGATTTTTATATTAATATTTTCATCAGTTTTGTTTCTTTCCTGTTCAAGCGATCTCGATTTTGATCAGACTAAAGATTTAAAACTAGAACCGGTTTTTGTAGCCAATCTGGCTTATTTTAATGTTCCTGCAACACAATTAGCAAATACTGGTGGAGGCCAAATAGTCTCTGATGTAGAGCAATTTGATGCTTTTAAAGAGAAGTTTTTTAGAGATAATCTTGTAAAAGCAGAACTGAATTTCGAATTAGAAAATACAATAATTAGAGCTTTTACGCTCGATATAGTGCTTTTAGATGCTAATAATAAAGTACTGGAAACCAATACCTATTCAATTCCAGCCTATTCAGGAAGTTCAAATATTGTTAAATTCCCAACTGAAGTCTATGAAAATCAAAGACTGGCACTCTTGAAAAAAACGGTTAAAATAGCTTTTTTTGTCAGAATGGCGGCTGGACCACCTCTGGATCAAAATAGTACAGGAAGTTTAAAATTACGCTCAGGTGCAACCGTTTATATGGTAATAGAATGAGAAAAGTATATCTGATTCTAATTGTAGCTTTTCAACTTTCCTCCTTTGCCCAAAACAAAGAAGTGTTGTATAATTTTACGGCTATTCCGCAATCGTCACTCGTAAATCCAGGAGCTGATGTTTCGTATAAATTCTATTTTGGAGTTCCTCTTTTGTCCGGGGTTTATGCGAATTTAGGTTCAAGTAGTTTTTCTGCTTATGATTTATTTGCTAATAACGGAGTAGATTTTAATGACAAAGTCCGTAACGTTATTAATAATTCTTCAGCCAAAGATAAGACTCAGGTCAATCAGCAACTCGAATTATTTTCAGGTGGTTTTAGAGTGGGAGGAAAGGACAGTCAATCTTATATTTCGTTTGGAGCCTATCAGGAGTTTGATTTTTTAATGTACGTTCCAAAAGATTTGGCTATATTAGCCCTAGATGGAAATCGGGATTATATAGGTAAATCATTCAATCTGGCTGATTTAAATGTCAGAGCCGAAGTGCTGTCTGTCTTTCACGTGGGATTTCATAAAAAATTAAATGATAAACTTGTTTTAGGCGGTCGTGCAAAACTGTATTCAAGTGGTGCAAATGCAACATCTACTAAAAATTCGGGTTTTATTTATACAGGACAAGCGGCAGGATCTCCAAATATCTATAATCAAATAATAGAATCAAATTTAGAACTGAAAACGTCAGGGATTGGAACATTTACAAAAGACGAATACGAAGGAAATATTCCAAAGGATATTGCACATAATACGTTCTTTAACGGAAGTTTAGGTTTGGGAATCGATGCCGGACTGACCTATTATTTTAAGGATAATCTTCAATTTACGGCAAGTATTGTCGATCTCGGTTTTATAAGACATACTAAAGATATCGAGACCCTGACATACAAAGGGACTTATAAATATGATGGAGTAAACCCTAGTTTTGATCCCACAAATAAGCCCAAAAATATATTTGATGAGTTTGAGAAAGCCATACCACGAGATACACTCTATAATAAATATACAACTTGGCGACCAACTAAATTTTATTCATCGATGCAGTATTCCTGGGGCGAATCACGCTCAGATGATGCTTGTAATTGTAAAGGAAGAACAGTCCGAAAGTATGTCAACGCAGTGGGAGGGCAATTGTTTATAATGTCTATGCCGGTAGAACCTTTTGTTGCTTTAACTGCTTTTTACAAACGAAGTGTTTTTGATAAATTAGATGTCAAAGCAACTTATACAATTGATTCGTATTCTAATAAAAATATCGGTTTAGGACTTTCAGGAACAGTCGGGAAACTCAATATGTATCTTCTTGTCGATAATGTTCTCGAATACAAAGATGTTTCAAAAGCCAATAGTATAGCATTTCAGTTCGGCTTTAATTTTGTCTTTCACGATTCAGAGGATTAGTTTTTTTGAAAATTCCAATATAAAAATTCGAAATTCCAATTTTAATTAGTAGCTGTAACAGGACTGTTAATTCGAGCGTAATCGGTAACCATATGCAAGTTATTAAATGAACTTATATATCTTATATGGTTAAAATAGTACCCATATAATTATAGGATATTTCTTGTAAAGTTAATTTTATGAATAAGTTAGTATTCAAGTTTCCAATTTATTCACTATATTTGCACGCAATTCAACTAGAAATTGCAACATGATAGCACACAACTCCAAGATTATCGGCGAAGGTTTAACTTACGACGATGTATTATTAGTACCTAACTACTCGAATGTGCTTCCTCGCGAAGTGAGTATCAAATCAAAATTTTCACGAAATATAACATTAAACGTTCCAATAGTATCAGCTGCTATGGATACCGTTACCGAAAGTTCTATGGCAATTGCTATGGCGCAAGAAGGCGGGATTGGTGTTTTGCACAAAAACATGACTATCGAGCAACAAGCTGCGAAAGTTAGAAGAGTAAAACGTGCTGAGTCTGGAATGATTATCGATCCGGTAACTTTACCAATGACTTCGACAATTGCAGATGCAAAAAATGCAATGAAAGAATTCGGAATTGGCGGAATCCCAATCGTTGATGAAAATAGAATCCTTAAAGGAATTGTAACCAATCGTGATTTACGTTTTGAAAAAAACGGAGCAAGAGCAATCGCTGAGGTAATGACAAGTACAAACTTAGTTACTGTTGCCGAAGGAACTTCATTAGAGCAGGCCGAAGTAGTTTTACAAGGACATAAAATCGAAAAGTTGCCAGTTGTAAATGCTAATTATGAATTGGTTGGTTTAATCACTTTTAGAGATATTACAAAACTGACTCAAAAACCAATCGCTAACAAAGATGTTTTTGGTCGTTTAAGAGTTGCTGCTGCAATTGGTGTTACTGGTGATGCTGTCGAAAGAGCTGCTGCATTAGTTGCTGCCGGTGTAGACGCTATCATTATTGATACTGCTCACGGACATACTGAAGGTGTAGTAAATACATTAAAAGAAGTAAAAACAAAATTCCCTAATATTGATGTAATCGTAGGAAACATTGCAACTCCGGAAGCAGCTAAATATTTAGTAGCAAACGGTGCAGACGGTGTTAAAGTAGGAATAGGACCTGGTTCTATTTGTACAACGCGTATTGTTGCAGGTGTTGGTTTTCCTCAATTCTCAGCAGTTCTTGAAGTAGCTGCGGCTATCAAAGGAACCGGAGTTCCGGTTATTGCTGATGGTGGAATTCGTTATACAGGAGATATTCCTAAAGCAATCGCTGCCGGTGCTGACTGTGTGATGTTAGGTTCATTATTAGCAGGTACAAAAGAATCTCCGGGAGAAACAATTATCTTTGAAGGAAGAAAATTCAAATCTTACCGCGGAATGGGTTCTGTTGAAGCGATGGAAGGCGGATCGAAAGACCGTTATTTTCAGGATGTTGAAGATGACGTTAAAAAACTAGTTCCGGAAGGAATTGTTGGTCGTGTTCCTTACAAAGGTGAATTGAACGAAAGTATGCTTCAATTCGTTGGTGGTCTTCGTGCCGGAATGGGATACTGCGGTTCAAAAGACATTCCGACTTTACAAGAAACGGGACGTTTTGTTAGAATCACATCAAGCGGAATTACAGAAAGTCACCCGCATAACGTTACAATTACAAAAGAAGCTCCAAATTATTCAAGATAATTTTTAGTTTTTATTATAAAACAAAAGGCATAAGAGTTTGATTCTTATGCCTTTTTTTGTTGTGTGCCCAGCATGGGCGATAACTCTAGGGTGTAAGTCCCGAACACGCCTTTACAGTGGGAAGTGTTAGCTGAATGCAAGGGTGTCCATCGCGAGGTGGAA
>NZ_JAMZNK010000109.1 GCF_027980145.1 Flavobacterium azizsancarii | reverse complement strand
ATTTCTTTACTAAAAATCTCTTCTCTCAATTTTTTGATTATTAAAATTGAATTCTTTGGCATATCTAAACTCTGTAAAATTATAGCTTAAATATAAGAAAATTACTATAAAATAACAAATTAAAAACATCTTAATTTATTGAAATAAAGAATATTAACACCTTAACTTAATGACATTGGGCGAGAGCGTCCTGCTCGTGAATACATTTACTTAATACTTATAAAATGAGAATACGGTTTTCCGTAATGTAAGTAATTAGAAAAAGCGAATATTTGTTTTTATATTAATCAATTTAAAACAAAAAAACATGAAAAAGCTTTCATTATTATTAGTCATAGTATTAATTTCTTGTACTCAGTCAAAGGTTGAAAAACCTACTGTAATTGATATTACAAAAATTGCTGGTAAGAGTACAAGTGAAGTTGAAGAAATACTTGGGAAACCTGATAAAATTGAAACTTTTTCAGAAAGTAGTACTCCATGTAAAAATATACCTTGTCAAAAAGCCTATTATCAAAAAGATAAATTTGAAATTGTATTTATAAATGATAAAGCAGATTGGATAACAATTAATGATTTATCCGATTATGATTTTAGTGAAGATAATATTGAAATAATTGGAATACCTAAAACACCACCTGAATTCAAAAATCCAGATAATTTAATCAGATGGAAAAATATTGAAAATATTAATGAAGTTAATATTTTCAACGATGGATCAAATAAGATTTCCTATTTATATATTAAGGTTTTGACAGAATAAATAACGGGACGCTCGCGCCCAATGTCATTAAGTTAAGGTGTTAATATTCTTTATTTCAATAAATTAAGATGTTTTTAATTTGTTAGTTTATAGTAATTTTCTTATATTTAAGCTATAATTTTACAGAGTT
>NZ_JAMZNK010000108.1 GCF_027980145.1 Flavobacterium azizsancarii | reverse complement strand
GAGCGCAATGTCATTAAGTTAAGAAAATTTCATATCGCATCTTTTTGATTTTTAAGCACTAAAGGTCTTACTCTAGTTCTGTATTTACCTGCTTCCCGTTTATTATTACGATTTAATCGAATTGGAATTGTATTTTGAAGAAATAAATTTTCTAACTCTTTGAATACTTCTTCCAAAGGAGCTTCTTTAAAAAGCAATTCTAAAATTCGGTTTTTTAAAAATCCATAAGACAAATTTGTGTTTATTTTATAATCTAATTTTGTGTTTTGATTCTTAACCTTTAATTCTTCTTCTAAATCGTTTACAATAATTGACTGCAGGTTACTGATAAATACAGCACAGAAAAAATCCTGCTCAATACTCATCTTAGAATAACCTGTGAAATATTCTACTTTTAATTTATTTTTTAATTCATCGTAAAAGGTCTCAATTCCCCATCTTAAAAAGTATAATTCTTTAAATATATTTGAAGGGTAAATTTGACTGTCTAATAAAGATGTCATCAAAATTTCAATTTCTCCACCAGGCAAATCAACCCTGACTAAACGAACTTTTATACTAGTAGTTTTATCATAATCTTTCCCTTCAAATATGTGTTTTTCTTGTGGAAAAACATCAACAATCAAAGTTCTTTTCTCACTTAAGATGAAAGAACTTACTATTTTACTATGATTTTTTTGTACTCTTATTAAATAATCAATTCCCGATTTAATATGCTCGTATTTAAAGTCATAAGAAGGATATCCCCGGTCATAAATTATTAAATCATTTTCTTTCCAATGTGATTTATGGCTCAAGGCTAACTCTCTTTCTCCTGTTTTTATGTTTTCTAAAACTGAATCTAAAACTAACCCATTTAATACATCATACAATACAGATGATCTTGCCTGAACTATTGATGTATTGGTCTGATTTTTAGATTCGCCAAAACATATTTTTAATTCCTCAGTAAACGGCAGGGTTATCTTTGAACCATCAACAGCTAAAA
>NZ_JAMZNK010000107.1 GCF_027980145.1 Flavobacterium azizsancarii | reverse complement strand
CGCTGTGGCTTTGTCGCATAAATAATTACCGTAGGAAGTATTATTGTTGGGGGGCCTTTTTTATTCCTGCCCTCCTGAGGAATTTTAACTTTACTTCACTTCTTTCGAAAATAAAGGGGATATACTTGGTAACGCTGCCGACAAAATCAAACCGATTAATTTGATTCTATTAATTGTTACCAATGATAATCCTGCATCTTGTAAAAGTTCAAATTTTGTATCGATCAAGCCAGTTAAAACAATTAAAAGACTCACGATTACTGCAATTTTAGATTTATTCATATATTAATTTTAAGATTATTTACTAATTTTTTTTTGTTTTCCCACTAATGAGACACCCATGTAGTACCATTATAGAATACTGGACATACTACAGAACCTCCTCCTGTTAGAATTCCTAAGTAAGTAGGAGCTGTAGCGTCAGTTACATATGCCTGATCTCCGATTGTTCCGTCTGGTAAAGTACTTACCGTATAAGACTTTAGTTTAATATCACTTCTAATCGCTAATGTATGATCCTCGTCTGGTAAGTTAGTAGTTGGAGTCTTAAATATGAGGGCTTTACCAACTATAGGTTCTGCATTAAATGTTAATGAAGTTTGAGTAGAAGTATCTATTGTGTTTAAATTTATTCCGGTCGGCCTTAAATCTATTTTTGATCCAAGATCTAAGCTACCAACTACCATTATAATACCTGCTGGTTCTAACGAACTTCCTAAACTGACAATTCCTGTTTCAGATTCCCAAAGTCTGCCGTTATCTAAAACTTTTTGTAAAGTAATATCATCTGTAGTAGCTATTATACCTGATTTTGATTGTAAAGTTTGAGTAAAAGTACCTGTAATATCTTCTAAAGATGATACTGTTATATTCCCATATCTCCTTGCTATGTTAATCCCTTCAGGTATTATACTAGTGGAGGTGTAATTATCATTATCTTCAATTTGCATCTGTAGATAATTAATACTCCCTCTTTTCCCAACATTATCAGTGTTAGAAAAACCATATTGGTTCATATAAGCTATACTATTAGAATCAGATGCACTAAAAAATATCCTTTTATCTATAGCAGTCTCACCT
>NZ_JAMZNK010000106.1 GCF_027980145.1 Flavobacterium azizsancarii | reverse complement strand
TATAGTCAAAATTTTAATGGGTTCACTTACGTAAGTGGTGATGATGTCTCTTTTGTGGACAATAACACACTTGCTAATTTTAAAGTTGATGGTAAAGGATTAAGTAAAACTTCTGGAATGTATGGCAATGTATCATTAAATGTAGACAGAACAACTCAGGGAGATATAAATTACAACCTTGATCCTAATAAAGCAGCGGGTGATTATACAATTGCCACATTAGATGATATTCCAAGTGGGAATAACACCAGTTTTCAAAGTATGTTTAATACCAATAACGAATATACAACTATTAAGGGAGGACAAGAAACTTTTTTTCAAGGTGTAGTAGAGGTGACACCTTATACGGTGGCTCTGCGAGGAAGAATGCCTACAGTTACTGCTGGTATAGAATTTAATACGATAGCTAATATAAGTGAAACTGATCCTTATGTTTATGGAGCCCTTAAATGGAATAATAATAACTCAAAAAGTATTAGTATTCTTCCTAATGTTAATTATACTAATGATACTAATCTTTATCTACCTTTTACTGACGGTACTGATAAAACCTTAGCTACTACAGATGATTTCAAAACTATCAATGGACAATCTATTATAGGAGTTGGTAATATTCCAATACCTGTACCAACACTTAACGATATTGTTGATAATGGAGGAAGAGCTTTAACAGGCGGTAGATATATTACTAGTACTTGGGAAAACTTTTTTTCTAGTTTTTATGCGGGGCAGTTCGAAGTTAAAGATGGTAATAATGTTTCTTTATTTAAACCCACACGTATTGAATGGTATAACCCAACTTCTAGATTTACTACTTCCTTTAGTGGATTTAATGGTGGTGGAGCTAATTTTAACCTACCAAATAAAGGAAGCGGTAGTCAACAGACACTTACTACAGAAGATAGTTTCAAAACCATTAATGGAGAATCTATTATAGGTTCAGGTGATATCACTATAGGAGGTGGAGGATCACAGACATTAGATCAAGTATTAGCTACAGGTGAGACTGCTATAGATAAAAGGATATTTTTTAGTGCATCTGATTCTAATAGTATAGCTTATATGAACCAATATGGTTTTTCTAACACTGATAATGTTGGGAAAAGAGG
>NZ_JAMZNK010000105.1 GCF_027980145.1 Flavobacterium azizsancarii | reverse complement strand
ATTGAATGTCTCTATTTTAGCAGGATCCCCACCACAATGTATTACTATTTGTTGAATGATTTCATTTTGTAATTGATTACAAAATGAAATTTTGGGGATCTTATATCCTTTTAATTCATTTAGTTTTATATAACTCAAGAGCAAGATTGATGCAATTAAAATAATATATATCATTACCTGAATTCCATTCCACTGTCTTGAAAAATAGTGCTTAAAATTCATTTCTTGCTTTATAAATCTAAAGAAACGCTCAATGTCCCAACGCTTTTTATAAATTTCTGCTATTTGATCTGCCGTAAATTCTTCTTCTGGCAAATTGCTTAAAAACAAGATCTTCTCTCCATCAGATTTTAATATCCCTTCCACTAATCTAAAAACTATTTTAGTCTTTTTTTGATTCGAGTAAAGATAAACCCTGCTATGTTTTGTTAATTTAAGAATATCATTTTCAAAATCCAATGGAGTGACCTTACTGCCTTTCTCTACTTCATATTTAGATGATTTATAAATTCGGGTTACAAAATATTTATCATCAGTAGAGAGATCAACCATTGTTTTTCTATTCTTCATTCCACGATCAAAAACGGCAATATCTTTTTTGTTGGCTATGTGCTCTTCTAGAATATTGCCCAAAGCCAAATCTTCACTAATCATTTTTTGATCCTTGTGAAACTTTACATTAAAGGGCAATTCATTAAAACCAATTGTAAATTTTATACTATTTTTGCCCTGTTCTCCTTTTTTGTTTTTCTGCCCATTTCGCATCCCGAAACTTAACAAAGAAGCAGATAAGCTTGTAATTGTGGAATCATACAAACTTAATTTGATCTTATCTTTATCATTGAGTTTATCCTGAAAAACAGTAACGGTGTGCTGATAAAGTTTTTCGAAATACTCAACGTTTATTTTTCCTATTCTCTCTGCAATACTGCTGTGACTTACACTTTTATCTTTGGGAATTTGAGCATATTTACAAAAAAAATGATTCTCATAAAAATTCTCAAATACTCTAGAGCTGGCTCTATTTTCATTTAAGACTCCAAAAACACAAAGTTTAAATAATTCCTTGCCTTTTAGTTTTTTAGCATTCCAGTCAACCATAGTTTGCTGAGCAAAAAAATCAAGTTGATCTTCTGAAATATAATTTAATATTTCTTTTACTTCTGTTCTGATTTGCATTTTCTGATAGATTTATAAATACAGAAAATAAAAATAATAGTTTTTTACAAAAGTTCCTTACACTCTTGGTT
>NZ_JAMZNK010000104.1 GCF_027980145.1 Flavobacterium azizsancarii | reverse complement strand
GGTAGTGTCTCACTAACTGTGTAAGTTGAAAAGTTATTCTGAAAAATATTTGAGCAAATTTAAAAGCTCAAAATGTTTTTCGGAAATAACTTTTTTTCTATTTTTAAACCCACAGTTATGATTATGATTGACAAAGACGAATTATTAAACAACAAGGAATTCTACAAATCCTTCAAGAATGCAGATGATTTAACTTCATTCTTCAAAACGATGCACAAACAAGCAATAGAACACATGCTTGATGCTGAACTTGATGCACATTTAGACAATGAAAAACACGATAAAACCTCTAGCGGAAATTATCGTAATGGACATGGTACCAAGAAAATAAAAACATCTTTTGGTGAGCAAGAAATCAAAGTTCCTCGTGATCGAGATTCTTCGTTTAATCCAATGCTTGTACCAAAAAGAGAAAATATAGCTCAAGGTATTGAGAATGTAATTATATCGCTCTACGCTAAAGGAATGAGTGTTAGTGACATTGAAGAGCAAATCAAAGAAGTATACGATTTCGAAATTTCTACTTCCACTATATCTCGTATAACCAATGCTGTTTCAAGTGAAGTAATTAGTTGGCAAAATAGACCACTGGATGAAATTTACTTAATTGTTTGGATGGATGGTATTGTTTTCAAAGTTAGAGAAGGATCAAAAGTCATTAACAAGACTATCTATTTAGCTATAGGACTCAACAGAGAAGGTAAAAAAGAAGTCTTAGGTATGTGGCTGGGCAAGAATGAAAGCAGCAGCTTCTGGATGAGTGTTTTGACTGATTTAAAGGCTCGTGGAGTCGAAGATATACTTATTACAGCTACAGATAATTTGAATGGTTTTACCCAAACAATCAGAACTGTATTTCCTGAATCTCAAACACAAATCTGTGTAGTTCATCAAATTAGAAATGCTTGTAAATATGTGGTTTGGAAGGATCGTAAGGAGTTTACTGCTGATATGAAACATATCTACAATGCTCCAAACAAAGAAGCTGCAGCGCACGCTTTAAATGATTTTGCAGATAAATGGGATGCTAAATACTCTTATGCCATCAAGTCCTGGAGAGATAACTGGGATGAGTTGACCGTGTTTTTTGAATTCCCAATTGAAATCAGAAAAATCATTTACACCACTAATTTAATTGAGAATCTGAATGGTAAGATCCGAAAATACACTAAAAATAAAATGTCATTCCCAACTGATGAAGCTGTCCTGAAATCAGTATTTTTGGCACTGAGAGAATCGACCAAAAAATGGACGATGCCAATTCGAAATTGGGGAATTGTTTTAAATCAATTTACCCTTATATTTGAAAAAAGGCTCAGATTATAAAATCGAGCCTTAACTTTTCAACTTACACACTTTTTGGGACAGTGTC
>NZ_JAMZNK010000103.1 GCF_027980145.1 Flavobacterium azizsancarii | reverse complement strand
GCTTCGATTGCTTCGTATTCTGCCAATCCTAAATCATCGTATAGAATTGCTGTGTTTTTGTTACGGTCTTCGGCTCTCACCCAGAATTCTCTGGAGTCATTTCCTTGAAACATTACCCTGTCTTTTTGAGACTGATGGTACAAAATCGCATGACGCTTCATTAATACTTCTGACGGAGAAAGCGGAACGGCCATATCAATTTCGTGAATGTCCCATTCGTGCCACGCACCTCTGTACAACCAAAGCCAGCAATCATCCATATATTTCTCCGGTTTCAATTCTTTCATTGCTGCAAAAATCGCGTTCAGACAAACTTCATGTGTTCCGTGCGGATCTGCAAGATCTCCTGCTGCAAAAACCTGATGTGGTTTTATTTTTGCAATAATGTCTTTTACAATGGCTATATCTTCAACTCCTAACGGGTTTTTCTTTACCTGTCCTGTTTCGTAAAACGGAAGATCTAGAAAGTGTGTATTGGCATCTTTTAAACCAATGTATCTTGTAGCTGCATACGATTCTCTTCTACGAATAAGTCCTTTTAATTTGCGAACTTCAAGAGAATCAATTTGGTTTTCTGATTTACTGCTTAAAAACTCAATTACCGATTTGAAGTTGATTCCGCTGCCGGCTTCGCCAATAAAATCCTTGGCAACCTCAGCAAACTTTAATGCTTCATCGTCTGTAACAGCTATATTTCCGGAGGTTTGATATACGACATGTACATCGTGACCTTGTTTTATCAATTTTGAAAAAGTTCCTCCCATAGAAATCACATCATCATCCGGATGTGGACTAAAAAGTATCACTCGTTTTTTTGCTGGATTGGCTCTTTCCGGACGATGCGAATCGTCGGTATTGGGTTTTCCACCCGGCCATCCTGTGATGGTATGCTGCAATACGTTGAACATATTGATATTAAGATCATAAGCAGAACCTTCCTGCGCCAAAAGATCAGACATTCCGTTATTGTTGTAATCTCTGTCTGTTAATTTTAATATTGATTGTTTTGTTTTTTGGCACAACCAAACAATCGCTTTGCTTTTTAATTCCTGATTCCAGATGCATTCTCCCACTAGCCATGGCGTTTTGAAACGCGTTAATTCTGAGGCTGCAGACTGGTCTAATACAAATGTTGCATTAGGATGGTTTTGTAAAAATGTAGCAGGAACTTCTGAAGATATATCACCTTGAATAGTTCTCTTGATGATATCGGCTTTGTTTTGTCCCCAGGCCATTAATACGATTCTTTTAGATCTCATGATGGTTGAAACTCCCATGGTAATCGCTCTTTTAGGAACGTTGTCGATACCATTAAAATCTGATGAAGCGTCTACTCTTGTAATATGATCCAGTGTAATAATCCTGGTTCCTGAATTGACGTGTGATCCCGGTTCGTT
>NZ_JAMZNK010000102.1 GCF_027980145.1 Flavobacterium azizsancarii | reverse complement strand
GCCAATTGTCTTTCAGCCCAATTATAATTGGAACCCTTTGATTTTTCAAAGATGGAATTAATTACATTTTCCTGATATAAGCTTTTAGCAGGTATTTTTCGGTGCATTATCTTATAGTAATAATTCATTTTACTATCGGCACATACCGATAAACCGCCTTTTACATGTTCGTACTTGAACCGCAAATGTACCAGAACCTTTGCGAGCTGGAAAGTATCTTCCTTGCCCAAACACCAAAAAAGTATATTTCCCTGTTCTAGTAAAATTCTCAACGCCTTATAACCTCGTGATGTGGTACTTAAATTTGATGCTGATAATACATAAGCATCGACTTCTAATTGTTGGGATGCTGTCATAATTAAAATATTTATGCGTACAAAATTAAAACCTAATCATCGCATATTACGCAAATTGATTGTCTCAAATTGTATCAAAATAATACTGACATCTATTATATCTTATAAATCATAATATCAGTATAACTTGAATTATAATTAACAGTAGCGGTCATTGTTTCAGTATAGGCACCATTAAAAGGATTGCTCATTGGCGTTTTTGTTTCAATCCATTCACATAGTTCAATTATTGACGATTTATTTGATGTGAAATAAAAATACTTTGTTTTATCCAAAACCTGTAAAACATCTAAATAATCTTTGAGTTTCCAATAACCCTTATAAGAATTGGTTTCTGTTGACAAGTAAGGCGGATCAACGAGGAAAACCACCTTATCCAAATCTTTATACTTTAAAAACAGTTCTTTATAGCATTTACTAACTACTTCAATACCCTCTAAATATCCTTTTGCATCATAATTTGATTGTCGTACACAATTATATAGAGTTTCTTTTCTGAACTGTTCCATGCTGAAGGCATACTTCATACTAAAAAGCAATGAACTTGAAATTGTGATATAATCCAAATAACCGCTTTCTTCTTCTTTCTGTAAACGATCTATTATATTGTCACGTATTTCTCCAATGACACGTTTATCTTTCGGGTAATTAGCTAAAACAGCCCTTAAATCGCTAAGCAATTTATTTGTTCTGTCGACATTATCCAATCTTAAGCGGTAATTGTCAAAATCATTATAAATTACTGTTGCATCCGGATAAAGTGCTTTTACGGTATGACTTAATAACCCACTTCCTCCAAACAAATCTACATAAGTTGCTGTTGGTGAGTATTTTTGTAAAGCAGGTTCAAATTGCTTTAAAAATTTGCGTTTTTGCCCCATAAATGGCAAAGGTGCTGATTTGAAAATTTTCTTTTTTTCCATTCGATTTTTGATTGATGATTGATTATATTTGCGGTTCCTACGATAATTAAACATGACGAAAAAAGCCACAGCAAGAAAGACCTTATCGGGTCCCTCAACGCTGTGGCTTTGTCGCATAAATAATTACCGTAGGAAGTATTATTGTTGGGGGGCCTTTTTTATTCCTGCCCTCCTGAGGAATTTTAACTTTACTTCACTTCTTTCGAAAA
>NZ_JAMZNK010000101.1 GCF_027980145.1 Flavobacterium azizsancarii | reverse complement strand
TCCTTTTAAAGAAAATCGTCTAAATCCGTTATTATGCTTGAGTTGGGCAAACACAGGCTCTACATCGGCAGAGCGTTGCTTTCTTCTTTGTATTCCTATTTCACTTAGCAGTAATTCCCTTGTCCTTTGTTTGTGCCTTTCAAGGTTATGGTTTCGCTCTATACTTCTGTTTCCCTGAGCTTTAAAACATTGACCTCGAAGTGAACAGCCTTCACAGTTTTTGGCCTGATAATGAGATAAGGTTTGGGTGTATCCTGCAGCTGTTGTTTTCTGGTTTTGATGTGTTTTATGCATTTTTTGTCCCATTGGGCATACATAATAATCTTCTTGCTCGTTGTAATGGAGATTTTCTTTGCTAAAAGCCTTGTGTTTCTTTTGGTAGTTTTGATCTTGTTCTTTTTCAAAAGTATTATATTTCACAAAAGCTTTGAGCTTCTTTTGCTCCAGATAATCATAGTTTTCTTCACTTCCATAACCTGCGTCAGTAGTTATCTCTTTTATCTTTTTAAATATTTTCTTGCCGAAGGTTTGTTCCAAATTTTCTAAATGAGGTTTGAGGGTTTTGGTATCGGTCGGATTTTGGTGGATGGTATAATGAACGATGATCTGATTTTGTGTAGATATCTGGGTATTATAAGCTGGCTTGAGCTGCCCGTTTAGCATATGATCTTCTTTCATGCGCATAAAAGTAGCCTGGGTGTCGGTTTTGCTGTAACTGTTTCTTTCCCCTAGAATAGCTTCTTGCTTTTCATACTTTTCAAGATTAGCAGTAAAATTATTTTTTATATAGCGTAATTTTGCTTTTGCTTTAGAACTTGCCTTTTCATTACCGGAGAGTTTTGCATCTATTTTAGCTACAGTTTTCTGAATTATCTCTTTACTGATTTCTTTGAATTCTGTTGGTTCCGGGTTTGGATCCTCTTCATTATTGATGCTTTGGGCATATTTCCATAATTCTTCCAACTGAGTCAGCATTTTAGCTTTGTTGGTTTTAATGCTGTTGCCCCACACAAAAGTGTACCTACCAGCCTGAGCTTCTATTTTTGTGCCATCTGTATAAATTTGTTTTAGGTTTACCAGCCCTTCTGATGCAAGCATTAAAACTACCTGCTTGAAGATTTCTTTAAAACTCTCTTTGAGTTTGTCACTTCTAAATCTATTAATTGTATTGTGATCAACAATAGTCATAGAAGTAAGCCACATAAAATTAATATTCTCGCGAAGTGCAAGTTCTATCTTTCGCGAAGAGTAAATATTAGTCATATAAGCATACAACATCACTTTGAGTAACATCTTTGGATGATAACCAGGATTGCCCTCTTTACTGTAGGCTTGTAAAAGAGGCTGGATATTTATTGACTCGACAATCTGATCAACTACTCGAACCGGATGTCCCTGTGGAATTAAATCATCAAACGAATAAGGCAAAAGTACCGTTTGTTGTTGGTTATAATGTTTGAATCTCATATATAATCAGTTACTTAACACTGATTAAATTTACAAAATT
>NZ_JAMZNK010000100.1 GCF_027980145.1 Flavobacterium azizsancarii | reverse complement strand
GGTCTTCTATAAACTTTTCTAAAGCTTCTACGAGATCAAAAATGAGGTTAAAATTGCCCAAACGGATTTTAGCGATCCATTTAGAAAAGTTGTGAGCAATAGCAATCAGGCCAAATTCAGTATTTACTTTGGCTGTTTTGGTAAGTGTAAATCTTTTAAATCCTTTGTTTTGCTTGATGTTACCAAAAACCGGCTCTGGTTCAATACATCTTTTACTATAAATTTCCCTGCCCAATTCACTTTCTAAATTCTCTCTTGCCTTGAATTTCAGTCTTTGAAGATTGTGATTAATTTCTATCCGTCTGTTCCCCTTAGCTTTAAAGCATTGCCCCCGCAGAGGACATCCTGCGCAATTTAAAGCCTCATATACCGAATGATACTGTTCAAAACCAGTTGTAGTTTTTGATTTCTTAGTAAAGATACGAGGCATTTGCTGCCCCATTGGACAAACCAAAAAGTCTTGCTCATTATTATGAAACAGGTTTTGTGCGTGGAATAAATTGTTTTTATGCTTACGGGTCTCTTCGATACGGTACATGTTGTAGGGAACAAAAAAATCAATTTCTTTGTCTTCAAGGAGTTGATAATTTTCCTCACTTCCATAGCCCGCATCGGCTATAACTTTTGCAGATTGTTTGCCGTAGTTGCTTTTGAATCCTTCTAAGTGAGTCTTTAATGTGGTAAAATCAGTAGAAGTCTGGTGGGTGGAGTAATGTGTAATAATTTGATTTTCTGTAGAAATCTGAATATTATAACCCGCTTTTAATTGTCCGTTGCCCATATGATCTTCTTTCATGCGCATAAAAGTAGCATCGGTATCGGTTTTCGAATAACTGTTTCTATCCCCCAGAATTTCGAGATGTTTCTCATATTCTTTAAGTTTTACAAGCTGTTCTTTCTCGAGTTTTTGAAGTGATTTGTTCTGCTGTTTACTCAGCTTCTGCTTTTTTTCACTTTGGTTGATCTCGTGTATTTTTTCTTCTAATTTCTTACTGTCTACCTTGGTATCAGTTTGGTTATCAGTATGCATAATGTCTGACTCGATAGCCTGACCAATATCTGCCAGAACAGCATCGATTTTTCCCTGAAGCCTGTCTTTATGTTTTTCAACTGCTTTCTTCCACACAAAGCTGTATTTATGTGCGTTGGCTTCTATTTTAGTACCATCAATAAATTGTCTCTCCAGGCTAATGAGCTCTAAATCTACCATCATCAGAACGACCTGGCTGAAAAGTTTTTCGATATTCCCTTTTAATTTTTTTCCTCTAAAGTCATTGATAGTTCTAAAATCCGGCTGAAGTCCTCCCGAGAGCCACATAAAATATATATTCTCCTTCACGGCTCTAGCCAGCTTTCGGCTGGAATAGGTATTATTGAGATATCCGTAAAACAATATTTTCAATAACATCTTAGGATGGTAGCTGGATCTTCCACCGCCTTTAAACTGTGATATAATCTCGGAAATTTCCAACTGTTCAACAACACTGTCTATTAATCGGGCAGAATGATTCTCTGGGATCAGATCATTTAAATTCAATGGAAAAAGATCTTGCTGGTGAACCGAATGAGGCTTAAAAACTGGCTGCATAATCATTGATTTTAGTACTTAAATATAAGAAAAATCAATGTGTAAAACAAAAAAAA